>NZ_BCTR01000001.1 GCF_002091475.1 Sphingomonas azotifigens NBRC 15497
ACCGTTTTGCAATTTTATGTCGTTTTGGTTCACGGGAAGTCGTAACCTATTGATATAGAGCGATTTCGCGCGGCGATCGGCACTACGTCGCATGACCTTTTGATGACGCCTGCCCTTGCGGAATCCGCGAATCGCACCCGAATCGCCGCCTCCAAGCGGGAATCGGTGCGCTGGAAAGACGAATCGTGAGGGTGTCTGTCTCCCCCTGCCCGCCCTTCCCCTGCGTCAGGACCGTCTTGCGGCACCTCCGCTGGCGGTATGCCCTTGCGGAACGCCGCCGCGAACGACTCGTTAGCGCTATCCCTCTCGCCCGAAGGCACTGCCGCATGCCCCTCACCGCCGATCCCGTAGCCCGGGCGATTGCGCCGCCCCGGTCCGCGCCGCCGCTGTCGATTGGTGTGACCGCGGCGCTTCTCGCCAAGGCGCTGGTCGATGATGATCTGTTCTACGCCGCTGCCGACGAGGTACGGGGCCTTGCGCTTGCCAAGGCGCTTGCCGCGCTGGCGCCTGCGGCGACGGTGCTGTTCTGCCCGGGGAGCGACGCACTGCCCGGCGATGCGGCGCCCGCCTCGCCCGCCAATGTCGGCCAGCGGGTTGCGGCGCTGCGCCGGATCCGGCTCGCCCGAGCCGGCGGCACGCCGCCACGCATCGCCTGCATCACCACCGGCGAGGCGCTGGCACGCCTCTATCCGCCGCCCGAGGCGTTCGAGGCAGCGCCGCCGCGCGTGGTGGCGGGCGCGCCGCTCGACCTGCCCGCGCTCTTCGCCACGCTGGTCGAGGCGGGCTATGTCGAGGACGAGCGCGTCGACGAACCCGGCGAGGTCGCGCTGCGGGGCCAAGTGCTCGATGTCTATCCCGCCGATGCCGATGCGCCCCGCCGGATCGAAGTCGCCGACGGGAAGGTCGTTGCGATCCGCAGCTATGACGCCGTCAGCCAGCGCACCACCGGCACGTGCGACGCGCAAGAGCTGGGCCGCGTCCGCGAACCGGCGGTGGGCGCGGATGGCGTGCTGCTGACCGCGCATCTGCCGGGCGCGGTGCTGGCAATCGAGCCCGCCGCCGAAGAGCGCCGCCGCCGCTTCCTTGCGCTGGCCGCCGATGGACTGCGCCGGCGGCCCGGCCGGGCGGTGCGCGAAATTGCAGACGAAGCGCGTTGGCAGGCGCATCTCGACGGCCAGCCAACCCTGGCGCTTGCCGAGGCGGGCGATCCGCCGCCGCGCTTCATCGAAAGCCGGGCCCCGCTGCGCGCCTTTGTCCGCCTTGCCCGAACGGCGCTCACCGACCAAGACCGGCTGGTCGTGCTGGGTAGCGCGCGCGACCTGCGCTTCCTGCGCGGCCGCATCGCCCGCGCCCTCGGCGTGGAGCCGGTCGCCTGCGACAGCTGGGCGGCATTGTGCCGCGAACCCGCGGGCGTGGTCGCGCTGCTCGAGGCACCGATCGATCGCGGCTTCCGCCGTCCGGGCGTCCTGGCGGTGGCGGCTGCCGACCTGCTCGGCAGCCGTGCGGAACGCGACGCGGGCGGCCCCGCCGACCTCGCCGTCTTCGGCCAGAGCGAGATCCGGCTCGGCGACCTTGTCGTACACGAGGACCATGGCATCGCGATCGTCGCCAGGCTTGCACCGATGCCTGGCGAGGACGGTACCGGCGGCGACGCGATCGCCCTCACCTATGCCGATGGCGCGACGCGCCTCGTGCCCGTCGCCGAGGCCGACCGGCTGTGGCGCTATGGCGGCGATGCCGATGCGGTGGCGCTCGACAAGCTCGACGGCTCCAGCTGGCAGAAGCGGCGGGGCGCGATCGACGCGGCGATCGCCGAGACCGCGCGCGGCATGATCGCGCTCGCCGAAGCGCGCATGGCCCGCACCGCGCCGATGCTGGATCCCGACACCGCCGCCTATGAGCGTTTCGTCGCCGGCTTTCCGTACAGCGAGACCCACGACCAGGCCCGCGCGATCGAGGCGGTGCGCGCCGATCTCGCCGCCGGCACGCCGATGGACCGGCTGGTGATCGGCGATGTCGGCTTCGGCAAGACCGAGGTGGCGCTGCGCGCCGCCGCACTGGCGGCGCTTGCCGGATACCAGGTCGCCCTCGCCGCGCCGACGACGGTGCTCGCCCGCCAGCATCTCGAGACCTTCACCGCCCGCTTCGAGGGCAGCGGCGTCACCGTCGCGGGGCTCTCCCGGCTGTCGAGCGCGGCCGAGAAGAAGCGGGTGAAGGCAGGCCTGGCCGACGGATCGATCGATATCGTCATCGGCACCGGCGCGGTGGCGGGCAAGGGCGTCCGCTATACCAAGCTCGCGCTCGTCATCCTCGACGAGGAGCAGCGGTTCGGCGCGGCCGACAAGGCCAAGCTGCACGGCCTGGGTGCCGGCCATGTACTCACCCTGAGCGCCACCCCGATTCCGCGTACGCTGCAGGCGGCGCTGGTCGGCATCCAGCATCTGTCGGTGATCGCCACGCCCCCTGCCCGCCGCCAGCCGATCCGCACCGCACTGGGGGTTTTCGACGACGCGCTGGTCCGTGCGGCGCTGCTGCGCGAACGCAGCCGCGGCGGGCAGAGCTTCGTCGTCGTGCCGCGGATCGACGACATGGCGCCGCTCGCCGCCAAGCTTGCGAAACTGGTGCCCGAGCTGACCCTGCGCCAGGCGCATGGCAAGATGCCGGCCGCCGAGATCGACGAGGCGATGGTGCGGTTCGGCGATGGCGACGGCGACGTGCTGCTGGCCACCAATATCATCGAAGCCGGACTCGACGTGCCGCGCGCCAATACCATGGTGCTCTACCGCGCCGATCGCTTCGGCCTCAGTCAGCTGCACCAGCTGCGCGGGCGGGTCGGGCGCGGCAGCCGGCGCGGCCAGGTGCTGCTGCTCACCGATCCCGAAAAGCCGATCGGCGCCCGCACCCTGAAACGCCTGCGGACGCTGGAGGCGTTCGACCGGCTCGGCGCCGGCTTCGCGATCAGCGCGCAGGATCTCGACATGCGCGGCGCCGGCGATTTGCTGGGCGAGGCGCAGGCCGGGCACATGAAGCTGATCGGCATCGACCTCTACCAGCATCTGCTCGAAGCGGCGCTGCGCACCGCGCGCGGTGAAACGGTGGAGCGCTGGGCGCCCGAACTGCATCTGGGGCTGCAAGGCTGCCTGCCGGAGGACTGGATCCCCGACGAAGAGCTGCGCGTCGCCTTCTATGTCCGCCTCGCCCGCGCCGACGATGGGGCGGCAATCGATGCGCTCGAGGCCGAGCTGGCCGACCGGTTCGGCGCGCTGCCGGACGGCGCCGTCACGTTGCTGGCGATCGCGCGGGTGCGTGCACAGGCGCTCGCACTGCGGATCGCGCGGATCGATGCCGGCCCCGCCGCGATTGCGTTCACTCCCCGCCCCGACTTCGCAGGCAATGCCGTCGCCGCGGGCCTGACGGCCAAGGGCGAACGGCTGCTGCTCGCCGAGCGCATCGACGATCCGGTGGCGCGCCTGTCGCGGATCGAAGCGGTTCTGGAGGCGATGGCAGACGATTGACGCGTTGTGCTGGAGCGCCTTCCGGCATAGGCTGGCGTCAAAAGAACAGAACCGGAGAGGAAGGCGCTATGATTCTGCCGATCCTGCTGATACTCCAGGCCAGCCCTGCGTTGAACGCCGAGCAGGAGATCATCGTCGTTGCCCGCCAGTTGCGGATGATCAAGGTCGACCTCAAGACCGACAAGTCGAAGGACGGCATGCGACTGCGCAGCTGCCGCATCCTGCACGGTTCGGGGCAGAGCGACATCGACGCGATCCCGTGCGGGGTCGCGCAGCAATGCGTCGAGGACGGCGTGCCGAGCCGGCGCGTCCTCAAGGATTGCGTCGAGGATCGGTCGACCGCCCGGATCAACCTGGTGTTGGCAGCACGCCGGATGGCACGCGCCGATTGACCCGGCTCAGCGCTGCTCGCCCAAGCCCGTCGCCGTCCAGGTGATGCCGCCCAGCAGATGCTGGAGATAGCGCTCGTCGCGGTACATCTCGGCATCGTGCCCGAGCAGGGTGACGAACACCCTTCCCTTTTCATACGCGTGGAACCAGGCTTCAGGATGGTCCTTGCCCATCCGGTGCCCCACCTGCCCCGGCCAGATCCGCGTGGGATCGTAGCTCGCCTCGTCGACGCCGAGCACGCGGTGGATGGCAATGTCGAAGGGATTGGTGGTGACGTAGAACTCGTCGGTCCACAGCCAGTGCTCGGGCAGGCCGAAGGTGGCCGGGAAGCCCTTGTCGAGCACGGTCACCACGCCGGTCTGGGTCAGCGGATGGTTGACGAAACTGCGCCCGACCAGCTTCTCGTACCAGGGCCATGCGCCGGCGGGGATGATCGCGGCGCGGTGGACCACCATCGCGTTGCCGCCGGCCTGCATATACTGCTCGAATCCGCTGCGCTGCGCAGGGGTGAAGGTGTCCGCCGGCGTGTTGAGCAGCAGGATGGCGGCGTAGCGGCGCAGATCGCCTTCCAGCGGCGTGCCGTCCTTGCGCCAGTCGATCGTGAAGGCGTGGAGCCGGCTCAGCCGCTCGAGGCTGTCGCGTGCGACGGGGATATATTCATAGTGATAGGTGCTCGGCGCGGCGATCACCAGCAGGCTGAACTGCGGGTCGGCGCGCCCCAGCGCCGGGACCAGCAGCAGCGCCAGTGCGAACGCCGCGCGGAACACGCGCTTCATCGCGCACTCCGCTCGGCGCTCAGCCGCGACATCAGCAGCGCCGCGCGCTTCGCCTGGCGGCGGATGCTGGGAAGATCGACCGTCTCGCCGGGGGCATGGTCACCGGTACTGTAGGGACCGAGGCCGGCCAGGCTATCGACATCGGCGGCGACGAACGAGATGTCCCCTGCCCCGCGCTTCAGCGGATCGAGCGCCGGCATTTCCGGCAGGCCAAGGTCGCGATTGACCCCGTTGAGTCGCGCGAGCAGCGCCTGATTGCCCGCGGTCGGCGCCATCGCCGGATAGCCTTCGCCGAAGCTGATCCTGGCGTCGGTCCCCGGCGCGTGCGCGGCGACGATCGCCTCCATCTTCGCCCGCACCCGTGCGGTCTGCTCGGGGCTGAGGGTGCGGAAGTCACCGACCGCGACCGCGGTGGCGGGGATGATGTTGGTCTTGCCTCCCGCCGAGGCGGTGCCGCTCTCGTCGATGGTCGCACGCGCACCGCCCGCGATCACGCCAGTGTTGAAGGTGAGGTTCGGCTCGGGCAGTTCCTTGCGAAACGCCGCGAGGATACGGGTAATCTCATTGATCGCACCATCGCCGAACTCGGGTCCGAAAATCAGCGAACTGTGCCCGGTCTTGCCGGTCGCGGTAATCCGCCAGTCGATCGCCGAGCGGCGTGCGGTCGAGCCCATGTCGCGCCCGCCATCGATCACCAGCCCCTCGAAATCGAGCGCGGCGTCCGCGCGCTTGCCGGCCGCGATCAGGTCGGCGCGGGCAATGCTGTGCGGACTGCCGGACTTTTCCTCGTCGCCGGTCAGATGGACTTCGATATTGGCGTTCTTGAGCGTGCCCGCCGCCTGCATCGCGCGCAGCGCCGCGACGATCACCACCATGCCGCCCTTGTCGTCGCCCGCCCCCGGTCCTTCGGCCTGGTCACCCTTGCGGACAAAGGTCTGGAACGGCGAACTCGGCTCGAACACGGTATCGAGATGGCCGATCAGCAGCAGCATCTTGGTGCCCGGCTTGCCCCGATGGACGGCGATCAGGTGCCCTGCCCGTTCCACCGCTCCCATCGGTTTCCAGGTGACGGTGAAGCCCAGCGGCTCCAGTTCCGCGCGCAACATCGTCCCGACCTTGGTTACGCCGTCGAGGTTCAGCGTGCCGCTGTTCTGATTGACCAGCCTTTCGAGCAGCGCGACCGAGCGGTCATAGTCGGCGTCGACGGTGCGGGCCATCACCGCCTCCGCGGGCGACAGCCGCTGCGCCGCCGCGGGCACGGCGAAAAGCGCAGCGGCGATTGCGGCACTGCGGGCAAGCGAGCGGCGGAGAACTCGGGGCGCGTGCTTCAACGGGAGGATCCTCGATGGTTTCCCGCAGTTCAACACGGCCACGGCCTTAATCGCAAGGGCTTAGGACAGCTGCCGCGCCAGATCCGCCAGCAGGATGCGCGCGACCGGCTGGTTGCGCTCGTCCTCGATGTCGAGGCTGCCGTGCAGTGGCGTCCGGCCGCTCCAGTGGCGGAGCAGCGTGCGGGCGAGACCATGGCCGGCGATCAGTGCCTCGCGAAGATCCGGCAGATCGCGCTGTTCCGGCGCATGTGGGTGGCGATCGGGGGTACGAAGGCGGAAGCAATAGGCGGGCATGCAAGTATAATGCCTTTTGCTTCAATTGGTTGCGGAGGATCATCGCATGCTCTCGCGGCCAGGGCGTGCGGTGCCCCGCGTGTCTGGGGCGCCGCACGATGCTGCTCGGGCGAAGACGGGGATCCTCCGCGCAGGATCATGCCGGAATGGCGGCCAATTGTTCCGACCAGTCGGGCAGCGCTGCCCATGCGAGAGCGACCTTCAGGTTGGCGTGATGGTCGGCCATGGTGAAGCGATCCGGATCGATGGGCCGGCGAGACACCAGGTCCCAGATGCGGGTGCCGCTGGTCGCGTCATAGCGGCGGAACGGCAGGTTTTCGTCGGCATGGCCTGGCGTGAACAAGTCTGTGCGACGCGCATAGCCGCGGCGAACGATGCGCCGACGCTCGGCTTCCGGCCCCTTGCCATCGGCGACTCCGGTGGTGATCGACCGGGCGAGAAGCCAGGTGATGATCTGCGAAGGTCCTTCCGGCCGCGCCGCGGTGATCGCGCTGACGATGGATGCGATGGGGACGGTATGTTCGATGTGGACGGTCTGGGCCTTTTTCTGTCCGCATCGATGCTGGTCAGGGAGACGCATGAAGGCTTCGGTGCGGTAGAAGGCGCCGGCGCAGTGGATGTTGTTACCAGCCTGCCAGCCGAACTTGTTGTGCAGGTGCCGGACGTCGATTCCGCGATATTGGTTCGCCTGAAACCGGCCGAGCAACGGAGATTGCAGTGCCGATCGCATCTTCGGCCCGTTGCTGCGCCAGAAGTGTTCCAGCTTCGCGCGCTCCGTTTCCATCGTTGCATCCCAACCGGCGTCGATCACTTTTCCCGATCCCTCTCAAGGTGTCCGAGGGGGTACCTACGAATTCAATCCTTAAGGTTTTGCGAGCGTCGCCGGGCAATCGATGCACGCGCCAGCGAGGGCCTGGGCGCGCGATGGAGGGCTGGCCTATCCGATTGGCTCTCCAATTCTCCAAAAAAATGGAAACCTCCAAAAGCGTTAGAAGGTTTTCTGAATCTTAGAAAGTTAAGGGAGGCGTGTGGCACGCGCCGGGTACGGATTCCCACGAGTCGAGCGAGAAGACACGTTCCCGAAGTGTCGGGGATGCGTTCCGGAAGGATCGAGTGTGCCGTTCCCGAAAGGTCGATAGGACGTTCCGAAAGGGTCGATATGGGTTCCTGTTGTGTCGAAACCCCATGCCATTCGGCAGTTCCACGGCGTGTTCCACGGAAATGGGCGCCCACCTTGAATCACTTGCATCCCCAGGGCACTCGAACTCGTTCAAATTTGCTGTGATGAGCGCAGGGTTGAAGCTGTCGATTGCGCGGTGCCCGACACTTCGGGAACGGCGGGCGTCGCGATCACCGCAGCTGATGCTTGTTGCGCGCGTGCCACTGGCGGACGAAGCCGATGAACGCGTTTTGGTAGTTGGCCGGCGTACGCGTGACATCGGCTTCCACCCATTCGCGGAACTGGTGGTGCAGCTGCTGATAGTCCCAGCCGGGGCATTCCTGGCGCAGCAGCGCCAGCGTTGCGTCGGTCACCATCCCGCTGGTGCCCCGGGTAGCAAGGCTGGTGAGCGAGCGGCGGATCATCGCCCTCGCTTCGGGACTTAGGGGCGCGGGCGCAGGCGCCGCGTCGGGTTGCGATGCGGCCGCGGGAGCAGGCGTGGCCTGCGCCGGCTTGACGGTCGGCGCGGCACCCCCCCCTTCCCCGCGCCGCCGCATGCGCAGGTTCGGCTCACGCTTGCCCGCCGGTGTCTCGAGCGACAGCGTATAGCCGGGCAATTCGTCGCGCTCGACGATCTTCGCGAGTTCGAATTTGAAGCGCCGATATTGGCCCTCGGCGCCCGACTTCTCGAACAGCGTCGGCATCGAGATGGCGAAGCCCGCCTCCCCTGCCCCGCCGGCATGCTTGCGGGCGACCTTGTACAGCCAGCGCTCGCGGCCGCCGGTGAGATCGAAATAGGCGCGGTCGATCGACAGCACGCCGCCGGTCATCAGCACGCCTTCATAGAACCAGTTCGACAGCTCGATCGTCATGCCGCGCGAGCGCTCGGTCTTCTCGTCGACGAGCTGGGTCCAGCCGTCGAGCCAGCTGAACGTCGCTTCGCGGCGGTTCTCCGCGCGGATGTTGGTCTTGATCGTGGTCGCGACGAGGCGGTCGAGCGCCTGGCCGAGCAGCTCATAGGCGCGGCCCGTCGTCGGCCGGCCGATCGCGCGGAGCAAGTCGTACGGCATCAGGTGGAGCTTGCGCGGGATGTCGTTGCGGCCGCGCCGGGCCATGTCTGCCAGCACGCTGGCGCAATAGATCAGGATGTCGGCATCCCAGATCGTGGCCATGCCATAGTCGGGGTTGGCCGAGACATGGACCCACAGCTTGCCGTCCGGGCTCTTGTAATCGATCGGCTTGACCCGCTTCGACTTGGCGAGGCTGAAGAAGGGGCGTTCCATCATCTCCCGCTGGTCGCGCAGCGGCATGTCGGCAAGATAGGGGAGGAACAGGTCGAACTGGTCGGGGATCGACTGGCGATCGGCCTTGGTCATGGGGCCTCTGAGGGTGGGGGAGGGGGGAGGTGTTTCCCTGGGGAAACGGGTATCGGCGCGAAGCGGGCGCGCGCCGCAGCCCGGGCGGTTTCCCCGGGGAAACGACAGGCCGGCGGGTGCCGTCCGTTTCCCCGGGGAAACACGATCATCGTTGGAGCCCGCGGCCTTCGCGCTCGAGCTGTTCGAGCGCTTCCTTGAACGCGTTTAGGAAGTGGCCGTGCTCGGCGCCCGAGCCGGCATGGAGCCGAACGGTCACGCCCTGGCGATTGACCGACAATACGCTGAGCGCGGGCCGGCCATTTGGCATCGACCAGGAAAACAGCGTCTCGGCCTCCGCCGGGCCCGCGGGCGCTGCCAGTAGCCGGCGGAGCACGTCGCTGGCACCGATCACGGCGTGTCCGTGTGCGCGACGCTCGCCCTGCTCGCGCGCGAGCGCCCGCGCCTCTGCGAGAATCGCCTTGGCAGCGACCTTGTCGTCGAGCGCCTGGGCCAGCGGATAGGCGGGCTTGAGCTGGACATCGGAAGGCGAGGCGAAGGCGGCGATCACGCCGTCGGGGATACCGGCGACCTTGATCATCTTCGACAGCCAGCCCTTGGAGAGCTTCAGCCGTTCGGCCATGCGGGTGAGGTGGTTGTCGTAATGGCTCTTCAGCGCCTCGGCATAGTTTCGTGCGCGCTCCAGGTCCGAGACATCCTTGCGGGCGCGGTTCTCGAGATCGGCGAGGCGGAAGGCGGCCTCGTCGTCGAGCTGCGCGACCTGCGCCACGAACTGCATGTCCGGGTAGGAATGCGCCCGCAGCCAGGAGATGGCGAAGTGGCGCCGGGTGCCGGCAATGACTTCGAAGTCATGGTCGGGATCCCCCTCGACCCGCCGCACCACCGCCGGCACCTTCTGGCCGTTCTCGGCGATGATCGAATCAATCAGCTCGCGAACATTGTCCTCGGTGAGATGGCCATAGACGCGCGCATTGCCGGGCCAGATCCGCACGCGCGCGGGGTCGAGCAGCAGCTGGGTGACCTGTCGCACCTCGCCCGAGGCGACGCGGGCAAGCGCGGACTCGCGGCCAAGCAGGGTCGTGCCGCGGGTGCGGGCGACTCGCGGCGCGGGCTCCGGTTCGGCAGGCGCGGGGAGGGGCGTCGCGGTCGGGGCGGCCGAGGCCGTCTCGGCGGCGGCCTCCTCCGCGAGCAGATCGGCGAGATAGTCCTTCTGGGTACGTGCCACGGTTCAGCCTCTCCGCGTGGAAATGGTGCGATCACGCCGCTTCATTGACGACTTCCTCCTCGCTGGCCGGCGGCACGCGGCCCCAGTTGCGGCGGACGATGGCCTCGACCTGGCCGAGCGCCTCGTCGAGATTGGCCTTGCAGCGCTTGTGCGTGCGCGCGGTGCCGATCGGACGATCGAGCTCGTAGATCGTCATCATCCGCATCGCGGCATGGCTGATCTCGGCCGATTCGAGGATCGGCACCGGCAGCAGGGCAGGGCCGAATGCCTGCTCCATGATCTGGCGGACCATCGCGTGGCTGGGGTCGTTGCCGTCGAACTTCGAGCAGATCAGCCGGACGAAATCATAACGTACGTCGATGCCGGCTTCGGTCAGCTGGTGCAGCACCTGGTCCATCATCGACAGGAACTGGACGGTCGAGCAGAAATCCGGCGTGGTCGCCGCCAGCGGCACGAGCAGCGCGTTGGCCGCCTGCATCACCGCGAGGCTGATCGTGCCGAGCGCGGGCGGTGGATCGAGGATCACGACGTCATAATCGCGCGCCAGATCGTTCAAGCCTGCCTTGAGCTTGCGGAAGCGCGTCGCGAGGATCGAACCGCCATCGGCGCCGGCCGCAGCGAGCTCATATTCCACATCGAACAGTTCGAGGTTCGACGGGATCAGATCGACATTGGGCCAGGGCGTCTTCTTGACCGCATAGAGCAGGTCGGCCTGGGTCGGGTCGATCGAGAGATAGGGGTAGAGCGTCTCTTCCCGCGTGATGTTGAAATGCGGGTTGAAGCCGAACAGGGTGGTCGTGGTCGCCTGGCTGTCGCAGTCGACGACGAGCACACGGTAGCCTTGCACCGCGAAATAATGGGCGAGATGGGTGGTGACCGTCGACTTGCCGACGCCGCCCTTGAAGTTCTGCACCGCGATGATCGCCGGCACGTCGAGCGGCGCGCGGGCAGGGGAGGCGCCGAGCACCTGCCGCATGTTGAGCAGTTCCTCCACCGTATAGCCGGGGCGCCGGCCATTCTCGCTCGGTGGGGGAGGGGGAAGACGCCCATCGTCCTCGGCCATGCGGATGCGGTTGGTAGAGCAGCCCAACAACTGCGCCGCTTCCGCAATGCCGAAACGGACATGGAGTCCCTTGCGGCTTTCGGGTAGAAACGCCTTGCGGCGTAGTCGTTCAATCATGCGCTCGCCGGCATCGGCAAGTTCACTGATCCGTTCGATATCTGAATGCATTCGTGCCTCGCCTTGCGCGGTTGAATGAGTGTTGCGCAGCATATGCCAGATTTCATTCAAACCAACAAGGCGATGCGAACATTTGTAAAACAGCGGGCACAGTGGCTTGTTCAGATGGCGTATGAAGACTATATTCGGTCCATTATCGGTCTGAGGTACGCATGCGCTATTCGGAACAGGTCAAGCCGGTCAGCTATCTCAAGGCCCATGCCGCGGAGCTATTGCGCGGCCTGGCAGACGGCGCGCCGCCACTGGTGATCACCCAGAATGGCGAGGCACGTGCGGTGCTGCAGGACGTCGCGAGCTACCAGGAGACGCAGGAGACGCTCGCACTGCTCAAGCTGCTGGCGCTCGGCACCCGCGATATCGAGGCCGGGCGCACGGTGCCGGCACGCGACGCGATCGCGCGGCTGCGGAAGGGCGCGGGCAACGCTGCGGAATGAGCAGCGGCATTGTCGTCCATCTCACGGCCGGGGCCGAAGCGGACCTGGCGGAGATCCATGGCTGGATAGCAGCGCATCGCTCACCCGAGCAGGCCGACGCCTTTCTCGACGCGATGCTGGCGAAGATGGAAAGCCTGGAAGCTTTCCCGGATCGTGGCAGCGTCCCCGCCGAACTCGATGCGATCGGCGTGCGTGAGTTTCGCCAGTTGAGCGCGCCGCCATACCGGCTGATCTACCGGGTTATCGTCGACCATGTCTTCGTGCTGCTCATCGCCGATGGCCGCCGCGACTTCCAGGCGCTGCTCGAACGCCGGCTGCTCTCGGCCTGAGCGGCGGATCAGCCGTGCGACCAGCCGAACTGGCCCGCGGCGATCGCCGCCTGGGTGCGGTTGCGGACGTTGAGCTTGCGCATCACCGCGGTCATGTGAACCTTGACCGTGGCCTCGGCCATGCCGAGCTCATAGGCGATCTGCTTGTTGAGCAGGCCCGAATGGACGCAGCGCAATACCTGCATCTGCGTTGGCGTCAGCCGGGGCGGCGCCGACGCGTCGACGCCCGTGCGTTCAACCTGCTGTCCTTGCGATACGGCTTGCATGCCATCCTCCCTGACGATCCGTTTTCCGAGGCCGCGCCTCCAGATTCGTTAACGTTAACGTATCCGAACTTGTAGGACAGGTTCAAGCCCCAATCTGCATGTCACAGCGGCTTTGGTCGTTTCGGCTAGCAATTTTGCACCATCTTGCCTAAACCTGTCCGATAAGTTGCCGGCACGGTTCCGGCGGCAGAAGGGGAGGGGCATGGCGGTTGCAGGGGCCCAGCGGGTGCGGCGATGAACCAGCCAAGGCTTTCCGATCACGCCTATGCGGCGATCGTCGAACTGATCAAGGCCGAGGATCTGGAGGTCGGCGCGCGGCTCCCGTCCGAAGCGCGGCTGGCCGAGATGTGCGGCGTTTCCCGCGCGATCGTGCGCGAGGCGCTGGTCCGGCTGGGCTCGGACGGCATCACCGAGGTGCGCCGCGGCGCCGGGTCATTCGTCAAGGGCCGCCCCTCCGAACGATTGGCTGCCTTCATGCCCTTGGCCGAGCTGCCGGCGACGCTCGGCAGCTACGAGGTGCGCTTCGTTCTGGAGACCGAGGCGGCGCGGCTGGCGGCGCTGCGCCGCACGCCCGAGCAGATGGGCGCGCTCGAGGCGGCGATGGCGGCGCTGCGGACGGCGCTGCTCTCCAGTGCGCCGGCGCATGACGAGGATCGCGAGCTGCACCGCACGATCGCCGACGCCACCGGCAACCTGGCCTTTCAGCAGGCCTTCGACGCGCTGTGGCCCGATGTGGAGAAGGTGATGCAGGCCGGCGTCGACATCTCGCGCTCGCGCTCGGCCGAAGTCGTCGCGGTGATGCTGCACGAACATGAGGTGATCGTCGATTCGATCCGCGCGCAGGATCCCGAGCGCGCCGCGCTGGCGATGCGCTGGCATCTGGGGGAGGGGCGTCGCCGGCTCATGCCCTGAGCGCGGGCTGCTCCAGATAGGCAAGGACGCGGTCGCGCAGCGTTGCGGGGGGCAGGGTCGCGGGCAGGATCAGCACGCCCTCGTCGGGCTGCGGACGCTCCAGCGTCTCCAGCTGGCTGTCGAGCAGGCTGGTCGGCATGAAATGCCCCGGCCGCGACGACATCCGGGCGAGGAGCTGCGCGCGGTCCGCCTCGAGCAACACGAACTGCACCGCGCCGGGGATCTCGGCGCGCAGCCGGTCGCGATAGACCCGCCGCAGCGCCGAGCAGGCGGCGACCGAGACTCCGCAGGTTTCGATCGAGGCCGCCACCGCCGCGCCGATCCGATCGAGCCAGGGCCAGCGATCGGCATCGGTGAGCGGCGTACCGTCGCGCATCTTCACCACGGCCTCGGCGGAGTGAAAGGCGTCGCCTTCGAGGAACGCGCAGCCCAGCGCTTCGGCGAGCAGCGCGCCCAGCGTCGACTTGCCGGAGCCGCTGACCCCCATCACGATCACGGCGCCGTGCGTGGGCGTTCGATCGGCAGGGGTCGGCATGGCAAAGGGGCTCCGGACAGGGGGGCTGCTTGCTTCTGAAAGGCTGCGGCGGTGCTGGAAACTACGACCTTGGTCGCAGATGCCGCGCCTCTCCAAGCAGGTTAGCCAATGCAATCAAGGACTAAGAACAGAATGGGGATGGATATGCGCTGCCTGCTGGCCGGATTGCTCGTCGCGACCTCGCTCACCGCACCCGCCTGGGCGCAGCAGGCGTCGGTTTTCCCCACGGCGCCCGACGAACCGCGCGCGGTGACCGTAAAGGCGCGCGGCGACGGCAAGGCCGACGATACCGCGGCGATTCAGAAGGCGCTCGACGATGCGCGCGACGCGACCCGCCACGGCATCGTCTTCCTGCCCTCGGGCCGCTACCGCATCAGCCGCACGCTGGTGGTGCCGGCGGGTGTCCGCGTCTACGGCGTCGGCGCGACGCGGCCGGTGATCCTGCTCGGCGCCAACACGCCGGGGTTCCAGCAGGGCGTCTCGACGATGATCGTGTTCGGCGGCGACGACCAATATGCCGTCGGCAAGGTGCCGGTACCGGTGCCCACCGTGGTGCCGCGCGACAAGATCGTCCGCGATGCCAATTCGGGCACCTTCTATTCGTCGATGAGCAATGTCGACATCGAGATCGCGGCCGGCAACCCGGGCGCGGCGGGCGTGCGCTTCCGCATGGCGCAGCATGCGTTCCTCAGCCACATGGAGTTCCGGCTCGGCACTGCCTTTGCCGGTGTCTACCAGGCCGGCAACGTGATGGAGAAGGTGGCGTTCAAGGGCGGGCGCTACGGCATCGTCACCGAGAAGACCTCGCCCGCCTGGCAGTTCACGCTGATCGATTCGACCTTCGACGGCCAGCGCGAGGCGGCGATCCGCGAGCATGAGGTCGACCTGACGCTGGTCAATGTCGCGATCCGCGACACGCCGGTGGGGATCGAGATCGATCGCGGCTATTCGGACTCGCTCTATGGCAAGGACGTGCGGTTCGAGCGCGTGTCCCGGGCCGGGGTAGTGATCTCCAACGAAAACAACGTCTTCACGCAAGTGGGCTTCGACAATGCGGTGGCGATCGACAGCCCGGTGTTCGCGCGCTTCCGCGAGAGCGGCAAGACCGTGGCGGGGAAGGGGCGGGCGTACAGGGTCGGCGCCTTCTCCTATGGCCTGAAGGTGCCGAAGCTCGGCGACATGGGCAAATACGACCTGCAGGCGGAAGTGCAGCCGCTCGCCGCGCTGCCCGCGGCGCCCGCGCCCGCCGTGCGCGCGCTGCCGCCGATGGCCGAATGGGTCAACGTTCGCACGCTGGGCGTGAAGGGCGACGGGACGAGCGACGACACCGCCGCGCTCCAGAAGGCGATCGACGGCAACCGCGTGCTCTATCTGCCGATCGGCTTCTACAAGGTGACCGATCGGCTGAAGCTGCGTCCCGATACCGTGCTGATCGGCCTGCACCCGGCGATCACCCAGCTGACCGTCCCCGACAACAACCCGGCCCATGCCGGGCTGGGCAGCGTGCTCCCGATCCTGGAGACGCCGCAGGGCGGTGACAACATCCTCTCCGGCCTCGGACTGTTCACCGGCCGCGTGAACCCGCGCGCCGCGGCGGTGCTGTGGCGATCAGGCGCGAACAGCCTGATGCAGGACGTGAAGATCATGGGCGGCGGCGGCACCCCCACCGCGGACGGCAAGCCGCTCGGCACCCAGCAGGCCCGCAGCGGCGATCCGGTCGCCGACGGGCGCTGGGACGCGCAATATCCGAGCATCTGGGTGACCGACAATGGCGGCGGCACCTTCACCGATGTGTGGAGCCCCAACACCTTCGCGCAGGCCGGCTTCTATGTGACCAATACGAGCACGCCGGGGCATGTCTACGAGATGTCGGTCGAGCATCATGTCCGCAACGAGATCGTGCTCGACAATGTCGCCAACTGGGAGTTCCTGGCGCCGCAGACCGAGCAGGAAGTGGGCGATGGCCCGGACGCGGTATCGCTCGAAATCCGCAATTCGCGCAACCTGTTGTTCGCCAATTATCACACCTATCGGGTGACGCGGAGCTACCACCCGGCGCCGAGCGCGGTGCGGCTGTTCAATGCCTCCGACATCCGCTTCCGCAACCTCCACACCAATGCCGAGAGCGGCTATGCCGCCTGCGACGACGAGGGTTGCGGCACCTTCCTGCGCGCGAGCAAATATCCGTTCGACAACGCCATCCAGGACGTGACCGGCAAGCGCGTCGTCCGCGAGCGCGAGTTCGCCCGGCTCGATATCGGCGCGGTCGAGCGGCAGGTGGTTGACAAGCCCCTATCCACGAAGGTCGAGAAGCTGGAGGACGGCTTCTATTCGATCTCCGGCGCGACGGTGGATGCGCAAGGGCGGCTCTACTTCATCGATCGCCGCTTCCAGCGCATCCAGCGCTGGACCGAGGCAAAGGGGCTGGAGATCCTCCGCGACCATGCGCTCGACCCGGTCAATCTCGCAGTCGACGCCTCGGGACATCTGCTGGTGCTCTCGTCGCTGGGGCCGAAGGGCGCGGTCTATTCGATCGATCCCGACGGCCCGCGCGACCAGTTGACCCGCATTCAGCCTACGCCGGTGCGCCCCGGCGCGAGCGCGACGACGCTGCTGCCGGTCAACTGGTGGGCGAACGGCGAATTCCGCGACCAGCTCAACCAGCAGACCACCCAGTTCGCCACCATGGCCGAACTGTTCGCGCAGGAGGCCGGGGCGCCCAAGGCACAGGAATATGTCTCGCCCGATGGCAGCGTGGCGTTGCCCGCCTTCCGGGTATGGCAGCAGGGGCCGATTGATCATGTCGGCTGGCGCTGGTCGCACGCGCTCAACGCCAACGGGCTGGTCGGCGGCAAGCCGGGCGCGCGGCTGTTCGTCACCAATGGCTCGGAGAACATCACCTACACGGGAACGGTTGGCCCGGCGGGCACGCTCACCAACCTCAAGCCGTTCGCCAATCGCGGCGGCGAAAGCGTCGCGGTGGCACCCGATGGCCGGGTCTATGTCGCGAACGGGCAGGTGTTCGTCTACAGCGCGGACGGCAAGGAAACCGGGCGGATCGACGTGCCGGAGCGGCCCTTGCAGATCCTGTTCGGCGGCGAGGGCAGGCGGACGCTGTTCATCCTCACCCATCACGCGCTCTACGCCGTCCGGCCCTGAGCCGGGCGGTCTACCACCTATGTCGTAGATGTCTGCGACGCCGGGCAGGTCTAGCGTCGCGCCATCATCACCACGGGTCGGATAACGCCCGGAAAACATTGGAGGGGTTCGTCGGATGAATGCCATTCTCACCTCGCAGCTGCGCCGCGGTGGCGCGAGCCTGATCGCGCTCGCGGCCATGGGACTGGCGAGCCCGGCGAATGCCCAGACCAGCCCCGAACCGGCGCCGGCCGCCACCGTGCCGCAGGCCGACACGGCGGCGCAGACCGAGCAGAATGACCAGATCGTCGTCACCGGCTCGCGCATCGTCGCCAGCGGCTTTACCGCGCCGACGCCGACCACGGTGATCGGCGAGGAGCAGATCGCCGCCAATGCGCAGCCGAACCTGTTCAACACCATCGCCCAGCTGCCGTCGCTGCAGGGCTCGACCGGTGCCGCGACCGGCACCTTCAGCACGTCGAGCGGCCAGCAGGGGCTCAGCTCCTTCTCGCTGCGCGGCCTGGGCACCATCCGCACGCTGACGCTGCTCGACGGCCAGCGCGTCGCCGCCGCCAACGTCACCGGCGTGCCGGACATCAGCCTGTTCCCGCAGTTGCTGGTCAAGCGCGTCGACGTGGTGAACGGCGGCGCCTCCGCCTCCTACGGCTCGGACGCGGTCGGCGGCGTGGTGAACTTCATCACCGACACCCGCTTCACCGGCTTCAAGGCCAATCTGCAGGGCGGCATCACCACCTATGGCGACAACAAGCAGATCCTCGCGCAGGGCGCATGGGGTCGGTCGTTCGCGGGCGACCGGCTGCACCTGATCGTCAGCGGCGAATATGCCCATGACGGCGGCGTCGGGCCGGGCGATTTCGGCACCGATCTCGCGCGCAGCCGCAACTGGTACAAGGCGACCACGCTGCTGGACACCAATGTGAAGACGGGCGGCGCGCCGCAATATGTCTACAGCGACTATGCGCAGCCTTACCAATATGCCCGTTATGGCCTGATCAACAACGGCCCGCTGCAGGGCATCGCCTTCGACGCGAACGGCACGCCCTACAATTTCAACTACGGCTCCGGTGGCCAGCCTCTCGGCAACGGGCGCGTGAGCAACTGCTACCCGGGCAACGGCTTCTGCGTGGGCGGCGACCTTACCGGCGCACCGGGATCGGGCGCGTCGCTCGTCTCGAAACTGCAGCGTGTCGTCGGCTATACCCGCATCGGCTATGACATCGCGCCGGGCAACGAGATTTACGCCACGCTCAACATCGGCCAGGTCAAGACCAACAACCAGCCGAGCCCGGGCTACAACCGCCCGAACCTGACCGTACAGTGCGCCAACCCGTTCCTGCCGCAGCTGATCCGCGACCGCTGTGCGAGCGCCGGCATCACCTCGTTCAACTTCGGCACCAGCAACGGCGCTTTCCCCGATCCGCAGGTCTATACCGATCGCCGCCAGTATCGCGGTGTGCTCGGCGCCAAGGGCAAGTTCTCGGCGGCCGGCGGCGAGTGGAACTACGACGCCTATTACGAGCACGGCGTCACCATCTCCGACATCAACGTGCACGATATCGTGCTGCAGCCCCGCTATGTTGCCGCGACCAACGCGATCACCCTCAATGGCGCGATCGTCTGTGCCGACGCGGCCGCGCGTGCAGCCGGGTGTCAGCCGATCAACGTGTTCGGTGGCTTCACGCCCTCCGCCGCGGCGCTGGCCTATGTCACGCCGGCCAATGGCCCATTCCAGCACACCAAGCTGACCCAGGACGTGGTGAGCGCCAACATTTCGGGCAATTTGCTTGATCTCTGGGCCGGGCCGCTCAGCCTCGCGATCGGCGGCGAGTATCGCCGCGAATTCTACCGGGTGAACGCCGACCCCTATGGCGCGGGTGTGTTGCCTGCCAGCCCGAACAGCACCGCATATCCGGCTGATCCGCTGCTCAATGCGCAGACGGGCAGCAACTGGGCGGCCGGCAATTACAAGAATGGCGGCGGCAAGTACAACGTCTACGAAGCTTCGGCCGAGGCCAATCTTCCGCTTCTCGACAGCGAGAGCCTGGGCCGCGCCAACCTCAACGCCGCCGCCCGCTACACCCATTACAGCACCTCGGGCACGGTATGGGCCTGGAAGGTCGGCGGCACCTGGTCGACGCCCATCGACGGCATCCGCCTGCGCGCCGTCACGTCGCGTGACGTGCGTGCGCCGAACCTGTCCGAACTGTTCGCCGCACCGACGGTGACGACGCTGCCAAACTTCGCCAACCCGTTCCCGCCGGCCGGCGCGGTTCAGGCATTTCAGAACACCGTCGGCAATCCGAATCTGAAGCCGGAAATCGCCCGCAACACGGAAGTCGGCATCACGCTGGCGAACCCGCGCTGGCTGCCGGGCCTCAGCCTGTCGGTCGACTATTACACGATCAAGCTGAGTGGCGTGGTGTCGACGCTCTCGGCAGATCAGATCGTCCGCTTCTGTTTCGAGGGCAACCAGGCGTTCTGCGGCGGTTTCGTGCTCAACAGCCCGGTGCAGGGCGGGAATTACATCAACGTCCAGCCGTTCAACCTCGCGAGCTGGAAGACGAGCGGCGTCGACATCGAGGCGAGCTATCGCTGGGCGCGGCCACTGGGCCTGCCGGGTAATTTCACCGTCCGCGCACTTGGCACGCATGTCAGCGAGTTCCTGGTCCGCGCCGGCATCGCCGGGGTCGCGACGCAGAACAATGCCGGCGCCAACACAGGTGCGACCCCGAAGTGGAAGTGGCTGGCGATCCAGAGCTACGACACCGACCAGTTCAGCCTGATGGTGCAGGAGCGCTGGTTCTCGGACGGCGTGTTCAGCAACCAGTATGTCGTCTGCCAGACCAATTGCCCGGTTTCGACCGGGAACTACGCCACGGTCAGCCGCAACTTCATGCCCGGCGCCTTCTATGTGGACGTCGGCGGATCCTACAAGGTAACCAGCGGCGTGCAGGGCTATTTCAAGGTCGACAACCTGTTCAATGTCGATCCTGTGCCCTCGCCGCAGACCAATACCGGCCTCGACGTGAACCCGGCGCTCTATGACACGATCGGCCGCACCTATCGCATCGGCGTCCGCGTCAACTTCTGATCGCTTCGTCCCCCGACGATCCTCCTGGTCCCGGCGGCAACGCCGGGACCTTTGTTTTGGCGTGGAAACCGGCGGCACCACGGGCGTTGAGAGCGCGTGCGCACTGCTGCGCCCCGAGCAACGGAGACGAGCATGACCGAAGCGACCCAGGACGCCGCCAAGACCGTGTCCAACGGCAAGACTGCCCTCACCGACGATATCCGCGCCCATTTCTCCGGCGACGCGCCGCTGACCGAAAAGGCCAAGAGCTTCGCCAAGGCACGGCCGTGGACGAGCGCGGCGTTCCTCGGCATCGCTGCGCTGGCGGTGCTGAACGGGGTGCGCGGCGTCCGCCCCTGAGCGGTGGACCGGGGGGGACGCGTGCGCTTCGCGCCGCGTCCCCCGATCGCCCCACCGCGACCTTCGCCGTAGACCCGTTCGGCGGAAGGGGCTTCGTGGGGAGAAATATTAAGTGTACGGACGTATCTCGCTTGCTCCGCTAGGAGTCGCGAGGTGCCAACGCTGTTTCCTTTCCGCCGTGCGACGCCCGGATCGGCATCCTCGCCGCGGCCGAACCTGCGCCTCGAAGCGGCGATGTTCTTTCTGCTGGTCGTCACGTTCGTGTTGGTTCTCGGGCGCGAGAGTCTGACGACGACGCGCTGGTCGATCCAGGACGCCGGGGCGGCGTTCCTGCCCTATGGCTATAGCGACGCGGCGACGGGCGGCCATTCGGTCAGCCGGTTCGACCCAAAAGCGCCGTTGACCTGGGAATGCACGCTGCGGCCTGGCGCGACCGATCCGTTTTGCGGGCACGGCCTGCGCTATGCGGCTGCGCCGGTCGACCTGTCCGGCTTCGACAAGGTCATCGTGCGGCTGGCGTATCGCGGCACGCCGGGCCGCCTGAAGCTGACGCTCAAGAATTTCGATCCCGCCTATAGTCGGCCCGACCAATCCGACTCGTCGATGCCGGTCAGTGTCGAGTTCGACGTGCATCCGGGGGAAAACCTGCTGACCCTGCCGCTGTCGCGCTTCACGGTCGATTCCTGGTGGCTCGCACGCCACCCCCTGCCGCCGGGCACGCGCATGCCGGACCTGCGGCATATCGTGGCGATCGATTTCGTGACGGCCGGGCCGGCAGCCGCGACGCGTTTCCGCGCCGCGATCGAGGCGCTCCAGTTCGAAGGCATCTTCGTCACCCCGGCGGAATGGTATCTGCTGCTGATCGCCCTCTGGACCGCCGTCGCCGCCGGCATGCTGGTGCACCGCTTCCTCGCCGTCCGCCGCATCTATGAGGCCGAGCAGCAGGCGCAGGCGCGCGCCGCCCGCGCGCTCGCCGAGGCGCATGTCGCGGCCGAGGCGGCCAGCGCCGCGAAATCGGAATTCCTGGCCAATATGAGCCATGAGCTGCGGACGCCGCTGAACGCGATTCTCGGCTATGCCCAGCTGCTCGAACGCGAGGAACTTGCGCCCCGGCACCGTCAGGCCGCGCGCACCATTCATCAGAGCGGCACTCATTTGCTGACGTTGATCACCGACATCCTCGATCTGTCGAAGATCGAGGCCGGCAAGCTGGAGATCCTCACCGCGCCGATCGACCTTGCCGGCTGCATCGACCAGGTGGCGGCGATGATCCGGCTGCGGGCGGAGGAAAAGGGGCTGGCCTTCACCGCCACCGTGGCGGCCGATGTGCCTACGCACGTGATCGGCGACGAGAAGCGCATCCGCCAGGTGCTGCTCAACCTGCTCGGCAACGCCGTCAAGTTCACCGCGTCGGGCGAAGTGCGGCTCGAGGTCTCGGTCGCCGGCTGGGGCGAAGGGCAAGTCCGGCTGCGGCTCGACGTGATCGATAGCGGGAGCGGTATCCCCGCCGACCAGATCGATCGCATCTTCCTGCCGTTCGAGCAGGCCGGCGGCGCAAGGCAGCGGGGCGGCGGCACGGGATTGGGGCTGGGCATCGCGCGCCAGCTCGTCTCGGCCATGGGCGGCGCCTTGACGGTCGAGAGCGTGGAAGGGGAGGGCAGCCGCTTCCGCGCCGAGATTCAGTGTGGGCTTGGCGTGCGCCAGCAGCTCGAGGGACCGTTGCCGGCTGCACCGCGCTTGCCGGGCGTGCACGCGCTGGTGGTGGAGGACGATCCGGCCAGCGCCGCCATGCTCCAGACCTATCTGGAAGGCCGCGGCCTGGTGGTGACCCGGGTGGGGGACGGGCTGGCTGCGGTGAACGCCGCCCGGCTCGCCTGGCCGCGGCTGATCCTGATGGACCTGAAGTTGCCGGTGATGGGCGGCGCCGATGCGATCCGGCGGCTCAAGGCCGATCCGGTGCTGCGCGACGTGCCCGTGGTGGCGACGTCCGGCATGACCGGCCCCGCAGCCGAGGCGGAGGTGCTGGCGGCGGGAGCGGTGCAGCTGCTCGCGAAGCCGATCGATCTCGATGCGCTGGGTGCGTGCCTCGCCCAGCTGTTTGCGGTGCCCGCCACGACGCCACCGCCGCTCAAGGACGATGCCCTGGTGGCGCCGCCTGCGGAAGCCTTGGAAACGCTGCTTGCGCTGGCGCGGGCTGGCAACATGCGCGCGATCCGCCGCGAGGCGGCGGCGATCGCCGAGCGCGATCCGGCGCACACCGCCTTTGCGGAGCATCTTGCGGCGCTGGCCGCGGCGTACCAGTCTCCGAAGGTGCTGCGACTGATCGAATCGAAACGCATCCGGATCGATGCGACATGAGCGAGGAAGCGCCCGCGCCGGCGACGATCCTGATCGTCGACGACAATCCCGTGAATGTCGGCCTGCTCGTCGAACATCTGGAGGCGGAGGGGTACCAGGTCCGCGTGGCGCTGGGTGGCTTCGAGGCGCTCGAGCGGGTCCGCTTCGCCCAGCCCGACCTGATCCTGCTGGATGTGATGATGCCCGATCTCGACGGGCTAGAGGTCTGCAGGCGCCTGCGCGCGGACAGCGCGACGCGGGATATTCCGGTGGTGTTCATGACTGCGCTGGCCGATGTCCGCGACAAGGTCGCCGCGTTCGAGGCGGGCGGCGTCGACTATATCAGCAAGCCCTTCCAGGTCGAGGAACTGCTGGCGCGGGTGCGGACGCACCTGGCGCTGCGGTCGGCGCAGCAGCGGCTGCGCGAACATGCGGCGGCGCTCGAGGCCGAGGTCGATGCGCGCCGCGCCGCCGAGCAGGCGCTGCGCTATATGGCGCTGCACGACGCGCTAACCGGGCTGCCCAACCGCACCATGCTGATGGATCGGCTGCAACAGGCAATCGCGCAGGCGCGCCGCGACCAGCGGCTGGTGGGCGTGCTGCTGCTCGACCTCGACCGTTTCAAGCAGGTCAACGACAGCCTTGGCCATTTCGCCGGCGACGAGCTGCTGGAGCAGGTCGCGCGGCGGCTGCGCTCGGTGCTGCGCGAGTCCGATACCGCGGCGCGGCTGGGCGGCGACGAGTTCGTCATCGCTGCGGGCACGCTGCACGGTCCGACCGATGCCGAGCAACTGGCTGCGCGCGTGCTGAAGGTGCTCGAGGCGCCGTTTCTCGTCCAGGGCCGCGCGCTGCATGTCGGCGCGACCATCGGCATCAGCCTTTATCCCGGGGACGGCGACAATCCCGCGGCGCTGCTGCAGGCTGCGGACACGGCGATGTATCAGGCGAAGCGGCGCGGGCGGGGCAGCCACCGGCTGTTCAGCCGCGATCTCAGCGTCGCTGCCGAGCGGTGGCACAGCCTGTCGCACGATCTCCACGGCGCCTGCGAACGCGGCGAGTTCGTGCTGCACTATCAGCCGCAGGTGCTGCTCGCCAGCGGCGTGGTGACCGGCCTTGAGGCGCTGCTCCGCTGGGAGCATCCGAGCCAGGGACTGATCGCGCCTGCGCTGTTCATCCCGCTGCTCGAGGAGCATGGGCTGATGGTGGAGGTGGGGCGCTGGGCGTTGCGCAGCGCCTGCGCCCAGGCGGCCGCCTGGCAGGCGCAGGGGCTGCCGCCGGTGCGGGTGGCAGTGAACCTGTCCGCGCAGCAATTCTATCGCGGCGACGTGGTCGGCGCGGTACGCGAGGCGCTGGAGACGGCGGGCCTGGCGCCCGAATGGCTGGAACTGGAGCTTACCGAAAGCCTGACGCTCGACGACGGCGATTCGACGCTGCGGATCATGAACGAGCTGAAGGCGCTGGGCGTGGCATTGTCGCTCGACGATTTCGGCACCGGCTGGTCGTCGCTCGGCTATCTGCGGCGGTTCCCGCTCGACCGGATCAAGATCGACCGCGCCTTTGTCCGCGATCTCCTCAGCGACTCGGATACCGCCGCGATCGTGCACAGCATCCTCGATCTCGCGCGCCGGCTCGGGCTGGACTGCGTTGCGGAGGGCGTCGAAACGCCCGAGCAGCTTGACCATCTCCGGCGCGAGCGCTGCCCGTCGGTGCAGGGATTTCTGTACAGCCAGGGCTTGCCGGCGGCTGATGTTGCCATGCTGCTCCGCGCCGGGCGGGCCGAGCCGCGGCACGCCCATGGCTAAGGGATCGCCGCACTGGCAATTGCCGGGCAAGCGGCTTATATACCGCTCGTTATGAAAACCGCTGCCTGTACCGTAGCCAAGGGTCGTCCCCGTGAGTTCGATGTCGACGAGGCATTGACGGCGGCGCTCCGCATCTTCTGGACCAAGGGATATGAAGGCGCCTCGCTGACCGATCTCACCGAGGCGATGGGCATTACCCGGCCGAGCCTCTATGCCGCGTTCGGCAACAAGGAATCCTTGTTCTGCAAGGCGCTGGAGCTCTACGAGCGCGAGAAACTGTGCTATATCGGCCGCGCGCTCGAAGCGCCGACGGCGCGGGGCGTGGCCGAGGCGCTGCTGCGTGGCGCGCTGGAGCGGCAGCGCGATACCAGCGATCCGCGCGGCTGCATGGGCGTGATCAATTCCGTCGCCTGCGGCGTCGAAGCCGAGTCGATTCGCGAGGAGGTCCTCAAGCGGGGCGAGTCTGCCAAGCGCGCGATCGTCGCACGCTTCGAGCGGGCGAAGCAGGAAGGCGATCTTCCCGACCATGCCGATCCCGAGGGACTGACGTCCTACATCATCGCGCTGATCCAGGGTATCGCGCTGCAGGGCGGGGCAGGGACCAGCTGCGCCGATCTCGAGCGGCTTGTGCAGACCAGCCTGTCGATGTGGCCCGCCAAATAATTCATTTTGCGTTCACAAAATACGCTTGCGAGGAAAAATACCGGCCGGTATAAAAAGCCTGTTGACGCGCCGCAGCGTGACTTATATACCGACTGGTATAGAAAGTGATCCGCCGCCCCCCACGGGGTCGCGGGGCAGACGGAGACGCGGACATGCGCCAGCTTGCACGCAAGAAACGGGGTGAGCCCTAGGCTCTATCCGCTCATACCAACGTAGTAACGGGCGCTGCCTCACGGCAGATGGACGGGGCGAGCTATCGCTGCGATCCATGGCTCGCAACCAACTGAATTCATCCCGGCACCCGGAACCGCGACAGGCGCTTTTCGGGAGGGCGGAGCCTTGCTCCCCGCCGGCGCAACCGAGGGAGAATGACATGGCATATCTCGATCTCACCGACATGGCCGGCAACGCCGCCGCGCTCCCCGCCTTCCTCGCCACGCCGCGCGAGGAAACCAAGCTGAGCGCGCTCGAATGGCAGGTCGTCGCGATTGCCCAGCGCGATCGCATGTCCTCGCTGGAGGCGCCGAGCCGCCTCTCGATCGCCTTCGGCGTGATTTTCGGCGGCGAGCGCGGCAACCCGCGGCTGGCCGATCCCAAGCTCGAGGCGCTGCGCCGCATCGCCGTCCTCTCGTGGCATCGCGGCTTCCGCGTGCCCCAGTCCGAAATTCAGCGCTTCCACGAGGCCGGCTACACGCCCGGCCAGCTGGAGACGCTGCTCACCAGCATCAGCCGTGGTCGCGCGGCGATGAATCAGGGGAATCGTCATGAACATGCATACGCCCATTGAGGGCGAAGCGGTGGCCGAACGGGCGCCCAAGCGCCTGCGCGCCTGGCAGAAGGCGGCGCTGGTCGTCGTGCCGGTGGGCGTGGTCGCCGCCGGCTTCAGCCTGAGCGGGCGCAATGCGCCTGCGGTGGCTGCGCCGGCCGCACCCGTCGTCACCGTCGCCGCGCCGCTCGCCCGCGAAGTCAATGAGTGGGATGAATATGTCGGTCGCTTCGAGGCGAGCCGCACCGTCGAGGTGCGGCCGCGGGTCTCGGGCGCCGTCACCGCGATCCACTTCAAGGACGGTGCGATCGTGCAGGCGGGCCAGCTCCTCTTCACGATCGATCCCCGTCCGTTCACCGCGGCCCTGGCCGAAGCCAAGGCGGGCGTCGCGAGCGCGCAGAGCGATCTGGCGCTCGCCCGCTCCGACCTCGACCGCGCCCAGCGGCTGGTCAGCGTCGAGGCGGTGTCGAAGAGCGATGTCGAACGTCTCCAGGCCCGCGTCCGCGCGGCCACTGCCGCTGTCGCCGCGGCGGAGGCCCGGGTCCGCGCCCGCGCGCTCGACGTGGAGTTCACCCAGGTGCGCGCGCCGATTGCGGGCCGCATCTCCGATCGCAAGGTCGATCCCGGCAATCTGGTTGCCGCCGGGGAAGGGCAGGGGGGTACGCTGCTCACCACGATCAACGCGCTCGATCCGATCTACTTCACCTTCGACGGCTCGGAAGCCCTGTTCCTCAAGGCAAAGCGCGCGGCGGGGTCGTCCGCGAGCCCGGTCGAGATCCGGCTGCAGGACGAAGGCGATTATCGCTGGAAGGGCCAGATCGACTTCACCGACAACGGGCTCGATCCCAAGTCCGGCACGATCCGCGGTCGCGCGGTGCTGTCGAACAAGGACATGTTCCTGACGCCGGGGATGTTCGGCAACATGCGGCTCGCCGCGGGCGGCAAGGCGCAGGCATTGCTGGTGCCCGACGCCGCGATCCAGACCGACCAGGCGCGCAAGCTGGTGCTCACCGTCGGCGCCGACGGCACCGTGGTGCCCAAGCCCGTGGTGCTCGGCCCGGTGGTCGACGGCCTCCGCATCGTCCGATCGGGCCTCGCGCCCCAGGACAAGGTGGTGATCGCCGGCACCCAGTTCGCCCAGCCCGGCGGAAAGGTGCAGCCCAAGGCCGGCACCATCACGCCGAACGCCGCGACCGACGCGCCCGTCGTTTCCGCTCCGGTCACGGGCCAGGCGACCTTCGCCCGCTGACCGAACTGCCGCCGGGCGCACCCCAGAGGCCCGGCGGCAGGTAGTTTCCGCATGCCCGTCCGCGTGATCGCACGCGGGCGCGAGCACGCGCGTCCGCTAGGAAAAGGAGAAGGCCATGCGCCTCTCACGCTTCTTCATCACCCGCCCGATCTTCGCGGCGGTGATCGCGATCATCATCACGATCCTGGGCGGCATCGCCTATTTCGCGCTGCCCATCTCGCAATATCCCGACATCGTGCCGCCGACGGTCACGGTGACGGCCAGCTATCCCGGCGCGTCGGCCGAGACCGTGGCTGAAACCGTCGCCGCGCCGATCGAGCAGGAAATCAACGGCGTCGACGACATGCTCTACCAGTCGTCGCAGTCGACCGGCGACGGCAATGTGACGATTACCGTCACCTTCAAGACCGGCACCAATCTCGATGCCGCGCAGGTGCTGGTGCAGAACCGCGTCGCGGTCGCGATCCCGCGCCTGCCCGAGGAAGTGCAGCGGCTTGGCGTCGTCACGCGCAAGACCAGCCCCGACTTCCTGATGGTCGTCAACCTGATCTCGCCGGACAACTCGATCGATCGCAGCTACATCTCCAACTATGCCCTGACCCAGGTGAAGGACCGCCTCGCGCGGCTCGAAGGCGTGGGCGATGTGCGCATGTTCGGTGCGCGCGACTACGCGATGCGGGTGTGGATCGATCCCGGCCGCGCCGCTGCGCTGAACCTCACCGCGGGCGACATCGTTCAGGCACTGCGCGGGCAGAACATCCAGGTCGCCGCGGGAACGCTCGGCCAGCCGGGCTCGCAGCCCAGCGGCAATGCGTTCCAGCTCAACGTCGAGACGCAGGGCCGCCTCAAGACCCCGGCCGAGTTCGGCCGCGTCGTCATCCGCACCGATAGCGAGGGCCGCCAGGTCCGCGTGAGCGACGTCGCGCGCGTCGAGCTCGGTGCCGCCGACTATTCCTCCAACACCTATCTCTCGAACAAGCCGACCGTGATCCTGGCCGCCTTCCAGCGCCCGGGCTCCAACGCGCTCGCCGCCGCGATGCGGATCAAGGCGGAGATGGACGAGATTTCGAAGACCTTCCCCAAGGGCCTCGAATATCGCGTGATCTACAACCCCACCGAGTTCATCGCCCAGTCGATCGACGCGGTGTACCACACGCTCGGCGAAGCGGTGATCCTCGTCGTCCTCGTCGTGATCGTGTTCCTCCAGAAGTGGCGGGCGGCGATCATCCCGGTGGTGGCGATCCCCGTCTCGCTGATCGGCACCATGGCGGTGCTGCTGCCGCTCGGTTACTCGCTCAACAACCTTTCGCTGTTCGGGCTGGTGCTCGCCATCGGCATCGTCGTCGACGACGCGATCGTCGTGGTCGAGAATGTCGAGCGCAACCTGGCGCAGGGCATGACCCCGCTCCAGGCCGCGCGCACCTCGATGGACGAAGTGTCGGGCGCGCTGGTCGCGATCGTGCTGGTGCTGTTCGCGGTGTTCCTGCCGACCCTGTTCCTCAACGGTCTGTCGGGCGCCTTCTACAAGCAGTTCGCGGTCACGATCTCGGTCGCCACCGCCATCTCGCTGCTCGTCTCGCTGACGCTCTCCCCAGCGCTTGCCGCGGTGCTGCTCAAGCATCACGAGGGCGAGGCCAAGGGTCGGATCGGTCGGGCTATCGGCCGGGCGGCGGATGCCTTCAACCGCGGCTTCGAGCGGATGAGCAACGGCTATGCCCGCCTCACCCACAAGCTGGTCACCCGGCCCAAGCGGATGATGGTGGTCTATGCCGGCCTGATCGCAGCGACGGTCGCGACCTTCTGGGTGACGCCGGTCGGCTTCATCCCGGCGCAGGACCAGGGGTACTTCCTCACCGTCATCCAGCTGCCGCCGGGCTCGTCGCTCGAACGTACCGATGAAGTGATGCGCAAGGTCGTCGCGCGCATCCTGCCGATCCCGGGCGTAAAGGGCTCGGTGATGCTCGCGGGTTTTGACGGTCCCTCGCAGACGCTCGCCCCGAACAGTGCGGCCGCATACGTGCCGCTGCAGAGCTTCGAGGAGCGCAAGAAGCTGGGCGTCAACATCGCCGGCATCATGGCCGAGGCGCGCAAGCGCACCGCCGACATCAACGAGGCGATGCTGCTCGTGGTCCCGCCGCCGCTCATCCAGGGCATCGGTTCGGCCGGCGGTTACCGCCTGATGGTCGAGGACCGCGCCGAGCACGGCTATCAGGCGCTGGGCAACACCGCCTTCGGCCTGATCGGCCAGGCGAACAAGACGCCGGGGCTCAACCAGGTCTACACCTTCTACAACACCGCGACGCCGCGCGTCTTCGCCGATATCGACCGCCGCAAGGCCGAGATCCTCGGCGTGCCGCCGGAGCGGGTGTTCGAAGCGCTCAACGTCTATCTCGGCTCGGCCTTCGTCAACGACTTCAACATGCTCGGCCGCACCTACCGCGTGACCGCGCAGGCCGACGCGCCCTTCCGGGCGACCGAGGCCGACATCGCCAACTTGAAGACGCGCTCGGACGCCGGCGGCATGGTGCCGATCGGATCGGTCGCGACCTTCGAGAACAAGACGGGCCCGTATCGCGTGACGCGCTACAACCTGTTCCCGGCGGTGGAAGTCGATGGCGATACCGCGCCGGGCTACAGCTCGGGTGCCTCGCTCGACGCGATGGAGAAGCTCTCGGCGCAGCTGCCGGCCGGCTATGCGGGCGAGTGGACCGGCATCGCCTATCAGCAGAAGATGGCGGGCAGCACGGCAGGGCTGGTGTTCGCGCTGGCGGTGCTGTTCGTCTTCCTGGTGCTGGCAGCGCAATATGAGAGCCTGACGCTGCCGCTGGCGATCATCCTGATCGTGCCGATGTGTTTGCTGGCGGCGATGGCGGGCGTGAACCTGCGCGGCATGGACAATAATGTGCTGACGCAGATCGGGCTCGTCGTGCTGATCGCACTCGCCGCCAAGAACGCGATCCTCGTGGTCGAGTTCGCCCACCAGGCCGAAGTCCGCGACGGCCTGTCGCCGGTGGAAGCCGCGGTGCGGGCGGCGCAGGACCGGTTGCGGCCGATCCTGATGACCAGCTTCGCCTTCATCCTCGGCGCGGTGCCGCTGCTGATCGCGAGCGGTGCGGGCTCCGAGCTCCGCCAGGCGCTCGGTACCGCCGTGTTCTTCGGGATGATGGGCGTCACCGGCTTCGGCCTGTTGTTCACGCCGACCTTCTACGTGGTGTGCCGCGCGCTGGGTGCGCGGCTCGCCCGGCGGCGCGGGCAGGGTGGCGACCACCACCAGCTCCAGCCGGCCGAGTAAAAGCGGTGGGGCCCACTATCGACCCTGGTCCCCCTCACCCTTCCGCCGCTTCGCGGCTCCCTCCCTCTCCCACAAGGGGAGAGGGAGCAGGACGCCCCACCTCCCTCTCCCCTTGTGGGAGAGGGAAGGGGCCCGCCGCCGAAGGCGGTGGGAAGGGTGAGGGGGACGAGGGGCGAGGCGAAGGCCCCCGCCACCCCAACAGACCAAACCGGCGGTCTCAGCAAGCCCGCCGCAGGAGATTTCACATGCAACGCATGGCTTCGATCATGGCCGCAGTCTCGGCGCTGGCGCTTTCCGCCTGCGCCGTCGGCCCGAACTACAAGGCACCCGCCCGGCCGCAGAGCGCCGCGGGGGCATTCCTCTCCACCACCCCGGCGGTGTCGACCGCACCGGTGCAGGAAGGCTGGTGGCGGCTCTACAACGATCCGGTGCTCGACCGGCTGGTAACCGAGGCGCTCGCCGCCAACACCGACGTACGGGTGGCGGTCGCTCGCATCGAGCGCGCCCGCGCGACGTTGCGCGGCGCAACTTCGGACCGGCTGCCCCAGGCGACCGCCAGTGCCGGCGCCAATTACGGCCGGCTGCCGGTCGGCCAGCGGCCGATCGGCAGCGCGCAGGAAGACTGGCAGATCGATACCGGCCTCAACGTCTCCTATGAGGTCGACCTGTTCGGTCGCATCTCGCGCAATGTCGAGGCCGCGCGCGGCGATGTCGCCGCGGCGGAAGCGAACGCCGATGCGGTCCGCGTGATCGTCGCGGCGGATACCGCGCGCGCCTATGCCGATGCAGTGTCCTCGGCCGAGCGGCTGGCGGTGGCGGAGCGGATCGTCGCGCTGCTCGACCAGTCGATCGACCTCACCCAGCGCCGCCGCAATGTCGGGCTGGCGACCCGGCTCGACGTCGCCCGCATCGCCGCGCTGCGCAACCAGCGCCAGGCCGATGTGCCCGCGCTCGCTGCCCAGCGCGACGCGGCGCTGTTCCGGCTCGCCACGCTGATCGGCAAGACCCCCGCTGAGCTGCCCGCCGAGGCGCGCGAGCGGCACACCACGCTGCGGCTCGACCAGCCGATCCCGGTCGGCGACGGCGCGGCGCTCCTCGCCCGTCGGCCTGACGTGCGCGCGGCCGAGCGCCGGCTGGCGGCTTCGACGGCGCGGATCGGCGTCGCCACCGCCGATCTCTATCCCAAGATATCGCTGGGCGGGTCGGGCGGCTCCACCGGCAACGACTTCGGCAATATCTTCGGGGCGGGGCCGCTGCGCTGGCTGGTCGGCGGGCTGATCAACTGGACGGTCAACCCGGCACCGGCGCGCGCTCGGATCGCCGCCGCCGAAGCCGACAGCCGCGCCGCGCTCGCCACCTTCGACGGCACGGTGCTGACCGCGCTGCAGGAGACCGAGACCGCGCTCTCCGCCTATGGCCGTGCGCTCGAGCGGCGCACCGCGCTGCAGGCGGCGCTGGGCGAAGCCGAGGCGGCGGTGCGGATCGCCCGCGCGCGCCAGACCGAGGGCGACATCAACTCGCTCGACCTGCTCGACGCCGAGCGCACCTTCGCCGACGCCCAGGCGGCGCTGGCCACGGCGGACGCGGCGATCGCCGAGGCGCAGGTCAACCTGTTCCGCGCGCTCGGCGGCGGCTGGCAGCGGGCCTGAGCGCCCGCAGCACCAGCCCCCGCCTAGGACCGGCGGGGGCCGGTGCTGTCGCGGAGTGCCAGCGTATAAGGCAGGCGCAGCGCGGCCCTCGGCGCGCCATCGCCGCGCGCGGGCCGGGTGAGCAGGTCGACTGCCGCTGCCGCCATGTCGAGATGCGGCTGGTGCACCGTGCTGAGCGGCGGCCAGGCCATGCGGGCGATCGGGGCATCGTCGAACCCGGCGATCGAGAGCTGATCGGGCACGGCGATGCCGTTGCGCATCGCCGCGACCAGCACGCCCAGCGCCATTTCGTCGTTGGCGGCGAAGATCGCGCTGGGCCGGTCCGCGGCGGTCAGCAGTTGCTCGCCGGCCGCCAGCCCCGAGCGGAAGGTGAAGTCGCCCTGGAGCGTGCGCGTGGGCGGGATCGGCAGGCCGGCGGCAGTCATCGCGGCGCGGAAACCCTCGAGCCGCCGGGCCGCGGCATGGTGCTCGGGATTGCCCTGGATGAAGCCGATGTCGCGGTGGCCAAGCGCAATCAGCGCGTCGGTCAGCTCGCGCGCGGCGCCGCATTCGTCCATGTCGACGGCGGCGGTGCGATCGGGGAAGTCGCCGGGCGAGATCCGCACCACCGCCACGTCCCACCGCGCGAACAGGTCGAGCAGTTCGGGCCAGTCGCACAGCGGCGGGGTGAGGATCGCGCCACCCAGCCGCATTGCGCGCAGCGACGATTCGCATTCCGCCAGCCAGTCGGCACGGTCGCGGGTAACCTGCTCGACGACGAGATGATAGCCGAGCGCCCGGCACCGCGCGAGCGCGCCGCGCTGGAGATCGGCGGCATAGGCCGAGGCGGGGTCGTCGAAATAAAGGCCGAGCAGGAACGAGCGCGAGCTCGACAGCTCGCGCGCGAAGGCGTTCGGGCGATAGCCGAGCTCGTCGACCACACGCTGCACCGTCTCACGCACTTCCGGGCGGACATAGGCTTCGCCATTGATCACGCGTGACACCGTCTTCGGCGAAACGCCGGCCTTGTCCGCGACATCCTTGAGCGTGAGTGGCTTCATGCCCGCGCAGCCTTACCGCGTTGCAGCGGGTAACGCTACCAGCGCGGCGAAGGCCGCGATCCCCAGATAGCACAGCAGCGGCAGGCCCAGCGCCGGCGCCAGACCCACCTGATCGGCCAGCGCGCCGGTGGCGAGCGGGACGATCGCGCCGCCGACCACCGCCATGCACAGGATCATCGAGGCATAGGCCGCAAGTCCGCGATCCTCGGGCAGCGCGAGCGCGAAGATGGTGGGGTACATGATCGCGTTGCACAGCCCCACTGCGATCAGCGCCGTCGCACCGACCAGCCCCTGGGCCTGGCTCGCCACCGCGACGAGCAGGACCGCGCCCGATGCCGCGCCGGCGAGCAGCCGTGCCGGCGCGATCCGGGCGAGGCCGAACGCGCCGGCGAACCGCCCGAGCATCGCGCCGCCCCAATAGAGGCTCACCAGTCGTCCCGCACTTGCCGGATCGGCCGCGAGGATGGCAGGCGCCGCGAGGTAATTGGCGAGCAGGCTGCCGATCGTCACTTCCGCGCCGACATAGCCGAACATGGCGAGGCTGCCCCAGGCGAGCCGCCGGTCGCGGAGCACGCGGCCCAGGTCCTTGCGCGGCAACGGGCGAGGGGCAGGGTGCCCGGCCAGCAGGTCGCGTGCCCGCCAGAACAGGTGGCAGAGCCAGGCGAGCACTGCCGCACAGGCCAGGAAGGGTACCGCCATCGGCAGCCGGTCGACACCGCCGCGCTGGAGCAGGAAGGCCGCGCCGACCAGCGGCGCCAGCACCGTGCCGATCGCGTTGAAGCCCTGGAGCAGGGTCAGCCGCGCTGCGCCGCGCCCTTCGGCGGAGACCAGCGGCTGGACGACATTGGCGGCAATCTGGAGAAAGGTGATGCCGGTCGAAAGCGCGAGCAGCGCCAGCAGCAGCAGCGGGAAACTGCCGAGCCACGCCGCGCTGCCGAGTCCGGTACAGGCGAGCGTCATCACGCCCAGCCCGGCCGCGATCGCGCGCATATAGCCGATTCGGACGAGCAGCGCGGTAATCGGCACCGCGAACAGCAGATAGCTCGAGTGAAAGGCGAACTGCACCAGCGCGGCGCGGGTATAGTCGAGTCGGTCGATCAGGGTCAGGCGCGGGACCAGGACGCCGACCAGCGCGGTGACGAACCCGCCCATGAAGAAGATGCCGATCGAGCGGCGAAACAACCGCGCGACCCGCTCGGCCTGGCTGTGGGGAACAGGATCGGTTTGCACCGCCAAAGCTTAGCGGCGGCGCGCGGCGAGGCAATGCGCGCGTGGCTTTCTGCTTGACATCGATGTCAGATCGTCTCAGACATCGCTGTCAGAAAAGCCAGTCCGCAATAATGCGGAGGTACAGGGGAGAGGAACATGCCGGGCATTGCTGCCGTTCGCCGCGCGCGTGCGCCGTCGCCGCTCCTCCCTGTCGATCGTTTTCCGGTTCCGGCCCCCTCCTCAAGGGCGGATCACCTGCGGCCGTCGCCTTCCCGATGGGCGGCGGCCGCATTTTTTGTGCCGTGTGTGCCGGGCGCACCCGCCGGAAGCCTTTCTCCATCACAGGATGCCTCGTGCCGATGAACGCTGCCCGTGCCCTTGCCCTTCTCTTGCTGGCCGGGACGGCGCCGGCCGGGGTCCATGCGCAGACCGCGGCGCCGGCCTGGCAGGATACCCGCCTCGCCTCCGAAGCGCGCGCCGCGGCGCTGGTGCGGGCGATGACGCATGCCGAAAAGCTGCAGCTTGTCCACGGGCTGTTCCCGCCGCGGGCACAGCCGGCGCCGGCCGACATGATCCCCTCGGCGGGTTACGTGCCCGGCATTCCGCGCCTGGGCATCCCGACGCTGCGGGAGAGCGATGCCAGCCTCGGCGTCGCCAACCAGGTCGAGCAGCGCAAGGGCGACGTCGCCACCGCGCTGCCTTCGGGCCTCGCCACCGCGGCTACGTTCGATACCGAACTGGCGCGGGCCGGCGGCGCGATCATCGGCGCGGAAGCGCGCGCCAAGACCTTCAACGTGCTGCTGGCGGGCGGCGTGAACCTGACCCGTGACGCCTCGAATGGTCGCAATTTCGAATATCTCGGCGAGGATCCGCTGCTCGCCGGGTTGATGGCCGGTGCCGCGATCGACGGCGTCCAGTCCAACCATATCGTCTCGACGGTCAAGCACTTCATCCTCAACAGCCAGGAGACCGGGCGCACCGTGCTCAACGCGCGGATCGACCCGGCGGCGCTGCGCGAGAGCGACCTGCTCGCCTTCGAGCTCGCGATCCGCACCGGCAAGCCGGGATCGGTGATGTGCGCCTATAACCGCATCGAGGGCGACTATGCCTGCGAAAGCGCGTCGATGCTCACCGGCGTCCTGCGCGACGACTGGCGCTACACCGGCTGGGTGATGAGCGACTGGGGCGCGGTCCATTCCACCGTCAAGGCCGCCAATGCCGGGCTCGACCAGGAATCGGGCCAGGAGCTCGATCGCGAGATCTATTTCGCGCCCGCCAAGCTCGATGCGGCGATCCAGGCCGGGCAGGTCTCCGAGGCGCGGCTCGAGGCGATGGTCACGCGCATCCTGACCGGCGTGATCGCCAGCGGCCTCTACGATCATCCGACGCCGACCAAGGCCCAGCCGATCGACTATGCGGCGCATGCCCAGGTCGCGCAGCGCGTCGCCGAGGCCGGCATGGTGCTGCTGCGCAACGAGGGCGCGGTGCTGCCGCTGGCGAAGACGGCGAAGCGGATTGTGCTGATCGGCGGGCATGCCGATGTCGGCGTGCTTTCGGGCGGCGGGTCGAGCCAGGTCCGCTCGGTCGGCGGCGCGCCGGTCGAGATCCCGCTGACCAGCGGCGCGGCGGCATCCTTCGCGCGGGTGACCTGGCATGCGTCTTCCCCCCTCAAGGCGATCCGGGCCAAGGCGCCGCGGGCGCAGGTCAGCTATGTCGACGGGCGCGACCCCGCGGCCGCCGCCGCCGCGGCCAAGGGGGCGGATGTCGTGGTGGTGTTCGCCACCCAGTGGACGACCGAGGCGCAGGACGTGGAGTCGCTCGCGCTGCCGGACCATCAGGACGCGCTGATCGCCGCCGTCGCTGGCGCCAATCCGCGGACGGTGGTCGTGCTCGAAACCGGCGGGCCGGTGCTGATGCCCTGGCTGGCCCAGGTGCCCGCGGTGCTGCAGGCCTGGTATCCGGGTCAGCGCGGCGGCGAGGCGATCGCCGGCATCCTGTTCGGCGACGTCAATCCGTCCGGCCGCCTGCCGATCAGCTTCCCGAAAAGCGCCGAGCAGCTTCCCCGGCCGAAGCCGGTGGTGCCGGCCGGGCTAAATGCGAACGCCGCGAGCGACGCGGGGGCGGGCGATGGCAGCACCCTGCCCAGCTGGGACGTGACCTATCACGAAGGCGCCAATGTCGGCTATCGCTGGTACGCCGCGCAGGGTACCGCGCCGCTGTTCCCGTTCGGCTATGGCCTCAGCTACACGCGCTTTGCCTTCACCGATGCCCGCTTCGTCGGCGGCGCGAAGCCGTCGGTCACCTTCACGATCCGCAACCAGGGCGCGCGCGCCGGGGCGGTGGTGCCGCAGCTTTACGTCACCGGACCCGAGGGCGGCACGCCGCGCCTCGCTGGCTGGAAGCGCCAGTGGCTGAAGCCCGGCGAGACGGCGCAGGTGACGCTCGCCGCCGACCCCCATGCGCTCGCGCGCTGGCGGGATGGCCGCTGGACCATCGCGGCGGGGCCGTATCGCCTCGCGCTGGGCGAGGATTCCGCCTCTGCCGCAGCCGAGCAGGCGGTGAATGTCTCAGCAGGAGAAATTTCTTATTGAAATCAAAATGAAAGGGGAGGATTTGGAGAAGAATTCGACAACGTTGTCGCCGGCCTTTGCCTGCACTCAGCGGAAAAACAAGGCCTGAGGGCCAATTCAGGAGGGGAGACACCCATGCGTTTACGTTCGTCATCGCGCGCCCGCGCGGTATCCATGCTCGCCGTTGCGACAGCACTTGCCATGCCCGGCATCGCCGCGGCCCAGACCAGCGGCGCGACCGACTCGCCGGCCGCCGACACCAGCGCGCCGCAGGAAGGCGCCGACATCATCGTCACCGGCATCCGCGCCTCGCTCGAGCGTTCGATCGCGATCAAGCGCGATTCGACCGGCATCGTCGATGCGATCTCGGCCGAAGACATCGGCAAGTTCGCCAACACCAACCTCGCAGAATCGCTCCAGCGCATCACCGGCGTGTCGATCGACCGCGTCAACGGCGAAGGCTCGACCGTGACGGTCCGCGGCTTCGGCGCGCAGTATAATATGGTGACGCTGAACGGCCGCCAGCTTGCCGCGTCGAACATCGTCGCGGTCGGCGGCGACCAGGGCGGTGACGGCGCCGGCGGCTTCGGCCGTTCGTTCGACTTCGCCAACCTCGCCTCGGAAGGCGTCAAGACGCTCGAGGTCTACAAGACCGGCCGCGCGGCGATCCCCTCGGGCGGCATCGGCGCGACCATCAACATCGTCGGCGTGCGGCCGCTCGATCGTCCGGCGGGCTTCTCCGGCTCGGTCGGCGCCAAGGCCAGCTACGACACCTCGGCCGACGACTGCATCAGCTGCGGCAGCCATGTGACTCCGGAATTTTCGGGCATCGCCAGCTGGAGCGACCAGGAGCAGCGCTTCGGCGTCAGCCTGTTCGGCAGCTACCAGAAGCGCAACTTCAGCTTCCCGAGCCAGGCCAACAATTATTGGAACATGCCCCGCCTGTCGGACTTCCTCGATCCGTCGAAGGGCTATGTCACAGCCGGCACCAAGATCAACAACAAGCCCACCGATCCGAACACGCTGGTCGCGGTGCCCGACGACTATCGCCACCACTTCTCCGAAGCGAGCCGCGAGCGCATCAACGGCCAGGCAGTGGTCCAGTATCGCCCGTCGGACAGCATGACCTTCACGGTCGATGGGCTGTTCGCGCAGCTGCGTTCGTCCGAGCGCCGCTCGTCGCAGTCCAACTGGTTCTCGAAGCCGTTCGACGAAGTGACCTTCGACGATTCGAGCAACGGCATCGCGACCACCAAATATCTCCACGAGACCCTGCCGGGCGTGAAGGACGAAGGCTTCGAGCAGGCCTATCGCGCGCAGAAGAACCGGCTGTGGGACATCGGCGGCAACCTGAAATGGGAGCTGGCCGACAATTTCACCGTCAATATCGACGGCCATTTCGGCAAGGCGGAAAGCCTGCCCGACAATCCCAACGGCCAGACCTCGACCACGGTGGCGTTCAACGGCAACATCGTCACGTCGCACGGGCTGACCTGGGACAATGACGGCTTCCCGACCCAGACCCTGACCATCAACGACTGCTTCTCGCAGACAATGCCGAACGCGGCGAAGACGCCGTTCAAGAACGGCAACTGCAACGGCGTGTTCGATGCGGGTGACCTGTCGGCAGCGGTGCAGCGCCAGTTCGCCTCGACCCAGTCGCAGAAGATCAAGGAAGGCCGCATCGATGCGGGCTGGGATCTGGGCGGCGGCAGCCGGTTCGATTTCGGCGGCGACTATCGCAGCACCGATACCCGCCAGACCCAGTACAACACCCGCCAGGTGCTGGGCGACTGGAACAACGCGCTGCCGCCGGACGTCGCGGCGTTCGCGCCGGGCACGGTCCAGCAATATTGCTTGGTCTGCCAGTTCCACCACAACAACGCGACCGCCGATGCGGTGGGAAGGGTTGCCTGGCGCGCCGAGGACGCGACCAAGCTCTACAACGCGCTGTACAACCACTATATCGGGATCCCGCTTGCCGGCGACCCCACCAATCCGGGTCGCTCGATCGACGGCATCAACCACCAGAACATCATCGATGCCAACAACGACAACCGGGTGAAGGAAGACATCTGGGCAGCCTATGGCCAGCTGACCTGGAAGGGCGAGCTGGGCGGCCGCAACGCCACCCTGGTCGCCGGCATCCGCTACGAGCACACCAAGGTGAAGGCGACCTCGTACCAGACAATCCCGCTCGCCGTGGTGTGGGAAGCCGATAACGACTTCTCGGTGCTCAACTCGGTGAACCAGCAGGCGGTCACCGGCCGGGGCAGCTACGACAATCTGCTGCCCCAGATCGACTTCCAGATCGAGGCCGCGAAAAACCTGATCGGCCGCGTTTCGTACAGCAAGACGATCTCGCGCGCGCCGTTCGGCAACCTGTTCGCCTCGACCGGCGCAGGCGCGCTCAACAACCCGACCTCGCTGGGCGGCGTCGCCACCGGCAACCAGAACAACCCGGCGCTCAAGCCGCTCGATTCGGACAATTTCGACATCTCGCTCGAATGGTATCCGCGTCGCGACGTGTATCTGTCGGTCGGCTTCTTCGACAAGCGGGTGCATAACTTCATCGGCAACACGGTGGTGCAGCGCAACCTGTTCGGTCTGCGCGACCCAACCGCGGGGCCGATCGCGCTGGCGGGCCGCAACATCGTCACCGGCCTGGGCGGCGACATCAGCAACGTCAACCTGTTCACCAGCGCGGCGGTCGTGCAAAAGTACAATGGCAATATCGCGCAGGCAACGGCAGAGTTGCAGAGCCACTATGTACCCGCCACGCGGACGTTTGATTCAGACTATGTGGGAAGCACGCTGGCGGCGCTCAACGTGAACCCCACCTCGGCCGATCCGTTGCTCAACTTCTCGGTCAACACGCCGATCAACAACAAGGACGCCGAGATCTATGGCGTCGAGCTCGCCGGCCAGTATTTCCTCGGCAATACCGGCTTCGGTATCGCCGCGAGCTATACGCTGGTGCGCGGCAATATCGGGTTCGACATCACCGCGGATCCGACGGCCAACCAGTTCGCGCTGGTCGGCCTGAGCGACACCGCCAACGCCACGCTGATCTATGACAAGCACGGCATCTCGGCGCGCCTTTCGTACAACTGGCGCGGCAAGTTCCTGAGCGACGTCAACCGCGGTGCGGCGCACAACCCGGTGTTCAACGATCCGTATGGCCAGGTCGATGTCAGCGTGAACTACGACCTGACCAAGAACATCGCGCTCAGCTTCGAAGGCATCAACCTCCTCGAGGAAGGCGTCCGCAGCTACAGCCGCGATTACATCAACACCTGGTACGAGTCTGAAGGCTCGGCCCGGTATCTGGTCGGCGCACGCTTCCGCTTCTGAAGCCCGCCTGTACACAGGGGAAAGGCCGCTCGCCTCGGGCGGCCTTTCTCGTTTAAGGTCTGCACATCATGCCCCGCGCCGTGCTCAACAATATCGACCATGCCGATCTGAAGGTTCGGCTCGACCGTGGCGCTGCATTCGGCGACGCGGTCAACCAGATGACCGTGTTTCCGACCGAGTTCGAGGCGCTGCAGCGCGAATATGTCCTGATTTTCCGCCGCGACGACGCCGGCAACTGGCGCGCGACCGTGCTGCTCGGGTTGGATCTCGACGAGAACCTGTATCTCGACGGCGACCGCTGGGATGCCGACCAGCTGCCTGCGCTGATGGAGATCGGTCCGTTCTCTATCGGGCTGCCGCCGGCTGGCGAACCCGGCGAGCCGATGATCCATATCGATACCGATCATCCGCGCGTCTCGACCCGCGACGGCGCGCCGCTGTTCCTCGAACAGGGCGGCAATGCGCCCTATCTCGACCGGGTCGCGGCGACGCTGCAGGCGATCTATGTCGGCGACCAGCTCTCCGCGCCGATGTTCGCCGCGTTCAAGGCCGCGGGGCTGCTCGAGCCGGTCACCTTCGACATCGAACTGACCAGCGGCCGGCGCTACAAGATCCCCGATTGCTGGGTGATCGAGGGCAGCCGCTTCGCCGCACTGGGTGCGGAGACGCTGGCGGCGCTGCACGCACAGGATTTCCTGCGCTGCGCGGTGTGGCAGCTGTCGTCGCTCGGCAACCTGCCGCGCCTGATCGCGCGCAAGGAACGCCGCGAGGGCTGAGGGTAGAACCGCGCATAGCTTGGAGGGGATCAGCGATGGACGCGCAGAAGTTTCGGGTAGTGATCGCCGGCGGCGGTACGGCGGGCTGGGTCGCAGCGGCGGCACTGGTCCGGCACCTCGGCCCCAATCTCGACATCACGCTGGTCGAATCCGATGCGATCGGGACGGTCGGCGTCGGGGAGTCGACGATCCCCACGGCGTGGACCTTCCATCGCCTGCTCGGCATCAACGAGCAGGTCTTCCTGCGCGAGACCAACGCCACCTTCAAGCTCGGCATTTCGTTCGAGAACTGGCTGCGCGACGGCGATCGCTATTTCCACCCCTTCGGGTCGATCGGGCGCGCGCTGCCGCTGTGCGACTTTCAGCATTTCTGGCTGGAAGCGCAGACGCGCGGGCTGGGCGGTGCGCTCGGCGACTATTCGCTGGAGACCCAGGCGGCGCTGGCGGAGAAGTTCGCCACCGGCGATCCGATGCCGCTCGCCTATGCCTATCATCTCGATGCGACCGCCTATGCCGCCTTCCTGCGCGGGCTCGCCGAGCCGGCGGGCGTGCGCCGCGTCGAGGGCCGCATCATCGAGGTCGCGCAGGCCGAGAATGGCGACATCGCCGCGCTGGTGCTGGACGGCGGCCTGCGCGTCGAAGGCGATCTGTTCATCGACTGCACCGGCTTCCGCGCGCTGCTGATCGAGGAGACGCTCAAGACCGGCTTCGACGACTGGAGCCACTGGCTGCCGACCAACCGCGCCTTCGCGGTGCAATCGGAGACGACCGAGGCGCCGGTGCCCTATACCCGCGCGATCGCGCACGGCGCCGGCTGGCGGTGGCGCATTCCGCTGCAGCACCGCATGGGCAATGGCTTCGTCTATGCGAGCGACTATCTTTCCGACGACGCGGCGCGCGAGCAACTGCTGGCGGCGGTGCCCGGCCGCGCGCTGTTCGACCCGCGCCTCATTCGCTTCACCACCGGCATGCGCAAGCAGGCATGGAACCGCAATTGCATCGCGCTGGGGCTGGCGAGCGGGTTCATCGAACCGCTCGAGTCGACCAGCATCCACCTGGTGATGATCGCGGTGACGCGGCTGCTCCAGAACTTTCCGCTCCGCGACGACATGGCGGCGCAGGCGGCGCGGTTCAACGCCCAGTCGCGCGCGGAATCGGAGCATATCCGCGACTTCATCATCCTCCACTACAAGCTGAACGACCGCCCCGAGCCGTTCTGGCGCGACCATGCCGCACGCGCGGTGCCGGACAGCCTGGCGGCGCGGATCGCCCTGTTCCGCGAAGGGGCGTCGGCCTATCAGGAAGGGACCGACCTGTTCCGCGTCGACAGCTGGAGCGCGGTGATGCTCGGCCAGGGCGAGCGGCCGCGCGCCCATCATCCGATGCCCGCGCAGATCCCCAGCGAGGATCTGGCGCGCGCGCTGGGCGATTTGCGCGCCGGCATCGCCGCGCAGCTCGCCAAGCTGCCACGCCACGCCGACTTCATCGCCGGCTATGCGGCCGCGAAGGTGCCGGCAGCAGCGTAAGCCGCCGCGCGGAAAAATCGCACCCGCTTTGAACCATTCTCCCGTGCGCCGCCACTGACGGGTGCGGCGGATACCGGCTTCGACTTCCCCCTGTGCTTGGGCCGGTCTCCGTCGTGCACGCCCGGCCCGGTGTGCCCCTGCACCGGGTCGGGCCAATCACGGGAGAACCAAAGCATGCGTATGATTCTGAGCGCCGCGGCGCTTGCCTGTCTTGCCGTCGCTGCCCCCGCGCTGGCCCAGACCCGGACCGTCAGCGACGCGACCGGCGATTTCCTCGCCGGCTATACCGGCCCCAAGCTGGGCGACCTCGACGTCACCAGCTTCTCGGTCAGCTATGATGCCGGCGCCAAGCTGTTCACCCTGGGCAGCACCTTCGCAGGCGACATCACCCCCGGCACCCCGGGCTTCTACGTTTACGGCGTGAACACCGGTGCGGGCGCGATCCGGCCGTTCGGCGGTATCGGGCAGGGTAATGTGATCTTCGACCAGGCGATCGTCGTGCAGAAGAACGGCACCGGCACGATCGGCGGCACGGCGCTCAACAAGGACTGGATCGCGATCGCCGGCAACATCCTGACCGTCAAGGTGCCGCTGTCGCTGCTGCCGAGCACCGGCTTCGCGCCCCAGCGCTATGGCTTCAACCTGTGGCCGCGCTCGGCCGGCGGCAATGCCGGGATCAGCGACTTCGCCCCCGAGAACGCCACGCTGTCCGCCAGCGCCGCGGTGCCGGAGCCGGCGACCTGGGGCATGCTGATGGTCGGCGCCGGGCTCGCCGGCGGCACGTTGCGCTATCGCCGTCGCCGCGGCCAGGGCGCGCTCGCGCTCGGCTGAGGCGCGTGTCGCTGCCGGCCGGGCAGCGTCCTGCGCCCGGCCGGCAGAAATTTTTCGGGTCCGTTGAACCGTTCGGCGTCCGCGCGGCACTAAGGTGCGAGCGAAGAGCGCGTGACACAGAGCGAACCGCAGGGCCGGCTGCCGCCGATGCCTGTCGACGAGGAGGAGATGGGCCTCGTCGTCGCCGTGCGCGCGCGCGATCTGCGGGCGTTCGAGCAGCTCTACCGCCGCTATCAGCCTCGGCTGGCACGCTTCGTCGGCACGCTGGTGCGCCGCGCGCCGCTGGTGGAGGAGGTGGTCAACGACACGCTGATGGTGCTGTGGCAAAAGGCCGGCGACTTCAGCGGCGCGAGCCGGCTTTCGACCTGGCTGTTCGCGATCGCCTATCGCAAGGCGGTGCGGGCAAGGGCGCGCGACGAAGAGCCGGCCGACGATGCCGCGCTGGCCGAGCTGCCCGATCAGGCGATGGCCGATGCCGGGCTGGCGCAGGACCGCACCCAGCGTGGGCTGCAGCGGGCGATGGCGGGCCTTTCGGCGGAGCATCGCGCGGTGGTGGACCTCACCTATTTTCACGAACTCGGCTATCGCGAGATCGCCGAAATCCTGGGGTGTCCGGTGGACACGGTGAAGACGCGGATGTTCCATGCCCGGCGCAACCTGCGGCGGGCGATGGCGGGCGAACTGGCGGACTGGATCTAGACGATGGGCGAACTGCACCACCTGCGCGGCGACCCGCATGAAGCGACGATGCTGCTGCTCCCCTGGTACGTCACCGGCCAGATCGAGCCCGGCGACCGGCTGCTGGTCGACACCCATCTCGCCGCCTGCGCCGAATGCCGCGCCGAGCTCGCCGCCGAGCGCCGCCTCCGCCAGGCGGTGGCCGATGCGCCGGCAGTGCCGGCATCCGGCTGGGAGCGGCTGGCCGCCGATCTCGCCGCGCCCGCGCCGCCGAAGCAGCTGCCGCGCCGCTTCGTGCTGCGCGCCGGCGGGTTGCTGGCGGCGCAGGCGGCGGTGGTGCTGCTGGGCGTCGGCATTCTTCTTCATCTGCAGCGCGCGCCGGCGTCGAGCCCGGCGCCGCCCTATCATGCGCTCGGCTCGAGCGAGTTGCGGCCGGCCGGCAATATCCTGGTGATGTTCGCGCCGGAAACCCGCGAGGCGGCCCTGCGGCACGCGATCGAGGCATCGCAGGCCCGGCTCGTCGACGGACCGACCGAAGCAGGCGCCTATCTCCTTGCGATCGCCCCCGAGCAGCGGGCCGCCGCGATCGCCCGGCTGCGCGCCCAGCCGGAGGTCGTGCTCGCGCAGCCGGTCGACGCCGCGCCATGAGCCGGGCGGCCCGCGCGATCGGGCTGGCGCTGCTGGTGGTGGCGGCGCTGCTCGCGCCGCCTGCGGCGGCTGCGGGCGCGGAGGGCGCGCGGATCCTGGTGATGCTGCGCCTCGCGCCGCCGCATTTCCGTGCGGGGAGCAGCTATGGCGGCGGCTATGGCGAGGATGGTTCGGCGGCCGGGCGGCGGCGGATCGCGGCGACGGTGGCGCGGCGCAACGGACTGCGCCTCGTCGGCAACTGGCCGATGCCTATGATCGGGGTCGACTGCTTCATCCTGGAAGTGCCCGCCGGTCGTAGCGCCGACGCGGCGGCCGCGGCGGTGGCCAAGGACGCGGCGGTCGAATGGTCCGAAGCGATTACCCGGTTCGAGGCGCAGGGGCGGACCACGGCGCAGGCACGGCCGAACGACCCGCTCTATCCCGCCCAGCCGGTGACCCGGCGCTGGCATCTGACGGCGCTGCATCGGCTGGCGACGGGGCGCGGCGTGCGGATCGCGGTGATCGACAGCAAGGTCGACGAGCGCCATCCCGATCTTGCCGGGCAGGTCAGCCTCGCCCGCGACTTTACCGGCGACCCGGCGGTGGCGGCGGAGAATCACGGGACCGGCATTGCCGGGGTAATCGCCGCACGGGCCGACAACGGCATGGGTATCGTCGGAGTCGCACCCGCTGCGAAGCTGCTGGCCCTGCGCGCCTGCCGGCAGGAAGGCGGCGGACCCGCAGCGCCGACCGCCTGCGACAGCCTCAGCCTGGCGCGCGCGGTGAGCTTTGCCGTCGAACAGCGCGCCGATGTGATCAACCTGAGCCTCAGCGGCCCGCCAAGCCGCCTGCTCGAGACCCTGCTCCGCGCCGGCATCGATCGCGGCGCGATGGTGGTGGCGGCGGTCGACCCGAAGCTGGCGGGCGGCGGCTTTCCCGCCTCGATGCCCGGCGTGGTCGCGGTGGCCGAGGCGCCGATGGGCAGCGCCTATGTCGCGCCCGGCCGCGATATTCCCACCACCCAGCCCGGCGGGCGCTGGTATCTGGTCAACGGCTCCTCCTATGCCGCGGCAGAGGTGAGCGGGCTGCTGGCGCTGCGCCGCGAACGCGATGCGAAGCCCGGCAGACGCGCGATGCCGGTTTCTGCTAGGCCCGGCGGCGGAGAAATCGATGCCTGTGCGACCGTGGTGGGGAAGGGGACATGTGCGACCGAGGGCATGGCGCCCTAGCCGCTGCGCGGCGATCTCCTGCGCGCTGCTGACCGGCATGGGCATTGCGAGCACTGCGCATGCGCAGTGGAGCGGTTCGGTGTCGGTGACCAACGACGAGCGCTGGCGCGGGCGCAGTCTCAGCGTCGGGCGGCCCGCGATGACCGTGTCGCTCGGCTATGACGATCGCTCGGGCATCTATGCCGATGCTGCCGCGACCGCGGCGGCGCTGCCCACAGGTGCGGATCTGGTCTCGATCGGCGTCGATGCCGGCTATGCGCTGCGGCTGCGGCGGGGCATCGTGCTCGACCTGGGCCTCACCCGACGCGAGTTTCGCGGCGCCGGATCGGGGGTGCGCGGCGCGGGCTATAGCGAGGTCTATCTGGGGGCGAGCGGTCGCAGCCTGGCGGCGCGGATCCTCTATTCGCCCGACTATCTGCGCAGCGGCGTCCAGACGCTGTATGGCACCCTCGATGCGGTGGCGCGGCCGCTGCCCAAGTGGCGGCTGCTGGGCCATGCCGGGGTGATGGCCGTGGTACGGCAACGCCCCTGGGGCGACGTGGCGGGCACCCAGTTCGACTATAGCCTCGGCGTCGCCCGGCAGCTCGGCAAGGTCGATGCGCGGCTCGCCTGGAGCGGCGGACTGCCCGGCCGGGACTTCTACCGGTACCGCGATCATGCCCGTCGGGCGGTGACCGTCTCGGCCGCGATCGGCTTCTAGGAACCGGGCGCGAGGCGGACCTGGTTGTTGTGCAGCGTCACCTCGGGCGCCTCGCCCGGAAGCTCCACCCGAACGGTTTCCGGCATCGCCGTGCCGGTGAGCCGTACCCGCACCGTCGCGGTCCGCGGCCGCAGATCGGTGGGCGCCTCCAGCGCCGGAAGGGGCGCGCGGCCGAGTTCGCCCGCCGCACCCGAGACGATCACCGTGCCGCCGCCGGTCGGCGCGTGGCCGAGGCTGTGGACGGTGACCGTCACCGTGCGGCCCTCAACCACCACATCGTCGCGGCCGATGCCGAGATCGGGCCGCAGCTCCACCGGCTCGCCCGCCTTTTCCAGCGCGAAGACCCAGCGGCTGGCGCCCGGCGCGAAGCGCAGGGCAACGCCGCGCGACCGACCGAGATCGAGCGTGCGGACGCTGCCGTCCGGGCTGCGCATCGTCCAGCGCCCGGCGGTGACGTTCCACGTCGTCATCACCGCGTCCTGCGGCACCGCACTGGTGTTGAACGCCTCGACGGTGAACCCGGCAGGCGTGGCGCCGGGGACGAGCAGCGCGACCTGCTCGGCCGCCGCGTCGCGGGCGAAGCGCCAGCTCACCGCATGGCCAGGATAGGTCTGGTTGCGCCGCAGCGCGATGCCGCCGAGGCGCTCGCGCTGGAGCCACTGGTTCTCGCTCTCGACGCGATCGGTCCACCAATGGCCTTCGGTCATCATCGAGAGGCGGGCCGATTTCTCGCGGATCGCGGCTTCATGGAGCGCGGCCAGCGGCGCCGGGTCGCCGCTGCGCGTCCAGGCGGCGATGCGCGCCGCCTCGACATCGCCCTTGGCTGCCACCATCGCCCGGGTCTCCGGCAGCAGCGCGCCGTTCTCGTTGATCTCGCCGACCGCGCCTGGCCGCGCCTGCAGCGGGCGCAGATATCGCATGTCGCCGGTGAAGCGCCAGGCGCTCCACACCGTCTGCAGCGGCGTGCTGACCCCGCCGCCGTCGCCGGCGCGGGTGGCATCGGTGCGCCAGTTGATCTCGTTGGGGAAGCGCCAGCGGCCGTCGCCGCCCTGCTCGCCATGGGCGAGCCAGCCATCGGCCAGCCCGGTAACCAGCTGGCGCGCCGGGGGGGCCGCGTTGAACACGCCGAGCAGGATCGGCGCGTGCATCACCACATAGCTATAGGGTTTCTGCCATTCGAACGCGCCTTCGCGGTACATCTTGCGCGCGCCGTACCAGTTGCTGGCGAAATGGAGATGGCCCGCCGAATTGGGCAGGATCACCGTGCCGAGCGCGCGGGTGGTGGCGAACAGCCGCTCGACCGTCTTCGGCTCGCCCCAGTTGAGGTAGAGCCGCGCCGCATCGGCGTTGAGCCCCTCCTCATAGGCGTGGAGCTCGTCGGTGGTGATATAGCCGAGCCCGTCGACGATCATGCCGTTGCGATAGGCGGCATCGTCGAGCGCGCGAAGCGAGGCGTTCACCTTGTCCGGGATCACGCCCATCAGCGCGAGGCCGGGCCATTGCTGCACCAGATCGGAATCGTCGCTGATCCCGCCACCGAAATCGCCGTACGGCACCTGGCGGTTGTCGATCCACCATTCGACGAAACGGCGGGTGAGCGCGAGATCCTGCAGCTGCCGGGCCGCCCAGGCGGGCACGCCTGCGGGGATGGGGGGGAGGGGCTCCACCGGCATGTTCTCGGGCCGATAGTCGATGTCCGCCCAATAGGCGCGCATCGCCGCGTTGTCGGGATAGACGCGGAGCAGGTCGCTCGCATCGGTGCGCACCCGTCGATAGAGCGCCGCGCGCTCGGACGACGTGTGCTCCTCGACGAGAAAGCCCCAATTGTCCTTCACCTGGTGAAAGCGATCGGCGACATGCTCCTTGAGCGCTTCGGCGCGGGGCTTGAACACCAGGCGGATCTCGGTGCCGTCGAGCGCGTCCGCATCGAAGTCGGGCGCGGCGGAGGCGATGGTCAGGAACAGGCTGTCGTCGCTCAGGATGCGGTCGCGCAGGTCCAGCCAAAGGGTCCGCGCCTCGCCGGGGCGGACCGAGACCGACAGGTCGATCAGGTCGCGCTGCGGCCAGATCGGATCATGGACGCGGATGTTGAGCGGGATCAGCCCTGCGGCATCGGGCCTGGCGTGCAGCGCCGGCAGGTCGATCGCGAGGCCGTCCAGCCCGTCGTGCAGGTTGCGCCAGCCATAGTTGAACGCGCGAGCCAGCGGCTGGTCGGGCGGCGCCTGGTTGAGGTTGGACGGGATCAGGATGTGGACGATCGGCTTGGGATTGGCGGGGCGCACGGCCGCGCCGCTGTCCCCCGCCGCCCCGGCGCCGATAGCGGCGCGCACCCCCGCTTTGGGCATCGCCAGCACCGTGCTGCGCTCGTCGGGGGCGAAGCGGCCGGCGATATGGCGGTTGAGCGCGTCCAGCGCGGCGAGATTGGCGGCGGCCTTGGCGTTCACCCGGTAGCTGAGCTTGAAGCTGCCTTCCGGTTCGGCGGTGCCGTCGACCTGATAGGCCCAGAGTTCCTGGATCGGCTGTTCCTGCATGCGGTTGGTGAAGCGCAGCACGCCCCCCTTCCGCTCGGGCAGGGCGTCGACCGAACGGACCACGCCCTGCGCCCGCTCCGCCACCCTGGCGAACGCTGCGCCGTCCGCCGACCAGGCGAGCGCGCCATAGGCGGCGCCGCGGATCTCCACCCGGTTGAACGTCTCGCCCGCTGGCACCGTCAGCGTGTAGGCCTTGCCGCCTTCGACATAGGTGTTCCAGTCGGGCAGCTCGAAATAATCGTCGCGGCCGGGCAGGCGCGAGCGATTGTAGACGCCGGGCCAGGTCGTCTCGGCGATGCCGTCGACGCCCTTCCACATCCATTGCTTCAGGTCGCGCGCATCGGCGAACTCGATCTTGCGGACGCGGGTGACCGGTGCGGCAAGGACGGGCGGGGCGCCCTTGTCCCAGCCATAGCGATGCAGCCACGCAGTGCGCTCGGCGACGGTGTCGCGGGAGGGCGAAGCGCCGGGCAGGCTGTGCGCCGCGAGCGCCGCGACGTCGGCGGTGCCGAGCATGCGATCATAGATGCGGATCTCGTCGAGATCGCTGCCCCGCATGAAGTTGTAGCGGCTCTGCACCTGGTGCGGGCTGATCACCCGGCCCGCCATGCCGAACTGGTCGAGCCCGGAATCCAGGTCCGCTACCTGGTTGCGCCGCGCAACTTCGCGGCCGTTCCAGAACAGGCGCACGCCCTGCGTCTCGTCCCAGGCGAAGGCGAGGTGCTGCCATTCCTCTGCCGCCGGCACCCGGTCGAGCCGGAAGGAGACGCGGATCCGCGAGAGGTTGGCATCGGTGACGAAGGCATCGAAGCCGTGGCCGTTCCAGTCGATCCGCAGGAAGGCCATGTCCCAGCTCGAATGATCGGCGAAGCCGGCGCGGAAGAGCACGAACGGTGCCTCGCCCAACGGGGTGCGGGCGCGCCAGAAGAAGGCGAGGGTGCCGCGTTCCGCACGCATATTGCCCGGGGCGTTCCAGGCGACATAGCCTTCGTCGGCCCAGCGCGCGGCGCCGCCGGTGGCGCCATCGGGAGTGATGGTCACCGCCGAGCGGAAATTGGGCACCGGATCGCCGGCGGCGATGTCGGCAGTGAGGCTCTTGTCGGCGGAGAGGTAGAAGAGCAGCCCGTCCTGGCGATCGGCAGGCTGGGCGAGGACAGGCGTGGCGGCAGCGAGCGCCCACAGCGAAATCCCCCAGTGCCGCATGCCATCCTCCCAAGCCGATTACCGCAGGCCGTACAGGATGCTTGGTCGCATACGTGCCCATCATTGACACCGGTAGCAATTCGCGATGGCAAAGCCAATGGTGGAAGGGGAGGGCGCTAGCGACGGCTGCCGATCAGGGCGAGTTCGGCGACGCGGCGGCTCAGCTGCTCGGCGGTCTCAGGCTGGCCGTCTCCCCAGGCGAAGGCGGGGCGGTCGCCGACGAGATCGGCGCGCACCCGCTCGGCGACGCGGGCAAGCTCGCCCGGGGTCGGCGGGCGGCCCTCGGCGATGCAGGCGATCACTTCCGGCGCGATCGTGCTTGGCATGGCGAACATCCTTCCCCTCCCGTACGTAGCGGAAGCTGGGGACGAACGAGCGGCAAAAAAGGTCCACATCGCCCCGCTTGCGACGAACCGCGCGGCCGCTAGGATCGGCGTCGATGTCCATCCCTGCGCTTCGCATTGCCGGCCTGCACAAGGCATTCGGCAAGCCCGTCATCACCGGCCTCGATCTCACCGTCGGCGCGGGGCAGCTCTATGCGCTGCTCGGCCCGAACGGGGCGGGCAAGACGACCACGCTGCGCATGGCGGTGGGGCTCACCGAGCCCGACCAGGGCAGCATCGAGATCTTCGGCGTCGATGCACGCGCGCAGCCGCAGGACGCCAAGGCGATCACCGCCTGGCTGCCCGACGAGCCGATGCTCTATGACAAGCTGACCCCGGCCGAATATCTCGGCTTCGTCGCCGGGCTGTGGCGGATCCCGCCCGGCCAGGCGGCGCCCGAGGCCGAGCGGCTGCTGCGCTGGCTCGAGCTGTGGGAGGTGCGCGACACCCGCTGCGAGGGCTTTTCGCGCGGCATGCAGCAGAAGGTGGCGCTGGCCGGCGCACTGATACACGATCCCCGGCTGCTGATCCTCGACGAGCCGCTGACCGGGCTCGACGCGGCGATGGCGCGGTCGGTGAAGGATGCGCTGCGCGCCGCGGTCGACCAGGGCAAGACGGTGATCGTCACCACCCATATTCTCGAGGTCGCCGAGCGGCTGGCCGACCGGATCGGCATCATCGCCGGCGGGCGGCTGCTCGCCGAGGGCACGCTGGAGGAGCTGCGCACGCTTGCCGGATCGGAAGACATGTCGCTGGAGGACACCTTCATCCGCCTGACGAGCCGGCCATGATCGGCTGGGCGATGCGGCGGCTGCCGCCCGGCAGCCTCGGCTGGCTGACGCTGCACGAACTGCGCGGCAATCTGCGCAATGCCGGGCGAAGCCGGGTGGGGCAGGTGGTCGGCGCGCTGTTCCTGCTCGGCTATACCGGGCTCGGCATCGGGCTGGGCCTGTTGCTGCAGGGGGTGCGGTGGCAGGCCGATCCCCTCGCCTGGCTGGTGGTGCTGGTCGCCACGATCCTGCTGTTCACTTTCATGACCACCCAGTCGCTGCTCGCCAGCCAGCGGACGCTGTTCGAGGCGGGCGACCTCGATCTGCTCTTTTCCGCCCCGCTCGATCCGCGCACGGTGGTCTCGGCCAAGCTGCTCGGCATCGCCGGCGGGGTGATGCTGACCTTCTCGATCTTCCTGCTGCCGATCCTGGGGCCGGTGGCGGTGCTCGGCCATCCCGAGCTGCTCGGTGCGCTCGCGCTGCTGGTGGCGCTCGCGCTGGTGGCGGCCTGTCTGGGGCTTGGCGCGACGCTGCTGCTCGCCCGTACCCTCGGGCCGCGCGCGGCCCGAACGCTGGGCCAGATCCTTGCGGCGCTTACCGGCGCCAGCGTGTTTCTCGCCACCCAGATCCTCAACCAGCAGGGCGAGCGCCGCGAGTCCGGCACGGTGCTCCTGTTCGAGGCGCTGCACACGCGGGGTTTCGGAAGCGGGCCGCTGAGCAGCCTGCCCGGCCGGGCGGCGTTCGGCGAGCCGCTGGCGATCGTGCTGCTGCTCGGCGGCGGGTGCCTGTTGTTCGCGGCGACCGGCTGGGCGATGCGCAACGCGTTCCTGCGCAGCTACCGGGCCGGCGGCATGCGCCCGGCGGGCAACCGCGCGGCGAAAGGCGGGATCGCCCGGCACTTCCACCGCGGGCTGTTCGCGGCGATCTTCGCCAAGGAATTGCGGCTGCTGCTGCGCGATCCGGCGCTGCTGTTCCAGCTGCTGCTGCGGATCGTCTACCTCGCGCCGATCGTGCTGATCGCGTTTCGCGACGGCCGGTCGCTGCCGCTCGCGCCGACGCTGGCCTTTACCAGCGTGGTGATCGCCGGCCAGCTGGTCTCCAGCCTCGCCTGGCTCGCCGCCTCGGCCGAGGACGCGCCCGATCTGCTCAAGGTCGCGCCGGTCGACAAGGACGATCTCGATTTCGCCAAGCTGATGGCGGCGATGGCGCTGGCCGCCCCGCTGGGCATGCTGCTGCCGCTGGCGATCGCGATGGAGACGATCCCCGGCGCGCTGATCACCTTGCTGTTCACCGCCGGCGCCGGCGGCGCGGTCGGCTATCTCGAGGTGGCGCATGCCCAGCCGGCGCCGCGCTCGACCTTCCAGCGGCGGCAGAAGGGCGGCGGGATCATCCGCAGCCTGGTCGAGTTCGTGATCGCGCTGCTGCTGGGGCTGGCGGCGGGGGTGCTGGTCTATTTTGTCTGAGGCCGGAGCGCGCGGCGCGCCTCCTCGGTCACCGCATAGACCGCATGGCGCTGGGCGCCGCGATTATGGTGGTCGACGCGGAAGCCCTGATAGTGGCGCCGCACCAGCCCGGCGCGCACCAGTTCCGAGACGGCGCGGCTGACATTGGTCCGCCCCGACAGGCGGATGCGGTGCTGCACCTCGGCGGCGATCGCGCGTTCGGCTGCCTCGGGATCGGCGGGCAGCGTGCCGGCCTTTTCCAGGTCGGCGCGGGCACGGGTCGCCAGCCGCTTGCGGCGCGGATCGCGGCGCGCGACCGGCGTCAGTGCCTCGCTCAGCCAGTCGCGCACCGGCAGCCGGCGGCCCTCGCGTTCGATCCACGGACCGGCCCAGCCGGTGCGGTCGCTCGCCTGGGCGATCAGCTGGAGCACCATGAAGCTGTAGCGCGGCCGCTCGCAGGTTTCGCTCAGCCGGTCGAGCACGGCCGGCAGGTCCATCGCTGGGGCGGGGGAGGCCGCATCCGGCGCGGCGCGGGGGGCGGCGGCGAAGAGATCGGGCTGGAACATAGCAGGAATCTAAGCACATCGCGATTCGCCTGTGAATCCCCTCTGTGCCGTGCCCACCAGTTGGACCAGCCATGGCACTTTGCCCGGCGGACGGCGAAGGGCCGCGCGTGGCACTTTACCCGCCGGTAAAGTGCCACGACCGGCAGGCCCATGGTGGATTGGCCCCGGACTAGGCGCGGGCGCGACGACGCGCTAGGATCGGGCACGGCGCGCATGGTGGCGGGTCGTTTCCGCTAGCCTTGACGAGCCTGATATTGAACGACCGCCAGCCCTCCACCCTCGTCGCGACTTCGGCCAGCGCCTGGTCGCTGCCACGGGCGGAGGCCCGCATTTCCATCGGTTTCTCGCCCGGACAGGTCCGCATCACGGCGATCCTTACGGTCGCGGTCTGCGCGCTGCTCCTGTGGGCGGCGGGACTGCGCGTCGATCCGTTCGCGCACAGCAACATCCCCTATTATGCCGTGCTGGCGCTGGGACCGGCCCTGCGCGCCTGGTGCCTGCGCGATGCGCGGCGCTGGAGCCTCGTGCTCGCCGACATCGTCGAATATTACACGCTGTTCATGGCGATGGCGCTGGTCGGCGCGGTGAGTTCTTACCCCATCGCGGCGATGAGCGACGGCTTTGCCGATGCCGGCCTGCAGCGGGTCGACGAACTGCTGCAGTTCGACTGGCTCGCCTGGTACCGGCTGGTGGCCGCGCACCGCACGCTGCAGCTGCTTGGCATCGCCGCCTATCAGAGCATTTTCCTGACGCCTGCGCTGCTGCTCGGCTGGTTCGCGCTGACCGGGCAACGGCGCGAGGCGCATCGCTTCCTCGCCGCCTTCGGCATCGCCGCGGTGATGACGCTGGCGGTCTATAGCCAGATGCCGGCGGTGGGGCCCTTCTCCTATCTGTGGCACGGCCCGATCCCCTATATGCCGGTCAGCGAGCTGTGGCAGCCGGACCTGATCCCGCAGCTGCGGGCGCACACGCTGACCGTGGTGGATGTCGGCCAGCTCCGCGGGCTGGTCTCCGCGCCGAGCTTCCATGCCGCCTCGGCCACGCTCTATATCGCCGCGGCCCAGCGCTGTGGGCCGCTCCGCTGGTGGCTGACCGCGATCCCCTGCGCGATGCTGCTGTCGACCCCGGTCGAGGGCACGCATTATCTGATCGACCTGATCCTCGGCGCCGGCATCGCGCTGATCGCCTGGTTCTTCGCGACGCTGCTGATGCGCCGGCGCGTTCGGAAGGCGCTCGCGGCGGGTTGATTATCCTGCCGCGCTAGGCGCGGGCAAGGAACTCCGGCGGCTATGCGAAGGAGGGCTGGTGCTCCGCGTCGTTCGGCGGTCTGCCGCGGTTTCGACATCGGGCGAGAGGTGCCCATGGTGTCGCGCCATCGGCGTGAGCCCTGCCGCGAGGATGGCTTCCAGGCAGCGCGCGACCGTGCCGTGGTAGAGCGTCTCCGGCGGGTTGCGATGGCCCGTCCAGATCCCCGCTGATGGACTGGCCCTGTCTTGTCCGGATGCGGGTGCTATAGCCGGTGATGCCATGCCGGCGTTTGGGAACGGCTGTTCGACGCGGTGACCGCCGACCGGGACGATCCATATCTGATGCTCGACAGCACCATCGTCCGCGCCCACCAGCAGGCGGCGACCGGAAAAGGGGCGCGCGCGACCAGGCGCTGGGGCGTTCCCGAGGGGTCTAGCTACTAAGGTCCACATGCTGGACGACGCTCTCGGCCGCCCGCTGCGTTTCGTCCTTACGCCCCCGGTCAAGTACCTGGTGAAGCTGCCTCGCAGCAACCAAGATTGTACGTGGCACTATCAGATATCGTATAACATATTTGCTTGTGTGCCGGAGTTGCGATAGCGTGAGAGAATCAAAAGCGCAAAGCTGGGGGTTAACCATATGAAATATAATTCTGCGTGGGTCCGTTGTGGCGTTTCGTTGGTTGCGTTGTCGCTTTCGGGGACGGCGTTGGCGCAAGCGCAAACGCAGGGTGCAACGCTCCTCCAGCAGGACACGAGCAGTGTTCCCGCCAGCGCGGACGCGGGCGGCGCGAAGGATTCGGACAAGGACAAGGACAGCGCGGACCTGATCGTCACGGGCACGCGCATCATCCGCCCGAACATGACGAGCAATGCGCCGATCACCACGGTCGATGCAACCTATCTGAAGGAGCGGGGCCTCGCGCGCATCGAGGACGCGCTGGCGCAGCTGCCGCAGGTCACCCCGATGCTTGGCATCCAGGGCGCGACTTGGACTTCGGGCGCGGCGCCGGTGGGCCTGCGCCGGCTGGGCGCCGGACGCACCCTGACCCTGCTCAACGGGCAGCGCATGGACAATGACGTCAACATCATCCCCGGCGCGCTGATCGAGCGGATCGACATCATGACGGGTGGCGCCTCCGCGGTCTATGGCTCGGACGCGATCGCGGGCGTGGTCAACTTCATCGTCAAGCGCAAGTTCAACGGCATCGCCTTTGACGGCGAAGTCAGCGGCTTCAACCACAACAACAACAGCAAGCTGCTGACCGATGCCGCCGGGCGGGCGGGCTATCCGGCGCCGAGCGGCTATTATCTGGGCGGCGGCAACTATTTCGCGTCGCTCGCAGCCGGCAAGTCGTTCCTCGGCGACCGCGTCAATATCAGCGCCTTCGCGACCTACAAGAAGGCCGATCCGATCCAGTATCGCGATCTCGACATCACCAACTGCCCGCTGCTGATGTTCGATCCGACCAATGTGAGCGCCGGCAACACAAAATGGTCGTGCGACGGCACCACCTACAACCCGTACAACTATTTCTCCGTCAACGGGCAGGACCTGACCAACGCCAAGGATGGCTCGCGCAGCTTCCGCCCCTATGACCTCGCCGACGAAGTGCGGATCCAGCGGGTCGATTCGGTGCAGCGGCGCAACGAAACCTTCAACGGCGGCGGCTTCCTGACGGTCGAACTGCCGCAGGGCATGCGGCTGAGCGGCAGCTTCCTCTACAGCCGCCTCGTCGAGACCGGCCGCAACTCGGTCGACGGCGGTCTGTGGACGCCCACCGCGCCGGTCAACTGCGACAACCCGTTCCTCGGCCAGCAGCAGGCCCAGGTGATCTGCGGATCGGCAGCGGGGACCACCGCGCTCAGCGATCCCATCTCGCTGTCGCTGTTCCGGCCGGGCATGTTCCAGAACTTCCGCAACACCACGACCGACTGGCGCGGCGCGCTGACGCTGTCGGGCAAGATCGTCGACAAGATCCGCTTCGAGCTGGGCTACCAGCAGACGCGCAACGTGATGGAGGGCTCGGCCGATCATATCTGGTATGACGACCTGCCCAACCGCATGGCCCGCGGGCTGCAGGTGCGCAACGTCAACGGCACGCCGACCTGCCTGTCCAAGATCAACGGCACCGATCCGAACTGCCAGCCGATCGATGCCTTCTCGTCGACCTCGTCGATCAGCGACGCGGTGTATAGCTGGCTGACGGCGGACGGCAGCCGCCGTCAGCAGAGCGACCTGAAGGTGATCAACGGTGTCATCTCGGGCACGCTCGAGGATTACGGTCTCAAGAGCCCGCTGGCCGCCAGCGGCATCGGCTTCGCGATCACCGGCGAGTATCGCAAGTATCGCAACCAGTCCGAAGGCTTCGGCGCATGGTCGAACTTCACCACCTATGACGGCCGCACCACCGTGCGCGAGCTGGGCGGCGAAATTGACATTCCGCTGATCGAAAACCGACCGTTTTTCAAGGAACTGAGCGTCAACGGCGGCTACCGCATCTCCGATTACGACGTCTACAGCAAGCTGGTGCACAGCTGGAAGGCCGAGGCGAGCTGGGCGCCGCTCGACGGGCTGCGCTTCCGCGGCAGCTACAACCGCGCGGTGCGTGTCGGCGTGCTGGAGCGGCTGGAGGGCGAGAATCGCTACCCCAATTCGTCGTTCCTCGACCTCTGCGCGCCGCCGCGCGCGTCGGCGAACGGCAACGGCCCGAAGCGCTATACCTTCGAGCAGTGCTCGATCGGCATGACCCGCGCGCAATATGACGCGCTGACCAGCTACACCGGCTGCGACTCCAACGGCTTTTGCCCGACCACCCTGGTCAATGGCGGCAACCGCGACCTGCAGCCGGAGCGCTCGCGCAGCGTCACGGTGGGTGCGGTGATCCAGCCGCGCTTCTTCCCGGGCTTCACCGCGACCGTCGACTATTACGACATCATGATCCGCGGCGCGTTCGAATGGACCCGTATCAACATGGCGTTCAGCCAGTGCTACGACAACAAGGTCCAGTTCTTCTGCCAGTTCTACAAGCGTGACCCGCAGACCGGCGTGCTGCTGGTGGCCGATGCCCGCTACAACAACTCGGGCTACACCGCGACGCGCGGCATCGACTTCTCGACCAACTATGCGCTCGATCCGAAGCGGCTGGGCATCGCTGACCATCTCGGCACGTTCAGCCTGAGCTTCAACGGCACGCTGACGACCAAATATGAACGGCAGTTCGCGCCGGGCAACATCCCCTGGTCGTGCCTCGGCTATTTCGGCTTCTCGTGCGGCGATCCGATGCCGCGCTGGCGCCATGTCGCCGGGCTGCAATGGCAGCTGCCCTGGGTCAAGGGCGGGATGGGCGTGACCTGGCGCTATACCGGGCCGACGCGGATCTCGAAGCTGTCGACCAACAGCGTGCTGGCGGCGGCGCCGGGCCAGACCTACCCGCTCGCCAGCCACATCCCGGGCATCAGCTATTTCGACTTCAACTCGAACGTCACGCTGGTGAAGGGGATCGACCTGCGATTCAACGTGCAGAACCTGTTCGACAAGGATCCGCCGCTGATCGGCATGGACCCGAGCTATAACATTGGGTCGTACTTCAATACCTTTCCCGCCTATTACGGTGTGCGCGGGCGCACGCTGCGGGTGGGCATCTCGGCCCGCTTCTGACGAAACGGCCGCCCGGCATGCCGATGCCGGGCGGCCTTTTGCCTTGTGGTGCTCGCCGGCCGGCGTCGGCGAGCGCTACCGCCGATCGCAGGACGGAACGGCCGCCCGGTGCCGCGCGGACGGCGCCACCGGCCGGACCGCGAGCGCTTCCCATTCCTGCACGCCGACCCCGGCATAGACACCCTGGTACCCCGAGGCATCGAACACCGCACGCAGGCAGCGGGTGGTGACCGGTGCGAAGCGCAGCTCGACGAACCGATCGGCGCGCGGGGCGACGCCGTCGGCACCGGGCACCGGCTTCCATCCCTGCTGCCAATATTCGAGGTGCCAGCGGGCGGGCGGAGCGATGCCCGCGCGCGCGCCGGCGGGGTGATCGGCGAAGAAGCGGATGCGGCTGGCATCGAGCGTCACCGGCGCGGGCCAGCGATATTCGATCCAGGGACGCGCAGGGTTGGTGCCGGTCCAGCTCGCCCACATGTCCGGCGGCAGCGGGCTCTCGCGCACGATCCCGTCGTTGAGCGCTGCGATCCAGTATTGCACTCGCAGCGGCAGGTTGGACGCCGTCGCCGTCGCGCCCGGCGCGACGTTGCGGCTGGGGCGTGCCGGTGGCATCGGCCGGCGCGTCGGCGTGACGGGGCGGATCGCGGCCGGGGTGACGCTGTCGTCCCAGGTCAGCGGATCGAGCGCCACCGAGCGCCGGAAATGCCCACCGCCGACGGCATCGGCGGTGTGATAGGCGAGGTACCAGCGGCCCTTGAACGCGATCGCGCCGGCATGCGAAGTGGTCGACGACACCGGCTTGAGCACCACGCCGCGATAGGTCCAGGGGCCGAGCGGCGTGGGCGCGGTCGCGTAGGCCTGGCAGGCATGGTAGATCGCCGGGGTGCACGGGCTGTCGGGGCCGGCATTGTTGGCGGCGTAGAGCAGGTAATAGGTGCCGCGCCGCTTCATCAGCCAGGGTGCCTCGAAGAAGCCGGTCGCGCCCTCGATCCGATGCTCTGAGCCCCGGACGGTGACCATGTCGGGCGCGAGCTCGACGGCACGAAGGCGACCGAAGGTACCCCAGTAGAGAAAGACGCGGCCGTCGTCGTCGATCCATATGGTCGGGTCGATATTCTGGATATCGTTCGGCACCGGCACTGTCTGCGAAAGGATTGGGCCGGCGGGGTGCGCGTCGCGCCACGGGCCGGTCGGGCGGTCCGCGACGGCAACGCCGATCGCGAACCGGTCGGCGGTGCCGGGTGCTGCGGTACGCTCGTTCTGCAGGACGGCGGCGTAGAGGTAGAAGCGGCCGTCGGCGCCCTTGGCGATCTGGCCGGCATAGGCGCGACCGGGCTCCGCCCAGGCGAACAGCGTTTCGGGGCGGGCAATCGCCGGGATGTGCTGCCAGACACCTTTCGCAGGGTCGGTGGTGGCAAGCAGCTGCCATTCGTTCATGATGAAATCGTTGATCCCGATCGGCGCCTCGTCGCGCCCGGCGAGGATCCACAGCGTGTCGCCGTCGACAAACGGTGCCGGGTCGGTGCTGTACGTGCGGCCGTCGGCGAGGATGGGATTGCCGGGGCTGCGCAGCGTGCGCGCGGCGGTGTCGCGCTGCGCCGCGGCGGGGTTGGGGAGAATTGCAACCAGCGGCAGCAGGCCGCGCAGGGCGCGGACTGGAGAGGCGGATGGCTGGGTTCTGGGCATGGAGAGGCGCTCGCGGTATGAAGGTGCACACGCGCATTCCGGCGGTCGACGCGCGCGGGACGGGAAGTGCAGCCATGCAGCACAAAAGATCGGCCTTCGTCAAATATATTATACGATCGGTCGGGGTGGCTATGGGGTGCTGATTCGTGCCGATCCTGCGGTGTGACGGGTCGGAACTGGCACTCGGTTGAAGCTCGCAGTTGCAACATGGGATAATACGGTATACGAAGTTGGGGACCCCAAGGAGGAAAGCATTCTCATGACTGCAGCCAAGACGCTTTGGACCGGCGTCTATCCCGCGGCGACGACCCAGTTCGCCGAGGATCTTTCGATCGATCTCGAAGCCACCCAGCGCACCCAGACCGCGCTGGTCGATGACGGCGTCGACGGCCTGATCCTGCTCGGCACCTGTGGCGAGAACAATTCGCTCGAGCCCGACGAAAAGCGTCTCGTGCTGAAGGCGGGCGTCGAGGCGGTGGGCGGCCGGGTGCCGCTGGTCGCCGGCGTTTCCGAATTCACCACCGCTCGCGCCATCGACTATGCCCGTGATGCCGAGAAGATCGGTGTCGATGCGCTGATGCTGCTGCCGGCGATGGTCTATGTGCCTAAGGCCGAGGAACTGGAGGCGCATTTCCGCGCGGTGGCGGCGGCGACCTCGCTGCCGATCATGCTCTACAACAACCCGCCCGCCTATCGCGTGTCGATCGGCACCGATACGCTGGACCGCCTTACCGACGTGCCGAACATCGTCGCCGTCAAGGAAAGTGCGCCCGATCCGCGCCGCTTCACCGACCTGTTCAACCGCTATGGCGATCGCTACACGCTGATGGCCGGGCTGGACGACGTCGCGCTTGAAGGCCTGTTCCTCGGCGCCTCGGGCTGGGTCTCGGGCCTCACCAGCGCCTTTCCGGAAGAGTCGGTGCGGCTGGTCGCGGCGTTCAACGAAGGCCGCTTCGACGAGGCACGCGCGATTTATCGCTGGTTCATGCCGCTGCTCCACCTCGATGCGGAACATGACCTTGTCCAGTCGATCAAGCTCGCCGAGCAGATCATGGGCCGCGGCAGCGAGCGTGTCCGCCTGCCGCGTCTGCCGCTCTCGGGTGACCGCCGCGCGCAGGTCATCCGTTGGGTTGAGGAAGCCGCAGCGACGCGGCCGAGCCAGCGCCAGGCAAAAGCGGCCTGATCGCGTCCATGCGCCACACCTTCTTCTGCATCGACGGCCACACCGCAGGCAACCCGGTGCGGCTGGTGGCGGGCGGCGCGCCGCTGCTGCGCGGCGGCGACATGCTGGCGCGGCGCGCCGATTTCCTGGAGCGGTTCGACTGGATCCGCACCGGCCTGTGTTTCGAGCCGCGCGGGCATGACATGATGTCGGGCGGGTTCCTCTACCCGCCCACCCGCGAGGACGCCGATTGCGGCATCCTGTTCATCGAGACCTCGGGCTGCCTGCCGATGTGCGGGCACGGCACGATCGGCATGGTCACCTTCGGGCTGGAGCACGGGCTGATCACGCCGCGCACGCCGGGGCAGCTGCGCATCGAAGTGCCGGCGGGGGTGATCGACATCGCCTATGGCATGGGGGGCGACCGGGTGCGCTGGGTGCGCATCCGCAACGTGCCCGCCTATGTCGCCGCGCGCGGCATCGAGGTGGAGGTGCCGGGCTTCGGCCCGCTCCGTATCGACGTCTCCTATGGCGGCAACTACTACGCGATCATCGAGCCGCAGGGGCCGTACACCGGCCTCGATGATCTCGGCGCCTCGCGCATCGTCGAGCTCAGCCGCACGATCCGCGCGCTGGTGCGCGATAAGGTGGAGCCGGTCCACCCGCTCGACGACCGCATCCGCGGCGTCAGCCACGTCCTCTGGGCCGACAAGCCGAAGGGCGAGGGGGCCGATGGCCGCAACGCCGTTTTCTACGGCGAACGTGCGATCGATCGCAGCCCGTGCGGCACCGGCACTTCCGCGCGGCTCGCGCATCTCGAGCAGCAGGGGCGGCTGAACGTCGGCGACCGCTTCGTCCATGAAAGCTATATCGGCAGCCGGTTCATCGGCCGGGTCGAGGAAGCGGTGATGGTGGGCGACCGGCCCGGCATCATTCCCTCGATCGAAGGCTCGGCGATCGCCACTGGTTTCAACACTATCTGGATTGACCGCGAGGACCCGTTCTGGGCCGGCTTCTCGGTCGTCTGATCACACAAAAATCTGGGGGAGCGTGCATGGGGTTTTGGGGACCTATCAAGCCGATCGAACGGAGCACGGGTTCCAATGCGCATCGGCTGCGCCCCAGCCTGTCCTGGCCGCATCTGATCGCGCTGGGGGTCGGCGCGATCGTCGGCACCGGCATCTACACGCTGACCGGGGTCGGCGCCGAGCGGGCAGGGCCTGCGGTGATCCTCGCCTTCGTGATTGCAGGTGCGGTCTGCGCCTGTGCCGCGCTTGCCTATGCCGAGCTGGCGACGATGATCCCCGCCGCCGGCAGCGCCTATACCTATAGCTACTCCGTGCTCGGCGAGACGATCGCCTGGGTGGTCGGCTGGAGCCTGATCCTCGAATATTCGCTGGCCTGCTCGGCGGTGGCGGTCGGCTGGTCCGGCTATCTGGTCGGCTGGCTGCAATCGGCGGGGGTGCATCTGCCGCCGCTGCTGCTCCAGGGGCCGCATGCCGGGGGTCTCGTCAATCTGCCGGCGGTGCTCGTCTCCTTCGCGATCGCCGGTATGCTGATGCTCGGCACCCGCGAGAGCGCGACGCTCAACATCGTGCTCGTTATCATCAAGCTCGTCGCGCTCGCCGTGTTCGTCGCGCTGGCGCTGCCGGGCTTCGACGCCGCCAACTTCCACCCCTTCCTGCCCCACGGTTTTGCCAGCCATGCCGAGGGCACCGCGACGCGGGGCGTGATGGCGGCGGCCGCGATCGTGTTTTTCGCCTTTTACGGCTTCGACGCCGTTGCGACCTCCGCCGAGGAAGCCAAGAAGCCGGGCCGTGACCTGACCATCGGCATCGTCGGTTCGATGGCGCTGTGCACCACCATCTATATCCTCGTCGCGGTCGCCGCGGTGGGTGCGATGTCCACCACCACGCTCGGCAATTCGCCCGAGCCGCTGGCGCTGGTGCTGCGTACGCTCGGCCACCCTTTCGCCGCCTGGGCGATCGCCGCTGCCGCGCTGGTCGCGTTGCCGTCGGTCATCCTGGTGATGATGTACGGTCAGAGCCGCATCTTCTTCGTGATGGCGCGCGACGGGCTGTTGCCGCGCGCGCTCGCCAAGGTCTCGCCGCGCACCGGCGCGCCGGTGCTGGTCACCGGCATCACCGGACTGTTCGTGGCCGCCGTCGCCGGCTTCCTGCGGCTGGACGAGATTGCCGAGCTCGCCAATGCCGGCACGCTGATCGCGTTCATCGCAGTGGGCCTCTGCATGATGCTGCTGCGCCGCCGCGCGCCCGATGCGCCGCGGATCTTCCGCTGCCCGCAGCCCTATCTGATCGGTACGCTGGCGGTGCTGGGCTGCCTCTACCTGCTCTTCTCGCTGCCGGAGAAGACGCTGGTCCGCTTCCTGATCTGGAACCTCGCCGGTCTTGCCGTCTATTTCCTCTATGGCCGCGCGCGCAGCGTGCTGGCGCGCGGCTGAGGGCCTACCCGTTCAGCTGGCGACGCAGATCGGCGAGGGTGCCTTCGATGTGCGCACGCGCGAGAGCGCGGGCCCGGGGACCGTCGCCCTTCTCCCACGCGTGGATCAGGTCGGCGTGCTCCAGATGCGCCCGGTCCTCGCGGCCGGCAGGCTCGAGATGCTTGTGGACATAGCGCTCGGAAAGGATCTGCAGCCGTTCGACCAGTTGGGTGGTGAGCAGCCGCCCGCCGGGGCGAACCAGCGCCATGTGGAAGTCACGGTTGCGCGCTGCCACCTCCTCGAGATGTTCGCCCGCGGCGATGTCGAGCGCTGCCAGCGCCTCGCGCGCCGCGGCGCGATCGGCGTCGGTCGCGCTCGCCGCGCCGGCGGCTACCGCATCCGGCTCGATCGCGAGGCGCAGCGCGTAAATTTCCTCGGCCTCGCCCGAGGACATGGCGCGCACGAAATAGCCCCGGTTCGCTTGGCCGATCAGCAGCCCTTCCTGCTCCAGCCGGGCCAGCGCCTCGCGCAGCGGAATCTTGCTCACCCCCAGCTGGTTGGCCAGCGCATCCTGGCGGATCGCCTGATCGACCGGCAGCTTGCCGGAGACGATCTGCTCGCGGACGATCGTGAAGATCTGCTCCGAAAGGGTGCGGACGACGATGCTCATGCAGGCTTTCCCACGTACGGAAACAGATATGGCGGCCACGCAGTGCGCCCCATTGGCAGGCGCATTTTGACAGTGGGGCTATAAAATACAGTATACCTGCGATACAAGTCTGGCAAGGCAAAGCTGATGCAGCGCAATATGATAGTGATCGGTGGCGGGATCGTGGGGCTGGCGAGTGCGCTGGCGCTTGCCCGTGCCGGTTGGCAGGTGCGGCTGGTCGACGCCGACCCCGATCGTCAGGCTGCGTCCTGGGGCAATGCCGGCCATATCGCGATCGAGCAGGTCACGCCGCTTGCCTCCTGGGCAACCGTGCGAAGCCTACCCCGCCGCCGCTTCGGGGCAGGGGGCGCCGTCGCACTGCCGGCGGCGGCGTGGCGGCGATGGCTGCCGTTCGGGCTGAGGCTGCTCGGCGCCGCGCGGCCGGGCAGTTTCGTCCGGGGGCAACGCGCCTTGTCCGGGCTGCTCGCCGGGGCCATGCCGGCCTGGCAGTGGTTGGCCGATAGCCTCGACGTGCCGGATCTGTTGCAAGTGCGCGGCCATATGATCGCCTGGCACGGCGCTGCCGCGGCGGCAGCGGGCAGGCGCGCCTGGACGACTGCCGAGATCGGAACCGCGACGTTCCGCGACGCCACGGTCGCGGAGCTGCAGGCGCTGCCCGGCCCGTCGGCAGCAGGTGCGATCCGATTCACCAATACGGCCCAGATCGCGGACCTAGGCGTGCTGGATCGCGCACTCCGCGCTGCCCTGGCGGCGGCAGGCGGCACGATCCTGCCGGGCCGGGCGACGTTGCACCTTGCGGGCGACGAGGCACGGGTCCTCGTCGACGGCGTCGCACTTGCCGACATGGATCAGCTGCTGGTCACCGCCGGCGTCGCCTCGGGCCGGCTGCTGGCGCCGCTCGGACACCATGTCCCGATCATTGCAGAGCGCGGCTATCATCTGCGCGCGAGCGACCACGACTGGCCCGCCGATCTGCCGCCGCTGGTGTTCGAGGAGCGCGCGATGATCGTCACGCGCTATGCCGGCTGCGTGCAGGTGGCGAGCTTCGTCGAGTTCGCCGATATCGACACGCCGCCCGATCCGGCCAAATGGGAACGGCTTGAGGCGCATGTGTCGGCGCTCGGCCTGCCGTTGCGGCCGCCCTTCACCCGTTGGATGGGCGCGCGCCCTACGCTACCCGACTATCTGCCCGCGATCGGTCGCAGCAGCCGCGCCAGCAATCTGCTCTACGCCTTCGGGCACCAGCATCTTGGCCTCACCCTGGCGGCGGTGACCGGCGATAGCGTCGTTGCGCTTGCCGAGGGCCGGGCCCCCGCGATCGATCTGGCCCCGTTCGGCCTCCACCGCTTCGAAGCATAAGGAAGACAGCATGACCATCGGTGGATCCACCGCGGAGCGCGAACTCGCCGCGCTGGCCCTCTGGGCCGACCGGGCCCCCGCGATCACGCTCGCCGAGCGCGAGGGCCGCCTCGCGCGCGTGCGTGCGTACTTGGAGGCGATGGGCGCGCAGGCGCTGCTGGTGAATGCCGGCATGTCGCTGCGCTATTTTGCCGGCGTGCCCTGGGGCGCCACCGAGCGGCTGGTCGCGATGCTGGTGCCCCTGCACGGCGCGCCGATCATGATCTGCCCGCGTTTCGAGCTCGGTTCGCTAACCGCCGACATGGCGTTCGACGCCGACATGCGGCTGTGGGAGGAAGACGAGGATCCCTTCGCGTTGGTCGCCGGCGCGCTGGACGGCGTGACCACGCTGGCCCTCGACCCGACGCTGCCCTTCCAGATGGCCGAGCGCCTCCGCCGCGCCGCGCCGACCGTCGTGCTGGTCGACGGTGCCCCCGCGATCGACGGCTGCCGCATGCGCAAGTCGCCCGCCGAGATCGCGCTGATGCAGCAGGCCAAGAACATGACGCTCGCGGTGCATCACGCCGCCGCCCGCGTCCTCGAGCCCGGCATCACCACCGGCGCAGTCAAGCGCTTCATCGACCAGGCCCATCGGGCGCTGGGGGCGGCGGGCTCGAGCTTCTGCATCGTCCAGTTCGGCCATGCGACCGCCTTCCCCCATGGTCTGCCCGGCGAGCAGGCGTTGGAAGAAGGGCAGCTTGTCCTGATCGATACCGGCTGCACCGTCGAAGGCTATCATTCCGATATCACGCGCACCTATGCCTTCGGCCGGGTGTCGGAGGAAGAACAGGCGATCTGGGGGCTTGAGAAGGCGGCGCAGGCGGCTGCCTTTGCGGCGGCCGAACTGGGCGCGCCATGCGAGCAGGTCGATGCCGCGGCGCGCGCCGTATTGGAGCGGGCAGGGCTGGGTCCCGACTATCGCCTGCCGGGACTGCCCCATCGCACCGGCCACGGCATCGGCCTTTCGATCCATGAGCCTGCCTATCTGGTCCGCGGCGACCGCACGCCGCTCGACGTCGGCATGTGCTTCTCGAACGAGCCGATGATCGTCGTGCCCGACCGCTTCGGCGTGCGGCTGGAAGACCATTTCCATATGACCGAAACAGGCCCGCGCTGGTTTACCGAGCCGCAGCTTGCTATCGATCGGCTGGGGTAAGGGGGACCATCCATGGGCGCACGCTACGAACCGGTGCATCGGGAGCGCTTCGTCGTCGAGACTACGGCCGAGGGCGAGCGGATACGGATCAAGGCGCCGCGCCACATCTTCGTGATGCTGTTCCTGCCGTTCTGGCTGGTGCTGTGGACGCTGGGCGGCATCGCCGCGATGACGCAGTTGCTGACGAACTTCGAGCTGTTTCTCGTTGTCTGGCTTTGCGCATGGGCGCTCGGATGGTGTGCGGCGGCGGGAACGCTCGCCTGGATGTTCACCGGCGCCGAGATCATCGCCGTGCGGGGCAGGGACATCGAGATCGCGCACACCGCTCTCGGCCTTTCGCGGCGCTGGCTGTATCAGGGCGCGCAGATCCGCAATCTTTCGGTGGCACCGCAGCCCGCCTGGCCGTTCCAGTTTCGCTGGCAGGTGCCGTTCCTCGCCAACCAGCGCAACGGCGCGCTCAAGTTCGACTATGGCCCCCGCACCCTCTATGTGGGCGCCGGGTTGGACGAGGGCGAGGCGCGAATGATCGTCGAGCGCCTCGGCCGCATCCTGCCGTCCGCCGCTGCCTAGCGGCTGTTCTTCAGGCGCCGAAATCCCACGCGCGGGCAACCCCGCCCGCGCACTTCGCGCCTGCCGGCTCGAACGTCACCACGACCATGCAAGTATCGAAGATCGACCCTCCCTTGATTCCTTGGGTGGGTGCAGGCGCCTGTGCCATCACCGGCTGACACGCGACCGCGCAGACGGCACCAGGCGCACCACCAGCGGCGCGGACTCCAGCGGCAGCGCGGTGCCGCCCCGTTCGGCGGTGCCGCCCTCCACCGTGTAGCCGCGCCCCGCGGTGGTCTTTTCCAGCCGCACCAGCGCGCGCGGGGTCATCGCGGTGCGCGGGTCGAGGGTGAGCGTTACCGCGCCCGTTGCCGGCACGTAGCGGGCGCTGGCGATCTTGCCGGCGTCCAGCGTGATCCATAGCCCCGCCGGTGCGACGAACAGCCGGCTGCGTGCGCCGTCCTTGGGCTGAATCGTCACCGCATCGGTTGCGACGCGGACATTGCCGCCATAGCCGAGCCAGCCGAACACCGGGTCCTTCACCAGATAGGTCGCCGCAGCATAGGCATGGGCGAAATAGCCCGAGCCATAGTCGCCGGTGTACGGATCCCAGGCCATCCGGTCCGGCCAGCTGTGGAACGCCGCCGAGCCGAAGCCGTCGCGATCGATATTGGTGATGCCGCCCATCAGCCCGCCATAGGCGACGCGCAGCAGGTGCAGGTCGCTGGGGTCGGCGCGGAACGCCTCGAACAGCGGCAAGGCGTTGTTGGTCGAGCCATAATGGTGGATCTGGCGCTCGATCCGCGGATATTTGCCGCCATAGAGGAAGTCCCAATAGCGCCGGGCATTGCCGTTATAGCCCCAGTGCGGGATCAGCGGGTCATAGCCGAGGATCACCTCCACCGTTTCTGCCGCCTGTCTGGCATGGCCGAAATAGCGCATCCAGGCATAGACTTCGGGCTGGCCGGTCGAATCCCACGCCATCTCGCTGCCGAACGGATAGGCGAGCCCCTTCCAGTGATCGGCGCGGCTCTTCATCAGCGCCTCGATCTGGGCCGCGCCGTCGGTGATCCCCTCGCGCTTCAGATCGTCGAGGATGTCGACGAAGACATTCCCCTCCATCTGGCCGAACTGGGTGTAATAGGGCGCGTCGCGCATCATCGCGACGATCGTCAGCCGGGCATGGTCGAGATACCAGCGCCAGTCATGGTGCGTGACGAGCCCCGGATGGTTGCGCGCCAGCCGATAAAGCGTCCAATAGCCGAGCGCGACGTGCGGATAGTTGAACGAGCGGCCGAGATCGCCCGCATCCTTCTTCGACCAGCTGGTCCAGCTCTTCCAATTGGCGGCAGGGTCGTAATAGTTGGGGAAGGCGGCCGGATCATAGTAGAACAGGCTCTTCTTGACCGCGCCGATATGCGCGCCCTCGGCCAGCTGGAGCTTGCCGAAGATGGTCTTGTCGACGAGCGTTTCGAGCTTCTCGATCTCGGCCGGATCGGGGTTGTCGAGCTGCTTCATGATCGCCGCGATCCAGCCGCCGGCGCCGCCTTCGTCGCTCATCCCCGCGATCCACACGCGCGGTTCCTGGGTGAGCAGCTTGCCCGCCTCGCGATCGTAGCTGAGGATCGCGGGCGCGCGGCCGAACGGGTCCTTGGGATCGTCGAACCACTGTTTGGTCGTGGCGAAGCGGCCGAGATCCGCCATCGCCCTCTCAAGCGGCTTGGTGACGAAATACTGGACGGTCTGCACGGTGCCGTCGGCATAGGTGATCGTCACGCGGGCGCGGCCCCAGCCGGTGCCCTTCACCGCATAGCGCCGCCAGCCATTCACCACGCCTGCCGCCGTGACGGTCAGCGCCCCCGCGGGCGACACGTCCACCTTGGCGACGGGCTGGGCATAGTGAAGAAAAAGCGCTGCCTCGAGGTCGTTGGGCACGACATAGCCGGGCACGCCGAGCGCGGCCGGGCGGCCGTTTGCGATCAGTTCCGACTGGATGCCGCGGATCGACGGCGCCTGCACCAGCCGCACGCCGACCTCGCGCGCCTGCCCGGGGGCGAGGGTGAAGCTGGTCGGCGCGTTCCACTGCTCGCCCGCCTGGTGCCATTCCTGCTCGACGAAGCCCTTGGAGGCGACCGTCCAGTCGTAAAAGCCTTCGGAAACCTGGCTGCGCGGGCTTTTCTCGGTGAAGATCGCGCCCGGCTCGCGCGGATTCTTGAGCGGCGCGTAATTCTCCAGCGGCGATTTGCCGTCGGGCAGCACCAGCAGCGCCGGGCCCTTGCCGTTCAGCCGGGTGACCTGGAGATAGCCCGCGTCGCGGCCGATATAGGGATCGACGAAGCTGGCCTGGGCGTGGGCGGTCTCCAGGTTGCGGTCCTGGATGATGTTGTCGAACACCATCGGCATGCCGAGGCCGCCGATCTCGACCGGCGCGTTCGAGGTGTTGACCAACCGGAAGCGCAGCACCGGCACGCCGCCTGCCGCCACCCAGCGGCGCTCGACGCGGAGCGGCACGCCATCGCCCATGCTTGCGGTGATGTCCGCTGCGGCGATCACGCCGGGGGTCAGCGGCAGTGCGGCGATCGGCTTGCGCGCACGCGCCGAGGCGAAATCGCGCCACGCGCCGCCGGGCGTGCGCAGGCGCAGATTGAGGTCGCCGATATGGTTGTAGCCGTCCCCCTGCCGTTCCGCCTCGCGGCCGCCGGGCACGAAATCGAAGCCGGGTTCGGCGGCGGGGGACAGGCGCGCGAGCGTGCCGGTGTCGCTGCGCAGTTCGAGCAGGAAGGCGCCGACGCGCGCCGGCGTGGTGCGGATCGGCGGATAGACCGGCTTCGCGGCCTGCTTTTCCTGGGCGAGGAGCGGGGCGGCGAAGGGCAGGCTGCTCACCCCGGTGAACGCGGCGGCGGCAAGGATCAGGCGGTGGGCTCGCATCGGGGACCTCATTGTTCGGGACGCAGCACGGGCAGTTCTTCGCGCCAGGCGGGCGTGTCGAACGTGACGTCGGCGGGCGGTGCCTCGCCAAGCAGGTTGCGGACGAAATAGTCGCGGAACTTGCGCCAGAAGAAGGGCTGGTAGACCGCGTGGGTGGTGTTGGGCAGCACCACCATGTCGACGTCGCGGCCGGCCCAGATCAGCGCGGTGGCGAGCTGGAAGCTTTCGGTGATCGGCACATTGTCGTCGATGTCGCCGTGGATCAGCAGCAGCTTGGCGCCGAGATTGGGTGCGGCGACCATGTTCGAGTTGCGCGCCCAGTCATTGGGGGTGGCGGCGCCCATCGTCACCTCGGGCCACCAGGCCTTGTCGAGCCGCAGGTCGTGGTTGCCCGACGAGGCGACGCCGACCTTGAAGAAGCCCGGCCGGCGGATCACGAAGCGCGCGGTATCATAGCCGCCCGCCGAGCCGCCGAACACGCCGACGCGCGATAGGTCGAACTGCGGGTAGCGATCGGCCATCTGGCGGATCAGCGCGATATGATCGTCGAGCCCGACTTCGCCGAGATTCTGATAGGCGTGCATGCGAAAGGCGCGTCCCCGGCGCGAGGTGCCGCGTCCGTCGATCGTCACCACGATCGCGCCAAGCTGGGCGACGCTGGAGCCGGGTGCGAACACCGTGCCGTTCCAGCTGACCGGCACCTGGGTGGTGGTGGGGCCGGTATAGACATTGTCGATCACCGGGTAGCTGCGGTTCGGATCGAACGCGACCGGACGGTAGATCATGCCGTAGATCGGCGTCTTGCCGTCGGCGGCGACGCCCTGGAACGGTTCGGGCAGACGGTATCCGCTGGCGAGCAGGGCGGAGGGATCGGCACGGCCGATTTCGGCGAGGATGCGGCCGTCCACCGCGCTGCGCACGACGGTGCGTGTCGGCAGTGCGGGCGTCGACATCGCGTCGATGAAGGTCTTGCCGTCGGGGGCCGTCACCACCTCGTGGTTGACCGGCTCGGGCGTGAGCAGCACCGGCTGTTCGCCGCGCAGGCTGACCCGGTAGAGCGCGCTGTAATAGGGGTTGCGGTCCTTCTCGCGGCCGACGCCGGTGACCAGGATCGCGCCCGCTGCCGCATCGACGTGATTGACGGCGATCACTTCCCAGTCGCCGCGGGTGAGCGGGATGCCGCCTTGCGGATCGTCGGGACGGACCAGATAGAGCTGTGCCCAGCCGCTGCGTTCGGACACCGAAAGCTCCCCGCCCAGCTCGGGCGCGGGGCGCAGGAAGCTGGAGACGACCGACACGTTGGGCGTGAGCGCTTCGCGCGCCACCACCGCCGCCGCGCCGGTTTCCGGATCGGCCTGGTAGACGGCGACCTGCTTGTAGCCGCGCTCGGTCCATTGCGCGCGCACCTTGCCGCTCACCCAGTTCATGTCGGGGTCGGCGGGGTAGAGGATCGACTCGCTCGGGATGTCGAGCTTCACCGGCCGCGCCTTGCGGCGGCGGAGCGCCTCCTCGACATCGACCACGTAGCGCGTCGCCTGGGGCAGCTTCTCGGCGCCGGCAAGCGGGTAGATGTAGCGGAAGGTGCGCGGATAGATGCTGCCGGGCGGCGTTGCCTGGACGATGCCGAGCCGGATCACGTCGCGGGTATCGAGCCGCCAGGTGAGGATCCGCTTGCTGTCCGGCGACCAGCGGATCGACACCGGCATCTTGGGGTCTTCGGTACCTTGGGCGAGGATGTCCGCCAGCTGGGGGATGCCGCGGCCATAGGGCTGGTCGCGCGTGCCGTCCTCGGTCAGCGCCACCTCGCGGCCGCTCGCGACCTCGACGGCGAAGAGGTTGAAGTCGCGCGCGACGATGCGGAAGCGGCCGTCGGGCGAGAGCGCATCCTCGCCGTCCTGACCGCCCTTGGGGGCGGGGGTGAGGGTACCGTCCGCGGCCCAGATCCAGCGCTTGCCGAACGCGCCGAACTGCAGCGTGGTGCCCGAGACCTGCGCGTCCTCGATCGGCAGCGCCGCGGGCTTGAGTGTCTGGCCGGTCGCCTTGGCGAGTGCGGCGGCAATCGCTGCCTCGGGCGCGAGGTCGCGCGACCGGCCGGTGGCGAGCTCGAAATAGGCGATGGACCGCTCGCCCTCGCGACCGTGGCGATAGACGATGCCTGCGCCATCGGTGGTATAGGCAGCGCGCAGGCTGCGATCGACGATCAGCTTGGAGAGCCCGTCCCCGAGATAGCGATCGGCCAGCGCATAGCGCGCCTCGATCGGCGCCGTCGCGGTGACCGGTGTTGCGGCTTGCGCGATGGCGAGCGGCGACAGCAGCGCCAGCGACGCAACGGCGATGCCGAGCCGGCTTGCCGACGCGCCACGCGCGCACAGGCTGGTGGTGCCGATCCGGTGCAATACAGGCATGTGCGATCCCCTTCGTACCGCCGGGATAGACCATGGGACTACCGGGGCGTCAACAATATTATACGGTATATAATGGCCTGGCGTTGTGGAATGGGTGCTTGACCCTACGGACCGACCTTCGTAGATCGTATACGATATCAGGGGGACGAGACATGCGCCGCACGCGACGGGAAATCTTGGCAGGCACCGGCACGGTGCTGCTGGCAGCCGGCGCGGCACCGGCGGTGGCGCGTGCGGCCGCCGATGGTGCGTTGCCGGGCAAGCCCACACCGCTGCCCTTGACCGCGATCCGGCTGCGACCGTCCGATTATGCCACGGCGGTGGCGGTAAACCATCGCTATCTGCTTCGGCTCGAGCCCGATCGGCTGCTTCACAATTTCCGCAAATATGCCGGGCTTGAGCCCAAGGGCGCGCTCTATGGCGGGTGGGAGAGCGACACGATCGCCGGCCACACGCTCGGCCATTATCTCTCGGCGCTTGTGCTCACCTGGCAGCAGACCGGGGATGGCGAGATGCGGCGACGGGCCGATTACATCGTCGCCGAACTGGCCGAAGCGCAGGCGAAACGCGGCACCGGCTATGTCGGCGGGCTGGGGCGCAAGGGGCCGAACGGCACGATTGTCGACGGCGAGGCGATCTTCCCCGAGATCATGCGCGGCGAGATCAAGTCGGGCGGGTTCGATCTCAACGGCTCCTGGTCGCCGCTCTATACCGTCCACAAGCTGTTCGCCGGGCTGCTCGACGTCCATGCGGGCTGGGGCAACCCGCAGGCGCTGCAGGTCACGCTGGGCCTTGCCGGCTATTTCGAGAAGGTGTTCGCCGCGCTCGACGACGCGCAGATGCAGCAGATGCTCGGCTGCGAATATGGCGGGCTGAACGAAAGCTATGCCGAGCTCTATGCCCGCACGCGCGACGCGCGCTGGATGGTGGTCGCCAAGCGGCTGTACGACAACCGGGTGCTCGACCCGCTCAAGGCACGCGAGGACAAGCTCGCCAACTTCCACGCCAACACCCAGGTGCCCAAGCTGATCGGGCTCGCGCGGATCCACGAGCTGACCGGCGATGCCGGCGATGCCACCGCTGCGCGCTTCTTCTGGGAGCGGGTGACGCAGCACCACAGCTTCGTGATCGGCGGCAATGCGGATCGCGAATATTTCGCCGCCCCGGACAGCATCGCCCAGCACATCACCGACCAGACGTGCGAGCACTGCAACACCTACAACATGCTCAAGCTGACCAGCCATCTGTTCGCCTGGCAGCCGGACGGCGCGCTGTTCGACTATTATGAGCGCGCCCACCTCAACCATGTGATGGCGCAGCAAAACCCGAAGAATGGCGGCTTCACCTACATGACCCCGCTGATGAGCGGCGCCGAGCGCGGCTTCTCGACCGCCGACGACGATGCCTTCTGGTGCTGCGTCGGATCGGGGATGGAAAGCCACGCCAAGCATGGCGAGGCGGCGTTCTGGGAAGGCGAGGGCGCGTTCCTCGTCAATCTCTACATCCCGGCCGAGATCGACTGGAAGGCGCGCGGGGCGAAACTCGTGCTCGACACCGCCTACCCGTTCGAAGGCACGGCGACGCTGACGCTGGCGCGGCTCGCCCGGCCAGGCCGTTTCCCGCTGGCACTGCGCGTGCCGGGCTGGGCGAGCGGCAAGGCGATCGTGACGGTGAACGGCAAACCGGCGGGCGCGACCTTCGAGCGCGGCTATGCGATCGTCACGCGCAGCTGGAAGGCCGGCGACGCGCTGGCGATCACCCTGCCGATGGCGCTGCGGCTGGAGGCGACACCGGGCGACGACAGCGTCGTTGCGGTGCTGCGCGGCCCGATGGTGCTCGCCGGCGACATGGGCTCCAACGCCCCCCAGCCCTGGAACGGCACCGATCCCGCACTGGTCGGGCAGGACCTGCTCGCCGCCTTCGCCCCCACGGCGGTGCCGGCGGTGTACGAGACCAGGGGCGTGGTGCGGCCCGGCGACCTGCGCTTCGTGCCCTTCTACCGGCAATATGCGCGGCGCAGCGCCGTCTATTTCAAGCGCTTCACCGAGAGCCAGTGGAAGACCGAGGAAGCCGCCTTCCTCGCCGAGCAGGCCCGGCTGAAGGACGTGGCGGCGCGTTCGGTGGACGTGATGCATCTCGGCGAGATGCAGCCCGAGCGCGACCATGACCTGCGCTCGGAGATTTCCTACCCCGTCTCCTATCGCGGGCGGCAGGGACGCGATGCACGCTCGGGCGGCTATTTCGACTTCACGATGAAGGTGAAGGACGGCCCGTTGCTGCTCCAGGCAACCTATTGGGGCGGCGAGCGCGACCGCGATTTCGACATCCTGGTCGACGGCGTGAAGATCGCCACCCAGCACCTCAACGACCGCGAAAACCCGGGCAGGTTCTACGACGTCACCTATCCGCTGCCCGAGGCGCTGACCAGGGGCAAGAAGAGCGTGCGCGTCCGCTTTGTGCCGCACGACCGCAACACCGCCGGGCCGGTGTTCGGCGTGGTGCTGTTCACCGCCAAGCCGTGAGCGCCGCTGCCGGGGAACAGGGCGTCGCACTGACGCTCGACGGGGTCGGTGCGCTGGCGCGGCGGGTCCTGCGCGCCGCCGGCCTGGCCGAGGACCATGCCGAAGCGGTCGCCGCGACGATGGTGGCGGGCGAGCGGGACGGCTGCGCCTCGCACGGCATCTATCGGCTGCTCGTCGCGGCGAACACCATCGCCAAAGGCAGGGTGGTGCGCGATGCCGTGCCGGTGCTCGCCGAGCCGGCCAGGGCGCTGGCCAAGGTGGACGGCGGCGGCGGCTTCGCCCAGCTGGCCTTCGAGCGGGGCAAGCCTGCGCTGATCGCCAAGGCGCGCGCCTTCGGCATCGCGGCGCTGGCGCTGAACAATGTCGTCCACTTCGCGGCGCTCTGGCCGGAAGTGGAAGCGCTGGCGGGCGAGGGACTGGTGGCGCTGGCCTTCACCCCCAGCCATGCCTGGGTCGCGCCCGCCGGCGGCACCCGGCCGGTGTTCGGCACCAATCCGATCGCCTTTGGCTGGCCGCGACCCGCGCCGCAGCCGCCCTTCGTCTTCGATTTCGCCACCAGCATGGTTGCGCGCGGCGAGATCGAGCTGCACCGCCGCGCCGGCAAGCCGGTGCCCGCGGACTGGGGCATCGATGCCGAGGGCCGCCCGACCACCGACCCGGTCGCGATCCTGGACGGCGCAATGCGCACCTTTGGCGGGCACAAGGGATCGGCGCTCGCGACGATGGTCGAGCTGATCGCCGGGCCGCTGATCGGCGACCTGACCAGCGCGGAATCGATCGCGGCCGATGGCGGCGCCGGCGCCTCGCCGCTGGGCGGCGAACTGATCGTCGCGATCGACCCCGCCGGCTTCCTGGGCGACGCCGTTGCCGACCATCGCGCCCGCGCCGAGGCGATGTTCGATGCCATCGAGGCGCAGGGGGCAAGGCTGCCCTCGTCGCGCCGCTACGCCGCGCGCGCCCGCAGCCTTGCCGAGGGCGTGCGCATCCCCGACAAGCTCTATGCCGATATCCTGGCGCTGGAAGCGAACCTTACCGCATGAAACCGATCCTTCTCCTCTCTGCCGCCCTGCTCGCCACCGCCGCCGCGCCGGCGCCCAAGCCGGCCCGTTCGGTGAGTGCCGACGCGAAGCTCAAGGCGATCATCGACGTCGAGTACAAGTGGCGCACGACCCAGCAGGGCCCCGGCGAGGACAATCGGGCGACGCAGGGGGGGCTGCCCAATGTCGGGCCCGCGGCGCAGGCCGCTCGGCTCGCGCGCTGGATGGCGGTGTCGCGCCAGCTCGCGGCGATCGACCCGGCGAAACTGACGCCGAAGGGGCGGGTCGACTATCTGGTCTACAAGGGCCAGATCGACGCGCTGCTCGCGGAACAGCGCTTCCGCGACTATGAAAAGCCGCTCACCTCCGACACCAGCTTCTGGAGCGACATCGCCGGCGCGGCGCGCGATGCCTTTGTCCGCGAGGACCAGTACCGCGCGTACATCAAGACGCTGCGCAGCATGCCGCGCTATTTCGACCAGAACATCGCCAACATGCGCGCCGGGCTTGCCCGCGGCTTCACGCCCCCCAAGGTGACGCTGACCGGCCGCGACATGGGCGTGGCGCAGGTCGTCGAGGCACCGGTCGAGCAGAATCTCTACTACACCCCGTTCCAGAAATTCCCGGGCGCGATCCCCGCCGCGGTGCAGGCCGAACTGCGGCGCGAGGGCGCGGCGGCGATCCGCGAGGCGGTGATCCCGGCGCACCAGACGCTGCTCGCGTTCCTGCGCAAGGAGTATATCCCCGGCGCGCGCACGGCGCTGGCGGCGACCGAACTGCCCGACGGCAAGGCCTATTATCAGTCGAAGATCCGCGAATATGTGACGCGCGACATGACCGCCGAGCAGGTCCATGCCGTCGGTCTGCGCGAGGTGGCCAAGATCCGCGCCGAGATGCTGACGGTGAAGGCGCAGGCCAAGTTCGACGGCGACCTGCCCGCTTTCCTCAACTTCCTGCGCACCGATCCGCAATTCTACGCCAAGACCCCGCAGGAACTGCTCTACCACGCCGCCTGGGCGGCCAAGCAGTTCGACGGCAAGGCCGGGCAATATTTCGGCCATCTGCCGCGCCGCCGCTTCGCGATCGTGCCGGTGCCCGACGATCTTGCGCCCTTTTATACCGGCGGGCGCGGCGGGCCGGGGATCTATCTGGTCAACACCTACGATCTGAAGTCGCGGCCCTTCTACCAGCTGACCGCACTGACTCTCCACGAGAGCGCACCGGGCCACGCCTTCCAGATGCCGCTGGCGAACGAGAACAAGGATCTGCCGCCGTTCCGCCGCGACACCTATCTCTCCGCCTATGGCGAGGGCTGGGCGCTCTATTCGGAGAAGCTCGGCGTCGAGATGGGGATGTACGAGACGCCCTACGACCAGTTCGGCATGCTGAGCTACCAGATGTGGCGCGCGGCGCGGCTGGTGGTCGATACCGGCATTCACGCGATGGGCTGGACCCGCGAACAGGCGCAGGCGTTCCTGCGCGACAACACCGCGCTCAGCGACCACGAGATCGAGACCGAGGTCGATCGCTACATCGCCTGGCCGGGACAGGCGCTGAGCTACTACATGGGCGAGCTGGCATTTGTGGAAGCCCGGGCGCGCGCCGAGAAGGCGCTGGGGCCGAAGTTCAACATCCGTGCCTGGCACGATGCGATGCTGCAACTGGGGTCGGTGCCGCTGACCGTGATCGACAGCCGCACCGACCAGTTCATCCGCGAGGGCGGCAAGGGACCCTATCCCGACGAGGAATGATCCGCTGCCTCTCGGCGGCAATCAGCGGCGGGCCGTCGCCAGATGGTCGTGCACCCCCTCGCCGGGCGCGAGCGTGAGATCGGCGAGGACGTGCGTCGCCGAGACGACCTGCCATGCGTGGGCGTCTTCAGACACTGCCCGGGGCGACCGCAACCGCCCGATGTCGCGGAGGGGTGGAGCGCCGAACAGGCGGCGATATTCGCGGCTGAACTGCGATGGGCTGTCATAGCCGACGCGGAAGCCCGCTTCTGCCGCGTCAAGCCGGTCGGCCAGCATCAGCGCCCGGGCTTCCTGCAACCGCAGCTGCTTCTGATATTGCAGCGGGGTCATCGCGGTGGTGCGGCGGAAATGGTCGTGGAAGCTCGACAGGCTCATGCCGGCAAGGGCTGCAAGCTGCGGCCCGCTGAACGGCTCGCGGAAATGGGCCTTGAGCCAGGCAATGGCCTGGGCGATCTGGCCGATGCGGCTTTCGCTGCTGGCGATCGCGCGCAGCATGCCGCCGCCCGGCCCGGTCATCAGCCGCACCAGCAATTCCCGCTCGATCAGCGGCGCGAGCAGCGGCGCGTTCGCCGGATCGCCGAGCAGCGCCGTCAGCCGGGTTGCCGCGTCGATCAGTTCCGGCGTCATCGGGTGTAGCGTCATTGCGGCGCCATCCGCCGCGGCCGCCGATGGGGGCGGCAGGGTCAGCGCGATCTCCGAGAGCAGGGCGGGGTCGAGATAGAGGCAGAAGCAGAGATAGGGCGCATCCGCGCTGGCCTGCGTCACGGCGCCGGTGATCGGCAGGTCGAGCGAAGCGACGAGATAGCTGGCAGGGCCATAATCGATCACGGCGTTGCCGAGCAGCACGCGCTTGCCCCCCTGCGCGATGATGCACAGCGCCGGGCGCTGGACCATATGCACCGGCTCGCCGCTCTGGCCCGAGCGGACCAGCGCAAGGCGCGGGATGGACGTGTCAAGGATGCCGTCGCGCTCGGCATATCGGGCAATCTGCCCCGCCAGTTCCCGATGCGCCATCATCGCCTTTCTCCCCTTGGTTCAGATCGGCAACCTAGAGGGCTGGTGGCTACCGATCCAGCCCGCACCTGCTGATCTGGAATATCGTGCAATCATTCCGCACGACCGTTCTACCGCCCGCCGACCCTATCGCGGCATTCAGGGGACGTCGGATCGAGGGTTCGGTCCGTCTGAACCGGAGCGACTATCATGGGTATCGAGAACAAGGTCATCGCGATCACGGGCGCCAGCAGCGGCATCGGCGAAGGCACGGCGCGGTTGCTGGCGGCGCGCGGCGCGAAGCTGATGCTGGGCGCGCGCCGCACCGATCGGCTCGCCGCGCTGGCCGAGGAACTGAACGCGGCGGGTGGCACGATCGCTTTCCGGTCGCTCGACGTCACCGACCGCGCTGATTTCGAGGCGTTCATCGCCGCGACGGAGGCCGACTATGGCCGGATCGATGTGCTGGTCAACAATGCGGGCCTGATGCCGCTCTCGCGCTTCGACAGCCTGAAGGTGGGCGAGTGGGACCGGATGATCGACGTCAACATCCGCGGCGTCCTGCACGGCATCGCCGCTGCGCTCCCGCGCTTCAAGGGGCAGGGCGGCGGCCAGTTCGTCAACCTTTCCTCGATCGGCGGCTATGCCGTGTGGCCGACCTGCGGCGTCTACAGCGCGACCAAATATGCGGTGCGTGCCATCTCCGAGGCGCTGCGCATGGAGCATGACGACATTCGCGTCACCATCATCGCGCCGGGTGTGGTGGAATCGGAACTGGCCCACACGATCACCGATCCGGTTGCAGCCCAGGCGATGGTCGATTTCCGTGCGATCGCGCTCACGCCGGACGCGATCGCCCGCGCCATCGCCTATGCGGTGGAGCAGCCGGCGGATGTGGACGTCAACACGCTGATCGTCCGGCCGGTGCGCTCGACGATCTGACGCGGAGGGACGCGCGTTCGTGCCCCGCTCCTTTTCGCATCAACGGCCCCTCCCGCGAGAGGGAGGGGCCGATCCTGCGTCTTACGCCGTTGCGCCGCCATCGATGTTGAGCGTCGTGCCGGTGATGTAGCTGGCATCCGGTCCGGCAAGGAACGCGACCGCGCCGGCGATCTCCTCGACCTTGCCATAGCGTCCCAGCGGGATGGCGCCCAGCACCTGCCCCGCGAATTCGCTGTCGGCCGGGTTCATGTCGGTATCGATCGGCCCCGGCTGGATGGTGTTGACCAGGATGTTGCGGAGCGCGAGGTCCTTCGCCCAGCCGCGTGCCAGCGCCGCCACCGCTGCCTTGGTCGCGCTGTAGACCGTGGTTGCCGGGAAGGCCATCTCGCCCGAGATGCTGCCGATCAGGATGATCCGCCCGCCGTCGCGCAGGTGCGGCAGTGCCGCGCGCGTGCCGACATGCAGGCCCTTCACATTGACGCCGAACTGGCGATCATAGGTGTCGTCGGTGTCTTCGGCGACCGTGGAGAATTCGGCCACGCCCGCATTGTGGACGAGGATATCGATCCCGCCCAACGCGGCCGCCGCCGCTTCGACGCCGGCGCGCTGGGATTCCGGATCGCCGGCATTGGCCTGGAAGGCAAAGGCGGTGCCGCCCGCGCTTTCGATCGCTGCCACGGTGGCGTCCGCCGCCGCCTTGTTGCCGGCATAGGTAATCGCAACCGCGGCGCCATCGGCCGCCAGTCGCTTGGCGATTGCGGCACCGATACCGCGCGATCCGCCGGTGACGAGCGCCTTCTTGCCCTGAAGTGACATGTGGATTCTCCGAAATTATGGCCCGCGATCACGGCGTCGTGCGCTGTCGGCGGAGAGGGATATGGCGCGTCCGTTCAACAGTTCAATATTCCCGAACTATTAAATTCATTGCGACGCCTTATATCGAGCGCATGGCCCGCTTCACCCACCCACGGCTGGAAGACGTTCCGCTCGACCTGGCGCTGCACGCGCTGGCCGATCCCAATCGGCTGGAGATGGTCGCGCGGCTGGCGGCGGCCGAACGGTTGCGCTGCTCGGATGCGGCGCCGTGCGAAGCGATCCCCAAGAGCACGCTGTCCAATCATCTCAAGCTGCTCCGCGCGGCGGGCCTGATCGAGACGACGCAGGCGGGCCGCGAGATGATCAATACCCTGCGGCGATCGGAGTTCGATCGCCGCTTCCCGGGCCTGCTCGATGCGGTGCTCGCCAATCGCCCTGCCTGATCACCTGCCGATCGCGTCGAGCCGGGTCACAGCGTCCTGGGATAGCGTCAGCGATGCCGCTGCCAGGTTTTCGTGGAGATGCGCCACCGACGCGGTGCCCGGGATGAGCAGGATGTTGGGCGATCGCTGGAGCAACCAGGCGAGTGCCACCTGCATCGGCGTCGCGTCGAGCTGTGCCGCAACCTCGGACAGGGTTGCCGATTGCAGCGGACTGAAGCCGCCGAGCGGGAAAAAGGGCACATAGGCGACCCCTTCCGCCGCCAGTGCGTCGATAAAGGCGTCGTCGTCGCGGTGGGCAAGATTGTACTGGTTCTGGACGCAGACGATCTCGGCGATCTCCCGAGCTTCCTCGAATTGCGTGCGCGTCACGTTGCTGAGCCCGATATGGCGCACCAGCCCTTGCCGCTGCAGGTCCGCCACCGCCTTGAGCGGGGCGGCGAGCGATCCCTCCGTCGGGCCATGGACGTCGAACATCAGGCGGAGATTGACGACGTCCAGCGCCTCCAGCCCGAGGTTGGCGAGATTGTCGTCCACTGCGCGGGCCAGTTCGTCGGGCGCGAAGGCGGGGAGCCAGGATGCATCATCCCCCCGCCGTGCGCCGATCTTGGTGACGATCAGCAGGTCCTGCGGGTAGGGGGACAGCGCTTCTCGGATCAGCCGATTGGTGACGTGCGGGCCGTAGAAGTCGCTGGTGTCGAGGTGGTTCACCCCTGCCGCCACCGCTGCCCGAAGCACGGCCAGGGCCTGGTCGTGGTCTCGCGGCGGTCCGAACACGCCGGGCCCGGCGAGCTGCATCGCACCGTAGCCGAGCCGCTTCACCTTGCGTCCGGCGAAGGCGTAGGTGCCTGCTTGGTCGATCATCCGAATTCTCCTTTGCTCCGCTGGAGATACGGCTTGCCGACAGGCGCGATAAGTTGGAGGGATCCGCACGGGCTGTACGGAAATCCGAACGATGAAGGCCGATCTTGCCGACCTTAACGCATTCCTCGCGGTGGCGCAGGCGCGTGGCTTCCGCGATGCGGCACGCGCCATAGGGTCGAGCGCATCGACGCTGAGCGAGGCGGTACGGCGACTGGAGACGCGGCTGGGCGTCCGGCTGCTCCATCGCAGCACGCGGAGCGTGACGCCAACCGAAGCGGGAACCCGGCTGATCGAGCGGCTGGCCCCGGCGCTGGGTGAGGTCGAGGCCGCGCTCGACGTCGTCAACCTGTTCCGCGATCGCCCGGCTGGCACGCTGCGGCTCAACGTGCCGGTGAGCGCGGCACGGCTAGTGTTGCCGCCCATCCTGCCGGGCTTCCTTGCCGCCTATCCCGATATCCGCGTCGAGATCGTCGCCGAGGACGGCTTTGTCGACCTGGTGGCATCGGGGTGCGACGCCGGCATTCGCTATGACGAGCGGCTGGAACAGGACATGATCGCGGTGCCGATCGGCCCGCGCGTGCAGCGTTTCGCCACGGCGGCGGCGCCGTCCTATCTAGACGCACGCGGGCGGCCCACCCATCCGCGCGACCTGCTCGGCCATGCCTGCCTGTGCGCGCGCTTCACCAGCGGGGCGTTGACCAGCCCTTGGGAGTTCGAGCGTGACGCCGAGCTCGTCCGGATCGAGCCGCAGGGCCCGCTGATCGCCAGTGTTGCCGGCGCGGTGGATCTGCTGGTCGACGTGGCGGTCGCAGGCGGCGGCATCCTCCATCTGTTCGAGGATTGGCTGCGTCCCGCACTGGAGAGCGGCTCGCTCGAGCCCGTGCTGCCGGAGTGGTGGCAATCCTTTTCCGGACCCTTTCTGTATTATTCCGGCCGTCGCCTCGTGCCGCCGCCGCTACGCGCGTTCCTCGACTTCGTGCGCGGCTAGCTGCACCGGCCGGACTGCGCCCAAAGGCGGTGATCAGAAGCGCATGCAAGCGAGCCGCCCCCGGCGCGAACCGCGAGGAGCGGATTATCGGAAAACGCGAAGCGTCCTGTCCTTGCAGTGCTGGCACTTGGCAGGTGTGCCAGCCTAGTCGGCCATGACGGTATCGCCGACCAGCACGCCGTCAAGGTCGAGCCACGTCGCCATCCGTTCCAGTTCAAGGAGCAGGCGCTCGCACGTATCGGGTGGCGCATTCCGCTCGAGCGTGACCCTGTGTGCGCGCAACAGGCCGGCCTGGCGGTCGGCCTTGAGGTCCACGCGGGCGACAAGCGCCTCATCGAGCAGGAAGGGCAGCACATAGTAGCCATGGGTGCGTAGCGGCTGCGGGACGTAGATCTCGATACGATAGCGAAAGCCGAACAGCCGCTCGGTGCGACTGCGCTCCCACACGAGCGGGTCAAAAGGCGCGAGCAGCGCGGCACCGCGGATCGGCCGCGGGTTCGCTGCTTCACGATGCAGCCAAGCCTTCTGGCTCCAACCCGAAACCTTTACCGGTTCAAGGACTCCCTCGTCGACCAGGCTCGCAATCGCCGGATCGCCCTCGCCCGGCTTCAATCGGAAATAGTCTCGGAGATCTGCGGCCGTTGCGACACCGAGTGCCCGCGCACTGCGTTCGATGAGCATGCGTTGCGCGGTGGTTGCATCGGGTGTCGGGAGTGCCAGGATGTCTGCAGGGATGACCCGTTCGGTCAGGTCGTACAGGCGCGTGAAGCTGCCACGCCGCGTTGCCGTGGTGATCCGCCCCGCCCAGAAGAGATATTCCAGCGCGTGCTTGGTGTGGCTCCATTCCCACCAGCCGCTCCTGCTCGCACCGTTCTCGAAGTCCGCGGCAGCGAGTGGCCCATCTGCGGCGATCCGCGCAAGCACCGCATCGGCTTCGGCGCGGCGCTCGCTTGCGAAGCGGCGGAGCGCGGCGTACCCGGTCTCGCCGCGCTCGGCTTTCGCCATGCGCCACCGCAACAGGGGATGCAGGCTCATCGGAAGAAGCGAAGCTTCATGCGCCCAATATTCAAAAAGGCGCCGCGCCGCTTTGGGACCCCAGGCCTCGCGCTCGAGCGATGTCCGATCGTACATGCCGAGCCGAGAGAAGGCTGGTAGATAGTGTGCACGCGTCAGTACGTTGACGCTGTCGATCTGGAACAGGCCGAGACGGTCTACAGTTCGGCGCAACTGGCTCGCTCCCACCCGCGCGGGGTGCCGCTTGCCGAACCCTTGCGCGACTAGTGCGATTCGACGAGCATCAGCGAGAGACAAGCTTGTCGTCATGGCGTTGTTCATTGGGTTCGGGCCGCGTCAGGTCAAGCATGATGGGTGCGGGCGAAAGCGAGCCATGGTGCGCAACAAGGCTATCCATATCGCGCGCTGTCGTCGCCTACCGCTCATCGAGAGATCGGCGGCAGCACGATTTGGCTATCGTGTTCGGATTGATCCCGTGGCGTTTGGCCAGTGCCCACAGGCGCCCTTGACCATCTTGCATCCTTGAACGGGTTGCCGCTGTCGTACGGGCCTCCCCTCCCGTGGAGAACCTGGCGGGGCGTGCGACCTTCCGGCCCCGACCGGCGAATGGGCTATCAACTGCCACGACCTGACATGGGTGGCGGAGCAACGGTCCCGCGTACAAAAATCTCCGCCGTACCGCCATTGCCCGGCTTGCCGTTGCTGAACCGGGCGACCAGCCGGTGGGTGGCGAGCAACCGATGATAGTTCGATAGCTGCGCCGCGAACCGGACGGGTTCCGCGCGATAGCGGCTGTAATTGACGAGGATCGCCACGTCGGCGCTGCATCCGGGCAGTGCCGCGGGATCGATATTGCCGAGATCGACGATGGCGCGTCCCTGGCGCAAGCCGTTGACCTTGCGGTGGCTGGGCGCGCTGTGCAGCAGCGAACGAATGTCCACGCAGCCCGCACTGCCGAGCGGAAACAACAGGCGGCCGCGATAGGGCAACAGGTCGAACGCCGCATGCTCGAACAGGATCGTCCGCCCCGGCGGAACATGGGCGAAGACCCAGCGGGTCGCTGCCTGGCGCGGGTCGTCGGCGCGTTGCTGCTGGGCGCGCAGGGTGGCGCCTGCCATCCAGCCGGCGATCAGCAGCGCCGCGCAGGGCAGAACCAGCCGCCGCGCCCCTGGAGGGCGGACGGCGTCTGCGATCATGGAAAGCCCGATCGCCGCGAGGATGGCGACCACCGGCAGCAGCGGCACGATCCAGCGCGCCCACACCAGCGACTGGGTGGCGAGTGCCGCAAGGATGACGGCGCTCGCCGGCAGGAGCACGACCGCGTTGGCCCGGTCGCGCGCGAGCGCGATGGCGCCGAGCGCGGCGGACAGCAGCCCGGCGATGCCGAAGCTCCCGGCTAGCGGATCATGCACATACCATAGGAGATTGCCGATAAAGCCGTGCCCGGTTGCGCCGAGATGCATCGGCCGCGCCTCGCCGCCCAGATCGCGCAGCACCGTGGGGTAGTCGAGCAGGATATAGGGGGATGCCAGCAACAGCGTCGCGACCGCCACCAGCGGTGCCACCGCCAGCGCGCGAGCGGCGGCACGGGAATCGCGGGCGGCGAACAGTCCGGCCGCGACCGGTCCGACCACGATCAGCAGCGCCGGCCATTTGGTCGCGCAGGCCAGTCCTGCCGCAATGCCTGCCAACACGGCCTGCCGGGTGCCGCCGCCCTGCGCGACCGCCAGGGCGTGATAGGTGCACCAGCCCATCAGCACCGTCGCCAGCATGTCGGTGCGCACCACTTGCGACAGTTCGACGTGCAGCGGATTGCAGGCGAGCAGCAGGGCCGCCGCCAGCCCGACGCGGGCGCCGCCGATCCGCCGGCCGATCGCCCAGGTCACTGCGACGCTGGCGATCCCCAGCAGCGCGCTCAGGCCGCGCATTGGGAGGACGATGACGGCAGGATCGCTGAACACGGCGGACACGAAGGCGTCGGCACTGCTCCACGCGCCCAGCATCGCGCCAACCCCGCCGACCAGCAGCACGATCAGCGCGAGCAGATAGAAGAGCAACGTCGCCGGATGGCCGAACCAGCCGGGGTTGAGGCGCCCCTCGCGCAGCATGTCCATCGCGGTCATGATGAAGACCGGTTCGTCCGGATCGTTGAGCGCCGGCAGGCCGAAGTTCAGCCGGTGGAGCCGCAGCACCGCCGCGAGCAGCAGGATTGCGAACAGCATTGCACGTTCTGCGTTACGGACCGCCGGCCTCGGTTCCGTCCTCTCTGCAACAATCATCTGCGGGAGAACCCATGCGAACCGTGATTCTGGCAGGCGGCCTCGGCAGCCGCCTGGGCGAGGAGACTGCAATACGTCCCAAGCCGATGGTGGAAATCGGCGGAATGCCGATCCTCTGGCACATCATGAAGATCTATGCGTCGGCGGGATTTGACGATTTCGTGGTCTGCCTTGGCTACAAGGGGTATCTGATCAAGGAATATTTCGCCAACTACTTCCTGCATACCGCCGACGTGACGATCGACCTGCGCCGCGGCAGCAACGGTATCGAGGTGCATCACGCGCGCAGCGAGCCGTGGCGCATCACGCTGGTCGAAACCGGCGCGACGACGATGACCGGCGGCCGGCTCGCTGCGATCCGACCCTATCTCGATCCCGACGAGCCGTTCTGCTTCACCTATGGCGACGGCGTCGCCGATATCGACATCGGTGATCTCGTGCGCTTCCACAAGGCGCACGGCCATCGTGCTACGATCACCTCGGTCACGCCGCCGGGCCGCTTCGGCTCGCTGCAGTTCGAGGGCGACCGCGTCACGGCCTTTCGCGAGAAGCCGGATGGCGACGGCGGCCAGATCAACGGCGGCTTCTTCGTCGCCGATCCCAGCGTGCTGGACCTGATCGACGGTCCCGACACGGTGTGGGAATCGGGGCCGCTGGAGCAGCTGGCGGCGCGCGGCGAGCTGGTCGGTTAGCGGCATGACGGTTTCTGGCACCCGATGGATACGCTGCGCGACAAGCTGCACCTCGATTCGCTCTGGCAGAAGGGGGATGCGCCGTGGAAGCGCTGGTGAGCCCGGTCTGGAACGGTCGTCGCGTGCTCGTCACCGGCCATACCGGCTTCAAGGGAAGCTGGCTGACGCTGTGGCTGCACGCGATGGGCGCACAGGTCACCGGCCTCGCGCTCGCCCCGCCGACCGAACCGAGCCTGTTCGCCGCGGCGCGGGTGGGGGCGCTGATCGATCATGTCGAGGGCGATGTGCGCGATCTCGCCACGGTGATCGGCGTGGTCGAACGGGCGCGGCCCGAGGTGATCTTCCACCTCGCCGCGCAGCCGCTCGTGCGGCTGTCCTATGCCCAGCCGGTGGAGACCTATGCCACCAACGTGATGGGCACGGTGCACGTGCTGGAGGCGGTGCGGCTTGCCGGCGGCGTGCGCGGGATCGTGTGCGTCACCAGCGACAAATGCTACGAGAACCGCGAATGGCCCTGGCCCTATCGCGAAAGCGATCCGATGGGTGGGCACGACCCGTACAGCAACTCCAAGGGCTGCGCCGAACTGGTCGCTGCGGCCTATCGGCGTTCCTATTTCGACGATGGCGGCCCGCTGCTCGCCACCGTGCGCGCGGGCAATGTGATCGGCGGCGGCGACTGGGCGGCGGACCGGCTGGTGCCGGACCTGGTCCGCGCCTTCGAGGCCGGGGTCGCGCCGCTGATCCGCGCGCCCGACGCGGTGCGGCCGTGGCAGCACGTGCTGGAGGCGCTGGGCGGCTATCTGATGCTCGGCGAACGGCTGCTGGCCGGCGAGCGACGGTTCGCCGACGCCTGGAACTTCGGGCCGGACGCGGACGATGCCCGGCCGGTCCGCTGGATCGTCGATCGGATGCTGGCGGCATGGGGCGATGGCGCCGTGCCGCCGGTCCGCGATACCCGTTCGCGCCCGCACGAGGCGGCGCTGCTGCGCCTCGATACCGCGCGCGCGCAGGCGGCGCTCGGGTGGCATCCGGCGCTGCGGCTGGGCGAGGCACTCGACTGGATCGTCGCCTGGCATCGGGCCGAAGGCGATGCACGCCAGATCACCCTGCAGCAGATCGCGCACTATGTCGCGCTTTCGAGCCGGGTCCGTTCGACGGCGGCCTGATCGGGCGCAGCCGCGAAGGTGAGCAGGTTGCCGAGGCGGAGCCGCACCGCCCGCTTCGGCAACGGCAGCCGGCCGAGCGCGGGGACGCCGATCGCCTGCGCGGCCTGGCGGGCGAGGAAATCGATCGGGAAATGGTTGGCACTGGGCGTCACCGCCACGTCGGTGAAGCCGGCGCGGACCAGCAGTGCCTGCAGCGTCGCCGGATTGTAGAGTTCGGGGTGCTGGAGGCAGAAGGCCGGCCAGCGCGCTCCGAGCACCCGGCGCAGCGCCGAGCGCTCGTCATGGGTGACGAGCATCAGCATGCCGCCCGGCCGCAGCTTGGCGCGCACTGCCGTCAGCATTGCCAAAGGATCCAGCAGGTGATCGAGGACGTGCACCGCCACGGCGAGGCCGATGCTGCCGTCCGGCACCGCCGACAGATCGGTCATGTCGGTGAGGATCCGGGCCGGGCGCCCCGCGGTCGCGACGCGCAGCCGATCATGGACGCACGGTTGGGCTCGAACAGCCAGAAAGAATCGAAGCTGCCGTGGGTCGCCGCCTCGGCGACGACATGGCCGACATCGGGGCCGAGCTCGAGATAGCCGCCCGTCAGACTGGTGCGCGCGGCGACCGCTTCGAAATAGCCGCGCTGCGTGGCGACGATCGCCGCATCGGGGACCAGGTCCATGTTCGGCGGCATCGCGCCGTACAGCGCCCCCAGCTGCGCATCGTCGAAGAACACGCGATTGTAGAGCAGCCCGCAGTCGCGGCAGCGATGATAGGTGAAGAAGCGCCGTTCCTTGTCGATCCCGAACCAGAACGGGCGCAGCTCGTCGACCGTGCGCAGCTCGGCGCGGCGGCGGCTGCGGACTTCGGGGGCGGCATCACGCGATCCGCACAGGGGACAGGACCGGTCGCGCAAGGCGGGGTGAGTCATCGGCGAGGTTCCCGGAAGGTGACGCGGCTGTGCCAGAACCAGCTTCCGGCGATCAGCGCGGCGGTAAAGCCCAGCTGGGCGATCAGCGGCGATATGCCGCCCCATTCGACCAGCGCGGGAAGCGCGGCCCAGTTCGCCGCATAGTTGAACAGGTAGAAGCCGGAAAAGGCGCCGAATTCGCGCGCCAGATTGCCCCGCGTGCGGAACACCCCCAGCTTGTAGGTGGCGAAGGCGAAACACAGGCTCAGCCCCTGCGCGATTGCCAGCGCGAGCAGATAATGGGTGTGCAGCTCGGGTATGCCGAGCAACAGCGCCGGATAGATGGCCAGGCCGAAGGCGGTGTTGGCCGCCCCGGCGATCAGGAAGCGCAGCGGCCGGCGCGACGGCATGGCCAGCGTGCTCATTCCTCCTCCATCAGCGGGATCGCCATGTTTTCGGCCAGCACTTCGCGCGGCAGGAAGGGCGAGAGATCCTCCAGCGGCGGCGAGGTGATGCGGCCGTCCGGATGCACCTTGGCGCTCAGCTTGGGGGCGAAGCCGACATGTTCGTCGATCATCAGTTCGCACAGCGCGGGCCCGGGCGCATCGAGCGTCGCCTGGATCGCGTCGGCGAGATCGCCATGTCCCTCCGCCCGCGCATAGGCGAAGCCGAACGCGTGGGCGACCTTCTTGAAGCTTGGGAAGGTCACGTCGCTCTTCGGCCCGCCGCCCACTTCCACGCCGTTGAAGAAGTTTCGATGCGTCTGGAAGATCGAGACATAGCCCGAATTGTTGAGCAGGAAGACCTTCACCGGCAGGCCATAGCCGGCGATCGTCTGCATCTCCTGCAGGTTCATCATGATGCTGCCGTCGCCGGCGATGCAGATGACGCGGCGGCTGCCTCCGGTCGCCGCGCACACGCCGATCGCGGCGGGCAGGTCATAGCCCATCGTCGCGCAGCCGGAGTTGGTCCACAGCCGCTGCCCCTGGCGCAGCCGCCCGGCCTGGAAGCTGACGACGCAGGCCGAGCCATTGCCCGTCACCACGACGTCGTCCGCTGCCAGTGCGTCGAACAGAGCTTCCATCGCCACATAGGGGTGGTTGAGCGGACCGTGTTCGCGATATTCGGGCAGGACCGCGGGGAAGCGGGCGACGCGCTGTTTCGCCCAGGCCAGCCATTCCCGGTGCGCGGGCGTCGGCCCGGCATAGGGCATCTCCAGCATCGCCGGCAGCAGGTCGGCCAGGTCGGCGACCACCGGGAGGTCGGGGCGCACGGTGGGCTTTTGCAGTTCGAGCGGATCGATATCCACCCAGATCTTGTACGCCTCGCGCGCGAAGCTGGCCCAGTTGTAGCTCACCTGCCGAATGTTGAGGCGGCTGCCGAGCACCAGCAACAGATCGGCGCTCTGCGTGACCATGTTGCCGCCGCGATCGCCCACCGTGCCCGGCCGGCCGGCGGCGAGCGGGTGGTCGTCCCACAGCGTGTCGTGCGCGTTCCAGCCGGTGACGACCGGCACGCCCAGCCGCTCGATGAGGGCAAGGAAGGCGGCATGCGCTCCGCTCAGCCGGACCCCGCCGCCCGCCAGCACCACCGGGCGCTCGGCCGCGGCGATCCGGGCGAGGATCGTGCGCGCGGTCTCGCCGAGATCGGTGTCGCGCCACGGTGCGTCGATCTCCGCCGGATCGAAGCTGGGCAGCGTGGCGGGGTCGATCCGCGCCGCCTGCACGTCGAGCGGAATGTCGAGCCACACCGGGCCGGGCCGCCCGCTGGTCGCCAGATACAGTGCCTTTTCGAGATGGTAGCGGATCGTCGCCGGATCGGTGACCATCGTCGCATATTTGGTGATCGGCCGGACCAGTTCCTCAATGTCGAGTTCCTGGTCGCCCAGCTGGCGCAGCTTGAGGCCGGTCGAGCGCACCGTCGTCTCGCGCTTCACCTGGCCCGAGAGGACGAGCATCGGGATCGAGTCGACATAGGCGCCATAGACGCCGGTGATCGCGTTGGTGCCGCCGGGGCCGGAGGTGACGTTCACCACCGCCGGGCGATTGGTGAAGCGGGCATAGGCCTCCGCCGCCATCGCCAGCGCCTGTTCGTGATGGGTGAACATCGTCTTCAGCCGGGCATGGGTGCCCAGCGAATGGTTGAGGTGCATGGCACCGCCGCCGGTGAGCATGAACACCTGTTCGATGCCGTGGTCTGCCAGCCAGTCGGCCAGCCAGTCGGAGAGTTTCATTTCGGGCATGGAATCCATCCATTGGCAAGGGCGGTCCGCCGGATCGCCTCGTCGAGATCGACGGTGGCGCGGAGATCGAGGTCGCGGCGGATCGCGTGGGTCGAGGGAACGTAGCGGCCGGGGTTCCAGCCGGGATCGGGGCGGCCGAGGATCTCGACCTCGGGGACGCCGAGCACCCGCGCCGTGCGGCGGGCGAGGTCCGCGATCGACACAGCCTCTTCGGACCCGACATTGTAGGTCGCGCCGGGCGCGGCGTTCAGGTGCAGCGCCCACATCCAGATCGCGAGATCGGCGGCATAGAGATAGGAGCGCACCGCCTGTCCCGACCCGATCACCCGGATCGCGCGGCCCGCGATCGCGTCGCGGATGAAGTTGCCCGCGGCGAAATGGGTGTCGAGCGACAGGCCGGGGCCGAGCAGCGCGAAGATCCGCGCGGTCACCGTGTCGATGCCGAACTGGTGGTGGTGAATGGCGGTCAGCGCCTCGGCGGCGCGCTTGCCTTCCGCATAGGCGGATTTAGGGTCGCGCGGATCGGGGCCGCCCGTCCAGTCCTCGCCGACATGGGGCATGGTCTGCGCGCCATAGACGGCACCCGAACTCATCAGCAGGAAGCGCGCACCCGTCTCACGGGCAAGGTCGAGCAGCGCGCGGGTGCCGCTGACGATGGTATCGAACATGCGGCGGGGATCGGTTGCCGTCAGCGCGGCGCTGGCATCGGTGGCGCCGTGCAGGATGTGATCGAACTGGCCGCGTGGCGCCTGGAAGTGCAGCACGTCGCCGGCGACCAGTTCGAACCGCTTCGCCAGATGCGGCGCGCGGGCGGCGAAGGCGGCGGGATCGCGGGTCAGCAGCGTCACCTGGACCGCGATCGGCGCGCGCGCCAGCGCCTCCAGCATCCACCGGCCGATAAAGCCGGTGCCGCCGGTCATGAAGATCCGTGCGCCCTCCAGCTTGTGCCAGTGCGGCGCGAGCGCTGCATTGATCGCGGCGAGATCGGAATCGGGGATCATGCCGCCAGCCCCAGCACTGGCCGCGTCGCTCGATGCGCCAGCGCGACCCGCACCAGCGCGTCGATCGACAGCGACCAGACGATCAGGATCACCAGCCCCGGCCGCACGAAATGGCCGATCGTCAGGCCGAATTCGGGCAGCACCGGCCGGCCGCTCAGCCAGCTTTGCGTCTCGAGCTTGAGCACGCTGGCCAGCGGCCAGTCGCCGACGAGGCAGAGCAGATAGGCCGCGACGATGGCGATCGCCGCGCCGCCCTTCCACGGCTCGAGCAGGACGAGGAACAGCAGGAACGCCTGGGTATAGCCGCCCGGCGACTGGGTGACGAGATAGGCGCCCAGCAGGATCGTCGCGATGCGGCTCTGGGTCAGCGCACGCGGCTGGAGCCAGGCGGCGGCGAGCGCGGCCAGGGCCAGGCACTGGGTCGAGCGGATCGCCACCGGCACCGCCACTTCGATCCCCTCCACCAGGCGTGACGGTACGAATTCGAGCAACGGCAGCTGGCTCTTGCGCAGCAGCAGGAACGGCGCATAGCTGGTGGAATAATTCACTTCGTTCCAGACCTGCCCGGCGACGAAGTGCACCCAGTTGGCGGTGTTCGAGGCAAGTTCGCCGGGCGTCCCGGAACTCACCCAGGCGAGCGTTGCGAGGTAGAGCAGGACCGTTGCAATTCCCGCCAACTCCAGCGACCGCCATTCGCGCCGCAGCGCATGCGCCAGCGCGGGCAGCAACAGATAGGGCTTGAAGTTGATGGTAACGGCCACCGCGATCGCCCGCCATGCGCCCGAGCGGGTAACCGGCCCATAGGCGAGGATGAAGGCCGGCAGCGCGACAAGGATCAGGTTGCCGCGCTCCAGCGTGAACAGCAGCGGCAGGCCGAGCGCCATCGCCACACTGCGCGGGATCGCGGTCCGCGGGTCGTTGCGACGGAACGCGATCCACAGCAGGGCGATGTCGACAAGGTAGAAGGCGGCGATCGTCCCGCGCGCCAGCCAGTCGCAGTCGCGCGCATGGAAGGGCGAGCCTGGATAGCAGCCGGGCAGGCTCGTCAGGTCGAGGAACACGAAGGACAGCGGCGGATAGATGCTGCGCCAGACGCTGTAGATGCCCGGCCGGTTCGCCCAATAGGCGGTGTTGAACCAGTCCATGAAGGTATCGTTGGTATCGAACACGAAGGGCTGGGGCAGATAGCCCTTGTCCACGAACCACCAGGCTGCATGGGCAAAGCTCGCCACGACGGCAAGCATCAGCAGCGTTTCCGTGATCGGCAGGGGGCGGCGCTGCATCATGCGCCGTCGGGGAAGTTGATGCGCGCTTCCTCCACCACCAGCGGCACGCCGCGGGTGCGCTCGGCGATCAGCCGTACCTGGTCGCCGATCAGGCCCAGGAACAGCAGCACGCAGGCGAACATGCCGCCGGCAGCGGCGCAGCCGAGCAGCGGCCAGGCGGGGCCGCCCAGCACCGCGGCGACCAGCCCGGCCAGCAGCAGCAGCGCGGCGATGCCGCCGGCCCATAGCGAAAGCAGGATCGGCAGCCGCAACAGCGCCTTGGCCGATCCGGCAAGGCCGGAGAGCGCGAAGGAGAAGAGGCTGGCGAGGTTGTTCTTGGTCTCGCCCGCCGCGCGCTCCGGCCGGTCGAACGGGACGAGCGCGACCGGAAAGCCGCTTTCCACCACCATGCCGCGGAAGAACGGCTCCGGCTCGTGCCAGCGGCTGACGGTGTCGATCACGGTCCGGTCGAACAAGCCGAAGCCGGTGACGTTGGGGAGCACCGGATAGTCGGCGATCCGCCCGAGCACCGCATAGCCGGCGCGGCGCGCCAGCGTGAGCAGCGGGCTTGCGCGCTCGCTGCGCCGCTGTGCCAGCACGATCCTGGCGCCGCCGCGCCACAGCGACATCAGCGTGCCGATCAGCGCGGGCGGATCCTGGAAATCGGCGCACATGCCGATCACCGCGCGCCCCCGCGCCTGATAGATGCCATGGGTGGGGGAGCGCATCTGGCCGTAGTTTCGGTTGTTCAATATGCCGCGGACGCGCCGGTCCTCGGCGCACAGCGCGCGGATCGCGTCGCGCGTGCCGTCGGTCGAGAAATTGTCGATCAGGATGATCTCGTGGCTGGCAGCGTGCTGCTCGGCCTCGCGCGTCACCGCCTGGGTGATGGCGCGGACATTCTCGATCTCGTTGAAGCACGGAATGACGATGGAGAGTTCCGGCACGGGCTCGCGCATCATGTCCGGTCCCCGATCAGCGGCAGTTTCAACCCGGTGGCGGGCGCATAGACTTCGGTGAACAGGGCAAGTGCGAGGACGAGGGCCAGCAGCGCCACCGCCGAGATGTTGAACTTGGCGTCGGCATCCACCCGCGCCGCTTCGATCACCTGCACGTCCGAAGCGCTTTCGGCGGTGAGCGACTCCACCGCCACCTCTTCGGACGCCCGCGAATAGACTTCGAACAGCGCCTGGGCGAAGCGATAGTCGCGATAGCGGTTGAGATAGGCGCTGGTGATCGCGGACAGCCCGGCGACATTGGGCCCGGCGGCGCCTTCGCTGGGTGCCGCGCTACGGGCGATCTGGGCGCGCAGCGACGCCACTTCGGACTGGAGCGCGCGCAGTTGCGGATTGTCCGGGCCCTGGAACTGGCCCAGCGTCTCCATTTCGACCAGCTTCGCCTGCAATTGCGCCTGCAAGCCGGCGCGCAGCGACAGTTCCGCGCCGAGCTGCGCTTCCGGCTCGGCGAGGCGGTTCTGGCGGCGGAACGTATCCAGCGCGGTCTCGGCGGCGGCAACGCGCGCGCTCGCCCCGGCGAACCGTTCGCGGACGATCGCCTGCTTGCGCGCCAGCCGCTCGCGCTGCAGCGCGTTGAGGCGGGCGGTGATCGCCGCGACATGCGCCTGGGTAAGCGCCTGCGCCTCCTGCGGATCATGGGTGCGCGCCTCGATCTCGATCACGCCCCCGGTCAGCGAATGGATGTCGACCTTCTTCGCCACCGCGAGTTGCGCCTGCCGCGCCGAGCCATAGCGGTCGACCAGCTTGAGCTGGGCTATGACCGCGTCGGTAACCTCGCGTCCGCGGGCGATGGCCAGGTACAGGTCGATCGGCTGCTTGCCGCCGCCGAGCAGCGCGGCAAAGCCGCCGAGCTGGCCGCCCAGCGCGTTCAGCGTGGAGCCGAGGCCGACGCTGTTCGGGTCCTGCGGCACGATCTTGGCGCGCGCCGCATAGGGGCGGGGAAGCACGCACAGGATGGCGAGGACCAGCGCGGCCAGCGCATAGCCGCGCCGCCGCAGCCGCGGATCGGCGATCCAGCGTTTGATACGGGCCATCATCGTACCGCGTTCACCACCGTGGCCGCGCCGACCACGCCGCCGAACAGGCTGCCGGTGATATCGCGCAGCCGCGCCCAGAATGCGCCGCGATTGGCGTCGATCGGGACGAAGATCAGGTCGCCGGGCAGGGCTGGCGCGCGCAGCGTGCGCGTGCCTTCGGCCAGCACCGTGCCATTCGCGCGGACGACGAAGATCTCCTTACGATGGCCGAGCGACTGGACGCCGCCCGCGCTGCGCACCGCATCGCCGATCGTCTGCCCGTCGCGATAGGCGAAGGAGGCGGGGCTGGCGACCGCGCCGAACACGCCGATCGTTACCGGGCGGGTGGGAACATGGATCGTGTCGTTATTCTCGAGCAGCAGGTCGGCGGGCAGGGCGCGCGCGTCGACGGGCAGGTCGAACACCAGTCGCCCGCTCGGCTCGCGCGCGTGCATCTTGGCGACCACCTGGTCGAGCAGCTGGAGATTGGCGGAGGTCGCCAGCTGCGCGCGATTGGCCGAAACCAGCGGCTGGGTGCTGAGCTGCAGCTCCATGTCGTCCACCGCGCGGGCGAAGCTCTCCCGCTGCTGCGCCTTCACGCTCTCGCGGGTGATGACGCTGGCATAGGGGAAGGCCTCGCGGGTCAATCCGCCCGCCTGCGCTATCACGTCCGCGAGGCGTGTGCCGGGTTGGACATAATAGCGACCGGGATGTGCAACTTCGCCGCTCAGCGTCACCAGCACGGGCTGCTGGGCGATCGGATGGGCGACGCCGACATTGCTCAGCACCTGCACGACGTCGCCGCGACGTACCACGCGGCTACGGGCGTCGGCGGCGCTCAGCTGCTGCCAGCCGCCATTGCCCTGGCCGAGGGAGTCGAGCACCAGCAGCCGGCCGGTATCGGCGACGGTGCTGGCCCCGCCGGCATAGGCGACAGCGTCGGCAAGCGTCTCGCCGGGGGCGACCTCGAAAATCGCCTCGCGATTGACGCTCCCGATCACCGCGACCTGCGGGCCGGCCGGCGCGATATGAATGACGTCGCCGTCGCGCAGGCTGGCGTCGCCGCGTTTGTCGCCGCGCAGCAGCAGGTCGTACAGGTCCAGATCGGAGACGAGTTCGCCGCCGCGACGCAGCTGGATCGAGCGGAAGCTGCCGCCCTCGGCAGGCCCGCCAGCCGCCAGCGCCGCGTTCACCAGCGTGGCGATGCTGGTGACGGTGTAGGCACCCGGCCGGCGGGCAAAGCCGGTGACGTAGATGCGCAGCCCGTGCAGCCGCACCACGCTCACCTCCAGGGTGAACCCGCGATACTGGCGCGACACCCGCGCGGCGATCACGTCGCGGAGATCGCCGTAGCGCACGCCGCCGACCTGGATCGCGCCGACCTGGGGCACGAAGATCCGGCCTTCGCCGTCGACGGTAAGACGCAGTCCGGCGCCCTGCACCGAGCCGGCGAGATCGAGCCGCAGCTGGTCCCCCGGGGCGATCCGGTAATCGGGGGGGATCGCGGTGGTTGCCGGCACGGTGAAATCGCGCGCTTCGGGCACCAGCAGCTCGGCGCCGAAGCGGCGCAGCGGCTTGCCGGCGACGCCGGAGACAAAGGATTCGAAGGCGCTGGGCGGCACGGCCGATGCCGGCGGCGGCGTGGGGGACGCCGCCGCCGACGCCGGCACCGGATCGGGTTGGGGTTGATCGATCCGGGCCGGAGCAAAGGGGGTGGGGGTGGCCTCCGGGACGGCGATTCCTGGCGTTGCGCGGGGGCTGCTGCCCTCCGCACCAATCCCAGCCCGCGCCGCCCCGCCGACCGGCGAGGCAAGCTGTGCCGAAGCGGGCGCGGCGACCAGTGCCAGCGCCACGCCCGCGGTAACGGACACGTATCGAAGCGTCATGCGGCAAGCGCCTCGGGCGATCCGATCGTTGCCAGTGTGCCATGCAGCGCGTCGGCGGCTTCCTGCCAAGCACCGTGGCTGTTCGCGACGAGCAGGCCCTTTCCGGCGCCGCCGACGCGATACCGCGTGCCGTCCCAATGGCTGGCATGGCCACCGGCCTCGGTAAGGAACAGCACGCCCGGTGCGTGGTCCCAGGGAAGGATGCGCTGGAAGAGGGCGACGTCGTTGCGCCCCGTCACTAGCCGCGGGTAGCTTTCTGCCGCGCAGCGCGGGATCGGCTCCAGCGTGAAGCGCCGCTCGGCGGCGTGTCGTGTGCAGGCGCGATCCGGGGCGGCCATGAACTGCGTCGCCAGCGCGGCGATCCGGCGCGGGCGCACGGCGGGGCGGGCGCGAACCGGCCGGTCGTCCAGCCACGCGCCCAGGCCCCGCTCGGCCCGGCACATCCGGCCCGAGCGGGGGTCGAGCATCCAGCCGGCCACCGTCTCGCCGTCGCTCACCAGCGCCACCATCATCCCGAACGGGCCGCCGCCCGCGGCGAAATTGGCCGTCCCGTCGAGCGGGTCGACCAGCCAGACGAGTCCCTGGCCGACATCGGCGAGCATGTCCGGATCCTCGGCACAGGCTTCCTCGCCGACGACCCGCGCGCTGCTTTCCAGGCGTTCGAGGCCTTCGCGCAGGCGCGCCTCTGCCGCCATATCGGCGCTGGTGACGATTTCGCCGGGGCTCTTTTCCACGATCTCATGCGCGGCCAACATGCGGAACCGCGGCAGGATCTCGGTTTCGGCGACCTGGCGCATCAGCGCCGCGACATGCGATCCGAGCGACATGGATCAGGCGGCGACCAGGCGACGCGCTTCCGCGCTGGCGGCGCGGGCGCGCATCATCGCGATGCGGCTGGCATCCTCTTCGGCGGCGGAACGATACAGGTCGCGCTTGTTCTCCAGCCAGGCCAGTTCGAACGCCACCGCCAGCGCGATGCCCGCCTCGAAGTCGGCGCTTTCCACCGCCGCGCCGTCGAAGATGATCTTGCGCGTCTCGAACCGATCGAGGCGGATCTGCCGGATCTCGCGCAGCGCCGGCCCGGCTTCCACCGCGACCGAACCGCCGACCACCAGTTCCAGGTCATGGCGGCGGCAGGCCTCCGCTGCAGTCCGAACCGCATCGGTGATCGCCCGTTCGTTGACGGCGGTGCGGGGCAGCCCCTGCGACAGGGTGAAGTCGACCCGACCGAAGACGATCCCGTCCAGCCGCGCGGCGGCGATCGGCAGCATCGCGTCGAGCGAGGCGAGCGTGACGGCGGTTTCGAGGTTGAACAGGAACGACGTTCCGCGCGCATCGGCACCATAGACCTTGTCGCGCGCATCCGCGAACTTGGAGAGCGCATAGGGCGTCTCGACCATCGGCGCGATGATATAGTCGGTGCCGTACAGGCGGGAGGCGTGCAGGTCGCTCACCGCCTCGCATCCGCCGATCTTCAGCGCCACCTTCAGGTCCGCACGACGGGCAAGGTCCAGCAGGCGGAGCAGTTCGTCCGGGCGGGTGCCCTCGGCTTCGAACTCTGCCTTTACGGCGACGATGCCGTACGCGTCGCGGCCCTTTTTGAGCATGTCGAGCATGTGCGCTTCGGTGGGGTTCATCCCTGTCCTCGCTATGGTTTCCGGGTTGGCTTTGGCGGGAAGACGGGGCCGATCGGGCAATTCCGCAAACTATTTTGCGGCCTGCGGAATCGGGGGTGCGACTCCGTTTTTCGGCCATGCGACTGCTGATCCTTCTGTTCCTGCTGGTTCCCGGTGCCGGGGCTGCCCGGGATCGTGCGCTACCCCGCATCTCCTCCGGCTATGGGCCGCGGAGCGATCCGCTGCATGGTGGGCGCAGGTTTCACGACGGCATCGATCTGCCCGGTCCGATGGGCGCGCCGGTGTCGGCGGCTGCCGATGGTATCGTTCGCATCGCGCGCCAAGCGCCGGGCTATGGCCGGTGGATCGAGCTTGTCCATCCGGACGGCAGCACCACGCGCTATGCGCATCTCTCGCAGATTCTCGTGTATCGCGGTGTGCACGTCGCGCGCGGACAGGTGATCGGGGCGATGGGGTCGACCGGGCGTTCAACCGGCAGCCATTTGCACTTCGAGGTGCGGGTAGCGGGCGTCGCGGTCGATCCGCTCCGCTATCTGGGCGCGCCCTCGGCTGCTGCCGTGCCTGCTCCCGTTCCGGTGGAGCGGCTCGATCCCGCGCCGGCAACGGTTCCCTATCGCTCGCGCTTCGCCAGCGCGCGGGATGTTGCTCTCGCGGACGATCCGGCGGTCCTGCCGAGCGGCGACGTGGTGCTGCGGCATCTCCCGCGATGAGCGCTGATTTCCTTCCGACGCAACGGGATCGTCGCGCGATGGCGCGAGCCTCAGCCGATTGGGGGGCTTGGCAAGGGGCGGCTGGGGTGCTTTCCCCTGCGCGATGGAACCGGATTCGAAACCCGACGGGATCGCGCGCCTCCTCGTGGAGGAACGCGCGCGGCTCCTGCGTTTCCTGGCGGCACGCGGTGCTGGCGACGAGGCGGAAGACGTGTTGCACGAACTGTGGCAGCGCGTGGTCGCGACGCCGTCGCAGCCGCTCGCCGATCCGCTCGCCTATCTTTTCCGCGCGGCGGAAAATGTGATGCGGGATCGCAGCCGCAGCGCAATCAGCCGCGAACGCCGCCAGCAGGCGTGGCATGAAGCGAGCTTCGGCGCGCACGAGGAAGCGACAGGCGAGCGTGTGCTGATCGCGCGCCAGCGGCTGCGCGAAGCCGAAGCGGTGCTGGCGGCGCAGGGGCCGCGCGTGAGCACCGCCTTCCGCCGCTACCGCCTCGATGGGGTGGGGCAGGCGGTGATCGCGCGCGAACTTGGCGTCAGCGTCAGCTCGGTCGAGAAGGACCTGCAAAAGGCCTATCGCGCGCTGTCGCGGCTTCGCGAAAAATTCGATGCGGAATAGGCGGCAGGACTCCGTCTGGACAGGGATATGGGCATGAGCGCTGAATCGGACGATCTGCTTCGCGAGGACGCGCGCCTATGGGCGATTCGCGTGAGCGATCCCGCGTTCGCGGATTGGGACGCCTTTGCCGCGTGGCTGGAGCAGGATCCGGCGCACAACGCCGCCTATGAAGCGGCACTCGATGATCTCGAAGGCGTCGACGCGCTGTTCGACGTTCCGCCTGCCCCGCTGCCGTCTCCCGCACCGGCCTATGTGCCGCCGGCGCGCGTGCCGCGGCGCTGGCGGATGCCGGCAGCAGCGGCAGGCGTCGCGCTGCTTGCGGCGGGTGGCAGCTGGCTGGCGCTCGATCATCGCGCGCAGCAGGACTATGCCACGGCGCCTGGCGAGCGTCGCACCGTCGACCTTGCCGATGGCTCGCGGATCGTGCTCAACGGCGGCACGCGATTGACGTTCGATGCCGCCCGCCCGCGCGAAATCGCCATGCTCCAGGGCGAGGCGTTGTTCGAGGTACGCCATGATCAGGCCCGGCCGTTCGTGGTGACGACGAAGGACGGCGCGCGGCTGGTCGACGTCGGCACGGTGTTCAACGTCGTCAATCGCGACGGGGCGCTCGACGTGGCGGTTGCCGAGGGCGCGGTGGACTATCGCGGCAGCGGGGCAGTGATCCGGCTGGCCGCCGGTGACATGCTGACGCGCGCCTCCGCGACGGCCACTCCCGTCAAGCGGACGGTGGATCCGGGTGCTGTCGGCGGATGGCGCAGCGGCTTCCTGCAGTTTACCGACGCGCCGCTGCGCACCGTTGCGGAGGATCTTGCCCGCAATCTGGGGAAACCGGTCGTCATCGACGACGCGCTGGCCGCCCGGCGCTTTTCCGGCACGATCGTCCTCGATGGCGCGCCCGACGCCGTGATGGCGCGGGTGGCACCGCTGCTCGGTGCCCGGCTGGTGCGCGACGGCGAGGGATGGCGGATCACCCGGCCCGATGGTCCGCCCCGCTAGAATCGCAGCTCTGTCGAGCCTCGTCGTCGCCGCGCCCGCGGCGGCGCAGGAGCGCGTTATCGATATCGATATCCCGGCGACCACGGCGGGGGAGGCGGTCCGGATGCTCGGCCGCCAGGGCCGCGTCAGCGTCGGCATCCACGATGCAAGCCTGTTGCGGCTGCCGGTGGCGGGCGTGCGGGGCCGCTATCTGCCGCAGCAGGTTCTGGAGCGGCTGTTCGCAGGCGCGGCGGTGCGCGTGCGGCGGGTGGCCGAGGCGAGCTTTGTGGTCGAACGCGCCCCGGTCGGGCCCGGAAAGCCCCGGGTCATGCGGCCGCAACGCGCTGCCGCGCCGCCGGCCAAGCCGCCAGCCGCGGTGCAGGACGACGTCATCGTCGTCACTGCGACGAAGCGCGACGTGCCCTTGTCGGCCTATGCTGGCGGCGCCGAGATCCTCGATGGCGAACGCCTGTCGCTGGCGGAGGGCGCGCGCGGGACCGATGCGATCGAGGCGCGCGCCAGCAGCGTCACGTCCACCCATCTGGGCCCGGGACGCAACAAGCTGTTCATCCGCGGCATCGCCGATTCGAGCTTTGTCGGGCCCACCCAGGCGACCGTTGGGCAATATTGGGGGAACAGCCGGATCACCTATAGCGCGCCCGACCCCAGCCTGCGGCTCTATGATGTGAAGCGGATCGAGGTGCTGGAAGGGCCGCAGGGAACCCTCTATGGCGCCGGCTCGCTCGGCGGGGTGCTGCGGGTCGTCCCAAATGGTCCGGATCTCGGCATGATGGGCGGCCAGGCCTGGGGCGGCGTGCAGGCGATCCAGCACGGCGCGCCCGGCGGCGATGGCGGTGCGATCCTCAACCTGCCGATCGTCCAGGATCGGCTGGCGCTGCGCGTGCTCGGCTTCGGCGGGATCGATGGCGGCTATATCGACGATCGCCAGCGCCGGCTGCACGACGTCAACCGCGTGACCACGATCGGCGGCCGTGCAGCGCTGCGCTATGCGCCCGGCAGCGACTGGACGATCGACCTGACCACGCTCGCCCAGCGCATCCACGGCGACGACAGCCAATATGCCGATCGCGAGGGCGACGGCCTGTCGCGGGCCGGCAGCGTCGCGCAGCCCTATCACAATGCCTATTGGCTGGGCGAGATGGTCGTCAACAAGCGCTGGGGCAAGACCGTCTGGACCACCTCGTTCGGCTATGCCGACCAGCAGGTGTTCGAACAATTCGAAGGGCCGCGGTTGATCGACATCACCCGGCTCGACGTCCAGCCCTCCGTCGATGCGCAGCCCACGGTGTTTAGGCAGGACAACCATATTCGACTGCGCAGCGCCGAAACCCGGCTGGCGCGGCGCGGCATTGACGGCGCAGGCTGGCTGATCGGGCTCAGCCTGCTGCAGAATCGTGCCAGCGTGCGCCGCGACACGGGCGAGGCGCCCGTCCGCACGCTGCTTACCGGCGTGCGCAACGTCGCCAACGAAGCGACGCTCTACGGCGAGTATGGCATGACGCCCACCGCCCGCACCACGCTGACCCTCGGCGGCCGGGTAACGCAATCCTCGCTGACCGGTGAATCGCAGGACGTGCCGGAACCCGTCGCGCTGCGCATCGATCCGGAGGCGCGGGCGACGCGGCACGAAACCCGCTTGCTGCCCGCCGCCTCGCTCTCCTGGCGCCCCGCCGAGGGTGTTGTCGCCTTTGTGCGCTACCAGCAAGGCTTTCGCCCGGGCGGCATCGCCATTCGTCAGAACTTCGTCCAGCGCTTCCAGGGCGATCGCGTCGAAACCACCGAAATCGGCGCTCGGGTGGGGCGCCGCCGCTTCGATTTGGCGCTGACGCTGTCTTACACCCGCTGGCGGAACGTGCAGGCCGATCTGGTGGATGGTTTCGGCTATCCGACCACGGCGAACATCGGCGATGGCCGGATCCGCTCCGTCGGCTGGTCCGGCAAGTGGCGGCCGGTCGATGGCCTGGAACTTGATGCCGCGCTGTACCTCAACGACAGCCACATCACCCCTGCCTATTCGATCACACCGGCCACTTCGGTGACGCGGGTGTATGCGATCACGCCGGCCTATTCGGGCGTGCCCCTCGCCATCGAAGTCGGCCGCATCGATGAGACACGGCTACCCAATGTCGCCGACCGCAGCGGGCGGATCGGCATTGCCTATAGCCGGTTGCTGCGATCGGGGCAGCGGCTCGATCTGAACGGATTCGCCCGCTACATCGGCAAGTCGACGCTGGGGATCGGCACCATCCTCGGCATTCCCCAGGGCAACTATCTGGATACCGGACTTGAGCTGCGCGTGGGCAACGAGCGGCGGGGAATCAGCCTCGCCGCGACCAACCTGCTCGATTCCCGCGGGAATCGGTTCGCGCTTGGCTCGCCCTTCCTGGTGCGTCAGCAGAACCAGATCACGCCGCTCCAGCCGCGCAGCTTCCGGCTGGGCGTGGATGCGCATTTCTAGGCTCTCAGGCGCCAAGGGTCGGGCTTGTTGACCGGCAGCGTCCGTCAGCAAGGAACGCCGCGCAGCGGCCTTCTCGCAGCTTCGCCTTCGTTCGGCACTTCGGCGGCTTGTGCCGCAGCTACCCCGTGCCGTCGGTGCCGGTAAGCGCGAGCATCGCGAAGCTGGCGAGCCAGTGCTCGCCCATATAGTCTCCTGCCACCTCCCCGATCGCCGCCGCCAGGTGGCGGGCTGCTGCCTCGTCCAACGCGCGGGCCATGTCGCCCGAAGCCGATCGTGCCAGGCTGCGCATCGCCCAGGCGCGGCTCAGGTTGAGGCCGTCGAGATGCGCGATCTTGCCGTCGCTGCGATCGCTGACCTGGGCAGGCGTGAACAGCGCGGCGGGCTGGCCAGTGGCGAGATCGGGGAGGAACGCGGCGAACCACAATGCGAACACGTCTGGCGCTAGCAGCGCTTGCATCGCCAGTGCCTCGGTCAGCGTCGGCGACAGGAAGTCCTCGCCGCTCGGCTCCCAGGCCTGTGCGCCGCGGTCGTGCGAGAACCAGCGCGAGGCGGCGGCGCGAAGCGTAGCGCGGAACGCGTCATCGCCGGAGGCGCGGGCGTAGCGCTCGGCCAGCACCAGCGCGAAAGCGGTGTTGGAATGGAAGCCAGCGCGCACCGGGTAATGCAGCTTGGGCAGGAATTCCTCGAAGCGCGCGATGAACGCGTCGGCCAGCGGTTGCAGGGTCTGCGCGTGCGGGCTGTGGGCAACGATCAGCTCGCTGGCCAGCATCAACGTCCAGGCCCAGCCATAGGGGCGCTCGAAGCTGCGGGCGCTGGGGCGATCGAGATAGGCACGTTCTGCCTCGACCTTTGCGGGCGTGAAGGCGCGGGCGAAGAGGGCATCGATGGCGGCTGCTTCCGCAAGCTCGGGAAACAGGCGCCGTACGCGGGCGAGCAGCCAATAGCCATGGACGCAGCTGTGCCAATCGAAGCTGCCGTAGAAGATGGGGTGGACGAGATGCGGGATATAGGCATCCGCATCCCCGTCCATCACATGGTCTGCCTTGTGCGGATATTCACGCTCGACATGGCCGAGCGCGATGCGGGCGAAGCTGGCGGCGAGATCGGGGGTCATTTCGGGCTTCCGGGAAAGGCGAGCAGCGTCAGCGCCGCGATATTGAAGACGAGCAGCAGCAGCGCGGTCGGTGCCTGCACGCGGATCACTGCGAACCGATCGCGCAGCTCCAGCGCGGCGACGGGGACGATGTTGAAATTCGCCGCCATCGGCGTGAGCAGCGTGCCGCAGAAGCCGGACAGCATGCCAAGCGCCGCCACCGCGGCGGGATCGCCGTGCAGCTGGTGGATGAGGATCGGCACGCCGATGCCCAGTGTCATGATCGGGAAGGCGGCAAAGGCGTTGCCCATCACCAAAGTGAACAGCGCCATGCCCAGGCAATAGACCAGGGTCGCGACGAAGTGCGTATCGACTGCGACCAGCCCGAGCACACCATTCGCCACCACCTTACCGACGCCGGCCAGCGCAAAGATACCGCCCAGCGCCGCCAGCATCTGCGGCAGGACCATCGGCCAGCCGATTCCGTCGACCAGTCGGCGCGCTTCGGTGGCGGTAGTGCCGCGCGGCGGGCGGGTGAGGAGCAGCGCAAGCGCGAGGGCGACCGTGGCCCCGGCGGCGAGGGCGCCGAGCGTCACCTGCTTGGGGTCGACCAGCGCAATGCCCGCCAGCCGCCCTTGGGGAAGGGCAACCGTGCCGCCGAGCGTGACCAGCGGCAGCGCTAGTGCCGGCAGGAACAGTCGGGCACCCCAGCGCCGAGCGAGTGTCGCGCGAATTGTGTCGTCGGTGGTGGTAACGGGCCCTGGCTTGAGCCCCAGCGTCGCCAGTGCAACCATCGCCAGCACGAGACAGCCATTGACCAGGTCGGGCAGCCACGGGCCCACGCCGAGCGTCGTGGCAAAGGCGCCCCAAAAGGCGGCATTCCGCCAATGCCGCGGCGATCGCGTGTCGCACGCGTGGTGCAGCGCGACCGCGCCGGGGAGCGTGGCAGCGGCGATGCCGATCGCGTCGAGGCCGATCACCGCGACATCCTGCCGTCGAGTAGCAGCAGCCGGGCACCGTGGATCAGCAGCGCCGCGAGTGCCGTGGGGATCGCCCATATCGCCACTTCCAGCGGCGCAACGCTCACCCCCTCCTGCTGCAGGATCGCCCGGATCAGCAGGATCGAGCCGACCGCGATGAACACATCCTCGCCGAAGAACAGTGCGATATTGTCGACCGCGGCGGCATGCGCGCGCAGGCGCTGGCGGGTGTCGTCGTCGAGCGAGGCATCGGCATCGCGTTCGGCCGCGCCCTCGACCATCGGCGCGACGATCGGGCGCACCATCTGCACATGCCCGCCCAGTGCGGTCAGGCCGAGCGCGGCCGCGGCCTGCCGCAGCAGGAAATAGCCGAGCAGCACGCGCCCGGCGGTCGCCCGTCGCAGCCGCTGCACGACCGCGCGCGCCTGCTCGCGCAGCCCGGCGCGTTCGAGCAACCCGATCGCCGGCAGCGCCAGCCAGGCGACGGCGAGGAAGCGCGCGTCGACAAAGGCTTTTCCGATCAGCGCGATGACGGCGATCGGGCCGTACCCGGCCGCCGCCGCGCTGGCGAACGCCGCGGCGGTGACGACCAGCAGCGGATGGATGCGCAACGCGAAGCCGAGAATGATGATGACGATGCCTGAGAGGACCAGCATCGCCGCGCTCCTACAGGGTCGCGGCGGCGCGGGCCGCCTGGTTGTACTGGCCGGAGAGGCGGCGGAGCAGCCCGGCGGCCTGGGCCAGCGCCGCGGCATCCGGGCCGTCGACGGCGATAGGCTCGGCAAGCACCGTCTCCCGGATTGCCCGATAGGCAGCGCAGAAATCCACGCCTGCTTCCGTGGCGGCGATCAGCTTTTCTTTGCCCGCGCGCCGCGTCGTGACCAGCCCGGCCTTTTCCAGCTTGCGGATGGCATAGGTGACAAGGTGCGTGTCTTCGACGTCGAGGACCAGTGCGATGTCGGCAAGCCGCTTGGGGCGGTCGCGATGGCGGACGGTATGAAGGATCAGCACCTCCAGCGGCGCCAGCGCAACCCCCGCGGCGGCGGCACAGCGGGCGATCCAGCGCTGATAGGCGGTGGCGGCAAGGGTGAGGCTGAACTCCAGCTCCGACAAGGCAGGCGATGCACCATCCGCGAGATGCGCCGACGACACGATCGCTTTGGCTCCTCCCCGTTCCGACATCCTGCACCTCCCACTGCAGAAGGAAGGTTGCGCTATACAAGCGAAGTGTCAACATTTATGCTGCGATTCACCGATAAATTATAAGTGAGGATCCGCGGCATGAGCGGTTGGCGTTTCTGGATCGATCGCGGGGGTACCTTTACCGATATCGTTGCCCGGGCGCCGAACGGGACCTTGTCGACCGCCAAGCTGCTCAGCGAAAATCCAGAACGCTATGTGGATGCCGCGATTGCCGGGATTCGACAGATCCTGGGGCTGGGGGCGGACGATCCCTGGCCGGCGGGCGTCATCGACGAAGTGAAGATGGGCACCACTGTCGCCACCAATGCGCTGCTGGAGCGCAAGGGGGCCCGGACGCTGCTGGTGGTCGATCGCGGCTTTGCCGACCTGCTGACGATTGGCAACCAGACGCGGCCCGCGCTGTTCGATCTCGCCATTCGCCCGGCGCTGCCGCTCCACGATGGCGTCCTGGAGACCGGGGGGCGGGTCGACCGTGCGGGCCAGACGGTCGTGCCGCTCGACGAAGATGCCGTGCTTGCCGATCTGCGGGCGGCGCGGACCGCCGGCCATGAAGCCGTGGCAATCGCGCTTACGCATGCCTGGGCGCATCCTGCGACGGAGGCTCGGATCGCCGAGTTGGCCCGCGCCGCGGGCTTTGAGCAGGTCTCCGCCAGCCATGCCGTCAGCCCCCTGATCGGGCTGGTTGCGCGGGGGCGGACCAGCGTCGTCGACGCCTATCTCTCCCCGGTCCTGCGCCGGTACGTCGATCGGGTCGCGGGTGCGCTGGGCAGCACGCCGCTCCACTTCATGCAGTCCAATGGCGGGCTTGCCGATGCCGCGCATTTCCAGGGCAAGGATGCGATCCTGTCCGGCCCGGCCGGCGGCGTCGTCGCCGCGGCGCGCACGGCCGAGCGGGCCGGGTTCGGCCGGGTGATCGGCTTCGATATGGGCGGTACCTCCACCGACGTCGCACTCTATGCCGGCAGCTTCGAGCGGGTGTTCGACGCGGAAGTGGCGGGCGTCGAGATGCGCGTGCCGATGATGGCGATTGAAACGGTGGCGGCCGGTGGTGGGTCGATCCTGCACTTCGACGGCGCGCGCTACCGCGTCGGGCCGGACAGCGCCGGCGCCAATCCGGGCCCGGCCGCCTATCGACGCGGCGGCCCCCTGACCGTGACCGACGCGAACGTACTGGTCGGCAAGATCCGGCCCGAGCATTTCCCTGCCGTGTTCGGTCCCGTCGGGGACCAGCCGCTCGACCGGGACGCCGTGGCGCGGGGCTTTGCCACGCTGGCCGAGCGGATTGCGGCGGCAACAGGCGCGCCGCAGGACCCCCGCGCAGTGGCGGAAGGCTTCCTCTCGGTCGCTGTCGCCAACATGGCGGCGGCGATCAAGCGCGTCGCCCTGGAGCGCGGCGAGGATGTCGCCGGCTTCGTGCTGCAATGTTTCGGCGGCGCGGGCGGACAGCATGCCTGTCGTGTCGCCGAGGTGCTGGGGATGCGGCAGGTGCTGATCCATCCGCTGGCAGGGGTGCTATCCGCCTATGGCATGGGGTTGGCGGACCGCGCGGCGCTGCGCCAACGCTCGGTCGAGCAGCACTTAAGCCCGGCCGTCGTGGCGGATCTCGACGCTCTTGCTGCGACGCTGGGCGATGAAGCGGCCGGAGACTTGGGCCGCGATGCAGCGGTTCGCAACACCGCCACGGCGCAGTTGCGCTACGCCGGCACCGATACGTCGCTTGGCGTGCCTTTGGGCGACGCGGCAGCGATGCGGGCGGCGTTCGAGGATGCGCATCAGGCGCGGTTCGGCTTCGCCACGCCCGATCGAGCGATCGTGGTCGAGAGCCTTATGGTAGAGGCGGTGTTGCCCGGCGAAACCGTCGCGCCGCCGCCGCTGCCGCCGCGCGACGGGCCGCTCCCGGCGCCCTTGGCGGTCGTGCCGGTTTGGACGGGTGGTGCCGAGCATGCGGTGCCGGTGCTCGATCGGGCGGCGCTGCGCCCCGGCGACCGTCTGGAAGGTCCGGTGCTGATCCGCGAGGCGACCGCAACGACGATGGTGGAGCCGGGCTGGGTGCTCGGCGTGCGTGACGGCGGTGAACTGGTGCTGGACCATGCAGGCGCCGGCGCGCGCGTCGAGGCCGATCCGGCGATCGCCGATCCGGTGCAGCTGGAGCTGTTCAACACGCAGTTCATGGGCATCGCCGAACGGATGGGCGTGGTGCTGCGCAACACCTCGAGCAGCGTCAACATGAAGGAGCGACTGGATTTCTCCTGCGCGTTGTTCGACGCCGAGGGGCGGTTGGTGGCCAATGCGCCGCACGTCCCCGTGCATCTCGGCGCGATGGGTGACAGCGTTCGCGCGGTGCTGGCGCGGCGCGGGGCAAGTCTCAAGCCGGGCGATGCCATCGCGCTCAACGATCCTTTCCATGGCGGCACGCACCTTCCCGACGTGACCGTCATCACCCCGGTGTTCGACGGCGGGGAGCTCCGCTTCTTCGTCGCCAATCGCGGGCACCATGCCGATATCGGCGGCCTCACGCCCGGATCGACCCCGCCGGAATCGGCGCGGCTCGCCGAGGAAGGCGTGGTGATCGACGATTTCCTGCTCGTCGATGGTGGCGTGTTCCAGGAGGCGGCGTTCCGTCGTCTGCTGACCGAGGCCGAATGGCCGGCCCGCAACCCGGACGTCAACGTCGCCGACATCAAGGCGCAGCTGGCCGCCAATGCCAGCGGCGTGGCCGAACTGCAGGCGCTGGTCGCCGCCCGGGGCTGGCCGATGGTCCACGCCTATATGGGCCATGTCATGGCCAATGCCGAGGAGAGCATCCGCCGCGTCGTTGCGGGTTTGCGCGACGGTGTGTTCGAGGACCGGCTGGACAGCGGTGCGCCGCTCAGGGTGGCGGTGACGGTCGACCAAGTAGCGCGCACGGCGGTGATCGACTTCACCGGCACCGGTCTTGCGAGCGCTGGCAATTTCAACGCGCCGCCGTCGGTAACGCGGGCGGTGGTGCTCTATGCGTTTCGCTGCCTGGCAGGCGAGGCGATCCCGCTCAACGAAGGCTGCCTGGCACCCTTGCGCATCGTCGTCCCCGAAGGTTCGTTCCTCGCGCCGCCGCCGGGCAGTGCGGTGGTCGCCGGCAATACGGAGGTCAGCCAGGCGCTGTGCAATGTGCTGCTCGGCGCGCTGGGAGCAGTGGCGGCGTCGCAGGGGACGATGAACAACTTTCTGTTCGGCAATGATCGTCACCAATATTACGAGACGATCTGCGGCGGGGCAGGGGCGGGCCCTGGCTTTGACGGGGCCTCGGCGGTCCACACGCACATGACCAACACCCGGATCACCGATCCCGAGATCCTGGAGCTGCGCTATCCGGTGCGGCTCGACCGCTTCGCCGTCCGGCGCGGATCGGGCGGGGCGGGGCGGTGGCCAGGCGGCGACGGCGCGGTTCGCGCGATGACGATGCTCGAGCCGATGACCGTGACGCTGGTCGCCTCACGCAGGACGGTGGCACCGTTCGGGCTCGCCGGCGGAAACTGCGGTCAGCATGGGACACAATGGATCCAGCGTGCGACCGGGCGGGTAGAGCCGATCGGCGGTGCCGCGCGCGCTGAGCTGGAGAAGGGCGATCGGATCGTCATCGAAACCCCCGGCGGGGGCGGGTATGGCGTGCGCCGTCAATCCTAGCGCGAAAACCACCTGGTGGCGAACCTCCGGCTGTTCGCGCCTGATTCCAGCGCCTCTGCTTGCGCAATCGCCAGGTGTTCCCTTTAGGCGGGAATCGATTCCTGCCGAATGCGTAGATGCGCTGTTTATGGAAGAACCGCCGGAGCCTCGAGAGTGAACCGCGCCGGGTTTGTCGGAGGCTTCGTGGTTCAAGGTACGCGGCCAGGGCACTTCGTCGAGCATGGCGTAGTATCGCTCCTCGGCTTCGGCAGGCGGGGTTTTGCCGATGGGCTCCAGCAGCCGAGGTCTGGCTATCGGTGACCAGCCCTGTTGGTGGCCGGTGTCCCCTCCTCCCAGATCAGCCCAACGCGCCTGTGTTACCTGTAACGACCTGTTGGTGTGCCGCCATGCCGACCCCCGTGCGCGAGCGAGGTCAGAAGCAGCGCGACGCGTTCCGGGGCGCCGGACTGCGACCGATCCAGATATCCTGTCCGGTGATCTCAAGGGTGCGCGCGCACGCCTTGCCGCGCGGGCGCCTCTCCCCTCCGCGCAGTTCAGCGGGAATTGGCGGGAAGGGACCGATGGGGTTCTCGGCCAAGGTGCCGACAGCCTTCGGCTGCGATATGCCGCATTGCGGACGATGGACGGACAGATGACGCTCAACATCGGCCGCGTTAGCGGCCAGGGCGAGGATGCCGCCGGACTGCGGATCAAACTCGCTGTCACCAATCTCCTCAACACCCGCCCGCACGTCGCCGCCGATGGCGGTGCGCTGCCCTTTGCCCTGGATCCCAGGATACTCGATCCTGTCGGTCGCACGGTGCAGTTGTCGCTGCGGAAGCGGTTCTGAGGCGGGACAGGTTGGCTGACCATCGCCCTGCATTGTGCCGTATCGTCTTCCCCAATGTCATCGAGCTGGAGCGGACGAAATTTCTGACACTGCCCCCATGGGCAAGAGGCTCGTCGCTAGAGCGTTTTCACCTTGGGCGAAGACGCTCTAAGTTCTTGATTGCCGCATTTTCCGAGTCAATGACCGTGAACGGTCAACTTGAAAATGCTTTAATTGTCGCCGCCTTCAATCCGGCAGCGGCCCTTCGCTGAATTGGCCGAGAAGCCACACTCTAAAGGCGCGCATCGCATGGCTTGGCGTGCGTGACTTCAGGCGCGTCAGCCAATAGCTGTCCGAGCGCACCTCGATCGGGAAGGGCCGCACCAAATGGCCCATCTCGATCTCGCGACGAAACAGGGCGGGTGGCGCCAGCGCTACACCGGCCCCCTGCATTGCGGCCTGGACCATGATCAGGGACGAATCGAACAGCGGGCCGCGGATCGCGCTGACCTCGATGCCAGCAGCCTGAAACCATGCCGGCCAATCCTGGGGGCGATAGGATCGCAGCAGCGGCATGCGAAGCAGGTCGGCGGGCTCCCGCAGGTTGGCTGCTGCCGATGGGCCGCATAGGGGCGATAACGGGGCAGTGCAGATCCGGTCCGCCTCGACGCCGTGCCAGGCACCGTCCCCGAAGCGGATCGCATAATCCAGGCCCTCCGCGACCAAGTCGACCTTGTTGTTATTGGTGAGCAGGCGGAGGTCGATGCCCGGATGCATCGCTCTGAACACCGGCAAGCGTTCGAGCAGCGCCCCGACGACGAACGTACCCACGGCGCTGACGGTCAATACCTCCTGCACGCCGCCATTCTCGAACCGCTCGAACAGGCGATCGATGGCGCCAAAGGCCTCGAACAGTGTCGGCGCCAGGGCGAGCCCTTCATCGGTGAGCTTCAAACCCCGATTGGATCGACGAAAAACGGCTACACCCAGCCGATTTTCCAACGCCTTGATCTGGTGACTGATGGCGGCCTGTGTGACGCACAGTTCGTCTGCCGCCCGGGTGAAGGACAGGTGCCGCGCGGCCGCCTCGAAGGCGCGCAATGCGTTCAGTGGTATGGGTGCACGCGCCATTCATCCCTCAATTTTCTAATGGCAAAACTGAGATATCGTCCTTTGCTGGCGCAGGCCGTCTCCGTCAAACTCGCAACATCGCTTATGACGAGGTTGCTCCCATGAAGCCCACGCGACGCGTTTTTTCGTTTGGTTTGCCCGCGCTGGTTTGCTGGCCTGGGCTCGCGCGATCGGCTGTTTCCGATCCGATCGCACAGTATGAGCGGGTGACGGGCGGTCGGATTGGCGTCTATGCGGTCAACGTCAAGACGGGCGCGAAGCTGACATGGCGCGCCGACGAACGCTTCATCATGTGCAGCTCCTACAAAGCCTCCCTGGCGGCCTTCGTGCTGTCACGCGTTGATCGCGGAGAGGAGAAGCTGGACGCCGCGATACGCTACGGGGTCCGGGACACGAAGGATCTGTGGGGCCCCGTCTCCAAGGCCAACCTGACAAAGGGCGCCATGACCGTCGAGGCGATGTGCAAGGCTGCGGTGGAGATAAGCGACGGTGTTTGTGCCAATTTGCTGTTGGCCCGTTCTGGCGGTCCGGCCGCGCTCACCGCATTCCTGCGGTCGATCGGAGACGGGATAACCCGCGTCGACCACTACGAACCGCAGCTCGATCGCGTGCCTTCGGGTGGGCCATGGGATTCGACGACTCCCGCCGCGATGGCCGCCACCTTGCAGAAGATGGTCCTTGGCGATGTTCTGTCCGCACGGTCGAAGGCGCTACTGACTCAATGGCTTATCGGCAATCAGACCAACCCCCGCCTGCGCGGCGGCCTGCCGAGAAGTTGGTTGATCGGGAACAAGACCGGCCATAGCGGGCGCGACATGGCCGGCGACATCGCCGTTGCATGGCCTCGGCCCGATACGCCAATCGTGATTGCGGTGTATACGCGCGAGGGAAGACCGACGGAAAAGCAGTTCGACGAGGTGTTTGGCGGCATTGGCCGATTGGTCGCTTCCACGCTCGTCTGAAAAGGGCAAACCGTCCGGTGACAGCCGCAGGGCCAGTTGGCACATCGTGTGCCGACCAACTCAGGCCGTTCACTAATGGTGCTTCGAACGGCAGGCTTTGCCAAAAGCGTCGTGAGCGCCAACGCTGACGAAGCTCGTGAAACCAGCTGCCAGCAAGCCTTCCTGAGATGGCTGCTTGGCGCTGAACGGACCTTGGGCGCTGAGTAGCCCAACTCTCGCATCGTTACGGCGTGGTTTGACACACCTCATTTTGCGGCTATAGCAAACGCGAATCAGTCGCAATATCAAGTAAGGGGGACCACGTGACCTATCCAATCGCCCGCCTCGCTGGGGCGGCGAGCCTGTTCGCCTACCTGTCTGCTGCGCCGGCGCTCGCACAGGCGCAGCAGACCCCTGTCGCCGGGGAGCAGGACGGCAAGCCCGATCCCGCCACCATCACCGTCACCGCGACGCGCCTCGCCACCGACACGCAGAAGGTGCCTGCGACCGTGACGGTCGTCACCGACGAGAAGATGGCCGACCAGCTGGTCAACGACGTGAAGGATCTGGTGCGGTTCGAACCCGGCGTGAGCGTGCCGCGCCAGCCGGCCCGCTTCGGCGCGGCATTGGGCACCACCGGCCGTGCGGGGAATGAGGGGTTCGTCGTGCGCGGTATCGGCGGCAACCGCGTGCTGATCCAGGTGGACGGCGTGCGCGTGCCCGACGGCTTCACCTTCGGCGCGCAGAGCGTCGGGCGCGGCGATTATGTCGATCTCGGCCTCGTCAAATCGGTGGAGATCCTGCGCGGGCCGGCCTCGGCGCTCTATGGCAGCGACGGTCTGGCGGGCGCGATCAGCTTCACCACCGCCGATCCCGGCGATTTCCTGACCCGCGGCAAGTCGGTGGGCGGGCTGGGGCGCGCCGGCTACCAGTCGTCCGATCAGGAATGGAGCGAAACCGGCATCCTTGCCGGGCGCAGCGGCTCCTGGTCGGCGATGCTCGCCTATACCCGCCGCGACTTCGCCGAGCTGGAGAATCAGGGCAGCGTCGGCGGCAGCGGCATGTCGCGCACCAAGGCCAATCCGCAGGACGGCGAAGCGAATGCGGTGCTTGGCCGCATCGTCTATGAGCCCGGCACCGGCCACAAGTTGCGCCTGACCGGCGAATATCTGGACAACCATCTCGATAGCAACGTGCTGACCAGCGTCAGTGCGAGTGTCGCCGGCACCACCGCCAGTGACAGCACCAAGCGCAAGCGCGCGGCGTTCGACTGGACCTGGGCCGGACAGGGTGCGATCCAGCGCACCCGCCTCAGCCTCTACTGGCAGCAGGCCGAGGACAGCCAGTTCGCCGCCGAGGGCCGCACGACGCTTGCCGACCGCACCCGGCTGAACACCTTCGACAATCGCGTGTTCGGCGGATCGGGCGAGATCATCTTCGGCTATGAAACCGGCGCGCTCCGCCACCGTCTCATCATCGGGGCAGACGCCAGCCGCACCCGGCAGGAGGGGATCCGCGACGGCACCGTGCCGCCGGCGGGCGAGACCTATCCCACCCGCGCCTTCCCGATCACCGATTTCACGCTGGCCGGCCTGTTTGTCTCGGACGAGATCAGCCTCGGCCCGGTGACGCTGTTCCCGGCGCTGCGCTTCGACCATTATGCGCTCGATCCGAAAAAGGATGCCGCGCTGCCGGCGTTCAACTCGGCCAGCCAGAGCGGCTCGCGTGTCTCGCCGAAGATCGGCGCGACGCTCGCGCTGAGCCCGGACGTGAGCCTGTTCGCCAACTATGCGCAGGGATTCAAGGCGCCCGAGCCGAGCCAGGTGAACCAGTTCTTCCAGAACCTCGCCTTCGGCTATCGCTCCGAGCCCAATCCGAACCTCAAGCCCGAGACCAGCCGCAGCGTCGAAGGCGGCATCCGCTTCGGCGGCGGCGGCGTGCGCATGCAGCTGACCGGCTTCCATGCCGATTACGATAACTTCATCTCGCAGGAAGTGGTGGGCGGCGCGTTCACGCCCGCAAACCCGGCGGTCTACCAGTTCATCAACCTCGACGAGGCGCGGGTGAACGGCATCGAGGGGCGGGTGGATGCCCAGCTCGGCCGCGGCTTCAGCGCGAACCTGGCCTTCGCCTATGCCGATGGTGACGTCATCCGGCAGGGCGTGAAGTCTTCGCTGTCGACGGTCGATCCGGCGAAGATCGTCGGCGGGCTCGGCTATCGCGCACCGGACGGGGGCTTTGGCGGCCAGCTGACCGTGACCCACAGCACCCGCAAGGAAGCGAGCGCCACGACGGGCGTGTGCACCGCCGCCTGTTATCGGCCCGACGCCTTCACCATTGTCGACGCCACCGCCTTTGTGCGGCTGACCCAGGGGCTCACGCTGCGGGCGGGCATCTTCAACCTGTTCGACGCCAAATATGCCTGGTGGAACGACGTGCGCGGCCTCGCCGCCAGCTCGACGATCACCGACGCCTACACCCAGCCGGGACGCAACGGCAGCGTCTCGATCAGCTACCGCTTCTGAACATCGGAGGGCACATCATGAAGTTTCGACGTTTCGGCCTGCTGGCCCTCGGCCTCGCGGCCATGGTGCCGGTGCTTCCTGCGGCAGCGGACGGCCCGCTCAAACCGCGCAGCGCCGCCGAGGAACAGGCATCCTTCGACGCTGACCGGCACGACATCCTCGCCATGGCCGGCACCTTCAAGGTGCGCTTCGACATGCAGGAATCGACCGCGTGGCGCGCCGACTATTCCCCGATCGACCGCTCGGTCTCCGGCGGCAACGAAGTGGTGCGGGTGATCGAGGACACCGGCCGGAAGATCGTTCTCCAGCACCTGCTGGTGGTCGAGCAGGACGGCAAGACCATGGTGATCAAGCACTGGCGCCAGGACTGGGAGTATGAACCCGCCCGCGTGCTCGTCTATGCCGGTCCGAACGCTTGGAAGTGGGAAGCGGTGCCCGAGGCGATGCGGCGCGGCCGCTGGTCGCAGACCGTGTACCAGGTCGACGACAGCCCGCGCTATGGCAGCTGGGGCCAGTGGACCACCGAAGCCGGGGTGCGGCGCTGGCGTTCCGGCTGGACCTGGCGCCCGCTCGCCCGGCGCGACGCGGTGCGCGGACCGGTCTATGACCGCTATCTCGGCATCAACCGCCACCAGCCGACGCCGACCGGCTGGATCCACTGGCAGGACAACACCAAGATGGGCGTGATCGACGGCAAGCTGCAGCCGGTTGTCCAGGAATATGTGCTGAACAGCTACACCCGCTTCGACGGCTATGACGTCAAGGCGGCGGACGCCTATTGGGCGGCGACCAAGGACTATTGGGCGGCGATCCGCGCGGAATGGGATCGCATCGCCAACGCCAAGAACGGGCTCAGGATCACGGAGGCGGCGCAGGCGGGCACGGTGATCGCCAGCCGGCTGCTCGAGATCGCCGACGAGGTGCAGGCCGGCAAGAGGAAGGAAGCCGACGCGATCGCGCTGGCGAAGACGCTTATGGATCAGGCGACCAGGGCCGCCTGATCCTGCGCGCGGGCCGGGGAGTTCGAAGGCCACCGGCCCGCGCGCGAAGGGACAGGGTGCGTTCAGTATTTGCCTCGACCCCAAATCGATGTGGAAGGCGGTAGAATGAGCCCGGTCCGCTTGCTGTCGTCTGGCACGCGATCCCGTCGCCGCTAAACGTCGGATTCTGAGAGAGATCCCGTTCGACGCGCCGTTTTGTGACGGCCGTTATGTCCCCACGAAAGGCCGGCAGCAGCCGACCAACGCGGCACATTGCGTTCGCCGATGCGATCGACGGCTTTCGCTGAAACCCGCCATTCGGCGGGCGCAAATAACCGCTCTGCAATGCTCCCGACTACGGTTGTTCTGCTGGGCCGCGGTCGCCCCTCTGCGCCATCAACGCAATAGTCCATGTTGGCGTTGCGCTCCAGCACTGCGACCACGCGCCAATTGAGCGTTCGACATGGTCGTGCGCGCTGGTGATTTGCTCAGCATAGCAGAGGAAATCACCATGAAACCCTTGATGAAACCCCTACACCTGGTTGCGGCGGCTGAGCAGCACCGTAACCAAACCGTTGCGGCCTTGGATGCTGTCCCGTCTGCGCATAATGTTCTGATTGAAAGTCACGATAAAAGAGCGAGTAAAGAATGTCAGATGAGATGACTACAACGCAGACCATCGCAGCGAAGCCGAAGGCAACAGGCGGCGTACCTAACCGCGCTGGCTGATGTCTGGCTATGTGCGGCGCTGCTGAATCCGCCGCGCGGAATCTCTACGTTGCTTAGACCCAGTTGCCGTAAAAATTTCAACCGTACGAAGATGCGGAAGAGGAAGGTCCAGGTCCTCGCGGCGAGGATGCCGACCGCTGCCTTGCCGTGCCGACCGTACGCTTCTATCAACGCAACGCTTTCGGCATTCCTCGCCGCGAGCACAGATCGCGCTGGTGTTCCGAAAGGAACTTAAAAGGGAACGCGGTGAAGGCGGCATGCCGCCCTAATCCGAGGCTGTCCCTGCAACTGTAAGCGGTGAGCGAGACGCACGGGCTTCCTTCCACGGAAGCAGCCACTGGGCCTCAGGGTCTGGGAAGGCGTGCATCGAGCGACGACCCGTGAGCCAGGAGACCTGCCGGCGTCTGGTCGCTCTTGCCCTGGTCCAGGGGATGGCCGCGGCACGGTGTACTCCGTCTGAGCGACGAACGAGCGGCGGGAGCCGCATCGGTCACGTGCGTCGGTCGCCCATGGCGTCCGGCCGGCGCCGTGCGCCGACCGTTCGTGTGAACGGCACGCTCCCGCCCGACGTCGACGACGCCGGGGGTATGTTTGATGAATCTTCTGTCCGTTTCGCGGTTCGCGACCGTGTTCGCTTTTGCCGCTGCCCTCCAGCCAGCCCATGCGCAGACCGAGGACGCGGCCGAAACGCTGGTTGTCACCGGTACCAGCCTCGAGGAGACGCTGCCGCGCCAGCGTGCCCGCTATGGTAGCGATCTCGCCGTCCTCACCGAAACCCAGGTCCGCGACAGCGGCGCGGTCGATGTCGCGAGTGCGCTCCGCACGGTCCCGGGCCTCTACGTGCAGCCCGGCAGCGGGCCGTTCAGCTATGTCGACGTCTCGCTGCAAGGCTCTCGGACGCAGGACGTGCTGTGGACGGTCGACGGCATTCGCATCAACAACCGACTCTACGGCAGCACCTCGCCCAACGACACCCTGCCCGCCAGCATGATCGAGCGGGTCGAGGTGCTGAAGGGCGGCGAGAGCCTGTTCTACGGCACCCAGGCCGCGGCCGGCGTGATCAATATCGTCACCCGCGACTTCGCCGACCGCTTCGGCGGGCAGGTAGACGCCAGCGTCGACAGCTTCGCCGGCACCAACCTCGGCGGCTATGTGCGTGGTGGATCAGGCCGGCACCAGTTCGTCGCATGGGGTGCGTACAATCGCTCCGAAGGATACCAGCCCTTCAGCCGGATGGAGCCGAGCGCGACCGATCGCGCCCGCGGCTACGACCTGTGGTCGGTCGGCGGCAAATATCGCTACGATCTCGGCCCCGACTGGCGATTCAGCCTTCAATATATCCACACCGAGGCGAAGCTCGACAATCTGAGCCCCACCCGCACTCGCGAGAGCCGCAACGATCGCAACGAAGAGATCGCCAGCGTTCGGCTCGATTATGTCGGCAACGACGTGGTGCAGTTGTTCCTCAAGGGATATTTCCACGACTGGAAGACCGCCTATGTCCAGATCCGCAATCCCGTGGGCGGCGGCGCGCCGATCGTGGTGTATCCGGCCGGCACCTTCTGGGGCTTCAAGGACTATGGCGGCAGTGCGCTGGTGCAGCTGCGGCCGCATCGCGGGCTGGACTATCTGATCGGCTATGATTTCCAGCAGTTCAGCGGCCGCGACGACGTGCTTCGGATCGCCGCGACCCGGGAACGCGTCCATGCCGGTACCTTCCAGATCCGCACCAACGACGATCTTTCACGCCGCGCGCGCCTCTCGGCGGGGGTACGATACAATGACGGCAGCGGATCGCGGAAGGCGGTGTGGAACGTCTCCGGTCGCATCGAACTGACCGACACCCTGTTCGTGCAGGCCAATGGCGGGACGTCGTTCCTGTTGCCCAGCGCCTCGCAGCTCTACCAGATCGATCCGTGTTGCGAGCTGGGTAATCCGAACCTCAAGCCCGAGGAGAGCCTGAGCATCAATGCCGCCATCGGCGGCACCCTCGCCGGCGGTTTGCTCCACTGGCAGGGGACGGTCTTCGCCCGCCGCATCGATCATCTGATCGACATCGACACGACCAACCCCGCCTATCCCGACGGCATCTACACGAACTCGGCATCCCGCGTGAACGTGCGCGGTGCCGAGGTGGTGCTGGGCGCGGTGATCGCCGATGCCTGGCACCTGGACGCGAGCTACACCTATGCCCGCGCGCGTACCGAGGGCTCGTCGCTCCAGCGTGACCGCACCCCCGAGCAACTGGCGCGCGGCACGGTCGCGTGGCGTCCCCGGCGGCTGCCGGTGGGGGCCAGTGCCTCGGTCAACTGGGTCGGCGACGCCTATGCCACGGCGAGCGGCTTCGGGCGCCGCAACTATGGCAACTATGCGATCGTCGATGCCGGCCTGACCCTCTTCCCCGATGCGGCACGCCGCCACCGCTTCGGCATCAACGTGGAGAATCTGTTCGATCGCGACTATGCGACGCGCGGTTTCCAGTCTGCCGTTCCGGATAGCGGGGTGGGGCGGTTCCTCTACTTCACCCGCGGTGTACCGCGGACACTGCGGGTCAGCTACGGCCTAGGCTTCTGACGATGCCCAAGGCGGTCCTCATACTGCACCGCTGGCTGGGCGTCATCATCGGCATGGTGATGACGCTCTGGTGCCTGTCCGGCTTCGTCATGATGTATGTCGACTATCCTCGCCTGACACCGGCGGAGCAGGTGCGGGGGCTGCCGCCGCTGCGGCTGCCCGCAGCGGCGGCTCTGGCACGGATTGACCTGCCGGATGATCTAGAGCTGGCCTCGGCACGGCTGGAGACCATGGCGGGCCGGACGATTTTGCGCGTCGTTCCCGCCACGGCGCCAGAGCGGCGGATCGAGCCGGTTCGGTCGATTCCGGGCAGCTACGATCTCGCCAGGGGAGTTCCACTGGCCGCGTTGTCCCCGTCCGACCTGCGTCGGGTCGCCTCCGACTATGCCGAGCAGGCCGGTGTAGCAGGCGCATCGGCACGCGTGGTGGAGACCGGCATCGACCAGTGGACGGTGCAGACCTTTCGCCGCGACCGTCCGCTCTTCCGCGTCGACTATGCCGACCCCGCCGGCACCACCGTGTACATTGCCGGCAAGCGTGGCGAGGTGGTTCAGCAAACGACGCGGTTCGAGCGCTTCTGGGGCTGGTTCGGTGCAGTGCCGCATTGGCTCTATCCCGTGCTCCTGCGGCAGAATTCCGCGCTCTGGAGCCAGGTGGTGATCTGGACCTCGCTGATCGGTTGCTTCCTGACGGTAACCGGCCTCTGGGTCGGGATCGCCCGGCTGCGCCGAAGGAGGGACGGCAGCTTCGGTTCGCCCTACAAAGGGCTGTGGTGGTGGCACCACGTCCTCGGACTCGCCTTCGGGGTGCTGACGCTGACCTGGGTGGCGAGCGGGCTGTTCTCGATGAACCCGTGGGGCTTTCTCGGCAGCAGCGCCGGGGCCGTCGAGCGCCAGCGGCTCGCCGGGCCGATGACCTGGGGCGCGCTGCGCACCGCTTTGGCGCGGATCAAGCAGATCCCGGCCGATACGCGGCGGCTGGAAAGTGCTCCGCTAGGAGGGGACATATTCCTGCTGGCCGTCAACGGCGCGGGGGTAGTCACGCGCTTCGATGCTGAGGGGCGGCTAGCGCCACTGCGGCGTGACGAGCTGGCGGCAGCGCTGCGGTCCGGGCCGCCGGTTGCCAGCCTCACGCTGCTGACCGTAGAGGACACCTATTATTACGGCCACAAGGTTCCGGCGGCGCTGCCGGTTTGGCGGGCGGACTTGGCGGACGGGCAAGCGACGCGGCTCTACATCGATGCCGATAGCGGCGCGCTGCTCCGCACGCTTGACGGCAATGCCCGCGCTTCTCGCTGGCTGCAAGACGGCCTCCACCGGTTCGACCTGCCAGGCCTTCGGGCACGGCCTGTTTGGGATTTGGTCGTGCTGCCGCTGCTCGGCATGGTCACGTTGGTTTGCGCCACTGGTAGCTGGATGGGGCTGCGCAAGGCAAAGCGAGACTTGCGCCGCGTGCTTCGGCGACGCCGCGTGGGTTCGGCGCAAGCGCCTCCCTCTTCTGGGTAGCGCGCGCCAGCCGCGTAAACCCGCGGTCCGTTGTACCCAATGCTGTCCGTTGAATCTTCCTTTGTGGAAAGGTAGGGCAATAGAAAACCGCCGCATCAACCATTTTCGATGGGCGAAATGCGGCGGTTATCATCGCATTAACAAAAACTGGACGGTCAACACCGCCGCTCAATAGGCAATGGCGACCTTGCGGCGACGGTAGCGCACGGCCGCACCGACTGTTCCAAAGCCGACCAGCATCATGGCCCACGTAATCGGTTCGGGGACGGCAGAAGTCTGCAACTCGGTTCTCAATACTCCGAGCGTGCCTTCATAGGACATACCCGATCCGTTTGAGTAGGCGGCATATACCGTTGTCTCTGGCTGGTCCGTTCGCAGAAAGACGCCGAAGCCATTGACAGCGGGATTGTCATTATGCCCCCATGTGGCTCCAGGATTGGTGCTGAGCATGATCTTTTTGAGATAAGCATTGTACGCAAACGTAACGGGCTTCGTCCATCCGAGGTTGAGCATATGGATGGTCAGTCCGCTGGACGTCGGGGCGATATCTGCTGAATCGTCGAAGGCGACGTCGAAATCAGCGACCAGTCCCGAGAGTACGGGGGTGTTGCTTTGATATTGAAAGCCGCTGGAATATGAAAGCTTGTAGTTCAGGTTAACCAGCGCAGCATTGGCCGGAACAGCGCAAAGCATGGCCGCTATGGTGGTTACTGCAAAAATAGCCTTCTTCACAATGTATCTCCTCGCGTTCGCGTTGCCTGCGATCACGGATAGGCGGCTGTCGGTCGCTGACAGATGCCCCGATTACCGCGCTGATGCGTCTTCAACGATGGCTTGGAATATCTGCGATCGATCCGGTCCTTCGGCGATGTGCAGCACGACCCAGGAATTCGCGCGACGTGCGACCAGCACCCGGATCCTGTCATTGAACAGGCCGTCCGCCAGACCGGTCGGCGCGACCTTGCCGGAGTTGAGGATCAGGGCACCCATGTCGCGCCCACAGGCCGTGCCGACGCACGAATACGCCATCGAGAAGCCTGCTCTCTTCAGCAAATCGACATAATAGCGCTCGATCTGCAATGGCGCGGTGGCCGGCTTAATCCGATAGTCGATATGGGTGACCTTGCCTTCCACCACCGTTCGATTGGTTTGCGTCTCGACATTGGCGATCGGGCCCGTCGGGATGACGATCTCGTCCAGCGAGGGTGCGCGATAGCCGTCGATGACGGCTTGGGGATAGCGCGGCAGCATCGGGTGATCCTCGCCGTCGCTGTCTTGCGCCAGCGACGGGCTGCTCAGGGTGAACAACACAGCGGTAAAGCAGAGTAGACTCTTTTTCATCAATGTTCCTTCTGCTGCCTTAAACAGTTCGCCCGATATGCAGTTAATAGAATGGCATTACTATTCTAAAATGCATGATTGAACATTAGACATGTCTCGATTTTTACCGACCGCCGTAAATATTTACTATATACTTCATCGTCCTATTTGTGCGATGAACTCTTTTTGATCGGTATTAAAGCATGATGGCTGCCAACAGCGCTGCAGTATCCGCCGCTCGGAGGCGGAAAGCCGGAAGGCTCGTGGCCGCGATTGCGCCGCCAGCGTTGCTATGGCCGGCGCTCGATACTCTTCCAAGACCACGAGCCTCCCTGCCCAGTGTGTTGCTGTCCTAACGCAGCTGCATCGCTGCTGCAAGGCTCCGTGGTGGCGGCTGATTTCCCGTTTTACCATCGCTTCCGAGAACACCGCGCACTCCGCAACCCGGCTTGCACGCTGATAGAACCGTGCCAACGATCGGACCTTATGTCGTCGCAGGCCGCCTGAAGACAGGCAACGCACCGGCTGCGGTGTTCCCGGGCGTTCGCGCTATCCCGCCGCGTGGCCATACGCCAGGCCAGAGCGGCTACATGATCGAGAGCCGGACCAACGGCTTTTGCTGTGGGGCGATGTCATTCACACGCGAGGGCGCGCCTGGCGACCCAAATGCCGTCGTTCCCGTCGCATGCGGTGAATGACCGGGGCTGGCGGAAGCGGCCTTGGCCCATAGCGGGCCGGTGGGTGCGAACCGCTGCGATGGTCTCGGGAAAGGTGACGGGCGGCCCGTTATCCCGCCCGCGCCTGGTTTCAGTCGACCCCGTCGAACCGCTCGTCGACCATCTTCTCGCTCAACGCCCAAAGCGCGTCCGCCCGGTCCGGATCGAGCGCGTAGGGTTGAACGCCGCCGCGCACCTCGGGATTGTCGGCGACCTCGGCGACATGGCAGTCCTCGCAATAGCGACCGCCGACCGCATCGCCATCGGCGACGACCGCGGCCCAGACGCTGGTCGCCGCACCCTGGGGCACCGTCTTGTAGCGGAACGGCGGCAGACCGGCGGCGGCGTTGCGTTCGTTGATGGCGCGGATCATCTCTGCCTCCGCCACGGGAGCGGTGTATCGGCCGAGGTCGGTCTTGATCCCGCCGGGGTGCACCGCCGCTGCCCGGATGCCGCGGGACCCAAAGCGACGATCGAAGCCGACCGCGAACAGCACATTGGCCGTCTTGGATCGGCCATAGGCGATGAAGGGGGCATAAGGGGTATGCTCGAAATTGGGGTCCTCGAGGTCCACGTCGGCGAAGCGGTGCCCCGCGGACGCGACCGACACCACCCGTCCGCCCGAAGCGATCAGCGGCGCGATGCGATTGACGAGCAGGAAGTGACCCAGATGGTTCGTGCCGAACTGCGTCTCGAACCCATCCACGGTATGGCCGAACGGCGTCGCCATAACGCCCGCGTTGTTGATCACGACGTCGATGGGGCGCCCGTCGGCGAGCAGTGCATCGGTGCATGCACGCACGTTGGCGAGATCGGCAAGGTCCAGTTGCACCAGCTCCAAGCTTCCCGCGCCAGCGAACGCCGCCTCGCGAACGACGGCGGTTGCGCCCGCCGCCTTTGCAAGATCGCGCGCTGCACCGACCACCTGGGCACCATGCGCGGCGAGCGCACGCGCCGTTTCCACGCCCAGACCGGCGGACACACCCGTTATGAGGATACGCTTCCCGGATAGATCGACCCCTTCCAGCACGTCGTCGGTGGTGGTGCAATCATTGAACTCCATCGTCATGTCCAACGCTCCAATTTGCCATCGCGCCGCCACGAGATCGTCTTGCCTGAACGTTTTCCCTCGCCCGATCGGCGCGAAATCTTGCCCGATCGTCTCACGCGCGTTGCAACGAACGCCGCGCAGGACCATGGATCGGTCATGCAGGAGCAACTCTGCCCCTTGCGCGATCTTGTCGCGCGCCACGCTCGCGGGGACCGGACCGAGAGCGCCATTGCCGGCCTGACATTGCTGCGTGCGACCGAGCCGAGCCCGGCCGCGTCGGGCGTCCTTGAGCCGCGTTTGTGCATCGTCTTGCAGGGCGCGAAGCAGGTGACGATCAATGGCGAGACCTATCGCTACGATCCCGCCAGCTATTTCGTCGCCAGTGTCGCCGTTCCCGCCAGCGGCTGCGTCAGCGACGCGAGTGCAGATGCGCCCTATCTGGCGGTGAGCGTGGCGGTCGACCGCGCCGCCATCGGTGCGCTGCTGGACGAATTGCCGGACCAATTGCCCGCCTCGCCGCGCGGCTTCGCAGTGAACACCGTCACCGCGCCGTTGTTGGGTGCATTGCGCGGGCTGCTGGAACTGCTCGACATGCCGCAGGATATTCCCGTCCTCGGACAGGCCCGGCATCGCGAACTGCTGTATCGACTGCTCCAGAACGACGACGGACAACTGCGCCAGATCGCGCGGGAGGTTAGCCGATTGTCGCGCATCCATCGCGCGATTGGCTGGCTCCGTGCCCATTATGACGAAACCATACGTATTGACGAACTCGCCGATCTGGCCGGCATGAGCCGCGCGTCGTTTCACCGTCACTTCAAGGCGGCGACATCGATGAGCCCGCTGCAATTTCAGAAGACCCTGCGACTTCAGGAGGCGAGGCGCCTGTTGCGCGATACCGGCAGCGCGCAGATGAGCGCACACCGGGTCGGCTACGAAAGCGCCTCGCAGTTCAGCCGCGACTATGCCCGGCTGTTCGGTCTGCCACCTGCGCGGGACGCTGCGCGCCTGCGGGCAAGGCCGGCCGAGCAGATCGACGCCTAATGCCAACCTGCACGGAGAAGAACCTATCTTCGTCCTCCACATCGTCACCCCGGCGAAAGCCGGGGTCCATTGCGGTCTCGCTATCGGCGTTTGCTGAGACCGAGAGGCGAATGGATCCCGGCTTTCGCCGGGATGACGGGGATAGGCTGGAGGAGACGGTATCAACGCAGCCTGGTATCAGCATGTCAGATGGCCCGCCTCCATTGGTGAAGGAGCGCCCGAGAATCGGCGTGTCCGGCGGCTGGAACTGAGTAGAATGGGAAATGCGGCGCAGCGAATAATATCGCTGCGCCGCTAGGCCTTGGCCCGTGTTCTTGCGGATCAGTCTGCTGTCTTCCGGACCTCACCGCGGCCCATTGCGGAGACCAGTGCGTCACCGGATCCCGTGAAGTTCGCCGCGGGCAGCGTTGCAGTCTTGTCCTTCACGCGGACGAGCACCTGCTGGACCGCACCGGTGCCAGAGGTCCGCACCGACTGCACCGTCCCGATCGCGTGGCCCTTCGCGTCGGTGACGACCATCCCGGGCGTCACCGGGAAGGCACCAGCGCCGCTCGCCGCCGCCGAGCCGGCAAGGGCCAGCGTGCCGCTGCTGGACGCGACGGCGCCGCTGGCGGAGTGCGCAGCGCCGGCGGCCACGTCACCGGGGTTGGGCGCAGCGTTGCGGACCCGGCTGAGCGTCGTCTCCGCGCCCGTCCGCGTGGCGCCGACGGCCCCGCTGGTCGCCTCGCGCAGGTTGGTCACAGCGGCAGTGGCATTCCCGCGTACCGCGGAAGCGGTGCTGCGGGTGCCGTGCACCGCATTACCGGCCGCGCTGCGGACCGCATCGGTGCCGATCAGCTGCGCGTCGGCGCTGCCGCTGCCGCGTGCGCTCCCCGAGGCGGTGCCGCTGACGGCGTGATCGCCCATGCGGGCGCTGTTCGCAATGGCCGAGTCCAGGCTGGTTTCGTTCGAGGCCTTGACGTGCCCCTTGCGGGTGTCGACGCTGCGTTCGCTCCGGGTCGAGCCGCGCAGGCTGCCGGTTGCGTCGCCGGCGATCGGCAGGTCGCGCGAGGAGCGCTCGAACGTGCTGCCGAGCATGCCGGGACCGCCCATCGGGCCGCCAAGGCCGCCGAGCGTACCGCCCAGGCTGCCACCGAGCCCGCCGCCACCGAGGATCTGCGCCGAGGCGGGGGTTGCGACGGCAATGGCGAGAAGTGCGCTGGCGCCAAGGATCTTGATCATGTCCATTCTCCCAAAAAGCTACTGACATGGGGAGAACGGGGCCCGGCTTCGGTTTAATCCCGAGAACGACGAAAATTTTGCGGGCGAGAATTTGTCTTTTGGAATCAGCCTATTGGGCAGGCGTGCGGCATGCTTCGCAGACAATACCGCGCCCGAATACCGGGTCTGGCCCACGCGCGCCGGCGTCGCGTGCGACGGCGTTCACCTTCGCGATCGCTGCTTGGAGCTGGCCTGCGCTTGCCGCCGGATAGAAGCGCGCGAGCGTGGCCGCGACCAGCGGCGCGGCAAAGGAGGTGCCGCGCACCCGCATCGTCCGGCCGCTGGCCCCCATCGCCAGCATGTCGGCGCCGGGGGCAGCATAGTCGAGATGGCTTGCCCGCCCGGCTTCGATCAGCACTCGGGCTCGCGCGTCCACCCCGGTGACGGCGAGGACGCCGGGATAGGAGGCGGGATAGGCGGGCGGCGCCGCTGGTCCGTTGTTGCCCACCGCGGCGACGATCGCGGTGCCGCGGGCCTGCGCCGCCGCGATCACCTTGCCCAGCACCGGATTGGCGGGGCCCGTCAGACTGATCGTCACCACGCTCACCCGGTGCTCCACCATCCACCCGATGGCGCGGGCGATGGCGGTGGCGTTGCCACCGGCAGGATCCGTCCCATAGACATCGGCCGAGGCGATCCGCGCGCCGGGCAGGCCGCCCCGCACGATCCCCGCGCCGCTGATCAGCGAGGCGACGGCGGTGGCATGGTCGCTGTCGCGCGGGGCGCCGCTGGCAAAACCGGCTCGGAGCGTCGCGCCTGCGACGCCGCCATCGATGACGCCCACCACCGTGCCGCCTCCCATGTCGGCAGGCGCAGGCTTGGCGGGCACGCTGCCGCTCGTCGCATGGAGCTGATCGGCGGTGACGCCGCTCGCGCCCAGTTTCCGGAGTTCACGGATCGCCTGGCCGAGCGAGCGGCCGTGCGGCACGGCGAGGCGGGCATAGCGGACCCCCAGCACCTCCTCGCGCGTGAGCACACCATAGCCCCTGGCCTGCAGTGTCGCGAGCATTGCCTCGTCCGGATCATCGACCACGACTTCGCCCGCGCGCGCGGGATTGCCGTCCGGATCCAGCGCGATGCGGTCGGGATACGCGCGAACCAGCCTGGCGGCCGTGCTGCGCCGAATCGCCTCAAGCCGCTGCGCGACGCGATCGGTGGTGCTCTCCAACGCATCATCGACGCGGCTGAGGAGCCGATCGGGAGACAGCGGCGCGGGCAGGTGCGGAACGGGCGGCACCAGCTGGGCGAGCGCGGGCGTTGCCGCGAGTAGCGGAACGAGCCCGATCGAGTGCCATAGCCGTCGCATCGTCCCATTATCCTTGCACAAGATTTCGAAGCTGTGGATGAAACGGTGCAGGCCACACGTTTCATCCACGAACAAGGGACCCTGCGGTTGGCGGCTTTTGAGGACGATCTGCTCGCGTTGCTGCCGCGTCTGCGGCGGTTCGCGCGTGCGCTCGCCCGAAACCCCGCCGATGCCGACGATCTTTGCCAGATGGCGCTGGAAAAGGCGTTGCTGGGCAAGGCGTCCTGGCAGCCGGGGACGCGAATGGATAGCTGGATGTATCGGATCATGCGCAACAGCTGGATCGACATGGCGCGTAGCCGGCAGCGCGCCGGACAGACCTTCCTCGATGCCGATGCGGGCGCCGATATCGGCGTGGACGGCGGTGCCGAGGCACGGATCGCGCTCAGCGAGGTCGATGCGGCGCTGCATGCGCTTCCCGACGAGCAGCGCGAGGCGGTGGCGCTCGTGCTGGTCGAGGGGCTGGCCTACAAGGAAGCGGCCGAGGTGCTCGACGTGCCGATGGGCACACTCACCTCGCGGCTGGTGCGCGGGCGGCAGGCGTTGATGGCACGGCTGGGAGAAACCTTGTGAGCATCGATCCCGCACTGCTGATGGCCTATGCCGATGGCGAGCTTGGCCCGATCGAGGCGAAGCGCGTCGAGCGGGCGATCGCCGCCGACCCGGCGCTCGGCGAGGAAGTCGCGCGCCACCGGGCATTGCGGGCCAGGCTCGATGGCCATTTCGCCGCGGTGGCGCAGGAGCCGGTGCCCGAGCATCTCGCGGCCATGCTCCGCCCACGCGTCGTCGAGCTGCCGGCGCGCCGCCGTACCGTTCGCATGCCGGCATGGGCGCCATGGAGCGGGGCCGTCGCGGCGGCGCTGGTGCTCGGGCTCTTCGTCGGCAAGGGGCTACCCGAGCAGGGCGTGGTCCGGACGCGCGACGGGCAGCTCTATGCCGCCGGATCGCTGGCGGGGGCGCTCGACCAGCAGCTCGCCGCCAATGGCGGTGCGGTGCAGATGGTCGTGAGCTTCCGCGATCGCGAGGGGCGCTATTGTCGGGTGTTCCGGTCGCAGCCAGCGGACGGCATTGCATGTCATGAGGAAAAGGGCTGGGCGCTGCGGCAGACCATGGGCGGCAGCCGCGCCTCGACCAGCGGCTATGCGCAAGCGGGCTCGGCGGATCCCGCCCTGATGGCCGCGGCGCAGGAGCTGATGGCAGGGGACCCGCTCGATGCCGCGGCCGAGGCACGGGCGCGGGCCGCCGGATGGAAATAGCGGCGACGGGCTATGCGCCGCTCCACGCCGGTCGGCGCTGGGTCTTGCCGGCGCTGGTGGCCCATAGCGCCACCAGCCCGATCAGCGAGGTCACGGCCCCGGCCAGCGCCACCGCCGGATAGCCGAGCCCCGCGGCGATCACGCCGCCCCCCAGCGCCGCGCCGAACGCGTTGCCGAGGTTGAATGCGCCGATATTGACCGCGGCGGCGAGGTTGGGCGCATCCGCGGCCGCGGTCATCACCCGCACCTGCAGCGGCGGCACCAGCGCGAAGCTTGCGACGCCCCACAGGAAGATCAGTACTGCGCTCGGGCCTGCCTGCGGCATCAGCACGGCGAAGGCGACCAGGATGGCGGAGAGGCTGGCCAGCGTGATCAGCAAGGTACGGTCGACCGAGCGATCGGCGAAGCGGCCGCCCAGCCAGTTGCCTGCGGTCAATCCGAGGCCATAGAGCACCAGCATCGCGGTGATGAAGCCCAGCGACGCATGCGTCGCCTCGCGCAGGATCGGGGTGATATAGGTGAACACGGTGAACATCGCGCTCGATCCGACCACGGTCAGCGCCAGCGCGCCCAGCACCTGCTTGCGGGTGAGCACCCGCAGCTCTGCGCGCACGTTGCCGCCCTCGGGTGCGGGGAGCGCGGGCAGGGTCAGGCGCAGTGCTGCCATCGTCAGCACGCCGAGGCCGGCGATGCCCCAGAAGGACGCGCGCCAGCCGAGATGCTCGCCCGCCCAGGTGGCGAGCGGCACGCCCACCACATTGGCAATGGTCAGCCCCATGAACATCGAGGCGACCGCGCTGGCCCGGCGCTCGGGCGCCACCAGCCCCGCCGCCACGACCGAGCCGACCCCGAAAAAGGCGCCGTGGTTGAACGAGGTGAGCACGCGGGCGACGAGCAGCAGCGCATAGCTGTCCGACACGGCGGCAAGCAGGTTCCCCGCGGTGAAGATGCCCGCCAGGCCGATCAGCAGCATCCGCCGCGGCACCCGCCCGGTGGTGAGCGTCATCAGCGGCGCGCCGAGCATCACGCCCAGCGCATAGGCGCTGATCAGCAGCCCCGCCGCGGGGATGGACACCTGCAGGTCATGGGCAATGACGGGCAGCAGCCCCATCGGCGCGAATTCGGTGACGCCGATGCCGAACGCACCGACGGCAAGGGCCAGCAGGCCAAGCTGGTTCTTCATGCGAGCCTCGGGGCCAGGCGGGCAAAGCCCTCCTGCTGGCGATAGGGGGTGTGCGGATAGGGCGGCAGCACCTCGCTGGCGCGATCGAGCGCGGCGATCTGCTCCGGGCTCAGCCTCCAGCCGACGGCGCCGAGATTCTGGCGCAGCTGCGCTTCGTCGCGCGCGCCGATGATCACGGAGGACACAGTCGGGCGCTGCAAGAGCCAGTTGATCGCGATCTGCGGCACGGTCTTGCCGGTCTCGGCGGCGACCGCTTCCAGCGCATCGACGACGCGGTAGAGATGCTCGGGCTCAACCGGCGGCGCGAACTGCTCGGTCGCGTGCAGGCGGCTGCCTTCCGGGATCGGACGATCGCGGCCGATCTTGCCGGTCAGCCGGCCCCAGCCGAGCGGGCTCCATACCAGCGCGCCCACGCCCTGGTCCGCCGCCAGCGGCATCAGGTCCGCCTCATAGGCGCGGCCGATCAGCGAATAATAGACCTGGTGGGCGACCAGCCGCGGCCAGCCATGGCGCTCCGCCACCGCCTGCGCCTTCATCACCTGCCAGCCGGGATAGTTGGAGACGCCGGCATAGCGCACCTTCCCCGAAGCGATCAGCAGGTCGAACGTGCCCATCACCTCCTCGGTCGGCGTGGAGGCGTCGAAGGCGTGGAGCTGGAGCAGGTCGATATGGTCGGTGCCCAGCCGGCGCAGCGCATCCTCCACCGCGCGGATCAGGCGCGCGCGCGAGGCGCCCCAGTCCTGCGGACCGTTGCCCATCGGCAGCCCGGTCTTGGTCGAGACGAGCACCGCGTCGCGGCGGCCGCGGATCGCCGCACCCAGGATTTCTTCCGACGCGCCGCCCGAATAGACGTCGGCGGTATCGAACAGCGTCACCCCGGCATCGAGGCAGATGTCGATCAGCCGGCGTGCCTCGGTCGCATCGCTCTGGCCCCAGGCGCTGAACAGCGGCCCCTGGCCGCCGAAGGTGCCTGCGCCGAAGCTGAGCGCGGGCACGCGCAGACCCGATCGTCCCAATTGCCGATATTCCATGATCATCATCCCATTACCTGTTCGGAGGCAAAGATGGACGGCGTGGCAGCGGCGGTGTAGCTGGAGCGAACGCGAAGGATTTGTGCAATGGACGCAAAGCTGAGCGGCGGCAGCGACCGGGCGCATGCGCTGGCGCTGTTCGCCGCCGTGATCGAGCAGGGCAGCTTCTCGGCTGCGGCCCGCCAGTTGGGCATGAGCCCGTCGGCGGTGGCGCGCGCGGTCGACCGCATCGAGGCCCGGCTGGGCGTGCGCCTGTTGCTGCGCTCCACCCGCGCGCTCTCGCTCACCGCCGAGGGCCGCGCCTATCTGCAGGCGGCGCGGCGGATCCTCGCCGATCTCGACGATGCGGAGCAGCAGATTGCCGACCAGGGCAGTCCGCGCGGGCGGTTGCGGGTCAGCGCGGCGCTGTCGCATGGTCGGCTGTGCGTGGTGCCGCTGCTCGGCACATTCGCCGCACTCTACCCCGATATCCTGATCGACATCGCGCTCACCGACACGCTGGTCGACATCGCCGCCGGGCAGGCCGATGTCGCGGTGCGGTTCGGACCGCTGCCGGACAGCGCGCTTACCGCCCGCAAGCTCGGCGAGACCCGGCGGGTGATCGTCGCGGCACCCGACTATCTCGCGCGCCACGGAACGCCCCGGGTGCCCGAGGACCTGTTCGCGCATAATTGCCTGAACTTCAGCTTCCGTCGTTCCGAACCCGTCTGGCCGTTCCGCCGCGATGGCCACGATTTCGCGCTATCGGTGCGCGGCGGGTTCGAGGCCAATAATGGCGAGACGCTGGGGCAGCTCGCGGCGATCGGAGTCGGTATCGCGCGGGTGGGCGCCTTCAGCGTGGCGGAAGAGATCGCGAACGGCACGCTCGTCCCGCTCCTCGAGGCGTTCAACCCCGGCGACATCGAACAGATCCATGCGGTGTTCGTGGGCGGGCCCAATGTGCCGGCGCGGGTGCGGGTATTTGTGGACTTTCTGGCCACCAACCTTCGCTAGGGTCGTGGGGCGGATACGCCGGCGCATCAGGGCTCCGGTGCGTGCCGTGCTTCCGCAGAGCGGCGATCGACATCGACCATGTCGTAGCCGAGCGTTGGCGCCACATGCCGGATCCGTGGCTCCCAGCGATGCCGTTCGGCCAGATACCCGTCGACGGTGTCGGCGTCGACGACGATGCCGGCGCTCCTCAGCGTTTGCCCGGCGGCGAGGAAGCTCTGGCGCAGCCGCCCGATCGCGGCCCCGCGAGAGCCATTCGCCCGGCGCGCCGGGCCAGCCACATCAGCGCCGAAGCTTCGCCGGGAGCCGCTGCATAGAGCAGGATGTCGGCAGGGAAGGCAGTCTCGTCCCGCATCGCCGCCGCGGCGGTGCCGATGTAGAAGCGAAGATCGATCGCCGGATCCCGTATCGTCGTCGCGACGCGACGCGCCTGGGCGAGCAGCGCGCCGTCGCGATCCACGCCGCGCGCCTCGATTGCGACAAAACCCAGGGCGCGCGCCGATCGGAGCGCCAGCAGCAACAGGCTTGCATCCCCGCAGGCGGCGTCCACAATGCGGATGCTGCGGCGTCCCTCCTCGCGCATCGCCTCGAGGCGCGCGGCCACGACCGGCCAGCGCAGATCCTGCATCGCGGCGCGATCGGCGGCATCGCACAGGGCGTGACGCAATCGAGCCGCCAGGGCGGGTGCCGCGGGCGTGGCGGGAAGCGCAAAGGCATGAGCAAATTGCATCACGCCCTCCCTTACGCGGCCCGCCGGGCGCATTCGTCCGGCGCCGGGGGATCGAAGGAGGTGCTTGCGACGAGCGGCTGCTCCGCCTCCATAAGAGCTGCGCCGGGGAAGGCGTGCCGCTCGGCGCGGGCGAACTGCCACGCCGCTGTGCGGGACACGAACCGCCCTTCCATCAGGCCATGATTTTCCTGGACCAGCCAATGCCCATCACGGTCCTGCCCCACCCACAGGATGGTGGCACCTTGCTCAGGCGCTTCGATGCGGTCAGACACCACGCAAACATACTCCTCACAGGTGCTGGCAACCGGTAGTCAGCAACGGCGAGGTAGAGCGTAAGCGCATTAAGCTTCGAGATCGAACTCGGGAGCGTCGCGTTAGATTTGCATAAACTTGCGTGGGGACAGGAAAGGAGGTGGTCGAATGTCTCATTCTCACATGCCGCTGAACACGGATCGGATGAGCATGGCGAACCTCGGCGAGGCTTGCCGCTTCTGACCTCCCGCTTTCAGTGGTAGGCAATGGAAGGGCCGCTCCAGCAATGGGGCGGCCCTTCGTGCTTTCGGTCAGGTGGGCGGGCTATGGTCCGGCCGTGGAAAGCAGCGCGGTGTGGTAGATGGGAGCCTTGGCCCAGCCGATGCGCTCGGTGCAACGGCGCGACGTGGCGGGCAGGGGTAGTAGACCCTGCCCGCGGGCGGTCAGAACTTGAAGCGCGCACCCAGCGACACGAACCGGCCCTCGTCGCGCACGTCGCGCGCGTAATAGGCCGTTTCGCTATAGTAGCGGTAATTCTCGTAAGGCTGGGCGAGGATGTTGCTCGCCTCGAACGTGAAGGTCACGTTCTTGCTCCATTCGTAGCTGGTCGAAAAGTCGAGCCGGGCGACCGGCCGCGCCAGTTCGCCGGCATATTGGCTCTCGTTGCTGTTGCGGCTGTAGCTGTTCACCCAGCCGCTGCGGCGGTTGTAGGACAGCCGCACCGCCAGCGGACCCTTCTCGTAGAAGCCGGCAAGGTTGTACGTCCATTTGGATACGCCGGTTATCGCGACCATCGGCGCCCCGGTTCCCAACGTTTCCGGCAGGGCGTTCTTGGCATCGAGATAGGTCAGGTTGGCCTGCGCGCCGAACCCGGAGAGCCAGCCTGGCAGGAAGTCGAAAAAGGTCTGGCCGGACAGTTCGAACCCCTGGATCTTGCCCTTGCCGGCATTTTCCGGCTGGGTGAGGCTCACCAGACCGTAATTCCCGTACTGCACGTCGCGGGTATAGGTGTTGATGAAGCCGTTCACGTCGCGCCGGAACACCGCGGCCGAGGCCGAACCGGCGTTGCCGAAATAATATTCCAGGCTGACGTCGTAATTGTCGGAGGTGAGCGGCGTCAGGTTCGGATTGCCGCTGCTCACATAGGCGGCGCGCGTCTCGTTCGGGCTCTTCGTCGGGTTGACGATCGAGATGGTGCGGGTGGGGTTGAGGTCACCGAAGGAGGGGCGGGTGAAGGTGCGGGTCGCGCCCACGCGAAGCTGGAGCTTCGGCGTGATCTTCCACCGCGCCTGGAAGGTCGGCAGCACGTTCACATAGTTCTGCTTGGTGGTCAGCGGCACCAGCGTGACGACGCCGTTGGCATCGGTTTGCTGGAAGGTGCCCGAATAATGGCCGTCGGTGTTGACGATGCGGACGCCCAGCGTGCCGTCCACCGGAACACCGGCCGGCTCGAAGTCGAAGCGGCTTTGCGCATAGGCGGCATAGCTGTTCTCGCTCGCGTCGAACCCGCTACGGGCGGGGATCTGCGCCTCCGGCGTGCTCCAGTTGGCGATGTCGCTGGCCCAGTCGAGCTTCTTCATCGCATCGAGCGAGGCGAGGCGGAGCTTCTCGTAATTGTCGCGAATCCCGTCGCGGCTGGCCGTCAGCCAGTTCTTGAAGGGCTGGACGTCGCCGCGAAAGCCGTCGGTCACCGTTTCCAGCGGCCCGATCGGCAGCGAGGCGAGCGGGAGGGCGAGCGGCGCCGTCCAGGCATAGCGATCGCCCGAGCGGGTACGCGCCGTATGGGTCGTGGCGCGCAGACCGAAATCGAGCCGCTTCACTACCGCCCAGTCGGTATCCAGCTTCACGTCCATCCGCCACTGGGTGCCTGCGCCTTCCGAGCGGCCGCGGCTGTCGTAGAAGCCGCGCCAGATCCAGCTCTTCGGGTCGAGGCCTGCGAAGCCGGGCAGGGCGAACGACACGCCGTTGTCGCGATCGAAGTTGACGTCGACCGTCGGCGACGTGCTGGTCTGCCCGTCGAGGCTGTAGGTCTTCCAGGTGTAGACGCTCTTGGTCCAGGCGCCTTCGCCGGTGATCTCCGCGCGGCCGGTGTTCCATTTGAAGCCGCCGGCATATTGGTAGGTGTCGCCCTGGTCGTTGGTGGTCGAGCGATAGGTCTCGCCGGGCTTGCCGCCGCTCTTGGTCAGGCTGGTGATGCGCGTCGGATCCTTGGGATCGAGCACCACGTTGCTGAATGTCGCCTGCAGCCCGGCGTCGCTGCGGTCGACCAGGTTGGTGCCGAAGCGATCATTGGCATTCTTGCCGCGATAGCCCTGCCACAAACCTTCCAGATACATCTCGAAATTCTGTGCCGGCCGCCATTGGAAGGCGCCGTTGACCGAAGGCCGCACGCGCTTGCCGCGGCTGTAGTAGAGCCCGATCTCGTTCGGCACATGCACGTTGCCGCCGATGCCCGGCGTGGTCACCAGCACGTCGTCCGCCGCGTTGCTGTTGCCGCGGTCGATCGTGGTCACGTCGCTGTTGATGAAGCGGACGGCGTTGCGATAGCGGGTCTGCACCAGCGAGTAGTTCACCAACAGACCGATATCGCCGATACCGGTGTTCCAGCGATCGGAGACCATCAGGTTGTAGGTCGGGTCGATCTTCTTGGTCTGCTCGTTCCAGGCGCCGCGAACGCTGCCGGCGAGTTCCAGCCCCTTGAAGTCGAACGGCCGCCGGGTGCGGACATTGATCAGCCCGGCAAGGCCCGGATCGACGAGATCGGCCGTGGCGGACTTGTAGACTTCGATGCCCGCCAGCGCGCCGGCCGGAAAGTCCTGCAGGTTGGCGCGGCGATTCTCCACGGTGAACAGTTCGCGGCCGTTGAACGTGGTCGTCACGTTGGGCAGGCCGCGCACCAGGATGCCATTGGCCTCGTCGTCGCTGCGCGTCACCTGCACACCCGGCAGGCGGGCAAGCGCCTCGATCGCCTGATTGTCAGGCAATTTGCCGATGTCCTGCGCAACGATGGCATCCAGGATCGATTCTGAATTGCGCTTGAGCTGGCTTGCCGACTGGAGCGACGCGCGCAGGCCGGTAACCAGGATCTGGCCGTCCGTGTCGGCAGCAGGTGCTTCGCTGTCTTGTACTTCGTGAGACTGCGCCATGGCGCAGGGGGCCGAAGCTAGCGTCATCATCGTGCCTGCAAGTAGCGCGATCCGGTGCAATTGCATGTTTCTCATGGAATATTGGTCCCCTTTTGCATGTTTTGGTTCGCTTGGAGATCGGCCGCAGGAAGTGGTGGCGCGAAGCGCGCGGTCCTGCATGGCAAGGTGCAACATCCGCTGTGGCGGCCGACCTAAAACGCTAGGAACTGACGATTTTTGACCGTTTCAACTCGACTCTCCCAGACAGGGCGGCAGCGACGCCTCGGCTGCTTGCCGATCGCGTTCGTCATCCCTGATCACGACGCCGGCCGGCGTGTTCGCCACGCTCCGCCGCATCGCTTCAATTCATATGCAAAAGTTAAATCGCACAGGAGAAAGTTGGAGTCTAGAAGTTTTGTAGGACAAGTACGCATTCAGGCGGACGGCGCCGCGCTTACGGGCGGGGATTTCGGCTGTGGCAGGCGCGACATTCCGGGCCTCTCGCCGGGGTACCATGCGGCACCATTCGCCGTTCCTCGCGTTATCGCTGTGCACGGCTCGTAATCGGATGGCCCTGAACCGTGCCGGTCGACGAAAACGCATCTGCACGTGCTTGACGTTGGCTGGGCAGCGGCAAGATCGCGAGCCAGCGACGGTCGAAGGTCTCACGGGGCGAGTGCGCTGCACTCGCTGCAAGTCGCGTTCGGGAGCAGCGCATGAAGCAGTTGGTTGCCTTCGACCTCGACGGTACGCTCGCCGAAAGCAAGCAGCCGCTCGAGCAGGCCATGGCGGCCCGTCTTAAAGCGCTGCTGGACATCGCCATGGTTGCCATCATTTCCGGCGGCGATTGGAAGCAGTTCGAGGTGCAGGTGATCTCGCGGTTGCCGCCCGAGACGAACCTGGCGCGGCTGTTCATCCTGCCGACCACCGGTGCCAAGCTGTATCGCTTCGCCGACGGCGGCTGGCGGCAGATCTATGCGGACTCCTTCACCGCCGCCGAACGCGCGCAGATCCTGGCGGCGCTGGAGCGTGCCGTCGCCGATGCGGGCCTCCGCCCGGAAAGGCTGTGGGGGCCGCAGATCGAGGATCGCGGCACGCAGATCACCTTCTCGGCGCTGGGGCAGGCGGCGCCGGTCGATGCGAAGAAGGCGTGGGATCCTGACCAGGCCAAACGATCGGCGCTGCAGCGCCGGCTCGCCGACCAGCTGCGGGGCTTCTCGATCAAAATCGGCGGCACGACCTCGATCGACATCACCCGCGAAGGTGTCGACAAGGCCTATGCCATCGATCGGCTGGTCGAACATGCCGCCGTCCCGCGCGCAGCGATCCTGTTCTTCGGAGACGCGATCTATCCGGGCGGCAACGACGACCCGGTACGCGCCGCAGGGATCGACAGCGTGCGCGTGCGGGACCCGGCCGAAACCGTCGCGATCATCGAAGCGCTGGTCGCCTGGAATCGGTAAGTGTGCGCAAGGGGATCAACCCAAATCGGGGCGCCTGAGCGTGATCGTTGCGCCTTGCAGGCCTCCCGCCGTCGCGCGCTACCGTTCGGTAGCGCAGGCGGCAGGCAGGGAAACGCTCACCTGCGCATGGCGGGGTGGGCCGATCGACATCGCCCGATGGGGAAAGGCCCCCGGGGAGAGGATCCGCGGGGGCCTTTTGCTGGGACAGGGGCGCAGGATCAGCCGTCGACGTTGCGCCGGAAGGTTTCGGGCAGGAAGATCAGGCCGAACACCAAGGTTGCCGCCGCCACCACCACGGGGTACCAGAACCCGTAATAGATGTTGCCATTGGCCGCGACCATCGCGAAGCCGATCGCCGGCAGCAGCCCGCCCAGCCAGCCATTGCCGATATGATAGGGCAGCGACATCGAGGTGTAGCGGATGCGGCTGGGGAACAGCTCCACCAGCATCGCCGCGATCGGGCCATAGACCATGGTGACCAGCAGCACGAGGTAGAAGAGCAGCGCCACCACCAGCGGCTTGTTCATTGCCGCGGGATCGGCCTTGGTCGGATAGCCGACCTTGGCGAGCTCGCCGGTGACCGCGGGCTTGGCCGGATCGTTGCCCTTGGCGGGCACCGCCGGCGCGCCGACCACCTGCGCGGTGAAGGCAGCGATCGCCTTTTTGCGCGCGTCGCCGCTCACCTGGCGCGGATCGGGCGCGGTGAACTGCTTGCCGCCGATGGTGATGGTGGCGAGCGTGCCGGGGGCGGCCTTCACATTCTCATAGTTCACGCCGGCCTTGGCGAGCGCGTTCTTGACGATGTCGCAGCTCGTCGTGTCGAACTTGTTCTGGCCTACGGGGTCGAACTGCGACGAGCATTCGCCCGGATCGGCGGTGACGGTGACGGGGGCCGAGGCCAGCGCGCGGGCCAGTGCCGGATTGGCGGCGTTGGTCAGCGCATGGAACACCGGGAACAGGGTGACCGCCGCCAGCGCGCAGCCAGTGAGAATGATCGGCTTGCGGCCGATCTTGTCGGACAGCCAGCCGAAGAACAGGAAGAAGGGGGTCGCCAGCACGAGCGCGGTGATCGCGAGCATGTTGGCGGTGAGCCCGTCGACCTTGAGCATTTTCTCGAGGAAGAACAGCGCGTAGAGCTGGCCGGTATACCAGATCACCGCCTGGCCGGCGATCGCGCCGAAAAACGCGATGAGCACGATCCGCAGGTTCTTCCACTGCCCGAACGCCTCGGTGAGCGGGGCCTTGGAGGCGGTGCCTTCGGCCTTCATCTTCTTGAACACCGGGGACTCGTGCAGCTTCAGCCGCAGCCACAGGCCGACGGCGAGGAACAGGCCGGAGAGCAGATAGGGCACGCGCCAGCCCCACGCCTTGAACGCCTCCTCGCCCACCCCGGTGATCGGCGAGCGGACGGTGATGACGATCAGCAACGCCATGGCGAGCCCGGCGGTGGCGGTGATCTGGATCCAGCTGGTGTAGAAGCCGCGCTTCCCCTCCGGCGCATGCTCGGCGACATAGGTCGCTGCCCCGCCATATTCGCCGCCCAGGGCGAGGCCCTGGAACATGCGCAGCACCACCAGCAGGATCGGCGCGGCGACGCCGGCCGTCTTGTAGGTGGGCAGGCAGCCGACCAGGAAGGTGGAAAGCCCCATCACCAGCAGGGTGATGATGAAGGTGTAGCGCCGCCCGACCATGTCGCCGATCCGCCCGAAGACGAGCGCGCCGAACGGCCGCACGATGAAGCCGGCGGCGAACACCAGCAGCGCCATGATGAACGAGGTGGTGGGGTTGAGCCCGGTGAGGAACTGCGCGGCGATGATCGTCGTCAGCAGCCCGTAGAGATAGAAATCATACCATTCGAACACCGTGCCGAGCGAACTGGCGGTGATCACCAGTTTCTCGCTTCGGGTCGCCTCGTGATGCCGTGGCAAGGCATCGTCAACGCTGGTAGCCATCGCATTCTCTCCTCGTTCGGCGGGTCCGTGCCGCCCGTTGTTCGGACGGTTCGGTTCAGAACCCGTATTTTGCGGCGAACTCCACTCGATCCAGGCGCCCCTTCTGCCCGGAAACCAGCTCGCGTTCGCCGTGGCGAACTTCGATGCCGAGATCGACATTCTTGACCGGCGAATAAAACAGGTTCCCTGCAACGCTGAAGGCGCGCTTGTTGTACGCGGCGATACTGGCAAGCGGCAGCGCGCTTGCATAGTCGACCTGTTGGAAAGATCCGATCAGGTTCGCACGCAACTGGGCGGCCAGCGGCACCCGCACCGCCACCAGGCCGGCCAGCACCTTGACATGCTCGAGACGGCTGCTCGCGGAGACGAGGACGGCGTCGGGCGCGAAGTTCAGCCCGACATAGCGGCTGATATCTCGGCCATAGGTGAGCATCGCGCGCAGATCGGCCGATTTGGCGGTGTTGAGCCACAGCTTGCCGGCCGCGGACACGCCATAGCCTGTCTGGGTAAGGCCGGTGCCGCTCGCCTCCACCCGCACTTGGCGGACAAGACCTGCCAGCGACACCTCGCCACGCCTTCCGGCAAGGTTCAGCCGCACGGTGGCGTCGGGCAGATGATCGGTGCCGTTTTCGACCAGCGCCGGGGCGGCGAGCGTGGCGGTGGCGCTTTCCGGATTTTCCACCGCCACGCTGAGCGTCGCGGCCTTGGACAGCGGCGCGGTGTAGCGGATCTGCGGCTGGCGGACGAAGACGGTGCCTTCGGTGGCGCCGACATAGTCGGTGCTTTCGGGCAGCGCGCCGACATATTGGAAATTGGTCCATTCCTGGCCGACCAGCAGGCGATCGACCTGCAGCCAGGCGCGGCGCAGCGCCAGCGTATAGCCGTTGGTGGTGCGCTGCGATCCGCCGCCGGTGATCGCCGGGGCGGCGTTCGAATCGACCTGGAAGTCGGTCTCGACATAGCCCAGCACCCGGTGCCCGGCGACGCTGGAAGCCAGGTTGAGCGCGAGCCGCGTCTGCTTGGCGCCGAAATCGGTATCGGTGGTGCCCTTGGCGCCGCCGACCGGGATGGTCTGCGGCAGGTAGAAGTCGCGGCCGAGCGAATTGGTGGCCACCGCGCCGTTGGCGAAGTGGCTGCTCGCGGCGACCAGCTTCACGAAGCCGGTAAGCTTGATGGTGGTATTGCCGCTGCGCATGCCCTCCGGTACGGGCTTCGCCTCCAGCGCGGCGAGCTTGGCGGCGGTTGCGTCGCTCTTGGCAACCGCGGCCTTGGCGGCGTCGGCGAGCTGTGCCGCCCGTGCGGCACTGGCAACGCTCTCGGCATCGGCCTGGGCCCGGCTCGTCTGGAGCGCGGTGCGCAGCTCGGCGAGTTCGGCTTCCATCTTCGCGAGCCGCGCTTCGAGCGCCGCTTCGCGTGCGCTCGGCTTGCCGCGCTCCTGCGCCTGCGCCGGCGACAGGAGCGCGGTCGCACCCAGCAACGCCGCCACCAGGGCGGTCTTCGACCTTGACATGCTACTCTCCCAACAACGTTTTTTCTTTCGCCGACTGTCCCGCAATCGAGACGTTGCCGACAGCGGGACCATGGTCGGGGAGGGGCGACGATGGTCGGGGGTCCGGGCGCGCGGTGGCAGGGCTATGCAGCGGGAAAGCGCGGCGACCCGAACCCCGCCGCCCGCACGCGAAGGAGAGCGCCATGCCTGAAGCCATCCACCCCGTGCCCGAAGCCTGGGCGAAGAACGCGCTGATCAATGCCGATCGCTATGCCAAGCTCTACCGCCAGTCGGTGGAGGATCCGGACGGCTTCTGGCGGCAGGAGGCGCAGCGGCTCGACTGGAGCACGCCGTTCACGCGGGTACAGCGGACCAGCTTCGACGAAGCCGATTTCGGCATCCGCTGGTTCGAGGACGGCGCGCTCAACATCGCAGCCAACTGCCTCGACCGGCATCTCGCGGTGCGCGGTGATGCGATCGCGATCCTGTGGGAAAGCGACGATCCCGCAGAGCCCGAGCGGCGGATCAGCTATCGCCAGCTCCACGCCGAGGTGTGCCGCTTCGCCAATCTGCTCAAGGCGCGCGGCGTGGGCCGCGGGGACCGGGTGACGCTGTATCTGCCGATGGTGCCCGAGGCGGCGGTGGCGATGCTCGCCTGCGCGCGGATCGGCGCGATCCACTCGATCGTCTTCGCCGGCTTCTCGCCCGATGCGCTGGCGGGGCGCATCCTCGATTGCGGCTCGCGGCTGGTGGTGACCGCCGACGAGGGGCTTCGCGGCGGGCGGCGGGTGCCGCTCAAGGCCAATGTCGACGAGGCGCTGAGCCATTGCCCCGATGTCGACAGCGTCATCGTGCTTCGCCGCACTGGAGCGGACGTGGCCATGCAGGCCGGGCGTGACGTCGATTGGCACGAAGGCGTGGCAGGCCAATCCGCTGAGTGCCCGCCCGAGGCGATGAACGCCGAGGACCCGCTGTTCATCCTCTATACCTCGGGCTCCACCGGCAAGCCCAAGGGCGTGCTGCACACCACCGGCGGCTACGCGGTGTGGGCGTCGATGACGCACCAATATGTGTTCGACTATCGCCCGGGGCAGATCTTCTGGTGCGCGGCGGATATCGGCTGGGTCACCGGGCACAGCTATGTCGTCTACGGCCCGTTGATCAACGGCGCGACCACGGTGATGTTCGAAGGCGTGCCCAACTGGCCCGATCCCTCGCGCTTCTGGCAGGTGGTCGACAAGTTCGCCGTGGAGATCTTCTACGGCGCCCCCACGGCGCTGCGCGCGCTGATGCGCGAAGGCGATCACTGGGTGCAGAAGACCCGCCGGTCGTCGCTCCGGCTGCTCGGTTCGGTCGGCGAGCCGATCAACCCGGAGGCATGGGAATGGTATCACCGCGTCGTCGGGGGGGGGCGCTGCCCGATCGTCGATACCTGGTGGCAGACCGAAACCGGCGCGGCCATGATCACCCCGCTGCCGGGGGCGACCGATCTCAAGCCAGGATCGGCGAGCAAGCCGATGTTCGGCGTCGCCCCGCAACTGGTCGACGGCGAGGGCAAGGTGCTGGAAGGCGCGACCGAGGGTTGCCTGGTGCTCACCCAGAGCTGGCCGGGCCAGATGCGCGGGGTGTGGGGCGATCCCGAGCGCTTCTTCCAGACCTATTTCACCACCTTTCCCGGCAAATATTTCACCGGCGACGGCTGCCGCCGCGACGCCGACGGCTATTACTGGATCACCGGCCGCATCGACGACGTGATCAACGTCTCCGGCCACCGCATGGGAACCGCCGAGATCGAAAGCGCGCTGGTTGCGCACGAAGCGGTGGCCGAGGCGGCGGTGGTCGGCATGCCGCACGCGATCAAGGGGCAGGGCATCTATGCCTATGTCACCACCAATGCCGAAGTGGAACCGGACGAAGCGCTGCGCCGCGCACTGGTGCAATGGGTGCGCCACGAGATCGGGCCGATCGCCACGCCCGACGTGATCCAGTTCGCGCCGAGCCTGCCCAAGACTCGGAGCGGCAAGATCATGCGGCGCATTCTGCGCAAGATCGCCGAGAACGAAACCTCCAATCTAGGGGATATTTCTACCTTGGCGGATCCGTCGGTGGTCGCCACGTTGATCGCCGGCCGTCCGCAACTAGCGGAGGCCTGAACCGGAGGGGAAGTTGGGCAGCGCCATCCTGATCGCCGACGATCACCCGCTGTATCGCCAGGCGCTGCATCTGGCGGTCAGCCGGGTGCGGCCCGAGGCGCGGGTGGTGGAGGCCGGGACACTCGCCGCTGCCGCGCGCATGGTGGAGGAGGTTCGGTCAGTGGGCGACGGGCTGGACCTGATCCTGCTCGATCTGAAGATGCCGGGCGCGGTAGGCTATTCGGGGATCGCGCTGCTCCACGCCGAATGCCCGGGCGTGCCGATCCTGGTCGTCTCCAGCGCCGAGGGTGCGGCGGCGGCCGGGGAAGCGCGGGCGTTCGGCGCGATTGGTTTCCTGCGCAAGGACAGCGATCTCGGCGCGATCGAAGCGGCGATCGCCAAGGCGCTCAACGGGCGGGCAGCGCCGGCTGGTGCCCCCGCCGATGCCGAACTGGCGCCGGTGCGCGAAACCGTGGCGAAGCTCACCCCCACCGAACTGAAGGTGCTGCTGGCGGTGCTCGACGGCCAGCTCAACAAGCAGATCGCCCACGGGCTGGGCATCAGCGAGGCGACAGTGAAGGCGCACATGACGGTGATCATGCGCAAGCTCGACGTGCGCAACCGCACCCAGGCGGCGCTGGTCGCCCGCTCGCTAGGGCTGGACCTGCGCCACTGAGAAAGGGCGGCTTGGCTGCCGGTGGTTGTCGGACCGCTGCTATCGTTCTGCCTCCGATGGGGCGCCCCGCCATCTACGCTTACACCCCATCCAGAAAGCGGCGCAGGGCCTCCGGGTCGATCGGCTTGGCGTAGAGGCTGACATTGGCGGCGGCGGCTTGCGCCACCAGCGAAGCGCCGTTTTCGGCGGTGACCAGCGCCGCCGGCAGCCCCGGGCGCGTCTCGCGCAGCGCCGCGATCAGCGCCAGCCCGTCGAGGCTATTCTCGCCCAGCCGCAGATCGGCGATCACCGCGTCGAAGGGGCCTGGCGCCGCCCGTGCGGTTGCGCTGTCCTGTGCGGCGATGGGCACATGCCCCAGCTGGCGCAGCAGCGTCACGCTCGCCTCGACGATGCCGGGATCGTCGTCGACCACCAGCAGCCGCAGCGACCGGCCGGAGGATGCCGGCGGCGCCGCGATTGCGGCCACCGGCGCCGGCGCGGCACCGCCGGGCAGGCGCAGGCTGAACCGGCTGCCCCGCCCCGGCACCGAGCGGACCTCGACCGTGCCGCCGAGCAGCCGGGCGATGCGCACGACCAGCGCCAGCCCCAGCCCCTGGCCCTCGACGTCGACCATGCCCAGCCGAGTGAACTCGCCGAAAATGCTGCCGATCTGGTCCTCCGGGATGCCGACGCCGCTATCGACCACGTCAATCCGCCAGTCGCCACCCCGTCGCCGCACGCCGATCAGCACGCCGCCCTTGGCCGTATAGCGCACCGCATTGACCAGCAGGTTCTGGATCACCGAGCGTACCAGCCCGGAATCGCTGTGGATCGCGCCGGGCAGCGGGCCGATCCGCAGCTTCAGCCCCTTGGCCTCGGCCATCGGCCGCAGTTCCTCGGCAAGCTCGGTCAGCAAGGGGGCGAGGGCGATCGTCTCAAGGGCCGGCTGCACCCCGCCGGCATCGAGCTTGCTGATGTCGAGCAGCGCGCGCAGCAACTCCTCGGCGCCGCGGATCGAGCCGTCGAGCCGGGCGAGGATCGGCCGCATCGTCGGCGCGATGTCGCGCTCCAGCGCCGCCGCGAACAGCCGCGCGGCGTGGAGCGGCTGGAGCAGGTCGTGGCTCGCAGCGGCGAGGAAGCGGGTCTTGTCGCGATCGGCCTCGGCGAGCCGGCGATTGGCCTCGGAGAGTTCGTGGGTGCGGGCCTCGACGCGATCCTCCAGCGCCTCCAGCGTCTCGCGCAGCGCGGCGCGGGCGCGGGCCTCGCTGGTCACGTCGGTGAAGCTCATCACATAGCCCCCGCCGGGCATCGGCCCGCCCACGGTCTTGATCACCCGCCCGTCGGCGCGGGTCCGCTCGAAGCTGTGCTCCAGCCCGCGGCGGAGATGTTCGAGCCGCTTCTCGACGTGGAAATCGGCCCCGCCCGGCCCGAAGTCGCCCCGCCGGGCATTGTGGCGGATGAGCTCGGCGACCGGCACGCCCACGCGCACCATCCCCTCGGGATAATCGAACAGTTCGAGATAGCGGCTGTTCCAGGCGACGAGGTGGAGATCGGCGTCGACCACGCTGACCCCGGCATCCATATTCTCGAAGGTGGCGGCGAGCAGCGCGCGCGAGAAGCGCAGCGACTGGCCGCCTTCGTCGAGCAGGCGGGTGACCTGGTCGAGCCGCATCGTGCCCCCGGAGAGCGCCGAGGCGATTAGCGCGCGGGCGGACGAGGCGCCGATCACCCGGGCGATCAGTTCCTGCGCGCGCCGCGCCGCCTTGCCATCGATGCGCTGGTCGCTCTCCTCGGCGAATTCGGCGAGCGCGCGTTCTTCGCCCACGAAGCTGGCGGTCAGCCGGCGCAGTTCTCCGATCGTCGTGATCCGCCGCTGGTCGCGCAGGAAGCGGGGCATGGCAGGGGGGCCCATCCTTCGGGCAGCGAGCACCGCAAAGGCGAGCAGGTTGCCGCCCAGGCTCCACAGCACGCCGTGCACCAGCGGCGAGAGCCCCTGCACGCCGAGCAGCGCCAGCGGATCGAGCAGCGTGCCGGCCAGCGCGTCGAGCATCGCCTGAGGCAGCACCGGCGGCAAGGCCAGCGTGTAGAGCCACAACAGCATGCCGGTCGCCAGGCTGGCGCGGGCGGCAAGCGGATCATTGTCGCGGCGGAGTGCGGCGAGGATCAGATGGGGGGTATATTGCGCGGTCGCGGCAAAGGCGATCAGGCCGATCGAGGCGAGCGAGTTGCGCGCCGAGATCGCCAGCCCCCAGCCTAGCGCGGCGAGCATCACCGCCGCGATCGAGGCGCGCCGCACCGCCAGCATCCGCCGCCCGATCCGCCCGGCGCCATCTGGCAGTCCGCGCCGGAGCATGCTGGGGAAGATCAGGTCGTTCGATACCATGGTGGCCAGCGCATTGGCCTCCACCACCGCCATCGAGGCGGCGGCGCTGATCCCGCCGACCAGCGCGATGCTGAGCACCAGCGGCGATCCGATCGCGGCAGGCAGCGCCAGCACATAGACGTCGGGCGCCGTCGTCGGCGGCAGCACCGTCAGCCCCGCCAGCGCGATCGGCAGCACCAGCACCGCCATCAGCGCGATATAGGCCGCGAAGCCGAAGCGCGCGCGGACCAGGTCGCCGGGGCCCCGCGCTTCCACCAGCCCCATGTAGAATTGGCGCGGCAGCCCGAGGATCGCCAGCGCGGCGATCAGCCCGATCACCAGCGTATCGATCGAAAGATGCTCGGCGCGGAACAGCGCGGCGAAGCGCGCCACGCCGGCAAGCGCGCGCTGTTCGCCCTGGCGGAGGATCACGTGCACCGCGAGCAGCGTCACCGCCAGCAGCGCGAGCAGTTTCACCAGCGAATCGAGGCCGATCGCATAGAGCAACCCTTCGCTGCGCCCGGCCAGTTCGAAGCGACGCGCGCCGTACAGGATGGCGAACAGCGCCAGCAGCACCGCCGCCGCGATCATCACCGGCTGCTCGAGCGCGACGCCCGATCCGATGCGGAGCGCGATGCCGATCGACCGCAGCTGCAGGGCGACATAGGGGACCGAGCCGAGCAGCGCGATCACCGTCACCAGTCGGGCGACGACGATGTCGCTGCCGAAGCGCGCGGCGATGAAATCGGACACGGTGGTCGCCCGCTCGGCCGACACCGCTTCGCCCAGCCGCCGGAAGAAGCCTGGCGCGAACAGCAGCGCGAAAATGGGGGCGGCGTAGATCGGCAGATAGTTCCAGCCGTCGCGCGCCACGCTGCCCACTGCGCCGTAGAAGGTCCAGCTGGAACAATAGACGCCAAGCGCCAGCGTATAGGCGGCGGTACGGAGCGGCGATCGGGCGGCAAGTGCCGCGCGGCGCTCGGCGATCGCCGCCACGCAGAACAGTGCGAGCACCAGTCCCAACGCCAGCAGCGCGGCGGCCCCAGGGCCGATCATCGTGTGCCCCCTCCTTCTCCCGCGCGCCTCGCAGGCGGGGTGTTCTGGTTCGTGCGGGCAACCTTACATGTTCCGGATGGCGCGTCGAGCCCGCCGGACGCGTTGCGAACGACTGGCATGGACCATGCTTCCTTCCCGACATGACCGATAGCGTGCTTGCGCCCTCGCCCCTCCTCTTGCCGGCATTCGAGATCGCCGTCCGCCTGCGGCTCGGCGCGACCGAAATCGTCTGCCACTGCAGCACCGGACCAGGCGTGACGGCCTTGTTCGGTCCCTCCGGCGCCGGCAAGACGAGCGTGCTCAACATGGTCGCCGGGTTGCGGCGGCCGGACGCAGGGCGCATTGCCGTTGCGGGGCAGGTGCTGTTCGACAGCGCCCTGCGTGTCAACGTGCCTCCCGAGCGCCGCCGCGCCGGCTACATCTTCCAGGAGGCGCGGCTGTTTCCCCATCGCCGGGTGATCGACAACCTCCTGTACGGCGCCAGGACCTCCGGCGAGCGCGTGCTGTCGCTCGACGATACCGTCGATTTCCTCGGGATCGGCCACCTGCTTGCGCGCTGGCCCGCCACGCTATCAGGCGGGGAGGCGCAACGTGTCGCCATTGGCCGGGCATTGCTCAGCGCGCCGCGCTTCCTGCTGATGGACGAGCCGCTCGCGGCGCTCGACGCAGACCGTCGCGCGGAGATCCTGCCGGTGATCGAGCGGATCCGCGACGAACTGCGCCTGCCGATCCTCTATGTGAGCCACGATGCTGCGGAAGTCGCGCGCCTCGCCACCGACCGGGTCCCGATTTCCCTGCCGTCGCGTCGCGAACCGGACATTCGTGGCGGTCGCTTTGTCGCATTCCGTACACGCGGGGCGCCGTCGTTCGTCGCGAACACCCCGACGGCGGCATTGGCATCCTGCTTGCAGAGCTTGGCGCGACAATGGGCGAGAGCGAGGCGCGCGGCATGGCGATGGACGGCGAGGAGATCGAGCGACGGATCAAGGCAGCGCTGCCCGACGCCGAGGTGATCATGGTCGACCTCGCCGGCGATGGCGACCATTGGGGCGCCCGCGTCACTTCCGCCGCCTTCGCGGGAAAGAGCCGCGTGCAGCAGCACAAGCTCGTCTATGCCGCGATCGGCCCCACCGTCGGAGGCGACCTCCACGCGCTCGCGCTCCAGACTTTCCTTCCAGCCTGAACCACGGGAGCGCGCATCATGTCGACCAGGGAACGCATCGCAGAGATCATCGCCGCCGATCCGATCGTATTGTTCATGAAGGGGACGCCAGCGCTGCCGAAATGCGGCTTCTCGGCCGCCGCCGTCCAGGTGCTGGCGCAGCTGCAGGTGCCCTATCAGGCGGTGGATGTGCTGGCCGACATGGCGATCCGTGAGGGGATCAAGGCATATTCCGACTGGCCGACGATCCCGCAGCTCTATGTTCGCGGCGATTTCGTCGGCGGCTGCGACATCGTCCGCGAGATGTATGCCAGCGGCGAGCTGCAGACGATGCTCGCCCCGCAGGACGCGGCCTGAGCGATGGAACTGCCCGAGGAACTGACGCCGCTCTACAAACGCCATGTCTTCGCCTGCGCGACGCAGCGGCCGACGACGCACCCGCGCGGCAGCTGCGGGGCGAGCGGCGCGCAACCGCTCTGGGAGCATCTGGGCAAGCGCATCGGGGCAGAGGGGCTGCAGCAGGCGGTGGGCTTCACGCTCGCCGGCTGCTTCGGCTTCTGCTCGGCGGGGCCGCTGCTGGTGATCTATCCCGAAGGCGTCTGGTACCGACCCCAAAGCATCGCCGATGTCGATGCGATCGTCGAGGCGCATCTCAAGGGGGATCGGCTCGAAGCCGAACAGGTCGTGGTGCTGTCCCGCTGACCGCGGGCGACGAGAAGGGGGAGAAGCCAATGCTGAAGACCAGTGCCCGCAACATGCTGCCGACGGTGGTGACGTCGATTGCCCATGGCGGCGTCAATGCCGAAGTGGGGCTGCTGCTGGGGGAGCAGACCGTGCTCGATGCGATCATCACCAATCGCAGCGTCGAGCGGCTCGGGCTGAAGCCGGGCGGCAAGGTAAGGGCGCTGATCAAGTCGAGCTCGGTGATCCTGGCCGAGTCGACGCCGGGGCTGTTGCTGTCGGCGCGCAACCAGCTCGGCGGCACGGTGACCGAGGTGCGTGAGGGGCCGGTCAGCGCCGAGGTGCTCGTCGACATCGGTGGCGGGACGACCATCGTCGCGGTGGTGACGACGCACAGCGCCGCCGATCTCGGGATCGCGCCGGGCAAGCCCATCGTGTGCTGCGTGAAGGCCTCCAGCATCATCCTGGCGGTGGAAGGCTAGCAGCGCCGCAGTCGGCACCGGATTGCGGATGCGCGCAGTCTTCCCGCGCATCGGCAATCTCGGTGCCGGCAAGCCGCGCGATATCGAAGCCTGCACGGCAGTGCCCGTCGATCTCGAGCAGCGGGCGGCGGATCAGCAGCGGGTCGGCCACCATCAGGGCGAGGGCGGCTTCCGCCGTCAGCGCGGTGGGTAGGACTTCCCCGTTCTTCACCCTTGGCGCGGCGCGATTGAACCATTCGGCCACCGGCAGCGCACCAAAGAAGGCGCGCAGGCGCTCGGCGGTCCAGGGCTCGGCGAGAAGGTCCCTCGCCTCGACCAGGTGCCCGGCCGCGAGCAGCATGGCGCGCTGCCGGGTGTTGGTGCGGCAGCCGGGCTTCTGGTAGAAGATGATGCGCGCCACGGCGCCTTACAGCCCGCCGAGTTGCACCAGCGGCGCGGCGCCGGCGCGACCCAGTACCGTGTCCACTTTCTGGCGCACCGTCTCGATCCGCAGCGGCTTGACCAACGCACCGTGCGCGCCCGCCTTGAGCCCGGCGATCGCCGCTGCCTCGTCTTCCTTGCCGGTGACGATCAGGATGCGGATCGCCGGGTAGCGGGCGACGATCTCGCCGATCGCCGCGGATGGCTGCCCCTTCAGCATGCCGACGCCGAGCAGCAGCACGTCGGGCACCAGCCAGTCGGTGCCGCGCGCATAGGCCTCGTTCAGGGTTCCCATCTCGTGTGTCTCGATCTCGTCGTGCAGCATGAATTGCAGCGCGGCGCGGGTGACTTCGTCTTCGTCGACGACGAACACCCGGCGCTGGTCAACGGCTTTTGCGGTCTCGACTCCGATCTGCATGGCCTTTTCCTCCAATGAAGCGTCGGGCGCAGGCGAAGCAATTTCCGTTCCAGTGTCGCGCACCCTCCACGAGGGGCGGCGTGGCGCGCATGGCTTGTGGGCTTTGCGACAGATGCCGGGGCTTTGTCGTATTCGGAACAGGTCCGGTCGCAGACGTTCGGCGACGTGCTCGCCCTGACACGCAGCGATTCCAGAACCTTAGCCAAATGGCATGGCGGTTGCAGAGCATCCGGTGCGGGATCGGGGCGGCCAGTGCCGCTTCGATCCGCCAGCCGAGCCCAGCTCACGGGAGCGGACCCTGAAGCGCAGGCGACTGCGCGGAACAAAGGCAAGTTTGAAGGAGCACAACATGTCACTTCGCCAAATCGCCTTCTACGGCAAAGGGGGCATCGGTAAGTCGACGACGTCCCAGAACACGCTCGCCGCGCTTGCTGATCTCGGCCAGCGGATCCTGATCGTCGGCTGCGATCCCAAGGCGGATTCGACCCGCCTGATGCTGCACGCCAAGGCGCAGGACACGATCCTCAGCCTCGCCGCCGAAGCCGGCAGCGTGGAAGACCTCGAGCTCGAGGACGTGATGAAGATCGGCTACAAGGACATCCGCTGCGTCGAATCCGGTGGCCCGGAGCCGGGCGTCGGCTGCGCCGGCCGCGGCGTGATCACCTCGATCAACTTCCTCGAGGAAAACGGCGCGTATGAAGACATCGACTATGTCTCGTACGACGTGCTCGGCGACGTCGTGTGCGGCGGCTTCGCCATGCCGATCCGCGAGAACAAGGCGCAGGAAATCTACATTGTCATGTCCGGCGAGATGATGGCGATGTATGCCGCCAACAACATCTCGAAGGGCATCCTCAAATACGCCAATTCCGGCGGCGTGCGCCTGGGCGGGCTGGTCTGCAACGAGCGCCAGACCGACAAGGAGCTCGAGCTGGCGGAATCGCTGGCGAAGAAGCTCGGCACCCAGCTCATCCATTTCGTGCCGCGCGACAATATCGTCCAGCATGCCGAGCTGCGCCGCATGACGGTGATCGAATATGCGCCGGACAGCAAGCAGGCCGACGAATATCGTCAGCTCGCGCAGAAGATCCACAACAATGCCGGCAAGGGCATCATCCCGACGCCGATCAGCATGGACGAGCTCGAAGACCTGCTGATGGAGCACGGCATCATGAAGAGCGTCGACGAGAGCCAGGTCGGCCTGACCGCCGCCGCCCTCGCCACGGCCTGAGCCCGGGCCACCGGCCGTGCTCCAGGGTGCGGCCGGTGCACCGGCCACCAATTCCCCGCAAGGAGGGTGAAACAATGAGCGTCTCGAACGTCACCGACATCGCCGAGGTCAAGGCGCGCAACCAGGCGCTGATCGAGGAGGTGCTCGAAGTCTACCCGGTCAAGACCGCCAAGAAGCGCGCCAAGCATCTGAGCGTGCACGAGGAGGGCAACAGCGACTGCGGCGTCAAGTCGAACATCAAGTCGGTGCCCGGCGTGATGACGATCCGCGGCTGCGCCTATGCCGGATCGAAGGGCGTGGTGTGGGGTCCGATCAAGGACATGATCCATATCAGCCACGGCCCGGTCGGCTGCGGCCAGTATAGCTGGGCGGCCCGCCGCAACTATTATATCGGCACGACCGGCATCGACACCTTCGTGACGATGCAGTTCACGTCCGATTTCCAGGAGAAGGACATCGTCTTCGGCGGCGACAAGAAGCTCGCCCAGGTGATCGACGAGATCCAGACTCTGTTCCCGCTCAACAAGGGCATCTCGGTCCAGTCGGAATGCCCGATCGGGCTGATTGGCGACGATATCGAGGCGGTCTCCAAGGCCAAGTCCAAAGAATATGACGGCAAGACGATCGTGCCGGTGCGTTGCGAAGGCTTTCGCGGCGTCAGCCAGTCGCTCGGCCACCATATCGCCAACGACGCGATCCGCGACTGGGTGTTCGACAAGATGGGCGACAAGCCCGCGCCGTTCGAACCGACCCCGTACGACGTCGCGATCATCGGCGACTATAACATCGGTGGCGATGCCTGGTCGAGCCGGATCCTGCTCGAGGAAATGGGGCTGCGCGTCGTCGCGCAATGGTCCGGCGACGGCACCATCGCCGAGCTGGAGGCGACCCCGCGCGCCAAGCTCAACGTGCTGCACTGCTACCGCTCGATGAACTACATCTCGCGGCACATGGAGGAAAAGTACGGCATCCCCTGGGTGGAGTACAACTTCTTCGGGCCGTCCAAGATCGCGGAATCGCTGCGTCGCATCGCCAGCTTCTTCGACGACAAGATCAAGGAAGGCGCCGAGGCGGTGATCGCCAAGTACCAGCCGCTGATGGATGCCGTCATCGCCCGCTACAAGCCGCGGCTCGAGGGCAAGAAGGTGATGCTCTATGTCGGCGGCCTGCGCCCGCGCCACGTGATCGGCGCCTATGAGGACCTCGGCATGGAGGTCGTCGGCACCGGCTACGAGTTCGGCCACAACGACGATTACCAGCGCACCGCCCAGCACTATGTGAAGGACGGCACGCTGATCTACGACGACGTGACCGGCTACGAGTTCGAGAAGTTCGTCGAGAAGATCCAGCCCGATCTGGTCGGCTCGGGCATCAAGGAAAAGTACGTCTTCCAGAAGATGGGCGTGCCGTTCCGCCAGATGCACAGCTGGGACTATTCGGGGCCGTATCACGGCTATGACGGCTTCGCGATCTTCGCGCGCGACATGGACATGGCCATCAACGCGCCGGTGTGGAAGCTCGCGCCGCCGCCGTGGAAGAAGCCCGAGGACGACGCGTACTTGCTTGCCGCCGAGTGAGCCGGCGGCGCCGGCGCCCCGCCGCTCCCTGTTGCACGGCGGGGCGCCGGTTTCCTTCCCAACCTGCTCTGGCCCGATGGAGGTCTGAAATGCCACAGAATGCCGACAACGTGCTCGACCATTTCGAGCTGTTCCGCGGGCCCGAATATCAGCGGATGCTCGCCGAGAAGAAGCAATTGTTCGAGAACCCGGTCGATCCGGCCGAAGTCGATCGCGTCCGCGAATGGGCGAAGACCGAGGAATACAAGGAAAAGAATTTCGAGCGTTCGGCGCTCGTGATCAATCCGGCCAAGGCGTGCCAGCCGCTGGGCGCGGTGTTCGTGGCGGTGGGGTTCGAGCGCACGCTGCCCTTCGTCCATGGCTCGCAGGGCTGCGTCGCCTATTACCGCTCGCACTTCTCGCGTCACTTCAAGGAGCCGACCAGCTGCGTCTCCTCGTCGATGACCGAGGACGCGGCGGTGTTCGGCGGCCTCAACAACATGGTCGACGGCCTGGCCAATGCCTACAGCATGTACAAGCCGAAGATGATCGCGGTCTCGACCACCTGCATGGCCGAAGTGATCGGCGACGATCTCAACGCCTTCATCAAGACGGCGAAGGAGAAGGAGTCGCTCCCCGCCGAGTTCGACGTGCCCTTCGCGCATACCCCCGCCTTCGTCGGCAGCCACATCACCGGCTACGACAATGCGATGAAGGGCGTGCTCGAACATTTCTGGGACGGCAAGGCCGGCACCACCGAAAAGCTCGTCCGCGTGCCGAACAACAAGATCAACTTCCTCGGCGGGTTCGACGGCTACACCGTCGGCAACCTGCGCGAGATCAAGCGGATCTTCGGGCTGATGGGCGTCGACTACACGATCCTGGGCGACGCCAGCGACGTGTGGGACACGCCGACCGACGGCACCTTCCGCATGTATGACGGCGGCACCACGCTGGAGGATGCGGCCAATGCCGTCCATGCCAGGGCGACGATCTCGATGCAGCAATATTGCACCGAGAAGACGCTGCCCTGGATCGCCGGCCACGGCCAGGAGGTGGTCGCGTTCAACCATCCGATCGGGGTGGCGGGCACCGACGAATTCGTGATGGAAGTCGCCCGGCTCGCCGATGTCGAGATCCCGGACGAACTCGCCAAGGAACGCGGCCGGCTGGTCGACGCGATCGCCGACTCCTCGGCGCACATCCACGGCAAGAAGTTCGCAGTCTATGGCGACCCCGATCTCGCCTATGGCCTCGCCGCCTTCCTGCTCGAACTCGGCGCCGAGCCGACGCATGTGCTCGCTACCAACGGGTCGAAGGCCTGGGCCGAGAAGATGCAGGCGCTGTTCGACAGCTCGCCCTTCGGCGCCAACTGCACCGCCTATCCGGGCAAGGACCTGTGGCACATGCGCTCGCTGCTGTTCACCGAGCCGGTCGATTTCCTGATCGGCAACACCTACGGCAAATATCTCGAGCGCGACACCGGCACGCCGCTGATCCGCATCGGCTTCCCGATCTTCGATCGCCACCACAAGCATCGCTATCCGGTGTGGGGCTATCAGGGCGGGCTCAACGTGCTGGTGACGATCCTCGACCGGATCTTCGAGCATATCGACGCCACCACCAACGTGCCGTCGAAGACCGACTATTCGTACGACATCATTCGCTGATCCCAGGAACCCCCGCAGCCGGACTCGAGCAAGGAGCGCCAGGATGACTTCGCTTTCGGCAACGATCCAGGACGTGTTCAACGAGCCCGGCTGCGGCAAGAACCAGGCGAAGTCCGAAAAGGAACGCAAAAAGGGCTGCACCAAGCAGCTCCAGCCGGGCGCCGCCGCAGGGGGCTGCGCCTTCGACGGGGCGAAGATCGCGCTCCAGCCGATCACCGACGTCGCGCATCTCGTCCATGGGCCGATCGCCTGCGAGGGCAATAGCTGGGACAATCGCGGCGCCTATTCCTCCGGCTCGACGCTCTACCGCACCGGCTTCACCACCGACATCACCGAGAACGACATCGTGTTCGGCGGCGAGAAGCACCTGTTCAAGGCGATCCGCGAGGTGATCGAGAAATACGACCCGCCCGCGGTGTTCGTCTACCAGACCTGCGTGCCGGCGATGATCGGCGACGATATCGAGGCGGTGTGCAAGGCCGCGGCGGCCAAGTTCTCAAAGCCGGTGGTGCCGATCCAGTCGCCCGGTTTCGTCGGACCGAAGAACCTCGGCAACAAGCTGGCGGGCGAGGCGCTGCTTCGCCACGTCATCGGCACCGAGGAACCGCCCTTCACCACGCCCTATGACATCAACATCATCGGCGAATATAATCTGGCGGGCGAGCTGTGGCAGGTGAAGCCGCTGCTCGACGAGCTGGGCATCCGCATCCTCTCGTGCATCTCGGGCGACGCCAAGTATCGCGAGGTCGCCTGGTCGCACCGCGCCCGCGCGGCGATGATGGTCTGCTCCAAGGCGATGATCAACGTCGCCCGCAAGATGGAGGAGCGCTACGGCATCCCCTTCTTCGAAGGCAGCTTCTACGGCATCGGCGACATGTCCGACAGCCTGCGCGAGATCGCCCGGCTGCTGATCGAGCGCGGCGCCGATCCCGAGCTGATGGACCGCACCGAGGCGGTGATCGCGCGCGAGGAAGCGCGTGCCTGGGCGGGCATCGCGCCCTTCAAGCCGCGGCTGACCGGCAAGAAGGTGCTGCTGATCACCGGCGGGGTGAAGAGCTGGTCGGTCGTCGCCGCGCTGCAGGAAGCGGGGATGGAGATCGCCGGCACCTCGGTCAAGAAATCGACCAAGGAGGACAAGGAGAAGATCAAGGCGCTGATGGGCGACGACGCGCACATGATCGACGATCTCACGCCGCGCGAGATGTACCGCAAGCTCAAGAGCGCCGAGGCCGACATCATGCTTTCGGGCGGCCGCTCACAATTCGTCGCGCTCAAGGCGGCGATGCCGTGGCTCGATATCAACCAGGAACGGCATTACGCCTATGCCGGCTATCAGGGGATGGTCGCGCTGGTCCGCGAGATCGACAAGGCGCTGTCCAACCCGATCTGGGAGCAGGTTCGCCAGCCCGCCCCCTGGGAGACGCTGGGCGACGACTGGCGGGCGCGGGCGCTGTCGCTCGATCCCGACGAGGCGGCGGCGGTGCGCGCCGAGGGTCCGCGCCTGCAGGCGGTGGCGTGATGGCCGAGCGTATCCGCAGCAGCAAGGCCTGCACGGTCAACCCGCTCAAGATGAGCCAGCCGATCGGCGGCGCGCTCGCCTTCATGGGGCTGCGCGGCTGCATGCCGATGCTCCACGGCAGCCAGGGCTGCACGTCGTTCGGCCTCGTGCTGTTCGTCCGCCATTTCCGCGAGGCGATCCCGCTGCAGACCACCGCCATGTCCGAAGTCGCGACGGTGCTCGGCGGGCTGGAGAATGTCGAGCAGGCGATCGTCAACATCGCCACCCGCGCCAAGCCCGAGATCATCGGCATCTGCTCGACCGGCGTGACCGAGACCAAGGGCGACGATGTCGACGGCTTCCTCAAGCTGATCCGCGAACGCCATCCCGAGCTGGACGACATCGCGCTGGTCTATGTCTCGACGCCCGACTTCAAGGATGCCTTCCAGGACGGTTGGGCCAAGTGCGTCACCCGCATCGTCGAGGAACTGGTCGATGCGCCGGCGCCCGGCAGCGTGCGCGATCCGGCGCGGATCAATGTGCTTGCCGGCTGCCACCTCACCCCGGGCGACATCGATGCGCTGCGGGACCTGTTCGAGGCGTTCGGGCTCGATCCGCTGTTCGTGCCGGACCTGGCCGGCTCGCTCGACGGGCACATCCCCAATGATTTCACCCCGACGACGCTGGGCGGGGCAGGGGTGGAGGAGATCCGCGCCATGGGCAGCGCAGCCTGGACGATCGCGATCGGCCGGCAGATGCACGGCGCGGCGCTGTCGCTCGAGGCGCGGACCGGCGTGCCTTTCCGGCTCTTCGACCGGCTGACCGGGCTGGCGGCGAACGACGCGCTGGTCCGCTTCCTGATGGACATCACCGGGCGGCCGGCGCCGCGCAAGGTCCGGCGCGAGCGGGGCCAGTTGGTCGACGCGATGCTCGACGGCCATTTCCAGATCGGCGGCAAGCGGGTGGCGATCGGTGCCGAGCCCGACCTGCTGCTCGCGATCGGCAGCTTCCTCCACGAGATGGGCGCGGAGATCGCCGCCGCGGTCACGACGACCGACAGCCCGATCCTCGCCGATGTGCCGGCGGAGCGGGTGCTGATCGGCGATCTCGAGGATCTGGAGGCGGGCGCCGGGGATTGCGACCTGCTGATCACCCACAGCCATGGCCGCCAGGCGGCGGCGCGGCTGCACCTGCCGTTCTTCCGCATGGGGCTGCCGATGTTCGACCGGCTGGGTGCCGGGCATCTGGTGAGCGTCGGCTATCGCGGCAGCCGCGACCTGATCTTCGCCATCGCCAACCTGCTGATGGAGCATGGCCATAGCGCCGATCCGGAGAGCTGGCGGGAATGGCCCGCCGCGCAGGCCGATCATCAACCGGGAGGTTCGCTGCAATGAAAGTCGCCTTCGCAACACAGGACCTGGCGCGCGTCGACGCGCATTTCGGCTGGGCCAAGAACATCGCGATCTACGATCTGGAGCCCGAGGGCTGGGCGCTCGACCGGGTGGAGGCGTTCGAGGGCGACCTCAAGGAAGATGGCGACGAGGACAAGCTGGCGCCGAAGCTGGCGGCGATCAAGGATTGCGCGATCCTCTATGTCGCGGCGATCGGCGGATCGGGGGCCGCGCGGGTGGTGGCGCAGAACATCCATCCGATGAAGGTGCCGCAGCCCGAGCCGATCGAGGAACTGCTCGGCAAGCTGCAGGACGTGCTGAAGGGCAACCCGCCGCCCTGGCTGCGCAAGGTGATGGGCAAGGGCCATGAACGCAGCTTCGAATTCGACGAGGAGGACGCCTGATGACCGAAGCCGCAACTCTGGAAGCCGATGCGATCACCGGCTTCGCCAAGGGGCTGGTGCAGCAGATCCGCGCGCAGGACACGCACGGCGCGTGGGACCGCAAGGGCGATCTGCAACTGCTCGAGCCGTTCATCATCGACAAGGAAGCGCGGCGCGCGCTGCCGATCATCGGCGATCCGGATCCGGACACGCTGTGGCGGTTGGAGCTGTTCTACAACACCGCCTGCCTGGAGATCGAGCGGCGCGCCCGCGTGATGGTCCAGCCGATGATGAAGATGAGCCATGAAGGCTTCGGCCGCATCGTGCTGCTCGGCGGACGGCTGGTGGTGGTCAACAAGCAGCTGCGCGACGTCCACCGCTTCGGCTTCGATTCGGTCGAGAAGCTGAACGAGGAGGGGGAGAAGCTCGTCCGGTCGGGCGTCGCGATGATCGAGAAATTCCCCGACGTCGCGAATTATTGAGGCCAAGGCGATGGACGATCTGGAAGCGATCAAGGCGGAGATCAAGAAGCTCTCCGCGCGGGCGATGCAGGCCAAGATGGACCTGCACGACCTGTCCGAGGAGCTGCCGCAGGGCTGGGAGGGCGTGATGGACGTCGCGCTCCGCACCCGCGACGCCTTCGCCGCGCTGGAAGCGAAGCGCGCCGAGCTCAAGCTGCTCGAACGGGCATGACGATGGCGGCGACGCTCACCCGCGGCGGACGCAGCTGGACGCCCGACTATCTGGTCGCGATCGATCCCGAACTGTGCATCGGCTGCGGTCGCTGCTTCAAGGTCTGCGGCCGCGACGTGATGACGCTGCAGGGCCTGACCGAGGATGGCGACATCGTGCCGCTCGACGATGACGACGACGAGATCGAGAAGCGGGTGATGGCGGTGCACGATCCCGATGCCTGTATCGGCTGCGGCGCCTGCGCGCGCGTCTGCCCCACCAGCTGCCAGACGCATGCTGCCGCCTGAGCTTCCCGTCGGCGAACGGCTCCATGCGCGGCTGACCTGGCATGGCATGGCGGCGGGCAGCGATGCGTTCGCGCTCCATGTCGTCGGTTCGATCCTCGGTATCGCCGCGCAGGAATGCGCCGAGGCGGGGACGCTGCACGAAGCGGCGGGGCTGGACCCAGTCGAGATGCGGGCGCTGTTCACGCTGCTCTTCCCCGACGCGCTCCCGTTGCTGCGCGCCTTCGCCGAAGGGGCGGCCGCGCCGAGCGCCGATGAGGCGGCGCTGCGCGACCTGCTCTGGATGCACGCCGGCGAGGGCTCGCCGCTCGAACATTTCCTGGTGCGCATGGTCGCCCGGCGCAGCATGCGGCCGAACCATCTTTGGCAGGATCTCGGGCTCGGCAGCCGGCGCGAGCTGGGCGCGCTGATGCAGCGCTATTTCCCGCGGCTCGCCAGGAAGAACAGCAGCGACATGAAGTGGAAGAAGTTCTTCTACCGCATGCTCTGCAGCGCCGCCGAATTCCGGCTGTGCACCGCGCCGGTGTGCAGCGAATGCGACGATTTCGATGCCTGTTTCGGCGGGGAGGATGGCGAGAGCCTGCTCGCCCGCGCCCGGCGGGCGGCACCGATGGAGATGCGGCTGTGAGCGACGTGGCGGAAGCGGTGGGCGAGGATAGGATCCGGCAGCTGGTCCGGCGTTTCTACGCGCTGGCGCTCGTTGATGATCTGCTAGGGCCGATGTTCCGGGCGACGATCGCGGATCTCGAGGCGCATATGCAGGTCGTCGACGATTTCTGGTCCCATGTCGTGCTGGGGACGCATCGCTACAACGATCATCCTTATGTCCACCACACCCATCTGAAAGTGGAACCAGCGCATTTCGATCGCTGGATGGCAGCGTTCGAGCAAGCCGTCGGCGAAACGCTGCCGCCCGCCGCTGCCGGGCGCGCGCTGGGCCGGGCGCGGCAGATGACCGCGAGCTTCAAGGCCGGGCTGCTACCGCTGCCCAAGCCGCCCGCCGCCTAAGGCAATCATTCGATCCCCTCGGCACAGGCCTTACGCTGCACCGCCAGGCGGAAGCGCTCGGCGATCGCGCGCGGTTCCTTCAGCACTGCCGCCTCGGCCTCGGCGAACGCCGCGCGCACCCGTGCCGCTTCCGCCGCGGTCAACGTCACCCGGCCGGCGAGATGGGTCGCCTCGGGCGCGACGTCCAGGATTGCGCGCCGCCGCGGATGCGCGGCGACCTCGATCAGCTCGAAACATTCGAGCTTGCCGTCCAGCGTCACCGCAAGGCCCGCGACTTCGAGCTTGCGGCCGTCCTGCGTCGTCTTGATCAGCGTCGGCATTGGCGATCTCCCCGTGATGCAAGGGGCTGACATTCAAGCCGCGTGCCACATCGCGCGCGATTGTCCCGCTTCTTGCATGGCGGCGCGTGGAGGACCCCATGACCCTGTACGCCATCTGCCCCCTGTCCGCGCTGCCGAGCCGCCAACCGCGCAGCTTCGTGCTGCTCCGCCGCGATGCCGAGGGCCAGCCCCGGCCCTGGCCGATCGTGGTGATCCGCTGGGGCAAGCATCTGCTCGGCTATGAGAATCGCTGCCCGCATGCCGGCACCAACCTTGATTGGGAGCGCGGGCAGTTCCTCGACAGCAGCGGCACCCGGCTCCAGTGCGGCAAGCACGGCGCGTTGTTCGACTTGGCGAGCGGGGCATGCATCGACGGGCCGTGCGTCGGCGCCGCGCTCACTCCCGTCGCATTGGTGATCGACGAGGACGAGGTGTGTGTCGCCGACGTGGAGCTGGTGGAGGCGGGGTAAGGCCCCGCCTTCCGTTCAGACCGGCCGGTTGGCGTTGCGGTTGCGCACCGGCTCCATCCGCGCGACGCCCTCGTCATAGCTGATATCCTCGAACTTGCCGCGGATACCCTTGAGTTCGTCGAGCACCTTGGCGAGTTTGCCCGCGCCGTCGAGCTTCTTGAGGTCGTTCTTGTCGAGCCCGACCAGCTCCAGCGTCTCCTTCCATACCGTCGATTCATCGAGCGGCAGGACATGGGCGATGGCGGGCCCGAACGGCACGCGGTATTTCTTCAGCAGATCGATGTTGTTGGCGAAGAACACATAGGTCCCCGCCGCGTCGAGCCAGGGCGCCAGCACCGTCTCGGCGTCCCGCAGCCAGGCGAAATTGTGCAGATAGGCGGCGAGCACCGGGATCGTCCCGGCTTCCACGTCCGCTGCGGCGAGCACCTGCTCGATGCTGTATTCGGGCGGCCGCTTCTCGTCGGCGAACTGCTCCTGGAACTTGAGCGCGATGTCGCCGCGATAGCCGAAGCGGCGGGAATCGGGCAGCGGCTCCTTCAGAACCGCGTTGAGCAGGCGGCCCTGGGTGTCGAGCGCGCCGAACGGCGTGCGGTCGAGCGTGATGATGTCGATGGTCGTCATTGGCGTTCCTTCTTCGCAAGCGCGCGGCGCCATGCAGGAAGTGGTCCAATCCGCGCGCGTGCTCCGGCCAGCCGCCTTTTGTGGGCAACGAAACAGCCCCGCATTGTCGTGATTGTGACGAATCCTACAAAAGCGGTTCGCCGCCGATGGTGATGCCAGCGATTTGCGGCCTCACAGCGAATGGCACGATGCTTGCTGTTCTCTGGGTCAGGAAGCTTCGATGTGCGAGGCTTCGGGAGGCGCAGATGCTGACGCTCACGGAAAGCGCGGTGGAGGCGGTACGCACCGCCATCGGACGGGCCAGCGACACCCCCGGGGGGTTGCGGATCCAGGTCGAGGCGGGCGGTTGTGCCGGCTTCAAATATGTCATGGGCCTGGTCCGCGATGCCGAGGCGAGCGACGCGGTGGTGCGGTTCGACGACATCGCGGTGTTCGTCGATCCCGCCAGCCAGCCGCTGCTGGCCGGTACCACGGTGGACTTCGTGGTCGCGCTGGAGAGCTCCGGCTTCACCTTCGACAATCCGAACGCGGCGAACAGCTGTTCGTGCGGCAAATCCTTTGGCTGAGGAACGCGGCGATGTGGGAATATACCGACAAGGTCAAAGAGTATTTCTACAACCCGAAGAACTCGGGCGTCCTCGAAGAGGCGAGCGGGGTGGGGGATGTCGGCGCGATTTCCTGCGGGGATGCGCTGCGGCTGATGATCAAGGTCGATGAACCGACCCAGATCATCACCGATGCCAAGTTCCAGACCTTTGGCTGCGGATCGGCGATCGCCTCGTCCTCGGCGCTGACCGAGCTGATCATCGGCAAGACGGTGGACGAGGCGCTGCAGCTCTCCAACCAGGACATCGCCGATTTCCTCGGCGGCCTGCCGCCGGAGAAGATGCACTGCTCGGTGATGGGCTATGAGGCGCTGCACGCCGCCGTCGCCAATTATCGCGGCGAAGCCTGGGTCGACGACCATGAGGAAGGCGCGCTGGTCTGCAAATGCTTCGGCATCGATGAGGCGATGATCGAGCGCACCGTGCGGTCCAACGGCCTGACCACGGTCGAGGCGATCACCAACTATACCAAGGCCGGCGGTGGCTGCTCGACCTGCGCCGAGGCGATCGAGGACGTGCTGGAGCGCGTCAATGGCGCGATGGTCGCCGAGGGCGTGCTCCCGGCGGAAGAGGCCTTTGACCGCACCGCACCGATACGCCCGGTGCGCAAGAAGCCGGTGCAGCCGCAGGCGGGCGGGCAGCTCTCCACGCTGCAGAAGATCCGGCTGATCGAGAAGACGATCGAGGAACTGCGCCCCAGCCTGCAGCGCGACGGTGGCGACTGCCAGCTCGTCGACGTCGACGGCAATCGGGTGATGGTGTGGCTCACCGGCGCCTGTGTCGGCTGCCATCTTTCCGGCGCGACGATCGACGGCGTGCAGGCGCGGCTGGTCGAGGCGCTCGGCATGCCGCTGCTCGTCATTCCCGTCGGCAACCGGCATTGAGGGAGGATGCGATGACCCCGGTCTATCTCGACAACAATGCGACGACCCGCACCGATCCGGACGTGGTCGCGGCAATGCTGCCCTATTTCACCGAACAGTTCGGCAATGCCTCGTCGATGCACGCCTTTGGTGCGGAGGTCGGCGGTGCGCTGAAGCGGGCGCGGCAGCAGTTGCAGGCGCTGCTCGGCGCCGAATATGATCACGAGATCGTCTACACCTCGGGCGGCACCGAGGCGGACAATGCCGCGATCCTCTCGGCGCTCGAAACGCAGATCGGCCGCGACGAGATCATCACCTCCGCGGTCGAGCATCCGGCGATCCTCAGCCTCGTCGCGCATCTGGAGAAGACGCGGGGGGTGAAGGTCCATGTGATCGGCGTCGATGCGCGCGGCCGGCTGGACCTGGACGCCTATCGCGCCGCGCTGGGGCCGAAGACCGCGATCGTCTCGATCATGTGGGCCAACAACGAGACCGGCACGATCTTCCCGGTCGAGCAGCTCGCGCGGCTGGCGCACGAGGCCGGCGCGCTGTTCCACACCGATGCGGTGCAGGCGGTGGGCAAGATCCCGCTCAATCTGGCCGAGAGCGAAATCGACATGCTCTCGCTCTCCGGCCACAAGCTGCACGGGCCGAAGGGGATCGGCGCGCTCTACGTGCGCAAGGGGGTGCGCTTCCGCCCGCTGGTCCGCGGCGGCCACCAGGAGCGCGGGCGTCGCGCGGGGACCGAGAACGCGCCGGCGATCGTCGGCTTGGGCAAGGCGGCCGAACTCGCGCTCGCCCATATGGCCGACGAGCAGACCCGCGTGGCGGGCCTGCGCGACCGGCTCGAAAAGGGGCTGCTCCAGCGGATCGGCAACAGCTTCGTGACCGGCGATGCCGATCATCGCCTGCCCAACACCAGCAACGTCGCCTTCGAATATATCGAGGGCGAGGCGATCCTGCTGCTGATGAACAAGGAAGGCATCGCCGCCTCCTCGGGATCGGCCTGCACCTCGGGCTCGCTTGAGCCGAGCCATGTGTTGCGCGCGATGAACGTGCCCTACACCGCGGCGCACGGCGCGATCCGCTTCTCGTTCAGTCGCGAGAACAGCGAGGTCGACGTCGACCGCGTGCTGGAGGCGATGCCGCCGATCATCGCGCGGCTGCGCGACATGTCTCCGTTCTGGCGCGAGCGCGACACCAGCGCCGCCTTCAACCCCACCTATGCCTGAGGTGCGATCATGCCGAGCCTGCTCCCTCCCGTCCTGATCAACGACTCCACGCTGCGCGACGGCGAACAGGCGCCGGGCGTTGCCTTCACCGCCGAAGAGAAGCTCGCGATCGCGCGGGCGCTGGAGGCCGCCGGGGTCGACGAGATCGAGGCCGGCATCCCGGCGATGGGCGCGGAGGAGATCGACTCGATCGCCGCGATCGCCGGCACGGTCGAACGCGCGGAGGTGATTGCCTGGTGCCGGATGACCCGCGCCGATGTCGATGCCGCGCTGCGTACCGGCGTCACGCGCGTCAACCTGTCCGCACCGGTATCGGATCGCCAGATCCGCGCCAAGTTCGGCACCGATCGCGGCGATCTGTTGCGGCGGATCGACGATGTCGTCGGCTATGCCCTCGACAAGGGGCTGAAGGTCGCGGTCGGCGGCGAGGACAGCAGCAGGGCCGATCTGGAATTCCTGCTGCGTGTGCTGGTGGCGGTGGAGGAGGCGGGGGCGCATCGCTTCCGCTATGCGGACACGCTGGGCGTGCTCGATCCGTTCGACACCTATGACGTGCTCCGCCGGATGTGCGCGCACAGCGACCTCGAGCTCGAATTCCACGGCCATGACGATCTCGGCCTGGCGACCGCCAACACGCTGGCGGCGATCCGCGGCGGTGCGACGCATGCCAGCGTCTGCGTGCTCGGCCTGGGCGAACGCGCGGGCAATGCCGCGCTGGAGGAAGTGGTGGCGGCGGTCGGCGAGACGCAGGGGCGGCGCACCAATGTCGCGCTGAGCAGGCTCACCGGCCTGGCCGAGATGGTAGCCGAGGCGGCGCGGCGGCCGATCCCGGCGTGCAAGCCGATCGTCGGCGGCGCCGCCTTCGCGCATGAATCGGGCATCCATGTCGCGGGCCTGCTGCGCGACGCCGGCACCTATGAGGCGCTCGATCCCGCGCGGTTCGCGCGCGAACGGACGATCATCCTCGGCAAGCATTCGGGCAGCGCCGCGGTGCGCGCGAAGCTGCGCTCGCTCGGCTTCGATGCCGATCACGATCGGGTGCAGCGCATCCTCGAGGAAGTCCGCGCGCGTGCGGTGCGGACCAAGCGCGCGGTCAGCGAGGACGAACTCGCCGGCTTCTACGCGGGATCCGGAATCGCGGTGGCGGCGGAATGACCGCGGTCGCGCTCTTCGCCGCGCGGACGGCGCCCCCCTCGCTGGTCCGCCAGCTGGTGGAGGACGTGACCTGCGTGGGCGGCCGCGATCCGGCGGCGCGCAGCCATGTCGAAGTGCTGCTCACCTATCCGGGCGTGCACGCGCTGCTGTGGCACCGGCTCGCGCACCGGCTGTGGGGGAGCGGGCTGCGCTTCCCGGCGCGGCTGCTGGGCTGGTTCGCGCGGCTGGTCACCCAGGTCGATATCCATCCGGGGGCGACGATCGGGCGGCGGCTGTTCATCGATCACGGCGCGGGCGTGGTGATCGGGGAGACGGCGGAGATCGGCGACGACGTCACCCTCTATCACGGCGTGACGCTGGGCGGCACGAGCTGGTCCGCGGGCAAGCGGCATCCTACGGTGGAGAGCGGCGCGCTGATCGGCGCGGGTGCCAAGATCCTTGGGCCGATCACGATCGGCGCGGGGGCGCGGGTCGGGGCGAACAGCGTGGTCGTCGATGCGGTGCCGCCGGGGATGACGGTGGTCGGCATCCCAGGCCGGCTGGTCCGCGATCGGCGCGATCGCCGGCTGATCGGCGGCCGCATCGATCTCGATCATCACCTGATGCCCGATCCGGTGGGCGAAGCGATCCGCTCGCTGGTCGATCGCATCGAGTTTCTCGAGGCACGGCTCGCGCATCGCGAGCGCGGCCGGCAGGACGGGGAGGGGGCGGCATGAGCGTGCTCGACGAACTCAACGCATTGTCTTCCGCCGAGGAATTCTTCGGCGCGCTCGAAGTGCCCTATGTGCCCGAGCAGGTCCATGTCGCCCGGCTGCATATCCTGCGGCGGATGGGCCAGTATCTGGCGAAGAGCCGCGCGGAAGGCGCGTTCGACGGGCTTGCCGACGATTCAATCCGGTCGCTGTGCGCGGTGCATCTGGCGCAGGCCTATGCCGACTTCGTCGCCTCCTCGCCCATCGAGCAGCGCGTGTTCAAGGTCCACCAGGACGCGGTGGCACCCAAGCCGGTGCCGAACCGTCCGTTCGTGCCGCTGTCGGCGCTGGCCGGCGCGGGAGGGGAATAGCCATGCATATCGTCGTCTGCATCAAACAGGTGCCGGACAGCGCGCAGATCCGCGTCCATCCGGTGACCAACACGATCATGCGGCAGGGCGTGCCGACGATCATCAACCCCTATGACCTGTTCGCGCTGGAAGAGGCGCTGCGGCTGCGCGACCGCCACGGCGGCGCGGTGACCGTGCTGACCATGGGCCCGCCCACTGCCGAGCAGGCGCTGCGCAAGGCACTCACCTTCGGCGCCGATCGTGCGGTGCTGCTGACCGATCGCTATTTCGCCGGATCGGACACGCTGGCGACCAGCTATGCCCTGTCGATGGCGCTAGGCCGCATCGCAGCCGATTTCGGCGCGCCCGAGATCATCTTCACCGGCAAGCAGACCATCGACGGCGATACCGCCCAGGTCGGCCCGGGGATCGCCAAGCGGTTGCGCTACAACCAGCTGACCTATGTCTCGTCGATCGTCGACGTGGCAGCGGACCGCGGTCGCATTACCGTCGAGCGCCGCGCCGAGGGAGGAACCCAGACGCTCGACACCGCGCTGCCGGTGCTGATCACGATGCTGGAGGCGACCAACGAAATGCGCCGCGGCACGCTCGACAATGCGCTGCGCGCCGCGCGGCAGGAGATCCTGACCTGGAATGCCGCCGATGTCGGCATCGCCGATCTCCTCAAATGCGGGCTGCGCGGCTCGCCGACCATCGTGAAGAAGGTCTTCGCGCCTACCGCGCGCGCGGAAAAGGCCGAGATCGTGACGGCGGAGGGCGGCCCCGCCGCGCTCGCCGAGGCGACGATCGCCGGGATCTTCGCGCGCGCGCCTGCGGTCGAGGCCGATCTCTACGCGTTCGCGCGGCAAGCATGAGGGAGAAGCGACATGGCTGAAGCGACACCTCCTCCGGCAAGCCGGGCCGGCACCAAGAAGGCGCTGCCGGAGAAGTTCCAGAACTATCGCCATGTCTGGGTGGCGATGGAGCTGGAGCATGGCCAGGTCCACAGCGTCTCGTACGAGCTGCTCGGCGAAGGGCGCAAGCTGGCCGACAAGCGCGGTGTCGAACTGGCGGCGGTGGTGATGGGCGACAGCCGCGAGGCGCTGCACCGGGCGGCGACGAACGCCTTCGAGTTCGGCGCGGACAAGGTCTATCTGGTCTGCGATCCGGTGCTCGCACACTACCGCAACGAAGTCGCCACCAAGGCGCTGACCGATCTGGTCAACCGCTACCAGCCCGAGATCCTGCTGCTCGGCGCCACCAATCTCGGCCGCGACCTGGCCGGATCGGTCGCGACGACGCTGGAGACCGGCCTCACCGCCGATTGCACCGAACTGGCGATCGACGAGGAAGGCTCGCTCGCGGCGACGCGGCCGACCTTCGGCGGCTCGCTGCTGTGCACGATCTTCACGCTCAACTTCCGGCCGCAAATGGCGACGGTGCGCCCGCGCGTGCTCGCGATGCCCGAGCCGGTGCCCGGCCGCACCGGCACCATCGTCGAGCACCCGCTGGAGCTCGCCGAAGACGATATCGTCACCAAGGTGGTGCACTTCGTCGCCGATCGGGATTCGGACAAGGCGCAGCTCGCCTATGCCGATATCGTCGTCGCCGGCGGGCTGGGGCTGCAATCGGCCGAGAATTTCCAGCTGGTGAAGCAACTCGCCGAGGTGCTCGGCGCCGAATATGGCGGCTCGCGGCCGCTCGTGCAGAAGGGCTGGATCACCGCCGACCGCCAGATCGGCCAGACCGGCAAGACGATCCGCCCGCGGCTCTACATCGCCGCGGGCATCTCCGGCGCGATCCAGCACCGCGTCGGCGTCGAGGGCGCCGACCTGATCGTGGCGATCAACACCGATCCGAACGCGCCGATCTTCGAGTTCGCGCATCTCGGCATCGTCGCCGACGCGGTGACGCTGCTGCCGGCGCTGACCGAGGCGTTCGCGCGCCGGCTCTCGGTCAACCGGCTGGCAGGATAGGAGAGGGCAGATGATCGACGAACGCTTCGACGCGATCGTGGTGGGGGCGGGCCCGTCGGGCAACGCCGCTGCCTATGTCATGGCCAAGGAGGGGCTGAAGGTCCTCCAGATCGAGCGCGGGGAATATTCGGGCTCGAAGAACGTGCAGGGCGCGATCCTCTATGCCGATGCGCTGGAGCGGATCATGCCCGATTTCCGCGACGACGCGCCGCTCGAGCGCCATGTCGTAGAGCAGCGCATCTGGACGATGGACGACCGCAGCCATACCGGCGTCCATTATCGCTCGGACGACTTCAACGAGGAGAAGCCCAACCGCTACACGATCCTGCGCGCGCAGTTCGACAAGTGGTTCAGCCGCCGCGTCCAGCAGGCCGGCGCAATCGTGCTGTGCGAGACGACGGTGACCGAACTGGTCAAGGACGGCCAGGATCGGGTGATCGGCGTGCGCACTGATCGGACGGGCGGGGCGATCTTCGCCGATGTGGTGATCCTGGCCGAAGGCGTGAACGGGCTGGTCGGCCAGCGTTCGGGGCTCCGGCCGGAGGTGGCGCCCGAGTCGGTCGCGCTGGCGGTCAAGGAAATGCACTTCCTGCCGCGCGAGACGATCGAGGCGCGCTTCAACCTCTCCGGCAACGAAGGCGTGGTGATCGAGGCGATGGGCACGATCACCAAGGGCATGGCGGGTACCGGCTTTCTCTACACCAACGAGGAATCGATCTCGGTCGGCATCGGCTGCATCGTCGCCGATTTCGCCGAGGGCGAGGTGACGCCCTATGCGCTGCTCGACGCGTTCAAGAACCATCCGAGCATCCGGCCGCTGCTCGCCGGCTCCGAGATCAAGGAATATGCCGCGCACCTGATCCCCGAGGGCGGCTACAAGGCGATGCCGCAACTGGTGGGCGATGGATGGATCGTCGTCGGCGATGCCGGCCAGTTCGTCAACGCGGTGCACCGCGAGGGATCGAACCTGGCGATGACCACCGGGCGGGTCGCGGCCGAGACGGTGGCGTGGCTGAAGCGCCGGCGCGAGCCGCTCGATGCCGTATGCCTCGCCGAATATACCCGCCGGCTCGCCGACAGCTTCGTGATGAAGGACCTCAAGAAATATCGCGGCATCCCGGCGCTGCTCCACCACAACAAGCGGACCTTTTTCGGCCTCTACCCGCAGCTGATCAGCAAGGCGGCGCAGACCTGGCTGCGCGTCGACGGGGTCGACAAGGTGAGCAAGGAGAAGGCCATCCTGCGCTCGTTCCGCGAGGGACGCAGCCTGTTCGGGATGATCGGCGACGCACTCAAACTGGCGAGGGCATGGCGATGACGACGATGACGCAGACGAACGCCCCGCAGGGCAGGGTCGAGGAAAAGCTGTACCAGAACCGCTACGTCGTCGATTCCGGGCGGCCGCACATCCGGATCCGGCCGCACCAGACGCCGTCCAAGGCGCTGCTCGCGATGACGCGGCTGTGCCCGGCGGGATGCTACAGCCTGAGCGATGCGGGCCAGGTGGAGATCAGCCCGGATGGCTGCGTCGAATGCGGCACCTGCCGGATCGTCACGGCCAAGGGCGGCGAGATCGAGTGGAACTATCCGCGGGGCGGTTTCGGCGTTCTCTACAAGTTCGGATGATGATGCGCACCGCCGCGATCCTTGAAGCCGGACAGCGTGATTGGAGCGGCGCGCTCGGCCTGGCGGCGCGACTGCTCCGCACCTTGCCGTCTTTGCACGCAAACAAGATCCAATATCGCGCCCGACTCGTTGCGAGCGCATGGATTCTATGTCAGTCTCATGACTGCACTACGCAATTCCCGACCCACAATAACCAGGGGTACGGCACAGCTGGAGAGGCTGCTCTGCGGGCGGGAGGTAGGCAGCATGGCAGATGTGCGGGCCGCGAACCGGCTCATGGGGAATTCTGACGGCAGGCTGGCTCGCGCGACGCGGGTGCGAGCCGACATCGCATTGCGGGGGATCTTCGAGATATCGAAGTTCCTGGTCACGCCCGATCGGCTGGAGACCAAGCTGGCGAACGTGCTCACGTTGCTGTCGAGCTTTCTCGACATGCATCACGGCATCGTCGCGCTGGTCGACGAGCAGGGCAACCCGCACATGGTGGTCGGCATCGGCTGGCGCGAGGAACAGGCTGCGGCCTATTTCGGGCGGTTGCCTGAGCGCGCGGTGGGGCAGATCGTCGCCACCAAGATGCCGGTGGTGATCGAGAATGTCGCGACCAACCCGCTGTTCCGCGGCTGGCAGGCGGCCGAGCCGCTGCCGCCCGGCGTCACCCGCCGCTCGTTCCTGGGCGTGCCGATCAAGGACCGCGACCGGGTGATCGGCACGCTGACGATCGAGCAGCTGTGGCGCGAGGAAATGCCCTATCACGCGGTCGACGAGGATGTCCGCTTCCTTACCATGGTCGCCAATCTGCTCGGCCAGACGGTGCGGCTGATGGAGATCGTCGGGCGCGATCGCGAGCGGCTGATGGCCGAGCAGACCCGGCTGGAGAAGGAATTGTCCGACCGGCCGCGGGCAGGCGGGGCCGAGCCGGGCGCGCGCGGCATCGTCGGCAGGAGCCCGGCGCTGCTCGCGGTGCTCGACAAGATCAAGATCGCGGCGCGCAGCCATTCCACCGTGCTGCTGCGCGGCGAATCCGGTACGGGCAAGGAGCTGTTCGCGCGCGCGACGCACGATTTCTCCCCGCGGCGATCGGGGCCGTTCGTCAAGCTGAACTGCGGCGCGCTGCCCGAAAGCGTGCTCGAATCCGAGCTGTTCGGGCATGAGAAGGGGGCCTTCACCGGCGCGGTCAACCAGCGCAAGGGGCGGTTCGAACTGGCCGATGGCGGCACGCTGTTCCTCGACGAGATCGGCGAGATCTCGCCGGCCTTCCAGGTCAAGCTGCTGCGCGTGCTGCAGGAAGGCGAGTTCGAGCGCGTCGGCGGCACCCGCACGATCAAGGTGAACGTCCGCCTGGTCTGCGCGACCAACCGCAACCTCGAAGAGGCGGTGGCCAAGGGTGAGTTCCGGGCCGATCTCTACTATCGGATCTGCGTGATCTCGATCCAGCTGCCGCCGCTGCGCGCGCGCCGCGAAGATATCCCGCTGCTGGCCGAGGAGTTCCTCCGCCGCTTCGACGAGGAGCATGAGACGCGGCACGACCTGCAGCCTTCGGCCTTCGCGATCCTCGATCGCTGCTATTTCCCCGGCAACGTCCGCGAGCTGGAGAACTGCATCCGGCGGACGGCGTCGCTGTCGCGCGCGGCGTGCATCACCGACGACGATTTCGCCTGCCGGCACGACGAGTGCCTCTCGGCGACGCTGTGGAAGGGCGCGATCGACACCTCGTTCAACATCGTCACGCCGCAGATCCCGCGTCCGCTGCCGGCTGCGCCTGCCAGCCCGCCACCGGCGCAGGCTAGTCCACCCGCGGAGATGGACGGCGGCGATTTCGACAAGATCGGGCGCGAGCAGCTCGTCCAGGCGATGGAGCGCAGCGGCTGGGTGCAGGCGCGCGCGGCACGGCTGCTCAAGCTCACCCCGCGCCAGATCGGCTATGCGCTGCGCAAGCACGGGATCGAAGTGAAGAAGTTCTGACCCGCCGGGCGGCGACCCGACACGGCAATGTCGGCTTTGCGACACGCAGAGGCGCCCGCTTTGTCCCGGTTTTCAGCGCCTTGCCCGACCGCTGCCGCATGGCACGCATCCTGCAGAGCATCCGGTGACGCGAGCCGGAGACATGCAATGGCCTACAAGATCATCGCTTCGCAGTGCACCGGATGCAGTGCCTGCGAGTTCGAATGCCCCAATGCGGCGATTTCGATGAAGGGCGACACCTTCATCATCGACCCCAAGAAATGCACCGAATGCGACGGCATCTTCGATGCGCCCAAGTGCGACGAGGTGTGCCCGGTGCCGAAGACCTGCGTTCCGGCCTGACGGCGGGTGCCATGGAACCCGATGAGGAGGCGGACCCGCTCGACTGGCGCGGCCGCCCCGTCCGTTGCCGCGAGTGCGCGCACCTCACGCTTAACCGCGAGGGGCTGTGCGCCAAGGGGCGTGCCTGCATCCGCGATCGGCGGGCGCGGCGGGTCGAGCGCTTCCTGTCGGGCCACCGGGGTTTGGCCGATGCGTATCTCGACCATCCCTATTTCGAGGTCCGCGCCGCGGCGGCACGCTATGCCAGCATCTTCCGCCTGCCGGCGCTGCTCGACGATCCCGAGCCCGAGGTGCGCGGCGCCGCGGCCGCGCGGCTGCCGCTCGATCGGATCGGCGCGCTGGCGGAGGATCCCGAGATTCATGTCCGCCTGGTCGTCGCGCACCGCATCGCGGGGAATGCGCTGGTCGCGATGCTGAGCGATCCTGCCTATCAGGTCCGGCTCGCGGTCGTGCGGCGGATGCCGTCCGACCTGCTGCCGCTGGTGATGCGCGATCCCGATCCCGAGGTGCGCACCTGGGTAGCGCGGCGGCTGCCGGTCGGCTGCCTGCCGGACATGGCGTTCGACGCCGATCCGCTGGTGCGGCTGGAAGTGGCGCAGCGGCTGCCGCTCGCCCAGCTGCACCTGCTCGCGCAGGACAGCGACCTGCGCGTCCGCTTCGCCGTTGCCGAGCGGATCGCCGAGGAGGAGCTGGCGCCGTTCCTGCACGATGCCGAGCCGCTGATCCGCGAAGTGGCGCGCGAGCGGATCGCGCGGGTGCCGGCGCTCGCGGCGCGGCTGCTGGGCGTGGCGACCATCCTGCCATTTCACGGGGCCGATACGGCCGAACGAAGGGACGAGCGATGAAGGTGATGATCCGCCGCGGCGACACCGGGCTTTCCGCCTATGTGCCCAAGAAGGACCTGGAAGAGCCGATCGTCGAGGTCGAGCGCGGCGAGGCGCTGTGGGGCGGCTGGGTGCGGCTGGCCAATGGCTGGATCCTCGAGCTGCCCGACATGGCGAGCGACACGCGGCTGCCGATCACGGTGAACGCCCGCAAGCGCGGCGGGGAGGAAGCATGATGGCGACGCTGGTGGAAAGCCGCGCCGATCCGCAGGCGCAGCTCGCCGCGGTTCGCGAAGCACTCGTGGCGCGGCGGCTGGTGCCCTATCTGGGCCCCGAGGTGGCGGCGCTGGCGGGGGCGAGCGTGCCGACTACGCCCGAGGCGCTGGCCGATTTCTTCGGCGCCAAGGTCGCGCTGCCGCGTCGCGCCAGGGGCAATGCCTGGGCGGCGGCGCAGCATATCGAGAGCTACCGACACCGCAGCACCGTCTCCGCGCTGATGGCGGAGGCATTCGCGCCGCCACCGGTGCGGCATCCGCTGCATGCGTGGCTGGCGGGCCTTGGCCTGCCGTTGATCGTCGACAGCTGGTATGGTGGCGAGATGCGCGCCGCGCTTACCGGGCGGGAGGACTGGGCTGAGGTGCAGGGGATCACCCGCGCAGGCATCGGCGAGGATCGCTGGTTCCGCTTCTATGGCCCGGACGGGGCACCACTCGCGGCCGAGGAAGCCGAAGCGCGCCCGACGATCCTGTATGCGCCGCACGGCAGCGCGCAGCCCGCGGGCAATTTCCTGATCTCCGATGCCGACTATGTCGAGGTGCTGACCGAGATCGATATCCAGACCCCGATCCCCGAGGTGGTCAAGCATCGCCGCACCGGCATGGGATTCCTGTTCCTCGGCTGTCGCTTCCACGACCAGCTGCTGCGCACCTACGCACGCCAGCTGATGAAGCGTTCGGGTGGCACCCATCATGCCGTCGTCCAGCGCGATGCGCTGACTCGCAACGAACTGCGCTTCCTCGACGAGCAGGGGATCGAAGCGATCGACCTGCCGCTTGCCGATGCGCTGGCGGCACTGCTGGCATGACGCAGTGCGACACTCTGTCGCGTTCGCAACATTGCGCGATGCGCGACATCCGACAGCGTGCGTCTAACCCGCTGTAAATACTGGCCGGATCGGCTTGGCACGGCGGTTGCTATGCATGCTGCACGAAGCGGGGCCTCTCCCGACCACCCGCGGGAGCAAGAGGAGCGAGCGAATGACCGATACAGCGCTGCACGACGCCGGAACGCCCGATCTCGGCGCCATCCTCCAGAAGGTGGCGGAGCACAAGGGCTGCGGCACCGAGGGCGGCAGCGGCAAGGCGAGCTGCGGCTCCTCGGCCGGCCCGGCCGACATGGATCCGGCGATCTGGGAGAAGGTGAAGAACCACCCCTGCTACAGCGAGGAAGCGCATCATCATTATGCCCGGATGCACGTCGCCGTCGCGCCGGCCTGCAACATCCAGTGCAACTACTGCAACCGCAAATATGACTGCGCCAATGAGAGCCGCCCCGGCGTCGTCTCCGAGCGGCTGACGCCCGAGCAGGCCACCAAGAAGGTGCTCGCCGTCGCCTCGACCATCCCGCAGATGACGGTGCTCGGCATCGCCGGGCCAGGCGACCCGCTGGCCAACCCGGCCAAGACCTTCAAGACCTTCGAGATGATCCACAAGGCCGCGCCGGACATCAAATTGTGCCTGTCGACCAACGGCCTCGCGCTGCCCGACTGGATCGACGAGATCGCGAAATACAACGTCGATCACGTCACGATCACGATCAACATGGTCGATCCCGAGATCGGCCAGCACATCTATCCGTGGATCTTCTGGGAGCACAAGCGCGTCACTGGATACGAGGCGGCCAAGATCCTCAGCGAGCGCCAGCTGCGCGGGCTGGAGATGCTCACCGAGCGCGGCATCCTCGCCAAGATCAACTCGGTGATGATCCCCGGCATCAACGACCAGCACCTGGTGGAGGTGAACCGGGCGGTGAAGTCGCGCGGCGCCTTCCTCCACAACATCATGCCGCTGATCTCGGCGCCCGAGCACGGCACCGTCTTCGGCCTCAATGGCCAGCGCGGGCCGACCGCGCAGGAGCTCAAGGCGCTGCAGGATGCCTGCGAGGGCGAAATGAACATGATGCGCCACTGCCGCCAGTGCCGCGCCGACGCGGTCGGCCTGCTCGGCGAGGACCGCTCGGCCGAATTCACCACCGACAAGATCATGGAGATGGAGGTCGAATACGACGCCGCCGGGCGCAAGGCCTATCAGCAGGCGGTCGAGCAGGAACGCGTCGCCAAGGTCGAGGCGAAGAAGGAGGAGCTCGAGACGCTCGCCCGGATCGCCAGCAACCTCAAGCTGCTCGTCGCCGTCGCGACCAAGGGCCACGGCGTGATCAACGAGCATTTCGGCCATGCCAAGGAGTTCCAGATCTACGAGCTCTCGACCGCAGGCGCCAAGTTCGTCGGCCATCGCCGCGTCGATCTCTATTGCCAGGGCGGCTATGGCGAGGAGGACAGCCTCGACACGATCATCAAGGCGATCAACGATTGCCATGCGGTGTTCGTCGCCAAGATCGGCGGCTGCCCCAAGGCCGACCTCACCGCCGCCGGGATCGAGCCCGTCGATGCCTATGCGCACGAGTTCATCGAGAAGTCCGCGATCGCCTGGTTCCGCGACTATGTCGCCAAGGTCGAGGCGGGCGACGTCGTCCATACCGAGCGCGGCGACGCTGCGATCCGGCAGGGCGCGCTGATCAACGCGGCCTGAGCGGGGAGGGGGCGCCATGCCGTACAAGATCGTCGCCGCACAGTGCACCAACTGCTCCGCGTGCGAGGCTGAATGCCCGAACATGGCGATCGCTGAGGTGGGCACCACCTTCGTGATCGACCCCGCCAAATGTACCGAGTGCGTCGGCCATTTCGACGTGCCGCAATGCGTCGCGGTCTGCCCGGTGGACGACACCTGCATCCTCGACACGCGATTGCCGCGCTATCAAGCCAGCCAGGGGACGGCATCATGACCTTCACGATCACGCGATCGGCGCAACGCTTCATGCGGCTGATGCTCCTCGCCGACGGGCAGCAGGGATGGGGCTTCCGCCTCGCCGTCAAGCCCGGCGGCTGCTCGGGACTGAGCGCGGAGGTTGCGGTTGCCCCTGTGCCCGCCGCGAACGAGGCCGCGCTCGTCGTCGACGGCATCCCGCTGTTCGTGAACGCCGAGAGCCGCATTCTGCTCGACGGGGTCACGATCGACTTCGCCGACACGCCGGCCTCGACCGGGCTGGTGTTCCACGATCCCAAACAGGTCGCGTGCGGCAGCCACGCGCCGGCGAGCGCCTGATGGCCAGGCCGCGCTCCGTGCCCCTGCCGGAATTCGAGGAGTCGATCCTGGCCAGCCCGCTGCTGGGGGGCGGATTGCCGGCCGAGGCGCAGCACCATCTCGACCGCGCGGCGGCGACCTATGCGCTGGGCGACGTCGCCGAAACGCATCTCGACGCCGCGGAGAGCCTCGCGCCCGATCATGCCGCAGTGCTGATCGCGCGCTACCGCTTCTATTTCTACAAGGGGCGGCTGGAGGAGGCATGGCACGTCGCCTGCGCCTGTATCGGCAAGGCGATGCGGCTCAACCTGCTCGGCGAGGACTGGCGCGCCGTCCGCCGCGGCGACGCGGCCTTCGAGGATTGGGGGGCGCTCCAGGCGCGGTTCTTCCTCTTCTCGCTTAAGGGCTATGCCTATCTGTCGATGCGGCTGGGCCGGACCGAGGAAGGCCGACGCGCGGCGGAGAAGCTGCTCGAGCTGGACCCGCGCGACCGCATCGGCGCCCGGCTGCTGATCGACGTGCTCGACCGTGCCGAGCTGGACCATGACTGACCCGCGCGCCCGTGAAGCCGCGCAACGCCGGGAGTGGCGGCAATGACCGCGATCGTCCGCGACAGCGAAGTGGTCGAGCTCGGCGGCCCGCCGGTGTTCCATTATGGCGACCGCGTGCGCGCGAAGCGCACGGTGCGCAATGACGGCACCTATGCCGGCAAGGAGATCGGCGACGTGCTCGTGAAGAAGGGAGAGGAGGGCTATGTCGTCTCGATCGGCACGTTCCTCCAGCAATTCTACATCTACGGCGTCGAGTTCCTCGACAGCGGCAACCGCGTCGGCATGAAGCGCAAGGAGCTCGACCGGGCAGAGGCGATCGACGAGGACGACCTGCCGCTGCCGGTGTCCATCGTTCCGGGGAGGGTAGCATGATCCAGCCGCGAAAGCCGCGCTACGACTGGGGGATGCGGGTGCTCGCGGCCGCCGACCTGATCAACGACGGCAGCTTCCCCGAACAGCCCGTCGACGCGCTGCTCGTTGCCGCGGGCACCGAAGGCGAGATCGTCAACATCGGCATGCAGAGCGAGGCGAACCTGCCCATCTATCTCGTCGAGTTCGGCCCGGACCGCGTCGTCGGCTGCTTCGAGGAGGAGATCGTGCCGTGCCGCTAGCAATGCCGCTCGCCGCCTGGAATGCCGTCCAGCCACGGCACCCCAACGAACTCGATCTGCGGCGCATCCGCCGCGCGCTCGAACGACGCGTGCGCTACCGCTATGTCGAGCCCAGCGTGGTGCCGCATCAGGACGGCTACCGCGTGGAGTCGCCCTGCTGCTCGCGCACCGTCGACCCCGACGGCGGCGTGATCGACATCGCCCTGATCCGCTGGCTGCCCGGGCCGGGATGCTGGTGGCTCTATTCGCGCGACCATGTCCATGGCGACTGGCAGCCGGAGCTGCCGTTCGAACGACTGGCCGATCTGCTAGACCTGCTCGTCACCGACCCCGATCGGATCTTCTGGCAATGACCCTGACCCTGGCCGAGATCGTCGAGATCGAGAATGTGCTGGCAGCGCAACCGAGCCCGGCACCGACCGACGCGCTGCGGACCTTGCGGGACCGGCTCGCGGGACGGCGCGTCCTGCTGTGCGACGCCGCCGATGTGAACGAGGCGCCGTTCCGCAGCTTTGGCGCGGTCGACGTCCATCTGCTCGACACGCGCGAACATTGCGTCACGGTCACTGCTGACCTGCGCCACGCGACCGGCGTGTTGCTCGCCACGCGGGAGCAGCCATGACCCGGCGGCTCTCCACCGTCGTCGAGGAACCGGTCGAGGGCTGGATCCCGCTCAGCGACCCCGACCTGACCGCACGCGAGCTGGCCGCCGTCGACCGGGCGCTGCGCGGCACCCAGCTCGCCATGGGGGCGGGGGTGGCGCGATTCGAGGAGGCGTTTGCCGCCTATGCCGGCCGTCGCCATGCGGTCGCGGTAGCGAGCGCCGCGCTGGGGCTGCTGCTGGTGCTGGCGGCGAAGGGCATCGGCCCGGGCGACGAGGTGATCGTGCCCGCCCACGGCTTTCGCGAGACGGCGCACGCGGTGCTGCTTGGCGGCGCCCGGCCGGTATTCGCCGATATCGATTACTGGACGGGCAGCCTGGCGCCTTCGAAAGTGGAGCCGCGGATCACGCCGGCGACCCGCGCGATCCTCGCGGCGAACACCGCCGGCCATCCGGCCGCCTGGCCGGAACTCCGCGCGCTTGCCGATGCCCACGGCCTGTTCCTCATCGAGGATTCGAGCGAGGCGATCGGCTCGCGCCATGTTGCTGGGCCGGTCGGCAGCTTCGGCGACGTCGCGCTGTTCGACTTCGGCCAGCCGGGCACGATCTGCTGCGGCGAGGGCGGGATGGTGGTGACCGACGATGTCGATCTCGCCATGGCGGTGCGGCGCTTGCGGGCGCGCAGCCCCGACGAGCGCGGTTCGGTCTCCGCCGCCACGGCGGCGCCCTATCAGGCGGGGATGAGCGAGCTCACCGCGGCGCTGGGCTTGGCGCAGCTCGAGCGCATCGACGTGCTGCTCGAACGCCGCCGCCATGTGCAGGACGTCTATTTCAATTTCCTGCGCTCGTTCGAAGGCGTGAAGGATCCCTATGTCGCGCCCTATGCGGAACAGGTGAACTGGTTCCTCTACGTCGTGCATCTCGGCACGCGCTTCACCCGTTCGGCACGCGACCAGATCATCGAGGATCTGCGCACCGAAGCGATCGAGGCGGCGCCGTACAGCGTGCCGATCCACCTCCAGCGCCGCTACCGCGATCTCGGCTGGAAGAAGGGCGACCTGTTCGTGACCGAGAAGGTCGCCGATCGCGCCGTGGCGCTGCCGTTCCACGCGCATCTCAGCGAGGAGCAGATCGCCTTCGTCGTCGCCCGGCTGAAGGATGCCGCGACCAATGTCGGCGCCGGCACGCCCATCTATCTCTAGCCTGCAAGGAGCCCGATCATGTCGCTCGTCACCATTCGTCCCTCGGGCCGCAGCTTCGATGCCGCGGCGGGAACCACGCTGCTCGCCGCGATCCTCGCCGCCGACGAGAGCATCCGCCACAATTGCGACGGCAAGGCGACCTGCGGGACGTGCCACATCTTCGTCCAGCAGGGGCGCAAGGGCGTGTCGAAGATCGGGTCGCTGGAGAATGAGAAGCTCGACAGCATCGTCGGCGTCGGCTCCAAGTCGCGGCTGGCGTGCCAGGCGACGGTGCTGGGCACCGAAGACATCGAGATCGAGCTGCTCGGATTTTCGTCCGGCTTTTGAGCGTGCGTGCCCGCTACGCCGCGCGTCTATCGTGCGGGAGCTGCCCTGGGGCGGCGGGCAGAACGGTCAGGACGGCTCGCGCAGATAGGCGAGGCACATCCGCGCCAGCTCGCGCTTGAGCGGCTCCCAATCGTAGTTGCGTGCCGATTCCGCGGTCGATCCGAGGTGGAGTTCGCGCGCGAGCGTCGCGAAGATGATGTGATAGGCGGAGTCCGCCTTAAGGGCCGCATCGCCGCCGATCTCGCTGGCGAAGCGCAGCATCGCGCGATTGGCGCCCGCCGCGGATCGGTCGGCGACCTGTTTGCCGGGGGCTGAAATCAGCGGATCGAAGGCGGCGCGGCGCATCGCCAGCCGCAACAGCGGCGCGTTGACGCGCAGCACCTCGGCATATTCATCGACGTAGCGCGGCACGAATTCGCCGAGATTCCGGGCCTCGTCCGCCAGCCGCTCGAACATCGTCTCTTCGGCGGAGACGATTTCTTCCAGCGCTTCGCAGATCACCGCGCGGACCAGATTCTCCTTGGATTCGAAGCGGAGGTAGATCGAGCCGATCGAGACGTTGCCGCGCTGGCTCACCTCGATCAGCGTGAATTCCTCATCCCCCCGCTCGAGCATCAGCGCCCGCGCCGCGGCGAACATGCGCTCGTACGACGCCTTGCTGCGCCCCTGCTGCGGCACGCGGCCCACCTGCTCCACGGCAAGGGAGGAACGCGGCTTCTTCTTGGTCGACTGGCTTGACATTGCGTTGAGACAAACCCTATCAAAATAGGAACGTCAATTCTAATTGTCATGGGCTTCGAATCAATCGCCCAGGCAGCTTTGGGAGAGTGTCCATGCGCTTCTCGGTATTCCTGAATGCTCGATCGACGAGCCCCGACCAGGACGGCCGGCTTATCACCGACCTGATCGATCATTCGGACCGGGCAGCGGCAGCGGGCTTCGACGCCATTTTCATGCCGGACCACCACTTCAACGGCTATATGCCGGTGGCGAGCGACAGCTTCATCCTGGCGGGCTATCTCGCCGCCAAGCACCCCGATCTCCATTTTGGCTTCTCGGTGGTGTCGGTACCGCTGCACCACCCGGTGCGCTTCGCCGAGCGGGTGAGCATCCTCGACCATCTGACCAAGGGCAAGCTGCTGGTCGGCGTCGGATCGGGCACGACGCCCGAGGAAATGATCGGCTTCGCGGTCAACTACAAGGATGCGGGCGCGATCGCGGAGAAGAACCTGGCGCTGGCCGAGGCGCTATGGGCCAAGCAGATGGACGATCCGGCGATCGAGATCGACAACGGCCCGCACCAGGGCCGCGTGCTGCAGCGGATCACCCCGGCGCCGTACGGCGAGAAGCACGCCCGGCTGATGCCGGTGGCGATGAAGGAAAGCAGCGCGCGGCGCGCGGCGGTCAATGGCTGGCCGGCGTTCATCCCCGCCTTCACCCCGCCGCAGATCTACGGCACCGAGCCCTACACCCATGTGAAGAAGTATTTCGACACGTACAAAGCCATGCTGCTGGAGGCCGGGCATGCCGACGCGGTGATCGCCGAGGCGCTGAGCTGGAGCACCCATAGCTACCAGTGCGTCCATCTCGCCGAGACCGACGAACAGGCCCGCGAGGAGCTGGAGATCATCCTCCAGGGCTATCAGGACGCGGTCGATCGCGAGAACGAGTTCAACCGCCGCGCGGAAGCCGGCGAGGCGAACAAGAAGACCGACGTCAACATCAGCGCGCTGCACGAAGGCTGGATCGGCACCTGGTGCCTCTACGGCTCGCCCGAAACGGTGATCGAGCATCTGCGGCCCTATGCCGAGCTCGGCATCGGCAACATCCTGTGCGGCACCACCACCGGCCCGCTCACCGAGCAGCGGCTGGCATTCGCCAACCAGACGCTCGACCTGCTGTCGCGCCAGGTGATGCCCGCGTTCAAGGGGCGCTGAGCCATGGCCCGCAGGATTGTCGGCATCGGCGGCACGCTGCGCGCCAATTCGTCGAGCGAATTGCTGGCGCGGGCGGTGCTTGCCGAATGCGCGCGGCTGGGAGCGGAGACGCGGATGTTCGGCGGCCCTGCGCTTGCCGAACTCCCGCATTTCAACCCCGAGGCGCCCGGCCGCAGCCCCGAACAGGCCGAACTGGTCGCGGCGGTACGCGCGGCCGATGCACTGGTGATCGCCACGCCCGGCTATCATGGCGGCGTTTCGGGCGTGGTGAAGAACGCGCTCGACCTGCTGGAGGATACGCGTGGCGACGCGCGGGTCTATTTCGACGGCATGCCGGTGGGGCTGATCGTCTCCGCGGCCGGCTGGCAGGCGGGCGGGGTGACGCTCGCGGCGCTGCGCGGGATCGTCCATGCGATGCGCGGCTGGCCGACACCAGTGGGCATCGCGCTCAACTCGATCGAGCAGAAGCCGTTCGGTCCGGACGGCGCGATCGTCGATGCGGGCGTGGCGCAGATGGTTGCGGTGCAGGCGCAGCAACTGATGGCGTTCGCGCTCGCGCCGGCCGCTTGAGAAAAGGTAGGATAATGCGGGAACCCAGCTTCGAGGAACGCTGTGCGCTCACCGCCGGCGCGGCGATGTGGCAGAGCGTCGCGGTGCCGGAGGCGGGCATCCCCGCCTTCACCATGGCCGATGGGCCGATGGGCGTGGCGAGCGGCAATGTCGACGAGCGCGACGTCTCGCTGCTGACGCCGTGCCCCACCGCGCTGGGTGCCAGCTGGGATCGCGACACCGCCCGGCGCATGGGGCAGGTGGTCGGCAGCGATGCCGTGGCTCGGGGCGTCGACGCACTGCTCGCCCCCAACCTCAATCTCGCGCGCAGCCCGCTGGCCGGGCGTGCCTTCGAATATTTCTCGGAGGACCCGCTGCTCGCCGGCGTGCTCGGCGCGGCGTGGATCGAGGGGCTGCAATCGACGGGCACCGGCTCGGTCGTCAAGCATCTCGTCTGCAACGACAGCGAAACCGCGCGCGACACGGTCGACGCGCAGGTCGACGAGCGGACGCTGCGCGAAGTCTATCTGCTGCCCTTCGAGATGGCGGCCGCAGCCGGTTGCGCGGGCATGCTCGCGGCGTACAACAAGCTCAACGGCGCCTGGTGCTCGGAACAGGCGCATGTGCTGACCGACATCGTCAAGGGCGAGTGGCGCTTTCCCTATCTGATCATGAGCGACTGGTTCGGTACCCATTCGACCGAGGGGACGATCGCTGCCGGGCTGGACCTGGAGATGCCGGGGCCGGCGCGATTCATGGGGCCGAAGATCGCCGCTGCGGTGGCGGCGGGCGTGGTGTCGGCGGAGCGCGTTGCCGATGCGGCGGCGCGGGTCGCGGCGACCGCGCGGCGGGTGACCGGCGCCAAGCGCGCGCCGCTGCCGGCGGAGACGGCCGCGTTGATGCTCGAGGACGCCGCAGCACAGGGCTTCGTCCTGCTGCGCAACGACGGCGCGATGCTGCCGTTGCCGCCTGAAAGCGTCCGCCGGATTGCGGTGATCGGCCCGAACGCGGCGGCGCCCTGCTACCAGGGCGGCACCTTCGCCAAGATTGCGGTCGCACCCGACACGCCGACTCCGATCGAGGCGATCCGCGCCCGCTACGGCGCGGCCTGCGAGATCGTCTACGAACCCGGCGTCGACCCGCAGCCGCGGCTGCCGTCGATGCCGGTGCAGCCCGCGCGCGACCTGGGCGATGGCTGCGCCAGCGGGATGACGCTCGACTATTTCGCGACGACCGATTGCTCCGGCACGCCGCTGTCGAGCGAGACGCGGGCGACCAATTCGCTGGTCTGGTTCGTCGGCGTCCACACCCAGGGGCGGTTCGACGCGCCCGGCTCGATCCGGGCGAGCGGGCGGTTCACGCCGGCGACGGACGGGGTGCATCGCTTTTATCTGGGCGGCACCGGCGTGGCGCGGATGCTGGTCGACGGGCGCGAGGTGCTGCGTGCCGGCCGCGAACTGGCGGCGGGCGACGTGATGGGCGTGCTCAAGGCCGGCGACGCGGACTCGGTGGAAGTGGCGCTGGCGGCGGGCCGCGAGGTGCTGGTGACGGTGGAGTTTCACTATGTCGGCGCGCGCGTGCAGGGGCTGTGGTACGGCATCCGCACGCCGGACAGTCCCGAGGCGATGCTCGCGCGCGCCGTCGAGGCTGCGCGTTCCGCCGATGCGGTGTTCCTGGTGATCGGCGAGACTTCCGACTCCAGCGTCGAGAGCAAGGATCGACCCGATACCCGGCTTGCAGCCGAACAGCTGCGGCTGATCGAGGCGGTGTGCGCGGCGAATCCGCGGACTGCGGCGATCGTCAATGTCGGGCACGCCTTCGATGCCGAGTGGGGCGAGCAGGCGGCGGCGCTGCTGGTTGCCTGGTATCCGGGGCAGGGCTTTGCGCCCGCGCTCGCAGGCGTGCTGGCGGGCGACCGCGAGCCCGGCGGCCGCATGCCGGTGTCGATCGCGCGCGCCGAGGCAGACTATTGCGGGTACGGCGTGACGCCCGAGGCGGACGGCCGGCTGGTCTATGCCGAGGGAACGCGGCTCGGCTATCGCGGACTGATCGCGAACGGCACGCCAGCGCGTCATGCGCTGGGCAGCGGCTTCGGCTATGCGCGGTTCGAATGGGCCGACGCGGCGGCGGCGGACGACGCGGTGACGGTGACCGTCACCAACCTGTCGGATCGCGCGGGTGCCGAAGTGGTGCAGGTCTATCGCGATGCGCCTGAATCTGCGCTCGTGGGCTTTGCCAAGGTCGCGCTGGCGCCGGGCGAGCGGCGAACGCTCTCGGTGCCGATCGAGCCGCGAATGCTGCGCCAGTGGCAGGAGGATGGCTGGCAGGCGCTTCGCGGCGCGCTGGCGTTTCGTGTGGCGCGATCGGCGGAAGATCCTGGGCTGGCGGTGACCCTCCACCGCTGATCGGGTCCAGTGTCCGTGGCTGCCGCGCACGCTCAGCGCGGCGGGAGCAGGATCGATCCGAAGGAATCGGCGGGTAGCACCGCCTCGAGAGTCGCGGCGCCAATGCCGATCCGCGCGTGCATCGGGGCGCCGGTGGGGTTGTGCGTCATGACGGCGATGCTGCCGTCCTGGTTGCGGAAGGCGAGAACGTCTTCATACCCGGTCCAGCTGATCGCGGGGATGCGCACCGCCCCGCTGCGCACGATGCCGGCGAGGTGCTTCAACAGATAGAATTCGTGGTTCCAGCGCCAGCTGCGGGTCGCGCGATCGACGCTGAGCAGCGAGTTCTGCGCCCAGCCCCAGCGGCTGACGCCGCCGTCCACCAGCGCGATGTTCCAATAATCATAGCCGCTGCAGCCGTTCGAGAGATACTGCTTCATCAGGCTCCAGGTATAGCGGGCATAGCGCCAGTCATTCTTGCCATCGCCGCACTCCTGCTCGCTCATGTAGAAGCGCAGCGTCGGGTGCGCGCGGGCAAGGAAGGGGAGGGCGCCGCGGCCCGCCCATTGCACGCCAACCCCGCGGATCACGCTTGCCGCCGCAGTGTCGGCATAGACGGCCTCGAACAACCGGTCGTCCGGACGCTCCATCGTCCCGAAAAAGACCTCGACGTCGCGTCGCGCCATCTCGCGACCGAGATGCGGCAGGAAGCGCGCCAGCCCTTTCGGTGTCCAGCAGCAGCTCGGGAACGGTTGCGCGGAATTGAACTCGTTCTGCGGCATGACCATGGCGATGCGGATGCCGCGCCTGGCATATTCATCGATGAACCTGCCGAAATATCGTGCATAGGCGTCGAAATAGCGCTCGTCCTGCTCGAACATGTCGGTGCCTTCCGTGCCCACTTGGCTCGGTAGCAGGCCATTGTCGGGCCAGCCGGGTCGATTGGGCACGGCCGCATAGTGGCGGTTGGTCTTCATCCAGCTGGGCGGGCTCCAGGGCGAGGCCCAGATCCTGAGATCGGGGCGGACCGCGAGCGCGCGCTTGATGAAGGGCACCAGCGCGCTGTCGTCCCGCGCGATGCTGAAGGACCGGAGCGCGAAATCGCCGGGCGTTTCGTCATAGGAATACCAGTCGCGGGCGAAATCGTTCGCGCCGATCGGCATCCGGCAGAGCGACAGGCCGGTGGCGGCGTCGCCGAACAGTTCCGCGAAGATCTTGTCCTGCTCGGCCGGCGGCAGCAGGTTGATGGCGTCCCAGCCCATCTCGTTGAAGCAGGCGCCGAAGCCTTCCATCGTCTGGAGCGGGCGATCGAGCTGCAGCACCATATCGGCAGGCGACCCGCTGCCCGGCGCGATGCGGGCGGGTTGATCGCCGATCTGCCAGGGCTGGGCTTCGGTGGTGACGACCCAGCGGCCGGCGGGGATGGCGTATCGCTGTACGGATGCTGCCGCCCGCCCGACGCCCGGAAGCGCGGCTGCCAGCCCGCCCGCTGCCGTCAATGCAACGAACTGTCGACGATCGACCCGGCTCGTTCCGCCCCATGCATCCATCTCGCACCTCTTTTCGCACCCGATCCCTCGACCGGTATTGCCCATGTTTCTCATGGGCGACGCTAGGGTGTTTGGGACGGCGCGGGAACCGAAATCGGCAGCGTCGGCGGGTCAGGCCGTCGCCGCCCGCAAGGGCGCGCGCGTGCCGAGTGCGAACCCGACGAGCGCGCTGGCAATGCCGACCAGCCCCAGCAGCAGGAACGCGCCCTGCATCGATCCGGCCGCACCGGCGATGTTGCCGACGATGATCGGCGAGATCGCCTGGCCCAGGAAGAAGGCGCTGGTCCATACGCCCATGCCGCGGCCGCGATGGGCGAAGCCGAACTTGGTCTGCGACCAGGCGATCAGCGCGGGGATCGCCATGCCGGCGCCGGTCTGCTGCAGCGTCATGCCGAGCTGCATCGTCGTGACCGAGCGGGCGAGGCCGATCGCCGCCAGCCCCAGCCCGAGCATGCCGAGGAAGCTGGCGATCTGGACGGCATTGTTGAAGCGCGAGACGACGCGGAACAGGATCGAGCCGACGACGATGAACAGCGCCGGGATCACGGTGAGCGTGCTGACCTGGAGCGGATCGGTGACCCCCACTTCCTTCCAGGCGATGCTGCCGTTGACGATGAACACATAGTAGAGGATCGACGCGAACAGCGTCAGCCCTGCCACGATCGCCGCCTGGCCGAACGGGAAGGGCCCGGCATCGGCTTCGGGGCGCGTGCCTTCCTGCACCAGCACCTGCTCGCGCCTGGGTTCGAACAGGAAGAAGTACATCGACACGAAAATGGGGAAGGCGATCAGATAGACGAGGAAGCCGCCATTCCAGCGCACCGCGGCGACGCTCGCGACGAGGATGAACACCGCCGGCTGCAGCGCCGGGCCGACAATGCCCTGCAGCATCAGCCAGTTGCGACGGCTGCGATCGACCCAGTAATCGGCGATCAGCGTGTTGACGACCGTCAGGATGCCCGCCTCGCAGACGCCCAGCGCCAGCCGGGTCGCGATGATCGCGTCGAGGCTTTCGAGGAAGAAGGGCGCGCAGCCGGCGATGCCGTAGAAGAAGGTGCAGGCGAGCAGGATCCGGCGGCGGCCGAACTTGTCGCACAGCACGCCCGCAAAGGGTGCCAGCAGGGCGATCGCGTAACCCGGCGCGGTCACCATCGCCGGCACCTTGATTCCGGCATTGGGATCATCGTGGAAATGGCCGATGATCGCGGCGACCACCGGGAACATGGCGATGATCGCGAACACCGGCAGAAAGCCTGCGATGATCATCGTAAAGCCCTGCGGCTTGAGCGTCAGCTCTGCCCAGAACGCGCGAATCGCCTTCATCCTCTCTCCAATCGCTCCTGCGCCGGTTCGCCCCGCGCTTCCTTGTCCTTGCGGAATATCAAAATAGAACGAGTATTTCAAAATGAAATTGCAGGCGCAGGGGGCTCGCCGCACACAAAAAGGGCGCCGCCGGCAAGCCGGGGCGCCCCGAGGAGGAGAAGCGGACGCGCTCAGGCGGCGAGCGCGAGTTCCTTGGTGTCGCGGGTGGTGGGGACGAAGGGCAGGTAGCTGACCCGCATCCGCACCGCGAAGCCGATCTTGTGGGGGCCGGCGGCGAGGCCGCCCGGCTTCAGCGCGATGATCCGCGCCTTCTCGCCGAAGTTCCAGCGATCGTCATAGACGGTTTCCATCTCGTCCAGCGTGTAGGTCTTGCCGCGCACCGCAAAGCGGATGGCCTCGCGGGCGATCTCCTCGCCGTCGACGCTGACCTGGATGTCCTCGATCATCGAGAGGCCGAGCCCGCGATAATAAGGCAGCCGCCCCAGGAACGCGAACCCTACCGTCTCGCCGCCCTCGACGACATTCTCGAACAGCTCGGTGCAGATCATCTTGTTGTCCATCATGGAAAGGCGCTCCTCAGGCTGCGATGGGGGTCTTGAGCGACGGCACGGTGGTTTCGCCGAGCAGCTTGGCCAGCATCACCTGCTGGCGGCGGACCTGTTCGACCGAGTCCGGTTCCTCGAAGTCCTCGATCCAGCGATTGCCCTCATATTCGGAGCAGATATAGCCGTTGTAGCCGCCCTTCTGGAGCACCGCGACGATGGCGTCATAGGGGATCGACGGCTCCACATAGTCGGCGGTCATCTCGTAGAACTTGCCGTGGATGTTGTGGATGCGGTGCATGTAATCGAGCATCCGCTTGGGCTCGAACGCGGCATTGTGGCGCGTCACCTCGGCCATGGCGATGGCCGGCCCCGTCCCGCCCATCTGCTGGACGTTGAGGATGACGTATTCGGAGAGGACGCGGTCCTCATAGGCCTTCTCGATATAGTCGGCGATGTGCTGGGGCACGCCGACACGCAGGAACTTCTCCTTCCACACGCGCGGATAGGCAAAGAGGAACATGCCCATGTCCGGCAGGAAGCCGAGCGCGTCCGATCCCGCCTTCTCGAAGGCCTCGGCATGGCGGATGATCCAGGGATGGTCGAAGTGCAGCGGCGCGTGCACCTCGATCAGGATCTTGATGTTCTTTTCCTCGGCATAGGGCGCCGCGGCGACCAGCACCTCGGGCGCGATCGAAACCAGCGCGCGGATATATTTCATGCCGAGGCGCGCGCCGAAATCGATGTCCTTCTTCACGCTGGCGACCTGCTCGTCGAAGGGCATTTCGCGGCCCTTGTAGCGCTTGTAATCGAGCATGAAGTCGTGGCTGACCGGCGTGGTGCCATAGACCTGCATCAGCCGGTGCCACTCGGCGATGGCGGCGTCTTCCACGCCCACTTCGGGCCAGCCCCAGAAGGACTGTTCGCCAATGACCTCGATACCGTTGGCACCGAGTTCGGCGCAGGTACGCACGCAATCCTCCAGGGACATCTTCCCCTGGAACGTCTCGTTCTGGAAACTGTAGAGGCTGACGCCCCGCTTGATACCGCTCATCGCATTCACCTCTTCAACAGGTCGGGTGCACTTCGGTGACGCGGGGGAGGTGGCGACGCCTGGGCGACGCTCCGCACCTTTCTCGAACCTCTCCCCTGGGGCGCTGTACGCCCTGATTGGAATGATAATTCTATATTTGCATGTCAGCGTCAACCCATGGATTGGCGAGAAGGCCAGAACAGGATGCACAGCGCCTGCAGCGACAGCAGCAGCAGCGGCGCGCCGTAATAGGCCCAGCGGATCGTCTGCACCGCCGCCGGGGTGACCGCTCCCGGCGCATAGGCGGCATAGGCCAGCGCATAGGCGATCGCCGCCGATCCCAGCGCCATGCCGATCTTGGTGGCGAGGCTGACGCCGGCCGAGAGCAGCCCCTCGTTGCGGCTGCCGAACCGGGCCTCGTGATAGTCGACCGACTCGGCGATCATCGTGAAGATGGCGGTGATCGTGATCGAGGTCGCCATCGACGCCGCGAGGTACAGCGCCAGGAAGGCGATCGGCGACGCCTCGGCAAAGGGCAGCAGCGCGAACAGCACCAGCGAAAGCCCCAGCGCGCCGAGCGAGCCGCCGCGAATGCCGGTACGCGACAGGATCGGCGGGGCGACGAACGCCGCGAGCAGCAGCATGCCCGAGATCGCCGGCAGCATCACCGAGATCATCCAGGGCCGCTTGAGCACCTCGATCGCGAAAAAGGCGGTGACCGAGAGCATCGCGCCGAAGCGGACGAAATAGAGGAGGGTGAACAGGAAGCACACCCACCATGCGCGGTTGCGCAGCATCTCGCCGATCGCGGTGGGGGCAGGCGCGGGGGCGGCATCGGCATCGCCGACATGGCGTTCGCGGCAGTTGCGGAACAGCGCGAGCATGGCAGCCAGTGCCAGCACGCCGAACAGCAGCGCGGTGAGCAGGAAGCCCTTGCGCTCGTCGCCGCCCCCCAGCAGCCCGACCAGCGGCATCGTCGCGGCGGTGCCGAGGATCACCGAGACCGAGGTGCCGATCGACCGCATCGAGCCCAGCTTGAGCCGCTGGTCGGTATCCGCGGTCATCATCGGCAGCAGCGCCGTGTACGGAATCGAGCCGAACGACATCAGCAGCCCGAGCAGGTTGAAGGTGACGAAGGCCCAGGCGAGCTGCGCGTTCACGCTGCCGCTGGGTACCAGGAAGATCGCGACGAACACCAGCGCGTAGGGCACCGAGGTGAACAGGATATAGGGCCGGGCGCGGCCCCAGCGGCTGCGCGTGCGATCGAGCAGCACGCCCACGCCGAGATCGACGACGGCGTCGAACAGCCGGGCAGTGAGGAAGATCGTGCCCACCGCGGCCGCGGGCAGCCGCAGCACCACCGTATAGTAATAGAGGAGGAAGGCCCCCACCATGTTGTAGGGAAGGCTGTAGCCGAAGTCGCCGAACCCGTAGCTCAGCCGCTCGACCAGCCCCAGCCGCGATGGGCGCGGGGGCGAGGCGACCAACATGCCGTCCTCAGAGCCCGAGCGCCGCGCGGGTCGCCGCGAGCGACTCGGCCGGGGGCAAGGTGGGGCGGTATTCGAGGCCGATCGCGCCGGTATAGCCGAGGTCGCGCAGCGTCCGCATCGCCTTCATCCAGTCGATGGTGCCCGTGCCGGGCTCGTTGCGGCCGGGCATGTCGGCGACCTGGACATGGTGGACCAGATGGATGCGGCCGCGCAGGACCTCGGCCATGTCCTCGCCCATCACCTGCGAGTGATAGACGTCGTATAGCAGCCGCAGATGCGTGCTGCCGACGGCTTCGATCAGGTCGAGCCCCTTGGTGGTCGAAACCAGCCACATGCCGGGATGCTCGACCCGGTCGTTGAGCGGTTCGAGCACCAGCATCACGTCGGCCGCTTCGGCGAGTGCGGCGGCGCGCTTGAGGGCGGCGACCGCGGCGGCGAAATGTTCTTCTTCGCTGACGCCTTCGCGGGTGAAGCCCGAGGCGATGATCATCGGCGGCGAGCCGATCGTCCTGGCAGCGGCAAGGCTTTCCTCGACCGCCTGGGCGAACTCGTCCTGCTGCGCCGGATCGACCAGGCTGCGGCGGGGATCGACACAGGCGCCGGTCAGCGTGCTGCCGGTTTCGCGCAGCGCTGCCGCAACCGATTCCAGGTTCTTGTCGCGCCACAGATGGAACTCGCCGGCGGAATGGCCCGCAGCGGCCGCAGCGCGGATGCGATCGCCCATGTCGGCATGGGCATCGGCGAACATCCATTCGATACAGGGGGATAGCAGCATGTCGTCCTCTCCGGGTCGGCGCGTCATCGTGCGAGCTCAACCAAGCCACCGCAGGATGGCGGCGTTTCCGTATTAGAACAATGATTCTTTTTGACGCTTGTCAATGCAATTTTCCGGAATTGCGAACGGGCATTCGAATCCGCTTGACAAGGATCAACAGAAGCGATTTTTTAGAACGCATATTTTACTTCAGGTGGCGCAAAGCCACCGAGAGCGGGAGAGAGATCATGAACGGCAGGACCGTGCTCGTGCTGATGGCGAGCGCCAGCGTGCTGGCAGGCGGTGTCGCCCAGGCGCAGACCGCGCCGCCGGCGCCCCAGGACAGCACGCAGCTTACCGACGAAATCATCGTCACCGCGCAGAACCGCGCGCAGAGCGTGCAGAATGTGCCGATCGCGATCTCGGTGATCTCCGGCGAAGCCTTGAAGGACAAGGGCGTTACCGACTTCACCTCGGTGCAGAAGGTCTCGCCGGCGCTGCAGGTGACCAACGACACCAACAATACCCGCGTCTCGGTGCGCGGCGTCGGTTCGCTGACCAACAACGAGGCGCAGGACCAGTCGATCGCGGTCAATATCGACGGCGAATATATCAACCGCCCGACCATCCTGAACGCGGCGATCTTCGATCTCGATCGCGTCGAGGTGCTGCGCGGGCCGCAGGGCACGCTCTATGGCCGCAACTCGACCGGCGGCGCGGTGAACTTCATCACCCGCAAGCCGGGCGATACCTTCGCGGTCAATGCTTCGGCCAGCTATGGCAATTACAACCAAGTGCTGATCGACGGCGGCGTCGACCTGCCGTTCGGCGATGTCGGCGGTGTGCGCGTCGCGGGCTTCTATCGCTCGCACGACGGCTACACCACGCACCCGAACACGCCGTTCAGCCCGACGCCCGCCCTGGTGCCGAGCAAGACGGCGGAGAGCGATACCGACAATACCGGCGGCGGCCGGGTGAGCCTGCGCCTCAAGCCGGCGGCGGGCTTCACCATCGATGCGGCGGTGGAGCATGTCGAGCAGACGCTGATCCCCGCGGCGCAGGCCTGGCAGGACATGACCAGCGCCGCGAACAACCCGGGATCGAGCCTGACGAGCTGCGCCAATGGCTGGGCGGTGGCCTATACCGTGCCCGGCGGCGTCGGCTGCGTGCCGAAGAACACCAACACGCTGTCGAAGATCGATCGCAGCAACTATGCTTCGCCGCTGATCGGGGTGGGATCGCTCCACCAAATCTCGACGGCGGTGCGCGGGCGGCTCGCCTATGATTTCGGCCCGGCGACGCTGACCTATACCGGCGGCTATCGCACCACCAAGAATGTCGGCGCGAACACGCTGTCGCCTGCCTTCGAGTTCACCAATTTCGGCGGTCGGGTGAAGACGCAGAGCCACGAACTGCGGCTCAACGGCAATATGCACGGCATCGAATGGCAGACCGGCGCCTTCTATTTCCGCGAGAAGCAGGAGACCAATGGCGGCCTGTACAGCCCGTTCATCGGCCCCAACGGTTCCTATGTGAATTACTTCCGCCATCCGACGCTCAGCGAAAGCGTGTCGGGCTTCGCACAGGTGGAAGTGCCGCTCACCACGCAGCTGACCGCCGTGGGCGGCGCGCGCTACACGCACGACGTGCGCAGCGCCACCTTCACCAACTATTTCTTCGCGTTCAACAGCGGCCCGATCGAGCTGACCAACCAGCCTTCCGCCAGCACCCCGCTGCATTATTCGGGCAGCAAGTTCACCTGGCTGGCGGGCCTCAACTACAAGCCCAATGCCGATACGCTGCTCTACGCCAAGGTCTCGACCGGCTACAAGGCGGGCGGCTTCGACGGTACCGGCAAGACGTTCAATCCGGAGAACAACACCGCCTATGAAGGCGGTGCCAAGCTGCGCTTCTCCGGCAACAACACGTTCAACGTCGCCGGCTTCTACTATGACTACAAGGATCTGCAGAACGACGTGCTGCTCAACCCGGTGACCGGCGCGCAGACGTTCAATGCCGGCAGCGCCAAGATCTACGGCGTCGAGGCGGAGGCCAATCTACACCCCAGCCGTGCCGACACGGTGACGCTGGCAGTGAACCTGATGCACGCCACCTATCGCAAGTTCCAGGCGAGCGTCGCGGCCTATACCAACGGCAATGTCCCCGCCATTCCGCCGACGGTGGATCTAGGCAGCAATCGCCTGCCCCAGGCGCCCAACGCGATCGTCTCGGTCGGCTGGGACCATGTGTTCGACCTGGGCGGCGCCGGTACGATCACGGCTTCGGCCTTCTCGCGCTACAAGGGCAATTACTACCTCGATTTCTACAATTACAACGACTCGAAGCAGATCGGCCACACCCAGAGCGACTTCAGCCTCGAGTACAAGCCCGCGAACAAGCATTATAGCGTGCAGGCGTTCGTGCGGAACATCGAGAATTATCGCCTGATCGCCTTTGCCGGCAATACCGTGGTGCCGGGCGTGGCCAATATCTACAACTGGCAGTTCACGCCGCCGCGGACCTATGGCGTCCGCCTCGGCATCGACTTCTGATCGGGCGGGGCGGCACCTGGTGGCGCCCCCAACCCTGTACGTGTGAGAGAGGATCGGGAATGGCGGAGCGAGAGGCGGCGGGGTGGAGCCGCCGCGATTTCTTCGGCGGGGCGGCGTTGTTCGCGCTCGCGGTGGGCATCCCCGCGGCGGTGGCCCAGTATGCCGATCTCGATCCCTCGGACGAGCCCAGCGATCGCCAGCGCGCGATGATCGCGGGCGTGTCGCAGCTGGTGATCCCGCGCACCGATACCGCCGGGGCCGGCGATGTCGGCGTCGGCGACTTCGTGATCCTTGCGCTCGCCCATGGGCTGGAGGGATCGCGGGCGCCGGTCGCCGCGGATGCGATGCCCAACCTCGCCAGTTTCCAGCGGCGCGACGGATCGCTGCGCCATCTCGACTGGCTCGAGATGCAGCTCGACCAGCGCGCCAGCGGCGACTTCCAGAAGGCGGACGCCGGCCGCCGGATCGCGGCGCTCCGGGCGCTGGACGGCGAAGCCTTTGCCGAGGGCGTACGCGCGCATCCGTGGCGGACGATCAAGGGCCTGATCCTCACCGGCTATTACACGTCGGAAGTCGGCGGATCGAAGGAGCTTAACTACGAACTGGTGCCCGGCCGATGGGACCCGGATCTTCCGCTCACGCCGGCCATGCACGCCTATTCGAGCGACTGGACCGCGGTGGATTTCGGCTGATGGCGGGGGAAGCGATGCAATTCGACGCGATCGTGGTGGGCTCCGGCATCACCGGCGGCTGGGCAGCCAAGGAGCTGACCGAGGCGGGCCTGCGCGTGCTGCTGGTCGAGCGCGGCCGCAACATCCGCCACCAGCAGGACTACGATACCGAAACCAAGGCGCCGTGGGAGATGCCGTTCCGCGGCATCGGCGACACCGCGCGCTACCGGCAGGACTATCCGGTGCAGATGCTCAACCGGCATTTCACCGAGTTCACCGAAGGCCATTTCGTCAACGATCGCGAAAACCCCTACACCACCGCGCCGGGCACGGACTTCACCTGGTTCCGCAGCTATCAGCTCGGCGGGCGTTCGCTGACCTGGGGTCGGCAATCCTATCGCTGGTCGGACTATGATTTCGGCGCCAACAAGCGCGACGGCCACGGCACCGACTGGCCGATCCGCTATGCCGATCTCGCACCCTGGTACGATCATGTCGAAAGCTTCATCGGCGTGTCGGGCGCGGCGGAGGGGCTGAAGCAGCTGCCCGACGGCAAGTTCCAACCGCCGATGGCGCTCAACGTGGTCGAGCAGCATGTCCGCGGCGTGCTGGCCGAGAAATTCCCGGGCCGTTGCCTGACGATCGGCCGCACCGCCAACCTCACCGAGGCGAAACCGGACGAGGGGAGGGCGCAGTGCCAGTATCGCAGCATTTGTGCGCGCGGCTGCTCCTACGGCGCCTATTTCTCCACCCAGTCCTCCACCCTGCCGGCGGCGCAGAAGACCGGGCGGCTGACGCTGGTCACCGACGCGGTGGTCGAGAAGATCGACTATGATCCCGCCACCCGGCGTGTCACCGGGGTGCGCTGGATCGATACCGCGACCAACCGGCGGCGCTCGGCATCGGCGCGGATCGTGTTCCTCAATGCCGGCGCGTTCAATTCGGTGCACCTGCTGCTCAACTCGGCGAGCGAGGCGATGCCGCACGGGCTCGCCAACGAGAGCGGCGTGCTCGGCACCCACATCATGGACCATGCCAACACCCTGTCGGCCATGGCGATCATGCCGGGGTTCGAGGCGCACACGACGTTCGGCAATCGCCCGACCGGCGTGATCGTGCCCCGCTATCGCAACATGGACGTGATGGATGGCGCCGGCCACACCCGCGGCTTCTCCTTCCAGGGCGGCGCGCTGCAATCGACCTGGACCGCGGGCAAGCGCGAGCCGGGCATCGGCGCGGACTACAAGGCCAAGCTGCGACAGGTGGGGCCGTGGAAGATGGTGCTGGTCGGGTTCGCCGATTGCGTGCCGCGGGCGACCAACCGGCTGACCCTGGACTCGACCAAGACCGACGATCGCGGAATCCCGCAGCTCAAGGTCGCCTTCGCCTTCGGCAAGGAGGAACAGGCGGCGCTTGCCCAGGCCAAGGCCGATGCGGCGGAGATGCTGACCGCAGCGGGCGGCCATGTGATCCTCGGCTTCGACCGGCCGGGGCCGGGCGGCACCGCGATCCATGAAATGGGGGGCGCGCGCATGGGCTGGGATCCGGCGACTTCGGTGCTCAACCGCTTCAGCCAGGCGCACGCCATCTCGAACCTGTTCGTCACCGACGGCGCGCAGATGAGCTCTTCCGCGTGCCAGAATCCGTCGCTCACCTACATGGCGCTCACCGCACGGGCCTGTAACTACGCCGTCGAGCAGCTGCGTGCCGGCAAGCTCTGACCCTGCTCCCCTCACCGAGCGGCAGAAGAGCCTCGCCTTTTTCACGCTGATCATCGCGCTGGTGCTCGAGATCGTCGACGTGACGATCGTCAACACCGCGCTGCCCTCGATCCAGGCCGAGTTCGGCGGATCGGGCGCGTTCGCCCAGTGGGTGGTGGCGGGCTATGTACTGCCCTATGCGCTGCTGCTGATGCTGTCCGGCCGGCTCGGCGACCTGTTCGGCAGCCGGACGCTGTTCCTGATCGGCGTGGGCGGCTTCACCGCCGCCTCGATCGGCTGCGGGCTGGCGCCGAGCGGCACCATGCTCATCGTCGCGCGGGTGCTCCAGGGCGCGGCCGGCGCGTTGATGGCGCCGCAGGTGCTGGCGGTGATCCAGCAGCTCTACACGCCAGTCGAGCGGATCGGGCGGCTCGCCTGGTTCGGCGTGATCGGCGGGCTTTCATCGATCGCGGGGCCGATCCTTGGGGGCTTCCTGATCGCCGCCAACATCGGCGGCCTTGGCTGGCGCACGGTCTTCCTGATCAACGGCCCGATCGGCCTCGTCGCGCTGCTCGCCGGCTGGTGGCTGCTGCCCCGCAGCCGCGGCAATGCCGCGACGCGGATCGACCTTCTCGGCACGCTGAGCTTCGGCATCGCCATCCTCGCGCTGCTCTTCCCGCTGTTGCAGGCGGAGAAGGGCGGGCTGGAGGGACCGATGCTGGTGCTGTTGATCGCGGGCGTGCCGTTGCTGCTTGTCGCCTGGTGGATGCTGCGCCGCCGCGCCGCTGGGGGCGGACCCGTGTTGTTTCCGCCGCGCCTGCTCGCCAATCCGGTGTTCCGTGCCGGCATCGTCCTGTTGCTGCTGTTCTCCGCCGCCAATACCGGCTTTCTGTTCCTGTTCGCCTATGCGCTGCAGCGGCTCGCGCATTTCTCGCCGTTCGAGACCGGACTGATCCACATGCCGTTCAGCGTCGGCGTGATGCTGGGGATGGGCGTCATCGGCCGGAGCCTGGCGCGGCGTGCGGAGAAGTGGATCCTGGTGATCGGCTATAGCCTGCTCGGCGTGTGTGCTGCGGCCTCGCTCGTCTGGATCGACGTCGGTGGCTTGCCGCTCGGCCTGCTGTTGCCGGCGCTGCTCGTCGCAGGCGCGGGGATGGGAATGAGCAGCGGCCCCGCCACGCCGCTGATCCTCGCCCATGTCGACCGGGCGGACGCCGGGTCCGCCAGCGGGATCGTCAAGACCGTGCAGCAGATGGGCGGGGTGACCGGCATCGCGCTGGTGGGTGCTGCCTTTTTCGGGCTGTCAGGGGCCCGTAGCCTCTTGCCGTCGACAGCCGTTATCGTCGCGTTGCTGGGCGTTGGTGCCGTGATGGCAGCGCGGCTGCCGGCACGCATCTATGCCGACTGAAGTGCTTCCTTGAGCTCGACGCGGTTGCCGTCGGGATCCCGAAGATAGAGCGATCGACCGGTGCCCTGGGCGCCGTAGCGCGGGGCGATCGGCGGCTCGATCGGCACGCCCCGCGATTCCAGATGCGCGAGGAGGGCGGCCTCGTCGAATGGCGCGATCTGCAGGCAGAAATGATCGACATTGTCGCCGCCCCCGGCAGGATCGGCGCGCGCCACCAGGTCGATCATCGAGGCGCCGGCCCGCAGGTGCACGAGCTGATATTCCGGTCGCCGTCGATCGACGGCGCAGCCGATCGCGTCGCAATAGAAGTCGATGCTCCGCTCGAGATCGGCGACCCGCAGCACCACGTGATCGAGCGCCTGTAGCTGGAACGGTGGGGTGTCTTCAGCGGCCATGCTTCTCTCCGATCGCGGCAATGTACCGATCTCCGTGACGATCATCCATCGGTGAGCCGCACCCGCTGATCGATCCGGCCGAAATGCGCTGCGTCCTCGCCCACCTGCATCGCCACCCTGTCCCCCTGCCCGAGGAAGCTGGTGCGGAACTCGCCATGCGCGATCTTCTCGATGGCGCGGCGCTCGGAGATGCAGGTCGACCCGACCACGGCATGATCGGCATTGGAGACCGTGCCCGATCCGATGATCGTGCCCGCCGGCAGGCTGCGGGTGCGGGCGGCATGGGCGATCAGTTCGTGGAAGCCATAGGCCATGGCGCTGCCATTGGGGCTGCCGAACCAGGCACCGTTCACCGTCACGGTGAGCGGCAGGCAGACGCGGCCGTCGCGCCAGGCATCGCCCAGTTCGTCGGGCGTCACTGCGAACGGCGCGACGCTGCACGCAGGCTTGGCCTGGACCCAGCCGAAGCCGGTCTTCATCTCGACCGGTGCGATCGTGCGCAGCGACCAGTCGTTGATCAGCACGACCAGCCGGACATGGGCCAGCGCGTCCTCGGCCGAACAGCCCATCGGCACCGCGCCGGTAACCACGCCGAACTCGCCTTCAAAATCGACGCCGTCGGCGGCGGAGGGGAACGGCGCGTCCTCGGTCGGCGCGAGGAACTGGTGGCTCATCCCCTGGTACATCAGCGGCTTGTCGGTCTCGATCGGCGGCAGGTTGAAGGCCTGCTGCATCAATTCGCCATGCGTCGGGAACGCCGAGCCGTCGAGCCACTGCCAGGTGCGCGGCAACGGCGCGCGGAGGGTGGCGAGATCGAGTGGCGCGCCTTCGCCGCCCGCCAGGCACGCCGCCGCCGCATGCAATGCGGGCAGCGCGCTGTCCCACCGTTCAAGTGCCGACAACAGCGTCGGGACCGCCGGGCCAGTGGGCATACAGCGGGTACCATCGGCGGAGACGAGAACGAGTTCGCCGTCGGGCGTACCATTGTCGCGAGTGGCTAGGCGCATCGGGACTATCCTTGTGTCGGGTTCGGGGAGAGATCGGCCAGGACCGCGTCGATCAGCGCGTCGACATCGGCTTCGGCCGTGAAGCCGAGCGCCGCCGCCCGCGCCGTGACGAGCGGCGGGTAGCTGGCAAAAGCGCGGCGCAACGCCGGATCTTCGGCATGGGTGAAGGATACGCCCGGCAGGCGGACTTCGAGCGCGCCGACGAGATCGCCCATCCGCACCCGCAGCGCTGGCAGGGTCACAGCTGCTCGCTCGGCGCCGGCGCCGAGTAAGGCACGGACGAGGTTCGCCGCGCAGGCGCGGACGGAGCAGAGCCAGCTCGTCGCATCGGACGCGACCGGGACGACATAGGGCCGGGCCGCCATCGCCGCATGGAACATATCGCTCAGGAACGCGGAGCCGAAGCCGCTCGCCGCCGGGGCGCGCGCGACGATACCCGGCAAGCGCAGCACGGCACCGGCGATCACGCCCCGGCGCACCGCATCGGCAAAGGCGAGTTCCACCATGCGCTTGTGGGTGCCATAGACGCTGTCCGGCACCGGCATCGTGCCGTCATCGACCGGCCCGGCCGGTGCGGCGCCGAACACCGCGATCGAGCCGGCAAGCACCAGCCGCCGGCCCGCCAACGCCTCGATCAGCCGCAGCGGCACATCCAGGTTGATCGACCGCGAGGCAGCCGGATCGCGCTCCGCCGCGCCGCCGGGCAGCGCCGCCAAGTGCAGCAGCGCATCGCAGTCACGCGTCGCAGCGGCAAGCAGGGCGGGATCGGTGAGGTCGCCTGCCAGCCGGCGTTCCGGCCCCGGTTCGGCGAACGCGCGGTCGACCAGCAGCAGATCGGCGACTGCGCCTGCGTCGCGCAGCCGCCGCACGACCGCCCGGCCGACAAAGCCGTCGGCGCCGGTGATCGTCAGCCGCATCGTCAGCGCTTCAGCGGCTCGTCAAACATGCCGTCGATCAGGATGAAGGCGATGCGGCAATTCTTGTCGGAGCGGTTCGACCAGCCATGGTTGGTACCGCGCTGGATGACGATGTCGCCGGCACGCACCACCGTCTCGCCTTCGTCCATGATCAGCACCAGCTCGCCTTCGAGGACGATGCCATAGTCGATCGTCTCGGTGCGGTGCATCAGTGCGTGGCGCGAACCTTCGCCATGCGCCGAGGCGCTGCCGGCACCGACTTCGGCGAAGTGGGCGCGGGCTTCCTCCGGCGTCATGTTGCGGATGCCGTCGCCTTCGGGCGGGATGTCGAGCACGCGGATGCGGGTGCCGTTCTTCGGGGGTGCCAGGACGATGCCGTCCTCGTGCGGCTCGCCGGAGGCAGCGTCGATCGGCGCGGGCGTCGACTGGGTGTTCCACACCTCGTGGAACAGCGGGCCGATCGCGCCGCCGACGCGCTGGACGCGCGGCACGGTGCCGTCTTCTTGGATGATCGCGCGACCCTGGGCATCATGGCCGGTGACGACGCGGCGAACGGGCTTTTCCATCATGTAATCCTTCAAGCAGAGATACGGTCAGAGGCTTGGCGGCGCGCGTCAGGCGGTATGCCCGCCCAGCGTTTCGGCAAACCAGTCGGCGATATAGTCGCGGCCGTACGACATGTTGTCGGCGCCGACATGCTCGACCCCGCCCTCGCGCGCGGTGAAGATCTTCAGCTCGCGCTTGGGGCTGTTGACCAGCTGGTCGTAGCAGTCATGCGCATACTGCACGCTGATTTGGCGGTCCTCGGCGCCGTGGGTGACGAGGAAGGGCACCTTCACGCCGCCCATATGGCCGTTGAGGTTCATGTCGGCGGCACGCGCGAAGAAATCGTCCATGTCTGCCGCGCCGAACGCCCACATCACGTGCGCCCAGTAATGCGGCACCGGGTTCTCGCCTTCGCGGTTGAGGCGCTTCTGCTGGACCTCGGCCCAATTGTGGTTCGCGCCCCAGCAGGCGCCCGAGGCGAAGCGCGGCTCATAGGCAACCGCGCGGGGGGCGAAATGGCCGCCGAGCGAGATGCCGGTCATGCCGATGCGCTTGGGATCGACGTCCGGCTGGCGCTCCAGCCAGTCGACCGCCTTCGAGGCCCAATTCTCCGAATGCGGATCGACGGGCAGGTCCTGCAGCCGCAGCGCCTCGCCCGAGCCGGGCTGATCGACGCATAGGGTGGAGATGCCGCGCCGGGCGAGCGCCTCGGGCAGGCGCGACCAGTAGAGCAGCTCCTTGCAGCTATCGAGACCGTTGCAATAGACCACGACCGGCTTGGGACCTTCACCGGCTGCACGGGTGTAGAGCGCCGGCATCGTGCCGGTCTCCAGCGGGATTTCCACCCGCTCGCGGTTGATCTGGCCGAGCGCGGTCGAGCGATCGAAGGTCGCGCGCGCCTTGGCATAGGTCTCCTTGCGGCCGGGATGGCCATGGCCCTGCATCCGCTCGCCGGTGAACAGATAGAGTGCTGCGCGCTCCAGCTTGGTCGAGGCGGAAAAGGCGCGGCCCCGCGCCTCGTCCTCGGCGGCGAGGTCGATCAGCTTGTCGGCCATCGCGACCCACTGCGCCATGAACTGCGGGGTGCCCGCATCGGCGCCGCTGGCCGCCGCGTCCTTGATCGGCTGGCACATGTCGACCAGCTCGCCGATCTGGCCGCCGCTCTCCATCGCGATCGCGACCGACAGGTTCCAGATATAGTTGGGGAAGACTTCGAACAGCGCCACGGTTCAGGCCTCCACGGCCACGAAAAGCCCGGGATTGGGCGCGGGGTGCGGCAATGTCTGTGGGCCGCCGGTGCCGATGCCCCACTGGTCCATGACCAGCGGCGCCGGCGTGTAGACCTGATGCTGGTGCGCCTCGAAATCGACCTCTTCCAGCTCGGAGGTATATTCGGTGACGAAGCCGCTGGGCGTAACGAAATAGCTGAAGGTGTTGTTGCCGGCGGTGTGCCGCCCCGGCCCCCAGCCGATGTTGATGCCGTTGAGCTTCAGCCGGTGCGCGCCACGCATCATCCCGTCGATGCCCTCCATGTCATAGGCGACATGGTTGAGGCAGGCGGGTCCGGGCAACAGCGCGATGCGGTGGTGCGCCGAATTGCAGCGCAGGAAACACATGAAGTCGCCCAGCCAGTCGCTTACCTTGAAGCCGAGCACGTCGGTGAAGAACTTCACCGCGGCCTGGTGATCGGGTGAGTGCAGCACGATGTGGCTGATCTTGACCGGCACGCCGTCCCAGCGGGCGATCTCGCGGCGCTGGCCGCGCGCGACGTCGCTGGAGACTTCGAACAACAGGCCGTCGGGCGAGAAGAAGCGGAAGCCATATCCGCCGCCGGGCGTGGTGAGATCGGCCGGGGCGCGCGCGATCGTGCAGCCGGCCTCGGCCACCCGCGCGTGGAGCGCGTCGACATCGGCGCGGCTGTCTGCCGACAGGGCGATCACGTCGATCCGGTTCTCCTCGGCGGGACGGAGGCGGACGACATGGTGCTCGTCATGCCCCTGCGCCTTGAACCAGGCCATGCCATCGTCGCTCGGCACGGGCTCAAGGCCCCATACTTCCTCGTAATAGCGTTTCTCGGCGTCGAAGTCGGTGACGGCATAGCCGACATAGCGGATTTCGGTGACACGGGTCATGGTCGGTCTTCCTGACGGGGGTTCAGAGGGGTTGGGCGGTGACGGCGAACATCTCGGCGGTCGCCTTGGCGTTATCGACCGGCGGGCCCTTGCCGAGCTGGCCGTGGCAAATCGCCAGGCTCTGGCGGACGATGTACGCGCAGCGATCGAAGCGGCGGGCGCGATAGGCGGTGAAGGCGTCCTCCACCGTCTCGGCGCGCGCCAACTCCTCGGCGAGGACGAGGCTGTCCTCGATCGCCATCCCGGCGCCTTGGCCGAGATGCGGGGTCGTTGCGTGCACCGCATCGCCGATCAGCACGATGCGGCCGCGATGCCACGGCCCCTCGACCAGCATGCCTTCGAGCGGGCGATAGACCACACCGTCATCGTCGGTGATCTGCTCGGCGAGGTCGCGGATCGCAGGCGCGCAGCCGGCGAGCTTGCCCCGCATCGCCGCCGCCAGCCCTTCGCGCGGATAGCGCGGATTGTCCGGCTCCGGCGTGGTTACATACATGTACATCAAGGCATCGCTGATCGGTACGAATCCGACGCCGGTCGGGCCGTTATAGACCTGGAGCGCATCGAGGTCGGCAAAGCGCGGGAAATTGTAGCGCCATACCGCCTGGCCGGTGAACTGCGGCCGCTCGGCATCGGGGAACAGCGTCGCGCGGGTCTGCGAATAGACCCCGTCCGCGCCGATCACGACATCGTAGATCCCGCTGCTGCCGTCCGAGAAGGTCACCGCGACCTGCTCGCCATCGTCGACGATCGTCTCGGCGGTGATGCCGAGGCGTACCTCCGCACCAAGCGCGATCGTGCGGTCGCCCAGCACCTTGTGGAGCGCGGGCCGGCCGATGCCGACATTGGCGGGATAGCCCTCGAGCAGCCGCGGCGCGGGCACCCGGGCGACCTTCACCCCGTCCGGCCGGAAGATCTCGACTGCGTCGAACCCGACACCCGCATCCAGATAGTCGTCGAGCAGGCCGAGCGCCTTCATCGCCCGGAGCACATTGGCCTGCTGGATGATGCCGACGCCGTAGACCGACCAGCTGGGATCGCGCTCGATCACGTCGACGGCGAAGCCCTTCTGGCGGAGCGCAATGGCGGCGGTAAGCCCGCCGATACCGCCGCCGATGACGAGGATCTTGAGAGACTGCATGGGCGCTTTCCTCAGAACTTTGACGTAACCCGCACGCCGTACGTCCGCGGCGGCGAATAGACGGCGAGGGCGGCCGAGCCGGCGCTGTAGATCTGCGCGCTTGCCTGGTAGCGATCGTCCTCGATGTTGCGGACATAGGCGGCGATCGACCAGCGATCGTCAGCCGATCCGAACGCGATCTGGGCGTTGCTCACCCAGGTACTGCCGACCAGTTGGTTCGGCATATATTCAAAGCCGACGACCCGGCTGGAGCGATACTGGGTATCGGCCGAGAGCACGGCCTTGTAGGCGCCCAGCGGCACGGTCTGCTGCGCGCCGAGGTTCATCGTCCATTTGGGCGACAGATAGGCGGCACGACCCGAGCAATCGATGTCGTAGGTGCCCGCCGTCGCGCTGGGGCGATAGGGGCAGCCGGTCACCGGCGGCGTCGCGCCGATCGGCTCGCGATAGACGAAGCTGTCATATTTCGCGTCGAGATACTGCACGTTCGCGCTGAGCAGCGTCGTCGGCGTGGCGAGCAGCTGGGCTTCGACCTCGACGCCCTTGTTGGTCGACTTGCCGACATTCTCGGTGAACTGGCCCTGGTTGCCGTTCTTGTCGATACCGGTGTGGTTGACCTGCTGGTTGCGATACTTCCACAGGAACGCCTCGACGTTCAGCTGCAGCCGGTTATCGAAGAACCGGTTTTTCATCCCGATCGTGTAGGCGTCGATATATTCCGGCTGGAACGTCTCGTAGCCCGCGGAGAGCGCGAAACCGCCCGAGCGATAGCCGGTCTCGTAATTGGCGTAGAGCAGCGAGTGCGGGCCGACATCGAATTCGGCACCGAGGTGATAGGTGAGACGATCGTTCGACAGCGTCGTGTTCACCGGCGTGACCGCATGAATCAGCAGGGCGCCGGTGGTGCCGATCGGCCGCGCCTGGTTGTCCGGCACGCTCGGGTAGATCGAGGTCGGCAGGTCCTGATAGCGGCCGGCCGAGGGCAGCAGCGGCGCGGTGGGGCAGCTCGGTCGTCCCTGCGCGACGACCGTGCAACGGACGAGGAACACGTCGGCGCGGCCGTCAAAGTCCTTGTCGTCCTTGGTGTAGCGCAGGCCGCCGATCAGCCGCAGCCGATCGCCGATATTGGCGGTGAGCCGGCCGAACCCGGCATAGGATTTGGTGCCCGAGCTAAACTGCTGATAGGCGTTCAGCGCCTGCTGCGCATAGAGATAGGTCGCCGCGACCGACTCGTCGAAATAATAGGCGCCGAGCATGTAATCGAACATGCCGATGCGGTTGCCGGCGAAGCGGACCTCCAGGCTCTTCTGCTCGTCGGTCTCGGCGACGTCGCCGTAAAAGGCCGGCACCGCGAAGCGGTTGTCGAGCTTGGAGTAGCGCCAGGACGGGATCACGGTCAGCGTGCCCGCGCCGGTACGCAGGCTGATCTCGGCATTGGCGCCGTAGTAGTTGTTGTCCAGATAGGGCTGCACGTCGAGCGGCACGAGGGTGCGGCCGGCAAGCCCGCTGAACAGCGTCTGGCGATAGGCCTGGGCGTCCGCCGAGAAGAGCCCGCTGTCCGGCCCGAAGCCCGATGGGACGAACAGGTTGGTCGTGCCGTTGAACACGATCCGGCCGGCATAGGTCGAGCCCGGTCCCTTGCCGCCGCTATGGGAGAAGTCGCCGCCGACGCGCACGGTCAGGTCGGGCGTCAGTTCGCTGAGCAGCTGGACGCGCAGCGCCTGCGTTTTCTCGTCGCTGGTGCCGTCGTCCTGGTAGCCGTCGCGGCTGACCACGTTGCCGGCGATGCGCAGCGCGCCATGCTCGCCCATCGCGACATTCACCGCGCCCTGGACGTTCAGCGCATTGTAATTGCCGTAGCTGGCAGTGACGAAGCCGCTGTTCTCGCCGATCCGGGGGCGGGTCGGCAGCACGTTGATCGCACCCGCGGTGGCGTTGCGGCCGTAGAGCGTGCCTTGCGGCCCCTTGAGCACCTCCACCCGCTCGAGATCGTAGAAGACGCCCGAAGTCGAGGTGGCGCGACCGAGATAGACGCCATCGTAATTGAAGGCGACCGCCGGGTCGCTATAGCCGTTGACGGTGAAATTGCCGACGCCGCGCAGGAAGAAGGTGGTGTTGGCGCCGCCCTGCGGCTGCGCGCTGAGCGAGGGGACCGAGTTGCCCAGTTCGTTCGAGCTGGTGAGTCCCTTGCTGACCAGCTGATCGCCGGTGACCACCGCGACGGGAATGCCCGCGCGCTGCAGGTTCTCCGCCTTGCGCTGCGCGGTGACGATGATTTCCTGCAGCCCTTGCTGGTCGGTCGCGCTGCTCGCTTGCTGCTGCGCCGCCTCGCCGGCTGCTTGCGCTTCGCTCTGCGCGTGCGCTTGCGTCGCGATGCCAGCGATCGTGAGCGCCAGTATCGAACTGGTTCGCCTCCATGCCCGGTTCACATCCATTCTCCTGATATGCGGATCTTTGGTTGTCCGCTGCGGCCGAGAATGGGTCGCTTTTGACATTAATCAAAATTCTAATATTTTATGATTATCCAATCATGGGATTGATGCATGCGGCTCGATCGCTTCGACCTGAACCTGCTGGTCGCCTTCCACACGCTGATGGAAGAGCGTAGCGTCACGCGGGCGGCGGAGCGGCTTCGCCTCACCCAGCCGGCGATGAGCGCGGCGCTGCGGCGCCTGCGCGACTCGTTCAACGATCCGCTGCTGGTTGCGAACGGCAAGCAGATGGTGCCCAGCCCGCACGCGCAGGAACTCGCACCGCGGGTGGCGGAAATCGTGGCGACCGCGCAGGCGCTGATCTCCAGTTCGACGCTGTTCGACCCGCGCACCTCGCGACGAAGCTTCCGGATCGCGGCGTCGGACTATGTCACCTCGATCGCGGTCCAGCCGCTGCTCGCCGAAATGGCGGTGCAGGCCCCCGGTATCCGCTGCTCGGTACTCCCGCCGCACACCGGGGTCACCGAGCAGATGGAGCGGGGCGAAGTCGACTGCATCATCTCGCCCGAGCAGTTCCAGGCGCACGGGCACCCGACCGAGCTGTTGTTCGAGGAGGAGCATGTCCTGCTCGGCTGGTCCGAGAACCCGCTGTTCGCCAAGCCGATCACCGAGGCTGAATACCAGGCGGCCGGTCATGTCGTGGTGGAGCTTTCCAACACGCCGGCCTTTGTCGAACAGTTCGTCCGCGCCCGCGGCGATACGCGGCGGATCGAAGTGACCGTCACCTCGTTCACCCTCGTGCCGTGGCTGCTGCCGGGCACGCAGCGGATCGCGCTGGTACATGCGCGACTCGCACGCCTGTTCATGGACAAGCTGCCGCTGGCGATGGCGCCGCCGCCGTTCCCGCTCCCCAAGATGCGCGAGATGATCCAGTTCAGCCGTGCTCGAGCCAGCGATCGCGGACTGGTCTGGCTGCGCGAGCGGCTGCGGCACCATGCCGGCGCGACGAATGCGGGCGAATAGCTGCCGACAAAGTTTTGCGACAAACCGCGCTTAGGGCGAGCCAAGAAAGGCGCGCGGCGCATGCGAATGGACGAGAGCAGGATGAACGAAAGCGACCCCCAGTTTGCCGCGCAGCACCAGCATGGGGTGGTCGAACGGGGCACCCTTTCACCCCGCGCCCGGAGGATCAGCTGGATCGTCGGGATCGTTGCCATCGTCGCGCTGGTCGCGCTGGCGGTGATGCTGTCGCAGGGCAGCGGCTCTTCCTCGGGCAAGCAGGGCGGACGCGCCGGCGGCGGGGGCGGGCGGCGGGGCGGCATGGCGCAGACGACGACGGTCGGCACCGCCAAGGCCGCGCTCGCCGATCTGCCCGTGCAGGTCGAGGCACTCGGCACGGTGACGCCGGCGGCGACCGTCACCGTCCGGCCGCAGGTTTCGGGCACGATCGTCCAGCTGCTTTATCGGGAGGGCCAGCTTGTCCAGAAGGGGCAGGCGCTCGCCGTCATCGATCCGCGGCCCTATCAGGCGGCGTTGCTGCAGGCCCGCGGCGCGCTCACCCGCGACCAGGCGCAGCTCGAAAATGCGCGGCTCCAGCTCGCCCGGTACAACACGCTGCTCACCCAGGACTCGATCGCGCGCCAGGACCGCGACACCCAGGCCGCCCTGGTCCACCAGCTGGAGGGCACCGTGCTCGCCGATCGCGGATCGGTGCAGCAGGCGCAGATCAATCTCGGCTATACCCGCATCGTCTCGCCGGTCAGCGGCCGCGCGGGCCTGAAGGTGGTCGATATCGGCAACTATATCGGCGCGGGCGACACCAACGGCATCGTCGTGGTGACCACGCTCCAGCCGATCGATGTCGAGTTCGCGATTCCGCAGCAACAGGCGCCCGAGATCCAGAAGCGCATCGCGCAGGGCGCGCAGATCCCGGCGATCGCGCTCGACAGCACCCGCACCAAGACGCTCGACACCGGCAGCTTCTCGACGCTTGACAACCGGGTGGATACCAGCACCGGCACGATCAAGGGCAAGGCCCGCTTCGCCAATGCCGGCTTCCAGCTCTACCCCAGCCAGTTCGTCAATGTCCGCCTGACGATCGAGACGGTGGCAAAGGCGGTGACCGTGCCGCCGGCCGCGATCCAGTCCGGCCCGAACGGCCCGTTCGTCTGGCTGCTCAAGCCCGACCGCACCGTCACCGAGCGCAAGGTGAAGCTGGGCGTCGCGGTGGCCGACAAGACCCAGATCACCGACGGCCTCGCCATCGGCGACACGGTGGTGACCGACGGTGCCGACCGGCTGAACGAAGGCGCCAAGGTCGCGCTGCCCGGCGATGCCCCGCCGGCGCGCGACGGGCAGGGCGGCGGCAAGCGGCGGCACCGCAGCGGCGGCCAGGGCGGCTGATCGGTGGGTCCGTCGCGCATCTTCATCCTCCGCCCGGTCGCGACCGCGCTGTTCATGGTCGCGATCGTGCTGGCGGGGCTGGTCGGCTTCAACAGCCTGTCGCTCTCGGCGCTGCCCGAGGTCGACTATCCGACGATCCAGGTCAGCACCCTCTATCCGGGCGGCAGCCCGGAGGTGATGACCCAGACTGTCACCGCGCCGCTGGAGCGCCAGTTCGGCCAGATGCCGGGGCTGACGCGAATGGAATCGACCAGTTCCTCGGGCGCGTCGGTGATCACGCTGCAGTTCAACCTGTCGACCGGCCTCGACGTCGCCGAGCAGGAAGTGCAGGCGGCGATCAACGCCTCGCAGGCGCTGCTGCCGGCCGACCTGCCGGCGCCGCCGGTCTATGCCAAGGTGAACCCCGCCGATGCGCCGATCCTGACGCTGGCGATCACCTCGAACACGATGCCGCTGACCCAGGTGCAGTCGCTGGTCGATACAAGGCTGGCGCAGAAGATCAGCCAGATCAGCGGCGTCGGCCTGGTCGGGCTGGCGGGCGGGCAAAAGCCGGCGATGCGGATCCGCGCCGATACCCAGAAGCTGTCCAGCTACGGCCTCAGCCTCGCCCAGATCCGCACCGCGATCGGCAATGCCAACGCCAATTCGGCCAAGGGCAGCTTCGACGGGCCCAACCGCTCCTACCAGATCAACGCCAATGACCAGCTGGAGACGGTGGACGACTACAAGAACCTGATCGTCAGCTACCAGAACAACGCGCCGGTGCGCCTGTCCGACGTGGCCGAGGTAGTGGAAGGCGCGGAGAACAGCCGGCTGGGCGCGCTCGCCAACGCAACCCCCGCGATCATCCTCAACGTCCAGCGCCAGCCCGGCGCCAACGTCATCGCGACGACCGACGCGATCAAGCGCCAGCTGCCCGAGCTGCTGAAGAGCCTGCCCGCCGGCCTCCATGCCGAGGTGCTGGCCGATCGCACCACCGGCATCCGCGCCTCGGTCCACGATGTCGAGTTCGAGCTGGTGCTCGCCGTCGTCCTCGTGGTGCTGGTGATCTTCTTCTTCCTGCACTCCGGCCGCGCGACGCTGGTGGCGGGGCTGGCCGTGCCGATCAGCCTGATCGGCACGTTCGGCGTGATGTACCTGCTCAACTACAGCCTCGACAATCTGTCGCTGATGGCGCTGACCATCGCGACCGGCTTCGTCGTCGACGACGCCATCGTGATGATCGAGAACATCCAGCGCCATATCGAGGACGGCATGGCGCCGTTCGAGGCGGCGCTGAAGGGCGCGGGCGAGATCGGCTTCACCATCATCTCGCTGACCGTCAGCCTGATCGCGGTGCTGATCCCGCTCTTGTTCATGGGCGACATCGTCGGCCGGCTGTTCCGCGAGTTCGCGGTGACGCTGGCGGTGACGATCCTGATCTCCGCCGTCGTCTCGCTCACCCTCACGCCGATGCTGTCGGCGCGCTGGCTGAAGCGGCCCAGTGAGGAAAAGCCAAGCCGCGTCGCGGAGCGCTCGGCCGCGCTGTTCGGCTGGGTCGAGCGCCGCTACGAGACCGGGCTCGATTTCGTGCTGCGCCGCCGCTTCGCGACACTGCTGGTGGCGATCGCCACGCTCGGGCTGACCGTGCTGCTCTACCTCGTCATCCCCAAGGGGCTGTTCCCCACCCAGGATACCGGGCAGCTCCAGGCGCGGATCGTCGCCACCAACGGCGTGTCGTACAGCCATATGGCGACGCTGCAGGCGCAGGCGGCCCGCGCGATCCTCGCCGATCCCGACGTGGAGACGCTGTCCTCCTATGTCGGCGTCGACGGATCGAACAACGCCTCGCTCAACGTCGGCACGATGCTGATCAACCTCAAGGCATCGCACGGCAACCAGGGCGCGATCATGCGGCGGCTGGAGGATGCGGTGGACCGGATCGCCGGCATCACCCTCTATGTCCAGCCGACCCAGGACCTGACGATCGACGCCGAGAGCGGCCCGACCCAGTATCGCTTCTCGGTCGAGGGATCGAACACCGCCGACGTGAACGGCGAGGCGCAGCGGATCGCCGCGGCGCTGCGCCATGTGGGCAAGGTCGCCAACGTCTCGACCGATGCCGGCGCGACCGGCGCGGCCGCCTATGTCGACATCGATCGCGACAGCGCGGCGCGGCTCAACATCACCGCCTCCAGCGTCGACGACACGCTCTATTCGGCGTTCGGCCAGCGCATCGTCTCGACCATCTTTACCGAGACGACCCAGTATCGCGTGATCCTGGAGGCGGTGCCGGGGCTCGCCACCGATCCGCAATCGCTGGGGCTGTTGCATCTGCCGTCGCAGGGCGGATCGACCCCGCTGGGCGCGGTGGCGACGATCCGCGAGGGGCGCTCGCCGCTTGCCGTCACCCATGTCGGCCAGTTTCCGGCCGCGACGGTCAACTTCGACACCGCCTCGGGCGTGTCGCTCGGCACCGCGACCAATGCGATCCGCGACACCATCGCGCAGCTGAAGCTCAAGCCCGGCGTGTCGGTGACCTTCCTCGGCGCGGCGGGGGCATTCTCCGCCTCGCTCGGCAACCAGCTGGTGCTGATCCTGGCGGCGATCGTCTGCGTCTACATCGTGCTGGGCGTGCTCTATGAGAGCTTCATCCACCCGGTCACGATCCTGTCGACGCTGCCCTCGGCGGCGGTGGGCGCGCTGTTCGCCCTCTGGGTGACGGGGCACAATCTCGACGTGATCGGCATCATCGGCATCGTGCTGCTGATCGGCATCGTGAAGAAGAACGCGATCATGATGATCGACTTCGCGATCGCCGCCGAACGCGACGAGGGGCTCGCCCCCGCCGCGGCCATCCGGCAGGCGGCGATCCTGCGGTTCCGCCCGATCCTGATGACCACGCTGGCGGCGCTGTTCGCGGCGGTGCCGCTGATGCTGGGGCTGGGCGAGGGCGCCGAGCTGCGCCGGCCGCTCGGCATCGCGATCTTCGGCGGCCTGCTGGTCAGCCAGCTGCTGACGATGTTCACTACGCCGATCGTCTATCTCTATTTCGATCGCGCGCAGCAGAAGCTGGCCAAGCATGGCTGGGGCACGCGCACCAGCCCGAACGTGACGCCGGAGGCGGGCGCTTGAACCTCTCCGCGCCCTTCATCCGGCGCCCGATCGGCACCGTCCTGCTGACGATCGGGCTGGCGCTGGCGGGCATCGCCGCCTTCTTCTCGCTGGCGGTGGCGCCGCTACCCGCGATCGACCTGCCGACGATCAGCGTCTCGGCGAACCTCTCCGGCGCCAGCCCCGAGGTGATGGCGCAAAGCATCGCCACGCCGCTCGAACGCCGCCTGTCGACGATCGCCGGCGTGACCGAAATGACCTCGTCGAGCTCGCTCGGCACGACGCGGATCACGCTGCAGTTCGATCTGTCGGTCAACATCGATTCCGCCGCGCGCGAGGTGCAGGCCGCGATCAACGCCGCCCGCGCCGACCTGCCGGCGACGCTCAAGCAAAACCCCACCTATCGCAAGGTCAACCCCGCCAACCAGCCGGTGATTACGCTGGCGCTCTGGTCCGACACCAAGACGGCGGGGCAGATCTACGACGCGGTTTCCAACACCGTGCAGCAGCGCATGCTGCAGATCCAGGGCGTCGGCGATGTCGAGCTGGGCGGCGGATCGCTGCCGGCGGTGCGGGTGGACGTAAATCCATACCGCCTGAACAGCTACGGCATCTCGATGGAGGATGTCCGCGCCGCGATCGAGGCGGCGGACGCCAATCGCCCCAAGGGCCTGCTCCAGAGCAGCGTGACCGGCCGCGCCTGGCAGATCTACACCAATGCCGCGGGCCGGGTGGCGGCGGACTATCGCCCGCTGGTCATCGCCTGGCGGAGCGGCGCGCCTGTGCGGCTGGGCGACATCGCCACGGTGAGCGACAGCGTCGCCGACCTGCGCACGCTCGGCCTCTACAACGGCAAGCGCGCGATCGTCGTCAACATCACCCAGCAGCCCGACGCCAACCTGATCCAGATGGTCGACGCGATCCGCGCAGAGCTGCCGACGCTGCGCGCCCAGATCCCCGCCGACATCCATCTCGACGTCGCGATGGACCGGACCAGTTCGATCCGCGCCTCGATCCGCGAGATCGAGATCACCGTGCTGGTTGCGCTGGTGCTGGTCGTCCTTGTCGTCTTCGCCTTTCTGCGCGACGTGCGATCGACCTTCATCCCGGCGGTGGCGACGATCGTGTCGCTGCTCGGCACCTTCGGGGTGATGTACCTGCTGGGGTTCAGCCTCAACAACATTTCGCTGATGGCGATCACCGTCGCCACCGGCTTCGTCGTCGACGATGCGATCGTCGTGCTGGAGAATACCACCCGGCACCTGGAACAGGGCATGGGCCGGCTCGAGGCGGCGCTGCGCGGCGCGCGCGAGGTGGGGTTCACCGTGCTGTCGATGTCGATCGGCCTGATCGCGGTGTTCATCCCATTGCTGTTCATGGGCGGGCTGGTCGGGCGGCTGTTCCGCGAGTTCGCGGTCACCCTGTCGGCTGCGGTGATGATCAGCCTGGTCCTCTCGCTCACCACCACGCCGATGCTCTGCGCCTGGTTCCTGCGCGTGCCGCAACACGATGCCGTGCCCAGGCGACCCGGCCGCTTCGCCCGCCTGCTGGAGGGCGGCTATGCCCGGCTCGAGCGCGGCTATGCGCGGGTGCTCGACTGGGCGCTGGCGATGAAGCCGCTGGTGGTACTGCTGCTGATCGCGGTGATGGGGCTCACCGTCTATCTTTATATCGTCGTGCCCAAGGGCTTCTTCCCGCAGCAGGAATCGCCGCTGATCTTCGCCGGCGTCCGCGCCGACCAGAGCGTGTCCTTCCTGTCGATGCAGGACAAGCTCACCCAGGTCGTCACCGTCATCAAGAAGGACCGCGCGGTGCAGAGCGTGGTCGGCTTCACCGGCGGCAGCCGCGGCGGCGGCGCGTTCATGCTGATCGCGCTGAAGCCGATCGCGCAGCGGCCGGGCCAGCCGAGCACGGTGGTGATCCAGCGGCTGCAGCGCGCGCTCCAGCCGGTGGAAGGTATTCGCCTGTTCCTCTCGCCCGTGCAGGACCTGCGCGCCGGCGGCCGTTCGGGCAATGCCACCTATCAGTACACGCTGATGGCTGACAGCACCGCGCATCTGAAGGTCTGGGCGCAGAAGCTCAACGACGCGATGGCGAAGAGCCCGGTCTTCACCAATGTCGACAGCGATCTGGCCGAAAACGGCGTGGAGAGCTTCGTCACGATCGATCGCGATGCGGCCGCGCGGGTCGGCATTTCGCCGCGCGATGTCGACAACGCGCTGTACGACGCCTTCGGCCAGCGCAACGTCGCGACCATCTACGAGGACATCAACCAGTATAGCGTGATCCTCGGCTGGGATCCGGCGGCGACCACCGGCCCGCACATGCTGCCGGACATCCGGATCCCTGCCCAGTCGGTCGCGACCGACAATCTGAGCCGCACCAGCGCTTCGGGTAGTGCGGTGAACGTCGTCGCACCGCCGCCGACCACCACGACCGGCGCCACGGGCGCGACGGGCACCGGCACCGCGACCACCAAGGCGGCGACCAGCGGTGCCGTCCCGTCCAATCCGGCGCTGCGCAATCCCTCGACCGGCTCGGCGCTGAGCAACACCGCGCACGCGATGGTGCCGCTGCCCGCGCTCGCCACCGTCCGCCAGGCGCCTACCGCGGCGAGCGTCAACCACCAGGGCACTGAAGTCGCCGCGACGATCTCGTTCGATCTCCAGCCCGGCAAGGCGCTGTCCGACGCACGCGCCGCGATCGATGCGGCCGAGGCGCAGATCGCCATGCCCAGCACGGTGCATGGCGCCTTTGCCGGCACCGCGCTCACCTATCAGCAGCAACAGGGATCGCAGCCGCTGCTGATCCTGGCGGCGCTGGTCGCGATCTACATCGTGCTCGGGATTCTCTACGAGAGCCTGATCCATCCGCTGACCGTGCTCTCCACCCTGCCGGCGGCGGGGACCGGCGCGGTGCTGGCGCTGATCGTTTGCGGGATGGAATTCGACATCATCGCGCTGATCGGGTTGTTCCTGCTGCTCGGCATCGTCAAGAAGAACGCCATCCTGATCATCGACTTCGCGCTCGCTGCTCAGCGCGAGCGCGGGCTTTCGGCGGAGGACGCCGCGCGCGAGGCGAGCCTGCTGCGCTTCCGCCCGATCCTGATGACCACGATCGCGGCGGCGCTCGGCGCGCTGCCGCTGGCGATCGGCTTCGGCGAAGGCGCCGAGCTGCGCCGGCCGCTGGGCGTCGCCATCGTCGGCGGGCTGATCGCCAGCCAGGTGCTGACCCTGATCACCACGCCGGTCATCTACGTCCTGCTCGATCGTCTGGCGCGGCGCCGCCGGCGATCCTCTCCCCAGCCAGTTCGCGAGCTTCCCGCATGACCACCCGCATCCGCCTTCGTCCGATCGCATCGCTGCTGGCGCTGAGCGCGCTCGCGGGCTGCTCGCTCGCACCGCCCTATCAGCGCCCCGAGGTGGCAACGGCGACTCCGCCCGCGTGGAAGACGGTGGATGGCTGGCGTCCCGCCAATCCCAATGACGGCGCGCTGCGCCCAGACTGGTGGACGAGCTTCGGCGACGCGACGCTGAACGACCTGATCGCCCGCGCCAACGCGCACAACCAGACGCTCGCCCAGGCCGCCGCCGTCTGGCGCCAGGCGACCGCCGCGACCCGCGAGGCGCGCGCCAGCCTGTTTCCGACGGTAAGCGCCACCGGATCGGTGACTCACACGCACAGCGGCACCTCGGTCCGCAACGCTACCGACAGCGGCACCGGCGCGACCGTGATCAACGGCCAGAGTTCCGACAGCTTCCGGATCAATGCGCAGGCGAGCTGGACCCCGGACCTGTTCGGCAGCGTCACCAACACGGTCCGCAACGCCCGCTATACCGAAGAGGCACGGCTGGCCGACGTCGCCAACGCCCGGCTGGCGATCCAGGGCGAGCTGGTCACCGACTATCTGAGCCTGCGCGCCACCGACGCCACCATCGCCAGCCTTACCGCGACGGTGGAGGCCTATCAGCGCTCGCTGGAGATCGCCTCGAACCAGTACAAGGCGGGGATCGTCGCCAAGACCGACGTGTTTCAGGCGCAATCGCAGCTCGCCTCGGCCCAGTCCGATCTCGAAGGCCAGACGCGGACGCGGGCGCAGTATGAGGACGCGATCGCCGTGCTCATCGGCGAGAACCCGGCCGGCTTCCGCATCGCCTCCACCGGCGCCGCCTGGACGCCGGTGGTACCCGATGCGCCCGTCGCGCTACCTTCCGCTCTGGTCGAGCGCCGGCCGGACATCGCCGCCGCCGAGCGTGCGGTGGCCGCGGCGAATGCGACGATCGGCATCAACCGCGCCGCCTATTTCCCGACGGTGAGCCTCACCGGCAGCGGCGGCTTCTCCAGTAACGCGCTGTCCAGCCTGTTCGACGCTGGCGCCTCGCTCTGGTCGCTCGGCGCCTCGGTCGCCGAGACGCTGCTCGATTTCGGTGCGCGCGGTGCCCGAGTGGCGCAGGCGCGCGCCGCCTATGACGCGGCCGTCGCCAACTACCGTCAGGTGACGCTCACCGCCTTCCAGGGCGTGCAGGACAATCTGGTCGCGCAGGAGGTGCTGGCGCGGCAGGAGACGTATCTGCGCACCGCCTCGATCGCGGCCGATCAGTCGGAGACGACGCTGCGCAACCAGTATCGCGCCGGCATCGTCGTCTACAGCAACGTGGTGAGCGCGCAGGCCACCGCGCTGAGCGCCCGCCGCGCGCTGATCCAGGGGCAGCTCGACCGGCAGACCGCCTATGTCGCGCTGGTCCAGGCGCTGGGGGGCGGATGGACCCTGGCCGATCTGAACGACAACGCGCGGCAGGTTGCCCGGACCCAGGGGCGCTGAGCGCCTCGCTCACCTGAATTTTCCGCGTTCGTCGCAGGAAAGCGCATCGTCGGCTAGACGCGCGTATAGCAGCCGGAACGCGCGCGACGCTGTACCGTTCGGCCATCATGCATTCCCCCGATGATGCCGAGCACCTGAAACGCGCCGCGGCAGCCGCTGCGGTCGAGGAGGTGCGGGACGGCATGATCGTCGGCCTCGGCACCGGCAGCACCGCGGCGCATGTCGTGCAGCTGTTGGGCGCGCGCGTCGCGGCGGGGCTCGACATCGCCGCGGTCGCCACGTCACGCGCTACCGCGGCGGCGGCGCGTACTGCCGGTATTCGCCTGCTGGTCCCGGACGAACGTACCGCCATCGATCTTTGCATCGACGGAGTCGACGAGATCGATCCGCGTCTTCGCGCGATCAAGGGGGGCGGCGGGGCGATGCTGCTCGAGAAGGTCGTCGCCACGCTGGCGCGCCGCAACATCGCCATCGCCGATGCCTCGAAGCAGGTCGAACGGCTGGGCGCCCGCGCGGTGCCGGTCGAGATCCTGCCGGCGGCGCGGGGTCTGGTCGCCCGGGAGCTGTCCCGCCTCGGCGGCACGGCCGACCTGCGGCTGCGCGGCGGGGACGCGTGGGTGACGGATGCCGGGCATCACATCCTCGATGCCCGCTTTCCGGACCTCGCCGATCCATCCCCCCTGGCCGCGGCGCTGTCGGCGATTCCCGGTGCCCTGGGGCACGGGCTTTTCCTCACCGAAATCGATGCGCTCTACGTCGCCGGTTCCGATGGGGTGACCCGTCAGAAACGACCGATAGATGAATAAGATTGCAGCCTTTCGCGAACCCACCCGTTGCACCGCAACGAACGGAGTTGCTTGATCCATGTCCGACCTCAGCCAGCAGATTCACGAAGACGGCTCGCCCGATCGCCTCGCCATCGACACCATCCGCACGCTTGCGATGGACGCGGTGCAAAAGGCCAATAGCGGCCATCCCGGCACCCCCATGGCGCTCGCACCCGTGGTGCACACGCTGTGGAGCCGTTTCCTGCGCTATGACCCTGCCGCGCCGGACTGGCCGAACCGCGACCGCTTCGTCCTGTCGGTCGGCCATGCCTCGATGCTGCTCTATGCGGTGCTGCATCTGGCCGGCGTCCGCGAAATCGACGCGGACGGGCAGCCGACCGGCGCGCCGGCGGTGAGCCTCGACGACATCAAGCAGTTCCGCCAGCTCTCGTCCAAGACGCCGGGCCATCCCGAATATCGGATGACCACCGGCGTCGAGACCACCACCGGTCCGCTCGGCCAGGGGTGCGGCAATTCGGTCGGCATGGCCATCGCCGAGCGCGCGCTCGCCGCCCGCTACAATCGCGACGGCTTCGACCTGTTCGACCATGACGTCTATGTCCTGTGCGGCGACGGCGACATGATGGAAGGCGTCTCGGGCGAGGCTGCCTCGATCGCCGGGCACCTCAAGCTCTCCAACCTCTGCTGGATCTATGACAGCAACCATATCTCGATCGAAGGCAGCACCGATCTCGCCTTCGACGAGGATGTCGGCCAGCGCTTCCAGGCCTATGGCTGGAACGTCCTGCATGTCGACGATGCCAATGATGCGGAGGCGATCGCCCAGGCGCTCGAAACCTTCCGCGCGACCACCGATGCGCCGACCTTCATCATCGTCCATTCGGTGATCGGTTGGGGCTCGCCCCGCGCCGGCAGCGAGAAGGCGCATGGCGAAGCGCTGGGCGAGGACAATGTCCGTGCGACCAAACAGGCCTATGGCTGGCCCGAGGACGCGCAGTTCCTGGTGCCGGACGGCGTGGCCGAGCGCTTCGGCGCGGCGGTCGCCGATCGCGGCAGGCCGGCGCGGGAAGCATGGGAAGCGCTGTTCGCGCGCTACCACGAGACCTTCCCGCAAGAGGCCGCCGAGATTGACGAGCTCCGCCGCGGCAAGCTCCATGACGGCTGGCAGCAGGCGATCCCGCGCTTCGATGCCGATGCCAAGGGCCTTGCCTCGCGCGACAGCAGTGGCAAGGTAATCAACGCGGTCGCCCCGCACGTGCCCGCCCTGCTCGGCGGCGCGGCGGACCTCTCGCCTTCGACCAAGACCGACATCAAGGGCGCGAATTCGTTCGAGGCGACCAACTATGCCGGCAAGAACCTGCATTTCGGCGTGCGCGAACATGCGATGGGCTCGATCGCCAATGGCATGGCGCTGAGCTATCTGCGCCCCTATACGGCGACCTTCCTGGTCTTCGCCGACTATATGCGCGCGCCGATCCGCCTTGCGGCGATCATGGAGCTGCCGGTCGTCTTCGTGTTCACCCACGATTCCATCGGTGTCGGCGAGGACGGGCCGACCCACCAGCCGATCGAGCATCTCGCCACGCTGCGCGCGATCCCGGGCCTCGACACGATCCGCCCGGGCGATGCCAACGAGGTCGCGGTCGCCTGGAAGGTGGCGCTGGAGCACAGCCACGAACCGACCGCGCTGATCCTCTCGCGCCAGGCGATCCCGACGCTCGACCGCAGCAACTATGCCTCGGCCGATGGGCTGGAGCGCGGCGGCTATGTGCTCGCCGATGCCGCGGGCGGCGCGCCGGAGGTGATCCTGATCGGCACCGGCTCCGAACTGCCGATGGTGGTCGAGGCGCATGAGCGCCTCACCGCCGAGGGCGTGCGCTCACGCGTCGTCTCGCTGCCGAGCTGGTATCTGTTCGAGAAGCAAGACCGCGCCTATCGCGAATCCGTGTTGCCGCCGGACGTGATGGCGCGCGTGGCGGTCGAGCAGGCGGGGTCGATGGGCTGGGACCGCTATGTGACCAGCCACGGTGCCACGATCACCATGTCGACCTTCGGTGCCTCGGCGCCGCTTGCCAAGCTGCAGGAGAAATACGGCTTCACCGTCGACAATGTGGTGAAGGTCGCGCGCGACGTACTGGAGCAGGCCAAATGAGCGCCGAGAGCAAGTTGAAGCAGCTCCACGCAGCCGGTCAGGCCGCATGGCTCGACTTCGTCGACCGCAGCTTCCTGCGCGAGGGCGGCTTGCGGAAGCTCATCGCCGAGGACGGGCTGACCGGCGTCACCTCCAACCCGTCGATCTTCGAAAAGGCGATGGGGCACGGCGATGCCTATGACGCGGGCTTCAACGGCTTTCTCGGCACCGGCGATGCCAGCGTGGCCGACGTGTACGAAAGCCAGGCGATCGCCGACATCAAGGCGGCCGCCGCCGATCTGCGCGCGGTCTATGACCGGCTCGGCGGGCGCGACGGCTATGTCAGCCTCGAAGTCTCGCCCTATCTCGCCAACGGCACCCAGACGACGATCGAGGAGGCCAGGCGGCTGTGGCGCCATGTCGACGAGCCGAACCTGATGGTTAAAGTCCCCGGCACCAAGGCCGGCGTGCCTGCGATCCGCCAGCTGATCGAGGACGGGATCAACATCAACGTCACCCTCCTGTTCTCGCAGGAAAGCTATCAGGCGGTCGCCGAGGCCTATCTCGCCGGCCTGGAAGCGCGCGTCGCCAAGGGCGAAGCGGTGGATCGGATCGCAAGCGTCGCCAGTTTCTTCGTCAGCCGCATCGACATCCAGATCGACAAGAAGATCGATGCGCGCGTCGCCGCGGGCGATCCGGAGAGCGATGCGCTCAGGGCCCTGCGCGGCAAGGTCGCGATCGCCAATGCCAAGCGGGCCTATGCCTGGTATCTGGAGATGATCGCCAGCCCGCGCTGGCAGGCGCTCGCCGCCAAGGGAGCGATGCCGCAGCGGCTGCTCTGGGCGTCGACGGGCGTGAAGGATCCGGCCTATCCGGACACGCTCTATGTCGACACGCTGATCGGGCCGGACACGGTCAACACCATGCCGCCCAAGACGATGGACGCCTTTCGCGACCACGGCACCGTCGCGGACACGCTGACCGACGGGCTGGAGGAAGCGCGGCACGTGCTCGCCGAGGCCGAGCGGCTGGGCCTCGGCCTCGACGAGATCACCCGGGCGCTTGTGCTCGACGGGGTGCAGCAGTTCGGCGATGCCGCCGATGCGCTGCTCGGGGCGGTCGCGGCCAAGCGCACGGCGCATCTCGGCAAGCGGCTGAACGGCTTCGCGGCGCAGCTGCCCGACGACCTTGCCAAGGCCGTCGAGGAACGGCTGGAGACCGCGCGCGCCGACGCCTGGTCGCGGCGGCTCTGGGCGGGCGACGCGACATTGTGGACCGGCGGCGATGAAGCCAAATGGCTCGGCTGGCTCCCCGCCGCGCGCGGCGAGCGGGTGGACATGGCCGCGCTCCAGCAGCTTGCCGAGAAGGCCAGGGCATTCCGCGACGTCGTGCTGCTCGGCATGGGCGGATCGAGCCTGGGGCCTGAGGTGCTCGCCCTGATCCTCGGCAATGCGCCCGGCAGCCCCAGGCTCCACGTGCTCGACACCACCGATCCCGGCCAGATCGCCGCGGTGGCGGCGCAAATCGATCCGGCCGAGACGCTGTTCATCGTCTCCTCCAAATCGGGCTCGACGCTGGAGCCCGAACTGCTCCGCGCCTATTTCTTCGCGGCGAGCGGCCGCAAGGGCGCGCACTTCGTCGCGGTGACCGATCCCGGCTCGAAGCTGGAGGAAACGGCGAAAACCGATGGCTTCGCCGCGATCTTCCACGGCGATCCGGCGATCGGCGGGCGCTACTCGGTCCTGTCGGTGTTCGGCATGGTACCCGCCGCCGCGATGGGCCTCGACCTGCCCGCCTTCTTCCAGGCGACCGCGCCGATGGTGTTTGCGTGCGGCGCAGATGTGCCGCCCGCCGCCAATCCCGGCGTTCGGCTGGGGGTGCTGCTCGGCGAAGCTGCCAAGGCCGGGCGCGACAAGCTGACCATCCTTGCTGCCCCGCCACTGGCGCCGCTCGGCGCCTGGCTGGAGCAGCTGCTGGCGGAATCGACGGGCAAGCAGGGCAGGGGGATCGTGCCGGTCGATCTCGAGCCGCTCGGCGCACCCGAAGTCTATGGCAAGGACCGTGTCTTCGTGCAGTTCGCCCTTGCCGGCGCTGCGGGTGGTGATGATGCGGCGCAGCTGGAGGCGCTCGCCGCAGCCGGGCATCCGGTGGTGCGGATCACGCTCGATACGCCGCAGCAGATCGGGCAGGAGTTCTTCCGCTGGGAGGTCGCGACGGCGATCGCCGGTGCGGTGATCGGCATCGATCCGTTCGACCAGCCCGATGTCGAGGACGCCAAGGTCGCGACGCGCACGCTGGTCGAGGCCTATGAAGCGTCGGGCGCACTCGATCCCGAGCAGCCGATCGCCGACAACGCGGATTTCGCCCTCTATGCCGCCAAGGGGCAGGCACTGTCCGGCAGCCCGGCGAGCCTGCTGGCCGATCATTTCGCGGCGCTGCTGCCCGGCGACTATGCCGGCTTCCTCGCCTATATCGAGCGGAACGATGCCGACACCGCGGCGCTCACGGCGATGCGGGTCGCGGTGCGCGACAAGAAGCGCGTGGCGACCGTCGCCGGCTTCGGTCCGCGCTTCCTCCATTCGACCGGCCAGGCGTACAAGGGCGGCCCGAACACCGGTGTCTTCCTCACCATCACCCGCGACCCCGAGCCGGACCTGGCCGTGCCGGGCCGCAAGGCGAGCTTCGGCACCGTCCAGATCGCCCAGGCGCGCGGCGACACGGACGTGCTCGCCGAGCGCGGCCGCCGCGTGCTGCGCCTGCACTTGAAGCGCGGCGGGGGTGGGATAGAAGCCCTGGCATCGGCCGTGCGTGCGGCCCTCTGATTTCAGCGAAAGGGAATTCTCGGATGCGTCTTGCGATGATCGGCCTCGGCCGCATGGGTGCGGGGATCGCGCGCCGGCTGATGGAGCATGGCCATGAGATCGTGGCGTTCGACCAAAGCACCGCAGCGGTAGAAGCCATGGCCAAGGACGGCGCGACCCCCGCCAGCTCGCTGGAAGACGTCGTCGCCAAGCTGGCGGCGCCGCGCATCTTCTGGGTGATGCTGCCCGCCGGCGCGCCGACCGAGAGCACCGTCGAGGCGCTGATGGCCGCCGCCGAGCCGGGCGACATCGTGATCGATGGCGGCAACAGCTTCTACAAGGACGACATCCGCCGCGCCAAGGTCGCGGCCGAGCGGCAGCTCCACTATGTCGATGTCGGCACCTCGGGCGGCGTGTGGGGGCTGCAGCGCGGCTTCTGCATGATGATCGGCGGCACCAAGGAAGCGGTCGACCTGCTCGATCCGATCTTCGACGCGCTTGCCCCGGGCCTCGGCACCATTCCCCGCACCAAGGAGCGGATGGAGCGCGAAGGCTGCGATCCGCGTGCCGAAAAGGGCTATATCCATTGCGGTCCCGCCGGCGCCGGGCATTTCGTCAAGATGGTCCACAACGGCATCGAATATGGCCTGATGCAGGCCTATGCGGAGGGCTTCGACGTGCTGAAGAGCAAGTCGTCGGACAAGCTGCCCGAGGACGAGCGCTTCGACCTGAACCTGACCGACATCGCCGAAGTGTGGCGCCGCGGCTCGGTGATCTCGTCCTGGCTGCTCGACCTGTCCGCCCAGGCGCTCGCCAAGGACGGAATGCTGGAGGGGTATAGCGGCAAGGTCGCCGACTCTGGCGAGGGTCGCTGGACGATCGATGCGGCGATGGAGGAGGCCGTGCCGGTCCATGTCCTCACCGCGGCGCTGTTCGCCCGCTATCGCAGCCGGGTGGAGAACACCTTCGGCGACAAGCTGCTGTCGGCGATGCGCTTCGGCTTTGGCGGGCACGTCGAGATGCCGCAGTGAGCGACGCGGCGCCGGCACCGGCTGCGACTCTGGTCCTGTTCGGGGCGATGGGCGACCTTGCCAGTCGCCTGTTGATGCCGGCGCTGGTCCATCTCGAACGCGATGGACTGCTCGATGGCGACACCAGGCTGCTCGGCATCAGCCATGGCGAGGGCGATGACGCCGCGCTCCGCGAAAAGCTCAAAAGCTTTGTCGAGGACGAGGGCGATGGCGAGGCCTGGGCCCGCTGGGCGCCGCGCATCGCCTATCTGCGCGGCGACTTCACCGATGCCGCGCTGTACGAAGACCTGAAGGCGAGGCTGGACGGCAATGCGGTGTTCTACCTCGCCACCGCACCCGGCTTTTTCGGGCCGATCGCGGACAGGCTGGGCGCCAGCGGGCTGCTCGACGAGCGCGACGGCTTCCGCCGGCTGGTCGTCGAGAAGCCGTTCGGCACCGATCTCGCCTCGGCCCAGGCGCTCAATGCGCAGCTGCTCGGCCATGCCGAGGAGGCGCAGATCTACCGGATCGACCATTTCCTCGGCAAGGAGACGGTGCAGAACATCACCGTCGCCCGCTTCGCCAACGCGCTGACCGAGGCGGTGTGGAACAACCGCTATGTCGATCATGTCCAGATCACCGCGGCCGAGACGGTCGCGGTGGGCAGCCGCGGCAAATTCTACGACGAGACCGGCGCGCTGCGCGACATGGTGCCCAACCATCTGTTCCAGCTGCTCGCGCTGATCGCGATGGAGCCGCCCAACAGCTTCGATGCCGAAGCGCTGCGCACCGAAAAGTCCAAGGTGATCGCGGCGGTGCGGGCGATCGGCCCGGACGATGCCGTGCGCGGCCGCTATCTCGGCGGCAGCGCCGGGGGCAAGGACGTGCCGGCCTATCGCGAGACGCCCGACGTTGCGCCGGACAGCAACACCGAGACCTATGTCGCACTCAAGGTCGCGGTCGACACCTGGCGCTGGCACGGTGTTCCCTTCTACCTGCGTACCGGCAAGGCGCTGTCGGCGCGCGATACCGAGATCGTCATCCATTTCCGCGCGGTGCCGCCGCTGATGTTCCGCGACACGCCGGCCGAGGCGCTGCCGCCGAACCGCCTGATCCTCCAGATCCAGCCGGGCGAGGCGCTCAAGCTGGAAATGTCGGTCAAGCGTCCGGGCCCGGTCATCGAGACGGTGCCCGCGTGCCTCAGCTTCGCCTATGCCGATGCCTTCGATCTCGGCCACCGCACCGGCTACGAGACCTTGCTCTACGACATGCTGGTCGGCGACCAGAGCCTGTTCCAGCGCGCCGACCAGATCGAGGGCGGCTGGCGCGCGGTGCAACCGCTGCTCGACGCCTGGCGGACCGGTGAGCCCGAAGACTATGCCGCCGGCAGCGCCGGCCCCACATCCGCCGACGCGCTGCTCGCGCGTGATGGCCGCAGCTGGCACGAGATCTCATGAACCTTCGCCTCTTCCTCTCCGATGTCGACGGCACATTGGTCCGCCCGGACAAGAGCCTGGGCGAGCCCGTGGTCGCCGCGGTGCAGCGGCTGATCGCGGCGGGCGTACCCGTCTCGATCATCAGCGCACGGCCGCCGAGCGGGCTGCTGTGGATCGCCGAGCGGCTGGGGCTCACTGCGCCGATCGGCGCGTTCAACGGCGGAACGATCGTGCAGCCCGACGGCGCGGTGCTGTCGGCGACGCATCTCGACGCCGAGGTGGCGGCACGCACGCTCGAACAGGTCGCGCGTGCGCACGTGATCCGCTGGGTGTTCGCCAAGGGGCAGTGGCACACCGACAGGCTCGACGACCATTATACCCCACGCGAGCGCGTCACCTCCGCGCAGGATCCGATGGTGTGCAGCGACTTCGGTCCGCTGCTCGATGCGGTCGACAAGATCGTCGCGGTCTCTTCGGATCACGCCATGCTCGCCGCGCTGGAGCAGGAGGTCGCGACGGCGCTGGGCGCGGACGCCGAGGTCGCACGGTCGCAGCCCTATTATCTCGATGTTACCGCGCCGACGGCGAACAAGGGCGACGGCATCGCCGCGCTGGCGGCCACGCTCGGCGTGGCGCTGGCGGACGTGGCGGTGATCGGCGACCAGTATAACGACCTGCCGATGTTCCGCCGCGCCGGGCTGTCGATCGCGATGGGGCAGGCACCCGAAGCGGTCCGCACGGCAGCGATGCGGGTCACCGGCCCCAGCGATATGGATGGTGTGGCCCAGGCGATCGAGACCATCCTGTTGCCGCTGCTCGGATCCTCGGCGGCCTAGACGTCCAACGGGCGAATTGGCGCGCGGTTCAGCCGCGCAGCACGTCCGCCAGCGTGTAGCGGCCGATCACGTCCATGAACGCGCGTTGCGCCTCGTCCAGCACGCCCGGCAGCCTGCAGCCGTGTGCCAGCCGGCAGCCGGTGCAATCCACCATCGGGCAGCGCGGCTCGGTCACGCCAAGCACCGCGCCAAGGTTGATGTTTGCCGGGTCTCGCGCCAACCGGATCCCGCCGCCGCGCCCGCGCACGGCCTCGATGAAGCCGGCATGCGCCAGACCGTTGGCGATCTTCATCAGATGGGTGGTGGAAATGCCCTGCTCCTCCGCCACCGAGGCGATGGAGACGCGCCCCGCCCCGGTGCTGCCGAGATGCATGAGCAGCCGCAGCGCGTAATCGGAGTGACGGGTCAGTTGCATGCCGGCACCTTCCTACTTGGCGAGGCATGCAGGCGCAGTGGGGAAAAGCACGTAGTTTTGACGTCCGTCAAAGTGGCGGGATTGCCGGCCCAATAAGTGGAATGTGCAATTCAGCTTTATCCGGAGACCGGCGATGTACTGCGTCCAGTGCGAACAATCGAACAAGGGCGGCTGTGCTGCCAGGATGGGGTCTTGCGGCAAGACGGCGCAGGTCGCCGATCTGCAGGACGTGCTGCTGCGCGTGATGCAGGGCATCTCGGTCTATGCCGATCGTGCGGCGGCGAAAGGCGCGCGGGACGAAGTGGTGGACGCCTTCACGCCGCACGCCTGGTTCACGACGCTGACCAACGTCAATTTCGACGACACGCGCTTCGTGCCGCTGATCGCGCGTGCGCTTTCGATGCGCGAGCGGGCGCGACTACTGGCGGAGGCGGCCGGCGCGGATCTCTCCGCGCTTCCCGAGACCGCCGGCTGGAACCCCGGCACCACCCCGTCCGAATTGGCGGCAGCGGCGCCGTTCGCGGCGATCCAGCGCTTCCTGGATCGTGACGGGCCGAGCATCATCGGGCTGCGCAACCTGATCCTGTACGGGCTGAAGGGCACCGCGGCCTATGGCGAGCATGCCCGCGTGCTCGGTTTCGAGGATGGGGCGGTCAGCGCCGCGTTCCACCGCATCGCCGCCTTCCTCGCCACCGATCCGACCGACGTGGATGCGCTGTTGACCAACGCGCTGGCGATCGGGGCGCTCAACCTGAAGGTGATGGAATTGCTCGACGCGGCCAATACCGGCCGCTTCGGCCATCCCGAGCCGACCGCGGTGCGGATGACGCCGCGCGCGGGCAAGTGCCTGCTCGTCTCCGGCCACGACATGGGCGATCTGGAGGCCATCCTCCGGCAGAGCGAAGGGACCGGCGTGCTGGTCTATACGCATGGCGAACTGCTGCCCGCCAACGCCTATCCGGGCCTGAAGAAATACCCGCATCTCGCCGGCAATTACGGTGGCGCCTGGCAGGACCAGCAGAAGGATTTCGATGCCTTTCCGGGGGCGATCGTGATGACCTCCAACTGCCTGATCAACCCGAACCTCAAGGGCTATGGCGAGCGCATCTTCACCGCCGGGCCGGTGGGCTGGAACGGGCTGCCGCACCTCACCGACCATGATTTCGCGCCGGCGATCGCCTGCGCGCTGGCCCAACCCGGTTTCGCCGAGGATGCGCCGGCGCAGACCATCACCATCGGCTTCGCCCGCAACACGGTGATGGGTGTTGCCGACACGCTGCTCGGCATGATCGGCAAGGGTGCGGTGAAGAACCTGTTCCTGATCGGCGGCTGCGACGGGGCGCGACCCGGCCGCAACTATTTCCATGACCTGGCCATGGCGACGCCGCGGGACAGCCTGGTGCTGACGCTCGGTTGCGGCAAGTTCCGCTTCAACCGCGAGGATCTGGGCAGCATCAACGGCGTGCCGCGGGTGCTCGATATCGGCCAGTGCAACGATGCCTATTCGGCGATCCGCATTGCCACCGCAGTGGCGGAGGCGCTGGGTGTCGGCGTCAACGACCTGCCACTCCATTATGCGATCAGCTGGTTCGAGCAGAAAGCGACCGCGGTGCTGCTGACGATGCTCCACCTGGGGCTGCGCCGCATCTATCTCGGCCCGACGCTGCCGCAGTTCCTGACACCGGAGGTGCTCGGCATCCTCGTCGACAAGTTCGACATCCGCCCGACCGGGGATGCCCAGGCCGACCTGCAGCAGATGCTGCAGGCCGCCTGAGCGGCGCCCGCCCGACGCACCGATAGGCGGGCGCGTCGGGCGGACCCGGGCATGGAAAACGTTTTAACGTTGCAGCGCAAAGCACTGTAAACCTAAAGTTCTCCTGAAGAGGGGTATGCTGCATGTGCGATGTCGAGAACGCCGATGCGAGACTTGCCGAGGTACGACGCCAGGCGCGGGTGCTCACCAGTGGAGTCTTCGGCATGCAGGGCGACGCCGCGCTGTCGGAGATCGTCGAAGAGGCGGCCACGAAGACGCGCTTTCCCTACGCGGCGGTTTCGATCGTCGACCGATCCCGGCTGTGGCTCGCGGTCGCCTATGGCTTTGACCCGCGCGAATTCGCACGCCCGAACAGCTTTTGCGACGCGGCTATCAAGGTACCCGGCTTCGCCCCGCTCTGCGTCGCCGATGCGTGGAGCGAGCCGCGGTTCAAGTTCGCGCCGGCGGTCATCGAGATGAATGTGCGCGCCTATTATGCGGCGCCGCTCGTCACCCGTGACGGATTTGCCCTGGGCACGCTGTGTCTGCTGGATTCCAAGCCGCGAAGCGTCAATGCCGCGTCACTGGAAGTATTGGCGTCGCTCGCCGGCAATGCGACCGCGGTCATCGATCGCGCGCCCAATGCCTTGGCCCATGCACAATACGCCATTGCGGAGCTGTCCGATCGCATGCGATTTGCGGTTGCCGAAGGCGACGACGCCGTGGTCGCGGTGCTCGACGCGGAACTGCGCTGGCTCGAGGCGATGCTCGAACCCCATTGGCAGCCGGGGACCGCGCGCGGCGGTGCCGGGACTGGAGACGTCGGGTCGAGAACCCGCTAGCCGACGGCATTCGAGCCTCAATGCGGCCCGGGCAGGTGCCGCGTTCCCGATTCCGTACGTTCCGCCTGTCCGTCAGGACGCTTGCTCTACTTTCCCGACGCACTATGCGGATCGCGGGGCATTTTCGGGATCGAGTGCATGAAGCGTCGGAATTTGTTGCGTGACTCCGGCGGCCGCGCCGCCTGGACGACCCTCGGGCTGGTCCTCGGCCTTGCCTTCTTCCTGATCAGCGGCGCGATCGCCTATCGGAATGTACGGGCGCTTGGCGAAAGCGATGCGGCGATCCGGCACAGCCATACCGTGCTGATCGCGCTCGACGAGCTGCTCTCCACCGTTCAGGATGCCGAAACCGGCCAGCGCGGCTTTCTGCTGACCGGCGGCCAAAGCTATCTCGAGCCCTATACCAAGGCGACGGAGACGCTCGACGCCCGTCTCGACCATCTCCAGGACCTGGTCAGCGACAATGCGGTGCAGCAGAGCAATATCGTCCAGCTGCGCCGCCAGGTCGGCGCCAAGCTGGCCGAGCTGCGCGAGACGATCGATCTGCGCCGGACCAAGGGCCTCGCCGAGGCGCTCGCCGTGGTCGAGACCGGCGCCGGCAAGAACAGCATGGACGCGATCCGCGCCCAACTCGCCGTGATGGCGCAGGAGGAGGGGCGCCTCCGCCAGGAACGGCTTGACGACATGGCGGCCGCCTCGCAGGCGGCGATCGCCAGCGGGCTCGTTTCCAGCCTGATCGGCGCCGCGCTGACGCTGATGATCTTCGTGCTGGTCCAGCGCAACCTGCGCGCCCGCGCCCGGGAAGAATGGCTACAGAACGGGCTGCTCGGCATCTCGGCGGCGGTGCGCGGCGATCGATCGGTGGAGGAGATCGCCGAGGCGGTGCTCGGCTATCTGGCGGACAAGCTGGGCTTCCAGGCGGGCGCGCTGTTCAAGGGCGAGGCCGGGGTGTTCCGCCGCGTCGCAACGCTCGGCGTGCCCGGCGACGCCGACGTGCCCGAGGCGTTTGGGCTACGCGAGGGGCTGCTCGGCCGCGTCGCCGCCGAGGGCAAGCCGCTCCTGCTCGACGACGTGCCCGACCATTATCTCGAAATCGGTTCGGCGTTCGGCAGCGACAAGCCGCGCCACCTGATGATCGTGCCCGCCAAGGCCGACGACATCGTCAACGCGGTATTGGAGCTCGGCTTCTTCTATCCCACCGATCCGATGATGCTGGAGCTGCTGGAGCGCGCCTCGCCGGCGATCGGCGTGGCGCTGCGCTCCGCGCGCTTCCGCGCCCAGCTGCAGGATGCGCTGGAGGAAACCCAGCGCCAGGCCGCCGAGCTGCAGACCCAGAGCGAGGAGCTCCAGGTCAACAACGAGGAGCTGGAGGAGCAGGGCCGGGCGCTGCGCGAATCCCAGGCGATGCTGGAGCAGCAGCAGGTCGAGCTGGAGCAGACCAACAGCCAGCTCGAGGAGCAGGCCCAGGCGCTGGAGAACCAGCGCGACGAGCTCGAACGCGGCAGCGCTGCGCTGCTCGTCAAGACGCGTGAGCTCGAACAGGCCAGCCAGTACAAGAGCGACTTCCTGGCGAACATGAGCCACGAGCTGCGCACGCCGCTCAACTCGCTGCTGATCCTCGCCAAGCTGCTCGGCGACAATGGTCCCGCCACGCTCACCGCCGAGCAGGTGAAGTTCGCGCGCACGATCGAATCCTCGGGCAACGACCTGCTCACGCTGATCAACGACATTCTCGACCTGTCGAAGATCGAGGCCGGCCATGTCGACATCCGCCCCGAGCCGGTGAGTCTGGCGCGGCTCGGCACCGATCTTCGCCAGCTGTTCCAGCCGATCGCCGAGCAACGCGGCATCGGGCTGGAGATCGTCTTCGACGAGACGGCACCGAAGGGTATCGAATCCGATCGGATGCGGCTGGAGCAGATCCTCAAGAACCTGCTGTCGAACGCGCTCAAGTTTACCGAAAAGGGCTCGGTGCAGCTGCAGGTGCGCGCGACGGGCGACCGGATCGCCTTCGCGGTGCGCGACACCGGCATCGGCATTGCGCCCGAGCAGCAGAAGTTGATCTTCGAGGCCTTCCACCAGGCCGACGGCACGATCAACCGGCGCTATGGCGGCACCGGGCTCGGCCTGTCGATCTCGCGCGAGCTGGCGCGGCTGCTCGGCGGCGGGATCACGCTGGAGAGCCGGGCGGGCGAGGGCAGCACCTTCACGCTGACGCTCCCGGTCAGCTACGACGCGGAGGCAGTCGCCCCGCGCACGCTGCCGACGGCGCCTGCTCCGGCCAAGCCTGTTGCCCAGTCGGCTCCCGTCGCCACGCCCGCGCCGCCGCGCCGTGCTGCCGCCGCAGCCGATTGGGTGCTGGAGGATGATCGCGAGCGGCTGGTGCCGGGCGGACGCCATCTGCTGGTGATCGAGGACGACCCCGTCTTCGCCTCGATCGTCTGCGACCTGTCGCGCGAGCTCGGCTTCCAGTGCCTCATCGCCAGCACGGCGGACGAGGCACTGCAGCTGGCGCGCACCTATCGCCCGAGCGCCGTGGTGCTCGATCTCGGCCTGCCGGACCAGTCCGGGCTGATCGTGCTCGACCAGCTCAAGCAGGAAGACAGCACCCGCCACATCCCGATCCACGTCATCTCGGCCGCGGACCAGAGCCAGACGGCGCTGTCGCTCGGCGCGGTCGGCTATCACATCAAGCCGATCAAGCGCGAGCTGCTCGCCGAGGTGCTGCAGAACCTGCAGGAACGCACCGCCAGCCGCGTCCGCCGCGTGCTGATCGTCGAGGACGACGACGTCCAGCGCGACGCGGTCGCCCGGCTGCTCCAGACCGATGACGTCGAGACGGTCGGCGTGCGCACCGCCGCCGAATGCCTGGAGATGCTGCGCAGCCAGACCTTCGATTGCATGGTGCTCGACCTGTCGCTGCCCGACGCCTCGGGCTATTCGCTGCTCGAGACGCTGAGCGAGGAGGACGGGTCGCACAGCTTCCCGCCAGTCATCGTCTACACCGGCCATGACCTCAGCGCCGACGACGAGCAGAAGCTGCGGCGCTATTCGAGCTCGATCATCATCAAGGGCGCCAAGTCGCCCGAGCGGCTGCTCGACGAGGTCTCGCTGTTCCTCCACCAGGTGGTGGCCGAGCTGCCGAGCGCGCAGCAGGAGATGATCCAGGCCGCCCGCCGCCGCGATGCGGTGCTGGAGGGGCGGCGCGTGCTGATCGTCGAGGACGATGTCCGCAACGTCTATTCGTTGACCAGCGTGCTGGAGCCGCGCGGCGTGCAGGTTCGCATCGCGCGCAACGGCCAGGAGGCGCTCGACGCGCTGGCCGAGGCCGTGAGCGATCCCGAGAAGGGGGTCGATCTCGCGCTGATGGACGTGATGATGCCGGTGATGGACGGCCTCACCGCCACCCGCGCGATCCGCCAGGATCCGCGCTGGGCCAGGCTGCCGATCATCATGCTCACCGCCAAGGCGATGCCCGACGACCAGGAACGCTGCATCGAGGCGGGCGCCAGCGACTATATGGCAAAGCCGATCGACGTCGATAAACTCTTGTCGCTCGTCCGCGTTTGGATGCCGCGATGAACGACGAAACTCCCGAACCCGATGTCGACGATATCGAGATCGAGCTGCTGCTGGAGGCGCTGTACCGGCGCTACCACTACGACTTCCGACATTATGCCCGCGCCTCGATCAAGCGGCGGCTGATCCAGGCGCGCGGACGGCTGGGGATGGCCAGCTTCTCGGCCCTGCAGGACCGGCTGCTGCACGAGCCGGAGATGCTGGCCAAGCTGCTCAACTATCTCACCGTCCAGGTGAGCGAGATGTTCCGCGACCCCAGCTATTTCCGGGCGCTGCGCGAGAAGGTGATCCCGCACCTGCGCACCTATCCCTCGCTCAAGGTGTGGATCGCCGGGTGCAGCAATGGCGAGGAAGTCTATTCGCTCGCCATGCTGTTCCGGGAGGAGGGGCTGGAGCAGCGCACGATCTTCTACGCCACCGACATCAACCCCAAGGCGCTCAAGGCTGCCGAGGCGGGAGTCTATCCGCTCGACCAGATCCGCAAGTTCACCGAGAACCACCAGAAATCGGGCGCGCGCACCTCGCTTTCCGACTATTATGTCGCCGATTACGATCGCGCGATCTTCGACAGCAGCCTGCGCGCCAATGTCGTCTTCTCCGATCACAGCCTGGCGACCGACTCGGTGTTCGCCGAGATGCACCTGATCTCGTGCCGCAACGTACTGATCTATTTCGATCGCGATCTGCAGGAGCGCGCCGTCGGGCTGTTCGACGAATCGCTCGTCCGCCGCGGTTTCCTGGGTCTCGGCCGCAAGGAGAGCCTGCGCTTTTCCGACCATGCCGCCGGCTTTGCCGACTTCGTCCGCGAGGAGAAGATCTACCAGCGGCGCGAGCGATGACCGGCATGGTCGTCATCGGCGCCTCGGCGGGGGGCGTCCAGGCGCTGCTCACGCTGCTGCCGGCGCTGCCGGCGGACTTCCCGCGCCCCGTACTGATCGTCGTCCACGTGCCGCCCGACCATGACCATGGCCTGGCGGGACTGTTCGAGGCGCGCTGTGCGATGCAGGTGCGCGAAGCCGAGGACAAGCAGCTGCCCGAGCCCGGCACCATCTATTTCGCGCCCGCCAACTATCATCTGCTCGTCGAGCCGGACGGCAGCATGGCGCTGTCCGCCGACGATCCGGTCAACCACAGTCGCCCCTCGATCGACGTGCTGCTGGAAAGCGCGGCCGACGCGCTGCGGCGCCGGCTGATCGCCGTGCTGCTCACCGGCGCCAACAACGACGGCGCCGAAGGACTGCGCGCGGTTGCCCGCGCCGGCGGCACCGCGATCGTAGAGGATCCCGAGACCGCCCGCGTGCCGACGATGCCGGCGGCCGGGCTCGCGCTGTGCCCCGACGCTACCCGCCTGGCGATCGACGCCATTGCCCCCCATCTCGTACGATTGGCCCCATCCCATGTCCGCCCCTGACCCGGTCAAGTTCTTGCTCGTCGACGATCTCGACGAGAATCTGCTGGCGCTGGAGGCACTGCTGCGGCGCGACGGCCTCGAATGCCTCAAGGCGCGCTCGGGCGACGAGGCGCTGGAATTGCTGCTCGTCCACGACGTGGCGCTGGCGCTGCTCGACGTGCAGATGCCCGGCATGGACGGCTTCGAGCTCGCCGAGTTCCTGCGCGGCAACGAACGTACCCGGCACGTGCCGATCATCTTCCTCACCGCCGGCAGCGCCGACGCGCAGCGCCGCTTTCGCGGCTATGAGGCGGGTGCGGTCGATTTTCTCCAGAAGCCGATCGACGCGGGCATCCTGCGCTCGAAAAGCAACGTGTTCTTCGATCTCTACGAGCAGCGTCGGCAGATCGTCGCGCAGCGCGACGAACTCGCGCGACTGACCGAAGACCTGCGGCTCGCCGACCGGCGCAAGAACGCGTTTCTGGGCATGGTGGGGCACGAGTTGCGCAACCCGATCATGGCGTTCGGCGCCGGGCTGCATCTGCTCAAGCGCCGGGCCGACGACGCGGGGGCCGAGCAAGTGCGCGAGCGGATGGATCGCCAGATCCGCCACATGACCCGGCTGATCGAAGACCTGCTCGATGTCGCGCGCATCGACCAGGGCAAGATCGTGCTGCGCACCGAGCACATCGATCTCGCCGATGCCGTGGCGCTGGCGATCGAGCTCAGCCGCCCGCAGATCGACGCGCAGGGCCACCGCCTGACGGTGGATCTGCCCGAAGCGCCGATCTGGCTCCAGGCCGACCAGGCGCGCATCGCGCAGGTGGTCAGCAACCTGCTCTCCAATGCCGCGAAATACACGCCGGCGGGCGGCGCTATCCATCTGAGCGTGCGGCGCGAGGGCGCCTATGCCGCGATCGAGGTCGCCGACACCGGTGTCGGTATTCCGCGGGAGATGCAGGGTCAGGTCTTCGAGCTGTTCGCGCAGGTGGATCGCGGGGAGGGGCAGTCCGAAGGGCTCGGCATCGGGCTGGCGCTGGTTCGGCAGCTCGTCACGCTGCACGGCGGCGTGATCGAACTCAAGGAAAGCGCGGTGGGGCAGGGCTCCACCTTCCTCGTGCTGCTGCCCTGCGCCGATTGACGGGATGCTTGTGGTAGGCACCGGATCCGCGCCCGCGCGGCAGATCCGGTGCCCGCCTTCGGCCTAGAAGTTCACGCGCACGCCCAGCGCATAGCGCGGGCCGTAGGTCTCGTAGGTGATCACCCGTTCGGGATAGACCGAATATTGAAAGGTCTTCTCGTTGAACAGGTTCAGCCCCTGGGCGAACACCGTCGCATGGTCGTTGAGCGCATAGTTGATGCTCGCGTCCCAGATGCCATAGGCGGCGACGTCGACCGGCTGGCCGCGGTTGCCCGCATCGGTCGCGCGATAGGCATTGCGGTAGTTGTAGGCCAGCCGCATCTGCAATGGCCCCTTCTCGTAGAAGCCGACGAGATTGTAGGTGGTCGCATCCGGATCGACGAGGCTGATGTTCGCCTGCACCCCCAGCCCGTCGAGCGGCGCAGGCAGGCCGGTGAAGGTGTACTGGCCCGAGAACTCGACGCCATAATAGCTGCGGCTGCCGATATTCTCCGGCCGGGTGCGGCGGAAGTCGAGCCCCAGGATCTGGACCGTGCTGGTTACCGTCTCCGAAAGATCCTTGAGATCCTTGGCGAACACCGCGACGCTGAGGAAGCTCGCGCGATCGAGATACCAGGTAAGCGCGGCATCATAGTTCCAGCCGATCATCGGCTTGAGGCCCGGATTGCCGTCGGTGATCGCGCGCTCGCGCGGGCGCGGGTTGATGTTGCGGATGAGCAGCAGGTCGCTCAGCGTCGCACGGGTCAGCGTCTTGGCGACGGCGGCCTGCAGCACGACGTCCTTGAACAGGTCCACCTTGAAGTTCGCGCTCGGCAGCACCTGGGTATAGTCGCCGCGCGCGGTGATCGGCTGCGGGTCCGACAGGTTGACGATCGGATCGAGCCCAGGCGGCGTGGTGATGCTCAGGATCTCCTGCCCGAAGCCGGTCGACGTCACCTTGGTGCGGGTGACCCGCACGCCGATATTGCCCGACCAGGGGTGCGATCCGAAATGGCCGCCCAGCGACGCTTCGACATAGCCGCCGATCGTCCGCTCCTGTGCCGCGCCGCTGTTGCCGGGCACCAGCGCCACGCCGAAGCCCCCGCCATTGGCGGCGAGGATCGCGCGGGTCGCCGCCGGGTTGGCGGTCTGGTTGATCGCCGCGTCGGACAGCAGATAGGCCTGCAGGTCGCGGATCGAATAGGTCGGGAAGCCGCTGGTGAACATGCCGCTGCCGAGGAAGTTCGTTGCTTCCGCGGGCTGGCCGAACACGCTTTGCGGCACCGAGACGCCGCATAGCGCACACTGCACCTCGCCGGGCGTCTTGTACGAGAAGCGCGACTTCTTGCGGTCCGAATAGTTGATGCCCGCGGTCAGTGCGCGCAGCGGACCCGCTTCGATCTGCCACTTCAGCCGCGAGTTGATCTGGTAGATCTCGTCCTCGACGCTCACGCCTTCGAAGGTGAGATAGCCGGATTTGGCGTTCGAGGTGTCGAGGATATTGCCCAGGCCGGTATAGACCGGCAGGCCGTTGCCGCCGATGTTGAACTTCACCGCCGCGGGCGAATAGCTGGGCGTCGCGAGGTTGGTTTCGAACCAGGCCTGGTTGCCGCCGGTATCGTCCTGCGCCTTGGACCAGGACAGGTCGATGAACCCGGACAGCCGGGTCGACGGCTTCCACTCGACGTTCAGGCCGGTCTGGTAGGTCTTGGCGAGGCGCGGGCGGACCTGGTTGGTGATCGTCGGGCCCGAGGCGATGCCGGTATAGCTGGTCACCGTCTTGTTCGAGTCGACGGTCGCCGCGGTGATGTCGCCGGGGCCGCCATAGACGAAGAACACCTTGTTGTCGTCGTTGACGTCGAGCTTCGAATAGAGCCCGTCGAGCGTCACCTGCAGCGCGTTGCTCGGCTTCCACTGCACCGTCGCCAGCCCCGACAGGCGCTTGCGGTTGGTGCGGTTGACCCCCCATTCGACATAGGTGGGCAGCGACACGCCGGTGTAATCGGCCTTGCCGTCCTTGTTGGTATCAAGGCTCTGATTGGCTTCCCAGCCATCGGTGAAGATGCGGCGACCTTCGATCTTGCGGTCGATATAGGAGAAGGCCGCGAGCACGCCGAAATTGCTGCCGCCGAAGGTCGTACTGACCAGCCCCGAAGCCTGGGGCGAGGCCTGGCCGCGCAGCTTGTCGTAATTGGCCTGGGCCGAGAGGCTGACCTTGCTGCCGTTGAAGTCGAACGGGCGCGCCGTGTACATGTCGACGGTGGAGGCGATGCCGCCTTCCACCTGCGCGGCGGTGGGGGTCTTGGAGACGTCGACGCGGTTGATCAGTTCGGCGGGCAGGATGTCGAAGCTAAACTCGCGGCCCTGGTTCTCGGTGGCGAGGATGCGGCCATTGTAGAGCGCGGTGCTGAACGCCGGCCCGAGGCCGCGCACGGTGATGAACTGGCCCTCGCCATTGTCGCGCGAGATCGTCACGCCCGGGATGCGCTGGATCGCCTCGGCGATGTTCTGGTCGGGCAGCTTGCCGATATCGTCGGCGACGATCGAGTCGACGATGTTGTCGGCCGATCGCTTGATGTCCACCGCGCGGCGCAGGCTCTCGCGCAGGCCGGTGACGACGATCGTCTCCTCGGTGGCGGTATCGGGTGCCGCGGAAGCCGGCACATTCTGTTGTGCCTGCGCGCCCGGTTCCGGATCGGCATAGGCAGGCGCCGTCGCGGCCAGGATGGTCGCCATGGCGGTGACGGCAAGCAAATGGGTACGCCCGTTCGGCATAGGTCTGGTCCTCTCCCTCGATGCCGTGAACGCCCGTCCATCGATGCGGATCGGGTCGACCGGCACATTCTCCTGTACCCTTTGTTTAACGATCAACCTTGCAATGTACAAGCGGGCAACATTTCGCCTTTCAGCGACTTGCAACGGCCTGGTTAGAGGGGGACTGCCTCCCCGTCGGCGCCGAACAGCAACAGCTGGCGAACGTCGGCATATACCGTCATCGCGGCCGGGACCGGGACGCTGTGATGGCCGTCCAGCTTGGCGCGGAACTCGCCGATCGGGGCCATCTCGCCGTACAGGAAGGTCGAATGGCCGAGTGCCTCCACCGCCTGAATCGTCAGCGGCAGTGCCAGCGACTTGGGCGCGGCTTCCAGCCGCACATGCTCGGGGCGGAGGCCGACGGTAACGGCGGCGCCCACCGCGATCGCCTCGCTGGCGGGCATCGCGAATCGCAGCCCGCCGGGCAGTTCGAGCAGCATCTCGCCGCCTTGGCGGGCGACCACCTTGGCCGGCAGCAGATTGATGCGCGGGCTGCCGATAAAGCCGGCGGTGAAGACGTTCGCCGGGCGCGTATAGATTTCGAGCGGGGTGCCGACCTGCGAGATGCGGCCCTGGTCGAGCACGACCAGCCGATCGGCCAGCGTCATCGCCTCGACCTGGTCGTGGGTGACATAGAGCATCGTGCTGCCGAGCCGCTGGTGCAGCCGGGCCAGCTCGTGCCGCATGCGCACCCGCAGATCGGCATCGAGGTTCGACAGCGGCTCGTCGAACAGGAACAGCGAGGGATCGCGCACGATCGCCCGGCCGATCGCCACGCGCTGGCGCTGGCCGCCGGAAAGCTGGGCCGGCAGCCGATCGAGCAGCGGCTCCAGTTCGAGGATCGCGGCGGCATGCGCCACCTGCGCGGCGATGCGGTCGCGCGGCACCCGCATGTTGCGCAGCCCGAAGCTCAGATTCTCGCGCACGTTCATATGCGGGTAGAGCGCGTAGGACTGGAACACCATCGCGACGCCGCGGTCCGCCGCGGGTACATGGGTCACGTCGCGACCGTCGATATGGATCGCGCCGCCGGTCACCGCCTCGAGCCCCGCGATCATCCGCAGCACGGTCGACTTGCCGCAGCCCGAGGAGCCGACCAGCACGACGAACTCGCCTGCCTGCACCTCCAGGTCGATGCCGCGGATCGTCGCGGCGCCGTCATAGGCCTTGGTGAGCCCGGCCAGCGTCAGCGCGGTCATTGCGCGGCGCTCCAGGCCGGTGCGGTGCTGTCGCCGGGGATAAACGCCGCATCGATATGCACCGTCCGCGGCGCGCGGCTGCCCTCGCCGAGCAGGATCTCGGCTGCCATCCGCCCTTTCGCATAGGCGTTCTGACGCACCGTGGTGAGCCGCAGCGCGTCGGGATGGCGATCGGGCGGCTCCAGCCCGTCGAACCCGGTGACCGACATGCGGCCGGGCACGTCGATGCCGCTGGCCCGGCAATGCTGGAGCACGCCGTGCGCGAGCCGATCGGAAAAGCACACCAAAGCGGTAAGGTCCGGGCGGCGCGCGAGCAGGCGCTCGGCGCCGCGCGCCCCACCGTCTTCGCTGTTCACCGTCTCGCAGACCAGCACCGCGGCAGGATCGATCCCCGCCTCGGCAAGCGCATCGCGGCAGCCCTGGATGCGCTGGTTCACGACATAGCTCTCGTCCGGCACCTCGCGGTCGAGCGCGAAGATCTCGCCATTGTCCTCCGATCGCGGGAAGGTAACGATGGCCAGTTCGCGGTGGCCCAGCGCCAGCAGATGCGCCAGCACGTCGCGCATCATCTCGCGATCATTGGTAAGCACGCTGGCAAGCTCGGGCGCATCGAAATCCACCACCACCGTCGGCAGGCCGCGCGACAGGGCGGTGCGGATCGTCGGATGGCTCTTATAGGGCGCGTTGAGGATGAAGCCGTCGACAATGGCCGTGAGCGTCTCCTGCGATTCCGGCCGCTTGTTCTTCAGCGGGATCAACACGATGTTCGCGCCTTCCTCCTCGCAGACCGACGAGATGCCGCGCAGGAAGGCGATGTCGTGCGCGTCGGTGAAGGCGTAGCTCAGCTGGTCGTTGAACAGCACGCCGATCGCGCCGCACCGCCCGGTGCGCAGCGAGCGCGCCGCCGGATCGGGACCGTCATAGTTGACCGAGCGGGCATAGGCGATGATCCGCTCGCGCAGCTCCTTGGAGACCTTGGCCGGGTTGTTATAGGCGTTCGAGACGGAGGTATGCGTCACCCCCAGATCGGCGGCGATCGACTTCAGGGTGGCTCGCTTGGCCCGCACCATCCTCTTCTCCAACTACTGTTTCGGCGATCCTAGACGCTTGCCTTGACACGCACAATCACGTTTGTTTAACGTTCAACAAGCCACCTGCACAGCAGGGGCGGGAGAGGATTTCAGCTGCCGATGTCGTGCGTTTCTGCCCGCCGGGCATCCCGGCTTCCTGCCATTTTCCGAAACGCCAGGCAGCTGGCCCTGCTGGTACCCCTGCTCGCGGTGGCGGTGGTGCCGAGCGGTGCGGCGATGGGCCGCCCGCCGGCTGCCGCGGCGGCGCGGGCGCCCGTCGCAGCGCTTTCGCATTTCGACCACCTTTTCGCCGAGACCCGCATCGCCGGCGAGACGGTGGGCGTGCTCAACATCTACAGCGAGGCACCCGACTTCCATTTCGCGATCGAGCCGCGCGAGGGCTATGCCTGTGTCGACGATGCGGCGCGGGCGCTCGTGCTGCTTGCCGCCCTGCCCAAGCTGCCGCCCGCGCAGATGCGGCAAATGGAGCTGATGACGCGTTTCGTGCTGCAGATGCAGGCGGACAACGGCTATTTCCATAACTTCATCTGGTCGGACGGGCGGATCAACCGCGACTATCGCACCTCGGTGGCGGAGCTGAGCTGGTGGTCGTTGCGCGCACTCTGGGGGCTGGAAGCCGTGCTGACGCGGCTGCCCGCCGACTCCGAACTCGCCGCGCGGGCGCGCAAGGCCAGCGACCGGCTGGTCGCCAACCTCCAGCACGACCTGCCGGCGCGGCAGACGCTCGATTCGGTGGAGGGCGTTTCGCTCCCCACCTGGCTGCCGTACGGATCGGGCGCCGACGCCGCCTCGACCGCGGCCCTCGGGCTCGCCCGCCACTATCAGCGCACCGGCGATGCCGGCACCCGCGCGCTGCTGGTCCGGCTGGGCGAGGGCATGATGCAGATGCGCGCCGGCGACGCCACCTCCTTTCCCTACGGCGCCCATCTCAGCTGGCGCAACGAATGGCATGGCTGGGGCAATGCCCAGGCCTATGCGCTGCTGCGCCTGGGCAAGCTGCTCGGCCGCAAGGACTTCGTTGCCAGCGGGCTGGCCGAGGTCGACCATTTCTATCCCTATCTGCTCGAACACGGCATGCTCGCGCGCTTCTCGGTGCGGCAATCGGCCGGCAAGATCGAGCAGATCGATTCAGGTCGTTTCCCGCAGATCGCCTATGGCCTCAGCCCGATGATCCTCGCCTCGATGGAGGCTTATCACCAGACCAGGCGCGGCCGCTATCGCAAGACGGCGCGGGCGCTGGCGAGCTGGTTCTCGGGCACCAACGATGCGCGCCAGCCCATCTATGATGCCGCAAGCGGCCGGGTGCTCGACGGAATCGACGCGCCCTTGCTGCCCAACCCCAATGCCGGCGCGGAATCGACGGTGGAGGGGCTGCTGAGCTTCGTCGCGCTGTCGGGAACGCCGCTGCCGTGATCGCCCGGCGCGCCCTTCTGGCCGGAGCGCTGGCGAGCGGGCTGTCGCTGCTCGGCGGCTGCGGTCCGTCGCGCCGCGTGCGGCCGGCCGACCGCATCCGGCTGTGGGTCGCGCCCAACGAGGCGGAAGAGGGCTTCTGGAAGATCGCGGTGGCGCGGTGGAACGCGGCGCGGCGCGGACTGCCGGTGCAGTTCACCACCATTCCCACCGCCGGCAGTTCCGAGGACACGGTGCTGTCGGCCTTGGTCGCGGGCACCGAGCCGGACCTGTGCACCAACGTCTTCGCCGGCTTTGCGGTGCAGCTCGCGGCCCTCGGCCAGGTCGTCAACCTTGCGGCGATGCCCGGCTATGCCGAACTGGTCGCGCGGCGGCACATGCAGGCGATCCTGCCGGGCTGGACGCAGGAGGGCATGGTCGCCGCGTTGCCGATCTATTCGAGCCCGACCCTGCTCTGGTGGCGGGCCGACCTGCTCGCGGCGAACGGCCTGTCCGCCCCGCCGCGCCGCTACGACGAGGTCTATGCGCTGTGCGCGCGCTACGGCCGGCCGGGGCAGCGCTATGGCATGCAGGTCGTCTCGGGCCGGTCCTGGGCGGACCGTTGGTTCGACTTCATCTCGCTCTATTACGCCGCCTCGAAGGGACAGCCGTATCTGCAGGGCCGCCACGCGCTCTACAACAACGCCGCCGGACGGGAGGTGGCCGGCTTCATCGACCGGATGTTCCGCCAGCGCTGGACCGCGCTCGACTTCGACGCCGAGGAGCCGCTGGTCTCAGGCCTCGCGGCAGGCGCGGTGCGCGGCCCCTGGGACGTCGAGCGGTTCGCCAAGCTCTATCCCGAGACGCTCGATCGCATCGTCGTCGGCCCGATGATCGCCGAGGCGCCGGGCCCGGGCCCGGCCTCGACCTTTTCGGACAGCAAGGGCGTGGTAGTCTTCAAGACCAGCCGGGTCACCGCCGCGGCGTTCGACTTCCTCGCCTGGGTACTCGGCGACGAGGACCTCAACCTCTTGTGGCTGCGGCGCACCGGCCTGTCGCCCGCGCGCGGCGACCTGCTCCAGAACCCGCGCTTCGCCGATTATTATCGCACCAACAAGATCGCCGCCGCCTATGCCGCGCACGTCGCCAGCGCCAAGCCGCCGGCGCTTTCCGAATATTCGATCGACATCCAGAAAATCATGACCGCCCAGCTCGTCGAGCCGCTGATGACCGGGCGGCGCGATCCCGCCGCGGCGCTGGCCGAGGCGGTCGCGCGGACCGACCGGCTGCTCGAGGCGCAGGCATGAACCGGCGCCCGCATCTCTCGCGCGAGGCCTGGATCGGGCTGGCGCTCGCCGGATCCTATCTGCTGTTCACCGCGGTGTTCTGGGCCTATCCCTTCTTCTGGCTGGCCAAGCTGTCGGTCACCCAGTGGCGCTTCTTCGACACGCCGGTGTTCACCGGCCCGCGCAACCTGCTGCTGACCCTGCGCGACCCGATGTTCCTGCAGGCGCTGTGGAACGTGCTGCGCTTCCTGCTGCTCTACGTGCCGCTCGCCTTTGTCGGCGCGCTGGTGGTGGCGTTCGGGCTGCAGCATGTCGGTCGCGGCAAGGCCTTCATCGCGTTGTGCTTCCTGCTCTCCAACGTCTCGTCGGGCGTGGCGATGGCGCTGGTCTTCACCAAGATCTTCAGCGCGACCGGCCCGCTCAACCGGCTGCTGTTCGATTGGGCGGGGATCGCCATTCCGTGGACGACCGACCCGCAGCTGGCGATGCTGGCGATCGCGCTGGTCGTCGCGTGGAAGTTCGTCGGCTATTACGGGCTGATCCTCTATTCGGGCCTGCTCACCATCCCGAAGGAGCTGTACGACGCCGCCCGGCTCGACCATGCCGGCCCGCTCACCCGGCTGTTCCGCATCACCCTGCCGCTGCTCAACCCGCAGCTGATGATGGTGCTGGTGTTCGCCATCCTGGTGTCGTTCGGGCTGTTCACCGAGCCGTTCCTGATCACCGGCGGCGGTCCGGCAGACAGCACGGTCACGCCGCAGATGATGATCTACGAGACTGCCTTCCGCCGACTCCAGCCGAGCCACGCCGCGATGATGAGCATCCTCGTCTCGGCCGCGACCTATCTGCTGATCGTCGTCGCGCGGCGGCTGTTCGAGCGCAAGGTGACGCTCGCATGATCCGGCGGCTGCGCGCCCTGCTGCGCTCGCGCAGCCCCGGCGGCTGGATGCTGACGATCGCCATCTACGCGCTGGCGCTGACCTGGCTCTATCCCTTCGCCTGGATGGTTGCGGCCTCGCTCAAGCCGACCGCGCAGATCTATGCCGGCGGGCTGTTCTCGGGCGACTTTACGCTCGACAATTTCCGCTTCCTGTTCGCGACCGCCGACAAGCTCGGACGGCCCTTCCTCAAGGCGCTGGCGATCTCGGCGCTGGTCACCGGCGCGGTCACCGCCTCGGTGCTGCTGTCCTCGGCCTTCATCGCCTATGCGCTGGCGCGGCTGCGCTTCCCGGGCCGCACGCTGTTCGGCGATTTCCTGCTGCTGCAGATGGTGATCCCGACCAGCATGTTCATCCTGCCGCTGTTCGTGCTGGTGAAGGAACTGGGGCTGCTCAATTCGCTCTGGGCGCTGATCCTGCCGTCGATGATGTCCGGCTGGGGCATCTACATGATGGCGCAGTCGTTCAAGGCGATCCCCGAGGAGTATCTCGACGCCGCCCGTCTCGATCGCGCCAGCCTTTGGCAGACGGTGACGCGGGTGGTGGTGCCCCTCAACCGATCGATCATCGCCATCGTCGCGCTGTTCACCTTCACCGGCACCTGGGACAATTTCCTCTGGCCGCTGATCGCCATCTCGGACACCGAGCGGATGCCGCTGGCGGTGCTGCTGGCAACGTTCAGCAAGCAATATGGCAGCTATGTCGGCCCGGTGATGGCCGGCGCGGTGCTGCAGACGCTGCCGCTGGTGCTGCTGTTCGCGCTGTTCCGCCGCCATTTCCTCCAGGGCATGTCCCTCACCCTCAAATAACCCCGATACCCAAGGAGTTCGCATGCTGAAGCGCTGGCCCGGCAACCCGATCGTCACGCCCGGAGATGTCCGCCCCAGCCGGGAGGGCTGGAAGGTGGATGGCGCGTTCAACGCCGGCGTCGTGCAATGCGGCGAGGAGACGATCCTGCTGCTGCGCATCGCCGAAAGCGTGGCGGGCACGGACCCGAGCGAAGTGCAGGTGCCGGTGCTCGAGGAACATGGCGGCATGTGGACCTGCGCGGTGCGTGGATTCCGCGCGGACGATCCGGCCTATGACTTTTCCGATCCGCGCATGGTTCGTCTCCGTGCCGATCCGCGCCGCGTCTATCTCACCTCGCTGTCCCACCTGCGGATTGCCCGCAGCCGCAACGGCACCGACTTCGTGGTCGACGACGCGCCCTTCCTCTTCCCCGCCACCCGTGAGGAGCGGTTCGGCTGCGAGGATCCCCGGCTCACCGCGATCGAGGGGCGCATCTACATCAACTACACCGCCGTATCCGACCTTGGCATCACCACCGCACTGGCGGTGACCGACGACTTCACCGCGGTCGAGCGCCTCGGCATCCTCTTCGCACCCGACAATCGCGACGTCTGCCTGTTCCCGCGGCGGGTCGGTGGCCGCTACTGGTGCCTGCATCGTCCCGCGCCGCTGCACCTCGGCACGCCGGAAATCTGGATCGCCCAGTCGCCGGACCTGCTGCACTGGGGCGGCCATGCCCATCTGGCCGGCCGCGTGGGTGATGGCTGGGAAAGCGCCAAGATCGGCGGCGGCGCGCAGATGCTGGAAACCGATCGCGGCTGGCTGCAGATCTACCACGGGGTGGATGCCGAGCAGCGCTACAGCCTGGGCGCATTGCTGCTCGACCTCGACGATCCCCGCATCGTCAGGGCGCGCCTCGTCACACCGCTCGGCACGCCCGAGCATGAGTATGAGCGGAGCGGCTTCTTCAACAACGTGCTGTTCAGCTGTGGCGCGCTGATCCGCGACGAGACGCTGTGGGTCTATTACGGCGCCGCCGACCAGACGATGGCGCTCGGCACCGTCGCGCTGGCCGATCTCTGGGCGGCGATGGGCCTCTGATGCGCAGCCACACCATGACCACGGAGAACGGCAGATGATCGTGGACCGCCGCGCCAATACGCGGATCGATACCCTCTACCAAGCCTTCGCGGCAGCGCACGCATCCTGCCCGACCGGCAAGCTGCGCTTCGCCGACGTCGAGGGCTGCGACGTCTACAATCCCAGCACCCCGTTCCGCTCCGGGGGGCGCCGCGTGATCGCGGGCCGTGTCGAACGGCGGGACAGCGAGGAATCGACCGCGGTCTTTTTCGAGGCGCGCGGCGATGCCTGGTATCCGGTCGCGGGCGCCCCCCGGTTCCGGCTGCAGGATCCCTTCATAACCACGATCGGCGGAGAGCTCGTCTTCGGGGGGGTAGAAACCAGCCCTGCTGCCTATGGCCTCAGCTGGCGGACCGTCTTCTACCGCGGACCGGACCTGTTCCAGCTGCGGCGCTGCTTCGAGGGACCGCTCGGCATGAAGGACATCCGCCTGCGCGAACTCGTCGACGGGCGCGTCGGCATCTTCACGCGTCCGCGCGGCCTGATCGGCGAGCGCGGTATGATCGGCTACACCGAAGTCGACAGCCTCGATGCGCTGAGCGAGGCCGCGATCGAAGCCGCGCCGCTGATCACGGACATGTTCCACCCGCTCGACTGGGGCGGCGCCAACGAAGCGCATCTGCTGCAATCCGGCGAGATCGGCGTGATCGCCCACGCCGCCTATTTCGCGGACGACGATGCCGACGGCGAGCGGCGCTATTACGCCACCGCGTTCGTCTTCGATCCTTCGCGGCGTTCGTGGCGCAACCACCGCGTGATCGCGAGCCGCCGCCAATTCGCGCCCGGCCCGGCGAAACGGACGGATCTCGTCGATGTGGTCTTTTCCTCCGGCGTCGAGCCGCGGAACGGCGGCTTCCGCCTCTATGCCGGCACGTCCGATGCCGAAGCCCAATGGGTCGACATCCCGGATCCGTTCGGCGTGCCGCTGCTGCACCAGCCGGGCCCGGCCTAGCCGTCGCGCGAGCGTCGCCACGACGCAGCGGCCTTGCTAGGGTGGCCCGATGGCGACGATGGCAGGGCAGGGGGGCGAGCGCTTCGCCAGGGGAGATGTTGCAGCGGGGCTGTCGGTCGCCGCGCTGATGCTGCCGGAAGCGGTCGCCTATGCCGGCATCGCCGGGCTCTCGCCGGCACGCGGGCTGCTTGCCGGGGTTGTCGGTTGCCTCGCCTATCTGGCGCTGGGCCGGAGCCGGTTCGCCATCGTCTCGGCCACTTCCTCCTCGGCGGCGATCCTCGCGGCGGCACTGGCGACACTTGCCCCCCTCGGAGCGTACCGCGACGCCCTTGCGACAATCGTGATCCTGATGGTCGGCGCCGCGTTCCTGCTCGCGGCATTGCTGCGGCTCGGCGCGCTTGCCGGCTTCGTCTCGCGTCCGGTGCTGCGCGGCTTTGCCTTCGGCCTCGCGATCACGATCGTGCTGCGGCAGGTGCCGACGATACTGGGCCTGCACGGGCTGGTCGGCGACGTCGCGACGCTGACGCTCGACCTCGTCCACGCGCTGCCCCGCACCAACGCGGCAAGCCTGCTCGCCGGGCTCGCGGCGCTTGCCGGGCTGTTCCTGCTGCGGCGATGGCCCGCCTTGCCCGGCGCCCTGATCGTGCTGGCCGCCGGCATCGCCGCGTCAGTTGCGTTCGACCTGCCCGCGCACGGTGTTGCCGTCGTTGGGTCGATCACGGTGGCGCTGTCGATGCCGCAGCTGCCGCACCTCGACGGCGCGGCGCTGATGCGAGTCGCACAGCTCACCGCGCCGCTGGTGCTGATCCTGTTCGCCGAGAGTTGGGGGACGATCCGTACCCTCGCGCTGCGCCATGGCGACACGGTGCGGCCCGATCGCGAGCTGGCCGGGCTTGGCGTCGCCAATCTCGCCGCGGGGCTGGTGCAGGGCATGCCGGTGGGTGCCGGCTTTTCGGCCGGTTCCGCCAACGAGGCGGCGGGTGCCGGGTCGCGCTGGGCGGCGGCGATCGCCGGCGTAGCGCTGGCGGCCCTGGTGATCGTCGCGCGGCCGTTGATCGCGCATCTGCCCGAGCCGGTGCTGGCCGCGGTCGTGGTCGCCGCGCTCAGCCATGCACTCGATCCGGCGCCGCTGGTACGGCTGTTCCGGCTGCGGCGCGACATGCTGATCGGCACCGGCGCGGTGATCGGCGTGCTGGCGCTGGGCGTGGTCAACGGCATGCTGCTCGCGATTCTGCTCTCGATCGCCTCGTTCCTGCACCGCGCCTCCACCCCCGCCATCGCACGGCTGGGCCAGCTGGGCGACAGCCACGACTTCGTCTCGCTCGAACGCCACCCCGATGCGCGCGTGCCTCCCGGCATGACGATCTGGCGCGCAGGCGAACCGCTGTTCTTCGCCAATGCCGAGCGGGTGCTGAGCACCATGGCCGAGCAGACCCCGGCCGGCACGCGGATCGTGGTGGTCAGCCTCGAGGACAGCTTCGATCTCGACAGCACCGCGCTCGACGCGCTGGTCGAATTCGATCGGACGATGGCGGCACGCGGCGCCCAACTGCGGCTCGCCCGGGTTCGCGACCATGTCCGCGACCTGTTCCGCGCCGCAGGCGCCCAGGGCCTGGAGGCCCGCAGCTTCTACAGTGTCGCCGATGCCGCCGCCGCAACGATCGCCGCTAAGGAGCCTGTCGCATGAGACACGACTATCGCCCGCTGCTCACCCCCACCCCGATCAAGACGCTGCGGCCGACGCAGATGACGGTGGGGCGCCGCGAAGTCGAGGAAAAGCGCCGGCAATGGCGCGCGCGCTGCCTGGAGGAAGGACCGGATTTTCTCGGCCGGCACATGATCCCGGTGGTCCTTGGCCCCAAGGGGCGGCCCTGGCTGGTCGATCACCACCATCTCGCTTTGGCCCTGCACGAGGAGGGGCAGGAACATGTCCTCACCAGCGTCCTCGCCGACCTCTCGCATCTCGCCGCCGGCGAGTTCCTGACGCTGATGGACAATCGCAGCTGGCTGCATCCGTTCGATGCCGAGGGCGTGCGCCGCGACTATGCCAAGCTGCCGCGCCGTATCGAGGACCTGCGCGACGATCCCTATCGCTCGCTCGCCGGTGCCGTGCTCGCGGCGGGCGGCTATGCAAAGAGCCCGGCACCGTTCGCCGAGTTTCTCTGGGCCGACTTCTTCCGGCGACGGATCGATGCGAAGCGCCTCGAGAAGGATTGGGAGGACGCCGTCCTCAAGGCCGTGCACCTAGCACGCAAGCACAAGGCCGCGCATCTACCCGGCTGGGCCGGTCCGCATCTCGGCTGAACACGCCAAGCTCGGATTCAGGCCGCCTCAACGTCCGTTTGGCGCCCCCAGTACGATCGCACCGTCCTGCCGCCGCGGCGTGAGGCCGACCAAGGCACCGATCGTTGCCGCGCTCTTCTCCGGCGTGTCGAGCCGGAAGCGGCCGCTCAGCCGCGTCGCCCCCAGGGACGGATCGGCAAGGCGGATCGGCACGGCGCTGTAGCGACCGATATGCGCCAGCGCCGCATCGAGGCGCATGCCCTCGGCGCTCAGCCAGAACGAATCGAGGCAGCTCGGTTCCTTGGGGTCGAAGTGCTGTACCCGAAGCGGCGCCGTGCCCACGCTGGTCCACTCGCCGCCGGTTACCACGATCGGCGCCCGCCCGGGCTGGTCGACCCGCACCCGGCCGCGATAGACGCGTAGCTCGACTTCGCCGGGCAACTGGTCGACGCTGAAATTGGTGCCGAGCGCCGTGAAACGCGCACGTGCGGTCTGCACCGAGAAGGGACGGCTGGCATCGTGCGCGACCTCGAACCGCGCTGCCCCGCGCTCGAGCGTCACCGGCCGGGCATGGTCGGCAAAGGCGACGCGGACGGCCGACGCCGCATCCAGCGTGATCTGCGATCCGTCGTGCAGGCGCAGCTGTTCGACCGTGCCGACCGCGCTGCTGTAGAGAAAGCCGGGGGCTGCCGCGACCTTCGGCGCAGGCGGTGCGGCCTCGTGCCAGAGCAGCGGCACCGCAACCACGGCGGCAAGCCCCGCCGCCACGGCCGCAATGCGCAAACCCCGCGCGCGCTGGAGCGCCGGGCGCGGCTGGCGATCGCTCCGCCGCCGCAGCGGTACCGCCTCGGGCAGCGGCGGCGCTACCGGCGCGGGCGTCGCCGCCTCCAGCACTTCGAGCAGCGCCGGATCGCGCAGCAGGTCGTGCATCTGCGTGAAGGCGCGGAGATTGGCGTCGGACGCGTTCAGCCACGCGATCAGCGTGCGCCGCTCGGCGGGATCGAGCTCGTCGATCCGGTCCGCCCAATCGGCCGCGGTTTCCAGCGTGTGTGCGTCAACCATGCGACACGCTGCCTTCCACGCCATCGAGATCGCCGCATTCGGCCAGGTCGATCATCGCGCGCACCAGATGCTTCTTCACCGCTTCCAGACTCAACCCCAATTCCTCGGCGATCTCGGCGCGGGACTTGCCGTCGAGATGGCGTTTCACGAAAACCTCGCGGCGCAGCGGCGGCAGATCGGCCAGCTTTGCCTCGAACCGTTCGAGGCGCTGGCGATATTCCAGTACCTCTTCCGGCAGCGGCAGCGTGCAGGCGAGTTCGGCATCGAGCGGTTCGGTCTGCGCAACGCCTTTGCGCGCACGGGCGAACAGGATCGAATCCGCCACGCGGAACGCATAGGCGAGCGGCTGCTCGATCCGCTGCTTGCGCTCCTGTTCCACCACCCGCACGAACGTCTCCTGCACGATATCGTCCGCCTGCTCCGAATCGCGGAGCCGTTTGCGGACATAGGCGGTCAGGCGCGTCCGATGCTCGGCCAGCAGATCGGCCGCGTCCATCAGGCGCATCGTCCCGGCCCGGCCGTTACAGAAGGGTAGAGTCGCGGCGCACCGAAACGGGGACATTCGCCCGCTCCCCAGCCAGCACCGCCTTCAAAACGCATAGCGAACTCCCGCGCTCAGCACGCGCCCGCTATGGGTGATGGCCAGCAGCCGGCGCGCGTCGCGATCGGTATATTGGAGAATGCGGGCGTTGGTAAGGTTCTGCGCCTCCAGCACCAGCTTGGCCCGCTTGCCCAGCGCAAGATGCGCGGCGGCATCCAGCGTGGCGGCAGGCGCGATCCACTCGCCGATATTGCCGCTGTTGCCGATCGCGGTGCGGTAGCGGTCGCGATAGGCGAGCGCCACGCGCGCATCCCAGCCGCGCCCGGTATAGTAGAGCGTGGCATTGCCCTGCCAGCGCGACAGGTCGATCAGCGTCAGCCGCACCGGCACGCCGGCATACACCACGTCGGAACGTCCATCGGCATAGGTGCCGTTCAGCTGCACGCCGGCCCGGTCGAGCGGCGCGGGCAGGAAGCGCAGTTCCTGCTGCACCGCCAGCTCCGCCCCCAGGATCGCCGCGCCACCGCCGTTGAACGGCTGGATGACGTTGAACAGCGTCGTCGCGCTCTGCCCGGGGAAGAGGAAGGCGAGCGGATAGCCGGTGGCGACATAGGGCTGCACCGTCGTCGCCGAGGTGATGAACGAGTTCATGTGCTTGTAGAACACGCCGATCGCGATCAGGCCGCCCTTCGCGCCGTAGCGCTCCAGCGCGAGATCGAAGGATTGCGCGCGGAACGGCTTCAGATCCGGGTTGCCGGTGGTGATCGTGCCGCCGAACGGCGAGACCGACACCACCGCCGCCGCGCGCAGATCGGCGAGATCGGGCCGGTTGACGTTCTCGCTGGCGGTGGCGCGCAGCAGCAGGTCGGGGCGCAGCGTCAGCCGCGCCTCCAGCGAGGGAAGCCAGGCCCGGCTTTCGGTGACGTGCGTCACCGGTGCGGCGAGCAGGTCGCTGGTGGCGGCGCCCGTCGAGCGCGTGGTGATCGCCTCATAGCGCAGTCCCATGCGCACGCGTAGCGGGAGCGTGCCGAGGCGGCCGTCCCAGTCGAGCAGGGCGAACCCCGCCCTGCTTTCTTCGCGCAGCCGGTAATCGGTGCCGGGGACGTTGTCGGCGGCGGTCAGGTCGCGGCGCTGGCCGAGGGCGGCATAGGTCGCGTCGACATCGGCGACGACATAGGGCGCGATCGTCGCGCCATCGAACACCTCCTCCACGACAGGGCCCCCGTCGGGATAATCCACCCGGGTGCGGCGCTGGTAGCCGCTGTTGGTGAAGCGGTGCCAGCTGCCGCCAAGGCGCAACGTGAACTCCGGCGCCAGCGTGCGATCGAGGGTGAGCCGCGCCTCGCCATTGCTGTTGTCGATCGCATCCTCGCGCGCATCGGCACGCATCAGACTCCACGCGGCCGGATCGGCGGGATCGAAGCCATAGGAATTCTGCGGGGCGGCGCCGGTGGAGATGGTGGCGAAGCGCTGGTTGTTCGCCTGCAGGAACGCCTTGTCGAACACCGGCCCGTGGAACACCGATCGGTTATAGCCCAGCGCAAGCTGCAGGCTCGTCACGGCGTCGATCGGCTTGTGCAGCGACAGCGCCGCCTGATCGAAGCGGGTCCGGTCCTCCGACTTCTTGGCTTCGGTGCGCAGGTCGACGCCCGAGTAGCGCGCCGCCGCCAGCGTATCGCCGACGATGGTCGCGGCGAGCAGCCGCTGGGTGCCGGTAACATCGCCGGTCAGCCCGTTGTCGCCCGCTGCCGCCAGCGAGCGTTCGTCGCGGTGATCGGCGAGGGCGGCATGCACCCAGTCCAGCGCGAGCTCGGACCCGTCGTCGCCGGCATGCTGGACGGCCGCGACGAGGTTGCGCCGATCGAGCCGGTTGAACCAGCTTGAATAGGTCGCCGCGCGCGGGCCATAGACCGGGCTTCCCGAGGCGCCGGTCAGCCGCGCGCGCTGCTCGGGCGCAATCTCCGGGCCGAGATTGGCCGCGCCGAAGGTGATCGGCACCCAGTCCCAGTTGCGGTAGCCGAACTCCGCGATATGGTTGCTGCTGAACGAAGCGGCGACCAGCACGCCCCACTGCGCGCTGCGGCGCGAGAACACGACGGTGCCCTGCGGCGTCGTCGTCATGCCGTTGCCGCCGGAGCGGGCACGCAGCGACACCAGCGTCTCGTTCCCCGGCCGGTCGAACGGGCGGACCGTCTGGAGTGCCACGGTACCGCCGATCCCGCCGGCATCGGCGTCCGCCGCCCAGGCCTTCTCCACCACCACCTGCGAAAGTAGACTGGCTTCGAACACCGAATAGTCGAACCGCCGCTCGCGGCTCACCGATCCGCGATTGTCGAGCCCCGAGGCGGTGGTGGCGAGCGCGTCGACGCCGTTCAGCGTGGTGCGGGTGAACAGCGGGCCCAGCCCGCGCAGCGAGACCTGCCGGCCCTCGCCATTGTCGCGGCTGATTGCCACGCCGGGCAGCCGCTGCAACGCATCGGCGACATTGCGATCGGGGAACTCGGCGATGTCCTGGGCGCGGGTCGCCTCGCGCACGCCGGTCGCGCGGCGCTTGAGCGCGATCGACTGGCGCACCGCCTCGCGATAGCCGGTGACGACGATCAGCGGCGGTTCGGGCGCGGGTGGTGGTTCGGCGGCAGGCGCTGCGACGCCGGGTACCACGACATAGCCACCCCCGGCGGCGCGCGCGGCGAGCGGCAGGCCGGCGAGGGCGCGGGCGATCGCCGCCGCCAGCGTCATGCGGCCACGGATCGGGTGTGGCACCCGAACTGTCGACGGCTGGGTAGTGAGAATCTCGACGCCCGACTGCCGCGACAGGGCGCGCAGCACCTCCGGTAGTGGGCCGGGCGGGATGTCGAAGTGGATTCTCTGCGCGGCGGAAGGCGCCTGCGGCTGGCACGGTGCGGCGATGGGCGAAAGCGATCCCAGGATCAGCGCCGCCCCAGAAACCCACCGGTACGATTGCCGACGCCCGCGCAAACCTTTGCCTCCGCGGGCGCGGCTATCAGTCGATCATGACAAATTGTTGACCCGGACGCCGCCCGGGAGCGGGGCGGAACGGCAGCGCCGTCCCGCCCCGGGCAGAGATCAGAACGAGAGGCGGACGCCGCCCATCACCGTCGTGCCCGAACGGGTGACGACATAGAGGCGCTGGGTGCTGTCCGAATATTGCTTCTCGCGCTGGTTGGTCAGGTTGATCGCGTCGAAGGTCAGCTGGACCTTGTCGGTCAGGTTGTAATGCGCCGAGGCATCCACATAGGTGGTCGGGGCATAACCGGTGAGGTCCTGGTCCTTGCCGAGGCTCGTCGAGACCGGCGAGGCGCTGTACACATAGCCGCTGCGATAGTTGAGCGAGACGCGCGCATCAAACTTACGGTCCTGATAATACAGCGTCGCATTGGCGTTGACGTGGCTCAGACCCTCCAGCGTGGTGCGGATCGCATCCGAACCATAGATCTGGCGGTAATCATATTTTGCGTCGAGCAGCGTCAGGTTGCCGGTCGCGCCGAGATGATCGAACGGCGCCGGCAGGAAGGTGAAGTCGGCCTGGCCGGCCAGTTCCATCCCCACCAGATCGGTGCCGCTGAGGTTCACCGGCGTCGAATAGGTCTGGATGATCGTGCTGGGCGTCAGGTTCGGCGCCAGCGAGGTCGGCTGGCCGGTGCTGCTGAACGGCACGTTCGACAGCGCGCGGGTGGCGATGAAGCCGTCGAGATGCTTGTAGAAGCCGCCCAGCGCGACATAGCCCACCCGGCCGAAATAATGCTCGAGCGACAGGTTGAGGTCAGTCGACTTGTACGGCCGCAGATTCGGGTTGCCGACCGACAGGCTGTAGGTGCCGTCGTCGTTGAGCGTGATCGAGGCGTTGGCCGCCAGCGAGCTCAGCGTCGGACGGTTGATGTTCTTGCCCGCCGACAAGCGCAGCTGCAGGCCCTTCTGCAGTTCCAGCGTCAGGTTCATCGCCGGCAGCACGCCGTCATAGTGCTTGCTGATATCGGCAGTGCCGGTGCCGATCGGATTGCCCTTGCTGTCGAAGCCACCGGACTCGCCGGTCGAGGTCAGATTGGTGCGATAATAGCGCACGCCGATATTGCCCCGGAACGGCAGGGCGCCGAGATGGTGGTCCCAGTCATATTGCGCGAAGGCAGCACCGGTGCGCTCCTCGACGCCATAGACGCTGAGCTGCGGCCCAAGGAACGCGTTGCGATCGATGTCGAGCTGGCTGAGCGCCTTGTTGTAATCGACCACCACCCAGTTCTGGCCCTTATAGCCGGTATAGACCTGGGCATAGTTGGCGATGTTGGCGCTGACCTTGCCGGTCTGGAACTCGGTCTGGTAGACATTGAGCTGCCCGCCGCGGCTATAGCCGCTATTCTCGAACCGGCGCCATTCGCCGCCGAACGACAGCTTGTCGTCGGGGGTGACGGCGAATTCGAACCGGCCCTTGGCGGTGTCGAATGCCGAATCCTGGTAGTTGGACGAGATGATCAGGTTGTGGGCGTGCCACAGCGCCGGATTGGCGGTGTCCCACTTGTAGGTGTTGACCAGCGAATAGGTGCCGCCGCGATAATCCGAGGTCACGCCGCCATAGGCTTCGAGGTAGAACTTGTCGCTGATTGGCATGTCGTAGCTCGAGCGCTCGACCCCGCCGGTGAAGAAGAACTTCAGCTTGTCACTGAGCTCGGCGTCGCCGCTCAGCACCAGCTGCTTGAAGATGTTCTTGGTGGTCTGGTTGCGGGTTTCGGTCGCGGTATTGGCACCGTCGACGTCGAGATAGTCAACTTCGTTCTGGTCGTTCCAGTGGATCTGGTTGATCTTGGAGTTCTTGTAGGTCACGCCAGCGAAGGTCTGCGCGCCGCCCAGCCAGGTAGAGCCGCCGCCGCCGCGCGAGGCGAGGTGGGTCTCGAAGCGATCGGCCTTGAACTGGCCGTACAGGCCGTCGAGCGCGAGGTTGATCTTGTCGCTCGGCTTCCACTGGATCGCGGCGGTCAGGCCGAGGCGGTCCTGCGTGCTGTCCCACACCGACAGGCGGTTGCCGCGCGCGAAACGCAGGTCGCCCGAATTGATCTTGGCCTGCTGGTCCGCCGTCAGCGCGGAGATGTCGCTGCCGTTGGCCTTGTTGCGGCGCCAGCGATAGGTGTCGAAGCCCTCTTCGCGGGTGTTGCGGTGGCTATAGGCGCCCGAGATCAGCACGCCGAAATTGCCCCAGTTCTTCGAAAGCAGGCCGGTGAAGCGCGGCTGCGCGTCCTTGGTCAGCGTATTGGTGCCGAGCTGGCCGGAGACGACCGCCTTGGTGCCGGCATAGTCGAACGGACGGCCGGTGTGCAGGCCGACGGTACCGGCGAGGCCGCCCTCGGTCTGGATCGCCTGATAGGACTTCTCGACATCGACGCGGTTGAACAGTTCGGCGGCGAACAGGTTGAAGTCGAAGGCGCGGTCGCGCGAGTTCTGGCCGCGGCTGTCCTGCGGCGAGTCGACATTGCCCAGCACTTCCATGCCGTTCAGCTGAACGCGGGTGAAATCGGGACCGAGGCCGCGCAGGCTGATGCGGCGGCCTTCGCCGGCTTCGCGGTTGATCGCGACGCCCGGCAGGCGCTGGATCGCCTCGGCGAGGTTGAGGTCGGGGAAGGCGGCGATGTCGTCGGCCGCGATCGAGTCCTGAATGATCGCCGACTTGCGCTTGATGTCGCGGGCCTGCTCGAGGCTCGCGCGATAGCCGGTGACGACGATCTCCTGCGGACCGTCGGCAGCGGCCTGCTGGTCCTGCGCCAGGGCGGGCTGCGCGACGCAGGCGAGCGTCGTCGTCACCAGCCAAAGGGTGCGCTTGTTCAACATGTTCTTCGATAACCCCCGTGGATGCGATCGTTGTGTGTCCCGCGCGGCGTGCGCGGTTCGACCGGGTAGAGGGCGGCGTGCGCCCAACGGGGACAAAGAAAAATTGTAAAAGTTTTGTGACTATAGTTACATTTTTGTTACATATGCTATGGAGAAAGTCCTGCTGATGAATTATACTCGCCGGTGAACCAGTAACGTATAGTTTAAATTCCATCGCTATTTGTCGCACCTGCGGCAGCCCTGGCACCACATCGCATGCATTTCTTCTAACGCGACCGTTCGTATCAGGAACGAATTTGAATGCTTTTCCGGGTGCCCGAACGCGTGTGCCGGCAGGGGCTACGGCCGTCCGCTGTCGGGCTGGCACACACCGCCCTGCTCAGGCGAGACCAGAAGCATCTGCAAATAGCCCGCTCCCTTAACACGCCAGAAAATATATTACTGTGGTGCAAAATACGAGATTATGTCGAAATAAAGCGTCCCAAAAATGTCACAGCTGCGCGCCAAACGGAATATTAAACTATTTTAATTGGACACAAGGCGGGAGGGTTCGGATCCTTCATCTCGACGAATTAACGAGAGATGGGACAGATGATCCTCAATTACGGCAAACTCCTCACCACCGGTTCGGCCATGGCGATGGCACTTGTCGCTGCGACATCCGCCAGCGCCCAGGACCGCGCTGCCAGCACATCAGCACAAGAGGACACAACCGGCGCTAGGGATGACGCCAGCGTGATCGTCGTCACCGGCACGCGCATCAGCAGCAAGGTCGCCGACCAACCGGTAGTGGCGATCACGGGCGACAGCATCGCCAATCAGGGCTTCACCAATATCATCCAGGCTCTGACCAACCAGCCGCAATTCGGCGTCCCCGCCAACAGCACGGTCGGCGGCCAGGGCAGCTTCGGCGCCGGCCAGTCGTTCAGCAATCTCTATAATCTCGGGTCGCAACGCACGCTCACGCTGGTCAACGGCACGCGGTTCGTCTCTGGCGCGACCTCCAGCGTGTTCGGCGCCTCGGTCGGCTCGCCCGTCGACCTTGGCCAGATCGCCCCGGCGCTTGTCGAGCGGATCGACGTCGTGTCGGTCGGCGGCGCGCCGATCTATGGCTCGGATGCGATTGCGGGCACCGTGAACATCATCCTCAAGAAGAATTTCGATGGGATCGACGTTACCGCCAGCAACGGCATTTCCGAAAAGGGCGACGGCGGCAACAGCAATGTCTCGCTGCTCGCCGGCAAGAATTTCGGCGACGGTCGCGGCAACATCACGTTCAACCTGTTCTATGACCATCAGGACGGGCTGACGACCGCGTCTCGCTACGTCACCGGTGCGGACAGGCCCTTCTTCGGCAAGACGACCAGCGACACGGGCCCGTCGAACATCGTCTATTTCGGCGGCAGGCGCTTCTCCGTCGTCTCCAATACCGGCATCCCGGCCGCGCTCGACAACATCCCGTTCAACCACCTGTCCGCGGGCGGCGCGACCTATCAGGCCATCACCAACGCCGCCGGCCAGGCACTCTTCTTCAACCAGGCGGGCCAACTGGTTCCGTTCCAGCACGGCACGGTGACCGGCAGCGTTTCGACCGAGGCCGGGGGCGACGGCTTCCGCACGGCCGATTATGGCAATCTGCTAACCGACAGCAACCGCATCCAGGGCGTGCTGATGGGGCATTATGACTTCAGCGAGCATCTGCGGTTTCACGCCGAGGCCTGGGCCAGCCGCGACATCGCGACCAATCGCGCAGACCAGACGCTCTACAATACGGCGCTGTTCGGGAACGCGGGGGATCCGGCCGGGAATTACATCCTGTCCTCGACCAATCCGTTCCTGAGCGCCGCCGATCAGGCGACGATCCAGGCGTCGCTGGCGGCGGCGGGGCAGCCGACCAACCAATTCTACCTCGCCCGCGCGAACACCGATCTGTTCGCCGGCGCGTTCAGCTCGCGATCGTCGCTGGCCCGCGGCGTCGCCGGGCTCGACGGCGACTTCGCGATCGGCTCGCACAAGTTCACCTGGGAAGGCACGGTCACCTATGGCCAGGTCAACACCACGTCGAGCCAGGTGGGTCTGGTCTGGCAGAACATCCAGAACGCGCTGAACGCGGTGACCGGGCCCAATGGCCAGATCATCTGCGCGCCCAACTATACCAACGCGCCGATCGCGACGCTGAGCAGCAGCTGTGCCCCGCTCAACATCTTCGGCAACGGCAATGTCAGCCAGGCGGCGCTGAACTACATCAACGCGCCGGCGATCAGCCGCCAGGTCAACAAGCAGTTCGACGCCGTGCTCGACGTCAAGGGCTCGCTGGCGCATCTGCCAGCGGGGGATCTGCAGGCGGTGGTCGGCGGCGAAATCCGTCGCGAGAGCCAGGCGTTCGATCCGGGCACCTATTTCTCGGGCGCGTATAGCCAATATGCGGTGATCGCGCCGGTCAGCGGCTCCTACTATACGCATGAAGCCTTCACCGAAGTCACCCTGCCGCTGCTGTCGCCCGACATGCATATCCCACTGCTGCGCGAACTGACGCTGCACGGTGCGGCGCGCTATACCGACAACTCGCTGAACGGCGGCTTCTGGTCCTATACCGGCGGTGGCAACTGGTCGCCGGTGAAGGGGCTGACGCTGCGCGGCAACTTCACGCGCTCCTTCCGTGCGCCGTCGACGACCGAATCCTTCGCGCCGATCGCCACCGTATTTGAAACCGGCAACGACCCGTGCGACTCTCGGTTCATCACGGGTGGCGTCAGCCCCGCGAACCGTGCGAAGAACTGCGCGGCGGCGGGCGTGCCCGCCGGGTTCAGCTCGCAGATCGTCGACTCGACGGCACAGGGCCTGGGCGGCGGCAATCCGCACCTGAACAACGAAGTCGCCAATAGCTGGACCGTGGGCGCCAATTATGCGGTGCCGTTCGTGCCGGGCCTCGTCCTCACCGCCGACTATATCCATGTCGACATCAAGAACGAGATCGTCCAGCCGGGCATCGAGAGCATCATGCAGGCTTGCTACGACTCGTCGAGCTACCCGAACTCGCCCTTCTGCTCGGCGTTTACGCGGGATCCGACCTCTCACCAGATCACCAGCTTCTCCGACACGTTCCTCAACATCGCCTCGCAGAACTATCGGGCCCTGCAGGCCTCGGCGAGCTATACGCTGAAGCTGAGCCGCCTCGGCCTTCCGGAGGGAGCCGGCGTGCTGAACATCAGCTCGAACTATCTCCACGAGTTCAAGAACCAGTCGATCGTCGGGACCGGCAGCGTGCAAGATGCACATGACGCGATCGGCGAGCCGGCGGATGCCGTCAGCACCATGATCGACTGGCAGACCAAGCGGTTCGACTGGTCGTGGACGGTGCGCTATGACGGCCCCACCAAGGTGGATCCGAACAGCCCGGCGAGCAGCTACCAATATTATGGCGTCTCGCCCTATTGGATGGCGAACACCTCGCTGGGCGTGATCGTCAACGACCATTTCCGGCTGCGCGGGATCGTGAACAACGTGTTCAACATGGGCGTCACCTATGCCGGCCCGGTTCCCGAATTCAGCTCGAACAAGGAGTTCGATGCGGTGTTCGGGCGGAGCTATCGCATCACTGCGGAGGTGAAGTTCTAAGGCAGGAGCCCGACAGGGTACGATACATGCCTGCTCCTGCGGTGGTTGCGCAGGAGTAGGCATGGCATCGCCGATCTCCTGGCGCGGATCGACATTCACCGTAACCAGATCATGGTGGCGGCGAGATGGACGAAGCCGGCGAAGTGGATGGTGCGACGCTCATAGCGTGTCGCGAAACGTCGGAAGTGCTTAAGGCGGCCGAAGCATGTTTGATGCGGTTGCGCTGTTTGTAGAGGATCGTGTCATGGGAGATGACGATCTTGCGACAGCGGTTTGAGGGGATGACGGCCTCGGCGCCCATATTGGCAATGATGGCACGTAAGGCATTGCTGTCCTATGCTTTGTCGGCGAGTACGGCTTCGCCCTCTTGCCCAAGGAGCAGAGCCGGGGCCTGGGAGATGTCGCCGGTCTGGCCGGGCGTGAGGATGAAACGCAGCGGGCGGCCGAGGGCGTCGGCCAGCATGTGGACCTTGGTCGTCAGTCCGCCTCGGGAACGCCCCAGCGCCTGGTCGCACGCCCCCCTTTTCCGGTCGCCGCCTGCCATCCGTTCACAAACAACCGGTTGTCGGTGCCGGAGCGCCCGGGATCAGCCACCTTGCCCGGCAACAGCGATGCGATCCTTTGCCATTGCGCATCGCTCAGTTCGTACCGCTTCACCGCCATCACTTGCCCCGCGTCTCAACACGGATCCCTATGAATCAGCGATCAACTCGTTTGGGAATCGCGAATGTCGATCCGCGCCTAGGGCTTCGTCGCCCGCGCCCGATCGGCGTCGATCTCCGCACCCCAGGGATCGCGGCCAGCGATAGCCTTGCCGTCGGCGGCGAAGTCGAGGAGCTCGTCGCCCTGCACGGTGAAGCGCGGCCAGTGCGGCAGCCCGCCGCCATTGGGATCGCCGGCGCGGGCGAAATGAACGAGATAGGCGCTGATCGTCTTGCCGACCTGCCCGTCCCTGGGCGTTGTCGCCGCACCATATTTGATCGCGGCATTGTCGAAGAAGAAGGGGATGTCGGTCGCGTGCCCGGCCCCGGGCTTGCCGATCGACTCCGCGACGTAGGAGAAGCGATATTCCCAGACCGGCACCTTCTGCGCCGCAGCCATGGCGCTGGCGTCGCGCGCGCCGGCGATCATGAAGCCGGTCTTGCCGCCCATGTCTGCGCTGGTCGCGCCGATCAGCATCGGCACCTTCGCGAAGTTGCCGCTGGCATAGGCCTTGGCCTGGTCGACCAGCAGCATGCCGTCACGCATCGGGCCGCCATAGGTGCGGGGCCCCGGCTTGGGGGCGAACAGCTCGATCATGCTGAGGCCGTCGGTCACCTCCTCGGCCGATAGCGCGCGCAGGCGGGCGAGCGCATCGGGCGCGGCGGGATCGATGCCGTGCGCGCGCGCGAGATTCTCGCCGATCGCCTCGGCATCCTGCAGGCTGGCGCTGGCCGCGGTCTGGGCGTTGCCGCCGGACATCACCACGGCTTTGTGGAACAGCCCGCGCGCCAGCGGCGAAGTGACCAGCGCGTGGACCGACATGCCGCCGGCGCTCTCGCCGATGATGGTCACATTGGCGGGGTCGCCGCCAAAGGCCGCAATGTTCTTCCGCACCCATTGGAGCGCGGCGATCTGGTCCATAAAGGCATAGTTGCCGAGCATGCCATCAGGGTTCTCGCGGCTGAGCTGGGGCAGGGCAAAGCTGCCGAACCGACCCAGCCGGTAGTTGAAACTGACGAACAGCACCCCCTGCCTGGCCATGTTCGCGCCGGCATAGGTGGGCGGGGAGGCGCCGCCATTGACGAAGCCGCCGCCATAGATCCACACGATCACCGGCAGCTTGCCGCCCGGCGTGCGCGCCATGGGCTTCCAGACATTGAGGTACAGGCAGTCCTCGGCCGGGGTCGTTCCCAGCGGGGCGGCATCGCTCGGGAACGGCTTCTGCATGCAGTCATGGCTGTAGGCGGACGCCGCGCGCGTGCCGGACCAGGCCGCCGGCGCCTGCGGCGCCCGCCACCGCAGCGGACCGACCGGCGGCGCGGCGAACGGAATGCCCTTCCAGCTTGCCACGCCTGCATCGATGCTGCCCTGCAGCTTGCCGGTTTCGACCGTGATCACCGGACCGCGGGTCTGCGCCATCGATGCGCCCGGGGTCGCGCACGCCGTGGCGGCGCACGCCAGCGCCATCGTCCAAGCCTTCATCTCCACATCTCTCCTCAACCACCGGATTTGCAGCGCTTTGTAGAGCGAAGTGAGGGCCGGGACCAAGCATGTTCGATGGCGCTACGCAGACGGTGCGCTCACGGCTGCTCACCTCCCCCTTATCGTCGGCCCGGCTACCGGTGCGCGACCACTGCCTTTGGCGCGCGCCATGCGCGGCCGGGCGCCCGCGAACCGCACGAAAGGACCGGCGCGACCGCCATGCACCGCCATTCTTCGCTCGATCCGGCGGCATATCGGCCCGCGCATGCCTGGCTCGCCGCGGTGTCGGCGCTGACATTGGGCGGCTGCGCGACGTCGAGCGAGCGGCTCGCCCCGACCAGCTATGATCGGCCCTGGACGCCGGCCACCAGCGCGAGCGGCGAAATGGTGGCGGGGCAGGCGGCAGACGCGCCGGCATCGGCCGGCAGCTTTGTGCTCCCTGAGAACCCGGCGCTCGCGGCCTTGCCGGCGGCCCCGGAGACCGATCCGCAGCATCTGTACAATCTCGCCGAGCTGCTCGACCTCGCGCACAGCGCCAATCCGCGCGCGCGGATCGCCTGGTACGAGGCGCGCAATGCCGCGCTGACCACCGGGATCGTTCGCAGCAGCACCGGCCCCAAGCTCTCGGCAACCGGCGTCGGCCGCCTGCATACGAGCGACTCCACCGTGTCGGGGCTGGGCCTGACCGGCGGCGGCGACAGCAGCTCGACCGGCGGCGTCGTCGCGCTCTCGCTCGAATGGCTGTTGTTCGATTTCGGCGCGCGCGACGCGCTGGTCCAGGCATCGCGGCAACAGACGATCGTCGCCAACATCGCCTTCACCGCCGAGCATCAGCGCGTGACCCACGAGGTGGCGCTTGCCTTTTACGACGACGGCGCGGCCCGCGCCCGGTCGCGCACCGCCGATCAGGCTGTCGAGATCGCGGCTGCGGTCCAGGCGGCCGCCGAAGCGCGGCGCGAACGCGGGGTCGGCACGGTGATGGAGGTGGCGCAGACCCGCCAAGCCACCGCGCAGCTGCGCTTCGCGGCCGTCCAGGCCCACGCCGCCGCCGAGGATGCACGGCTCCATCTGCTCACCGCGATCGGCCTGTCGCCGCTGACCCACCTCCAGGTCGCCGATTCCAGCGATCGCGCCTTGCCCACGGGCCTGGCCGACCGGGCGGAGCAGGCGGTCGGCAAGGCGCTCTCCCGCCGACCCGACATGCTGGCGGCACTGGCGAACCGCAAGGCGAGCGAGGCAGGGGTGCGGGCCGCGCGGGCCGACTTCCTGCCCAAGGTGTTCGCGTCCGGCACGGCGGCCTATTCGGGCGGCAACCACGATCTGACCTCGCTGCCCGGCCTGGGCGCGGAGCCGACGCTCAACCTTTCCGACCACCGGACCAGCGGCAGCCTGATGCTGGGCGTCCGGGTCCCGCTGTTCGACGGCGGCACGCGTGCGGCGCGACTCGCGCAGGCGCGCAACCGGGTGGAGATGGCGAACGCATCGCTGGAGGCGACCCGAAGCAGCGCCGTCCTGCAAATCGTCACGGCGGAGAATGCCTTGCGATCGGCGCTCGAGGCGAACGCCGCCGCGGGCGAAGCCTATGCCGCGGCTCGCACCAGCTTCGACGCCGCCTTTGCCGCCTATCGCAGCGGCGTGGGGGCGATCACCGACGTCAATCTGGCCCGCCAGCAATTGCTCTCGGCGGAAAACGCGGTCACCGACGCGAAGGCCGCCGCGCTGCGCAATGCGGCGACGCTGGCGCTCGCCACCGGCTCGCTCGACGGCGCACCGGAGTGACTGTTAGCCCGCCGGCTCACCCCCACTAGCGGCAGCTTACATGGGGCTCGCCGCCGCGGGCTCTACTTCGGCGTGGATGCAGCGCGGACGCTCGTGGCGTGCTAGCCTGGGGGCAGGAGAAGCATCGTGGACTCGGCGTTGCTCGAATATACCGGCAAGACGGCGGCGGTCATCGGCGGCGGCGTCGTCGGTGCCTCCTGGGCCGCCCTGTTCGCGGCGCACGGCCTGCAGGTGGTGATCAGCGATCCCGATCCGGACATCGAACGCAAGGCGATGGCGATGATCGCGGCGGCCATTCCGTCGCTCGTGGCGCTCGGCCATGCCCCGTTCGATCCTGCCGCGCGGATCCGGTTCGAGCGCGACAATGGCTATGCCGTCGCGGACGCCTTCATCGTCCAGGAATGCGGGCCCGAGCGCCCGGGGTTCAAGCAGGCGGTGTGGGAACTGATCGAAGCGTCTGCGCCCGCCGATGCGCTGCTGTGCAGCTCCAGTTCCGGGCTGCCGGCGTCGCTGCAGCAGACCGAGATGCACGACCAGACCCGGCTGATCATCGCGCACCCGTTCAACCCGGTGCACCTGATGCCGCTGGTCGAGCTGGTGCCCTCGCCGACGACCGATCCCGCGGTCATCGCGCGCGCCGTCGCCTTCTACGATGCACTGGGCAAGGTGACGCGGGTGATCCGCAAGGAAATCCCCGGCTTCGTCGCCAATCGGCTTCAGGCCGCGATCTTCCGCGAATGCGTGTCTCTCGTGCGCAACGGCGTCGTGACCGTCGAGGAACTGGACGACATCGTCACGACCTCGGTCGGCGTGCGGTGGGCGACCGCCGGGCCGTTCCTGTCCCTGCATCTGGGCGGCGATGCCGGGGGATTGCCCGAGTCCGTGGAGCGTCTGGGGCCGCTGGTGGAGCGCCTCTGGGCGAGCCTGGGTACGCCGCGGCTGGACGAACAGACCAAGGCGCTGATCCTGCTGCAGGCGGACGATTCCTACGGCGCCTGGTCGATCGCAGACCTCACCGCGACCCGCGACGCCAAGGAGGTGGCGGTGATCAATGCGCTCGCGGAGCCGCTTGTCCCCGTCGTCCGCTGACCCGGACGGTCTGCCTCACAAATGTCGACGGCGCGAGCGCCCGCGACGACCGGGGCCCCAGCGGCTTGCTGCGAGCGCGGCCCATTGCCGCGTCCGCGGATCGGCCGAGGCGATTTCCCGGCGCCGCTCGATCCAGGCGATGAAGTCGTCGTGCCCGTGGAATTCGTGCCGAATCTCGCTGTGCAGGCCACGCACGATCGGCGTGGTCAGGAAGCGATCGATGTCGCGCGACCAGATCGCCCAGGTCCGCGCCGCCACATAGCCCTGCGCCTTCAGCTCATACAGCTCGCGGATGATGTGCATCACCTGCAGCAAGCTTGGCAGGACGCCGGCCGTCTCCGCTTCGGAGAGCTCGGCGGTCCAGATCGGCAGCAATTCGGTGCGCAGGATGTGCCGGACGGTCTGCATCCGGTCCGAATAGGAAAGGAAGATCTGTGCGTTGAGTTGGCGCGTATGGTTGCGCAATGCTGCATAGACGGCCGCCACGCCCACGAAAACGCCGCCGGTGGTCATCAGTCGGAGAATCGTTTCCAGCATTGCTCCCGATCGGCAGTCGTCGCATGTCTTCCCATCCTGGTACGGGGGCCGTCCCCCGGGAAGAGGTAAGCGCCCGTTAGCCGACCGGCTCCGCCAGCAGCGCGCGCGCCGCGCGCACATCGGCAAAATGCTCCTCGCCCTCGATCCGAGCAAGCGCCGGCGCCAGGAGAGCTGAGACCTCCTCCGGTTCCGCCAGCCGCGCCAGCGACGTCGCGGCGCGCAATGCCCAGAGCCCGCAGCCCTGCGCTTCGGCCAGGGCAAGGGCCTGCTCGAACCGCGCGCGGGCAGCCGCCCGGTCGCCGGTTCGCCGCCGGGCTTCGCCGTCCGCGCGCAGGATCTCGGCGGTGGCCCAGTTGGGTGCGGCGGTATCGGCCCGCGCGACGCTTTCGGCATCGCACAGCGCCGTGCAGGTGGTGATGAACACGTCCCGGTCGTGCGGCAGCGGCGGCCGCAGCTTGTCCAGGGCGAGCGGGTGGGGCGGCTTGCCGAGGCGCAGGTCGGCGATCCGCGAGAACCACGCGCCAAGTTCCGCCATATAGGTGAAGTAGTTGGCCTCGGCATTGTGGGTCAGCAGCTTGGCATAATGCCGTGCCAGCTCGTCGTCGCCCAGCCATAGCGCGATCGGGCAGGCGGCGCTGGCCAGCAGGTAGCAGAAGGAGTTGGGATTGCGCAGCCGGTGCGCATCGACCGCCGCTTCCATGATCATCGCCTTGGCGCTTTCGAGCCGACCCTGCACCGCCAGGGCCACGGCATGGTTGCCGCGGGACACCGTCGAATGATCGTAGCGCAGCGCCGCCGAATAGGCGCCGCGGCCGGTGAGCTTGGCGACGACGTCGCTGCTGATCGCGGTCGATTCGCCCACACGCCCCACCCGGAACATCATGATCGCGATGACCCGCCGGGCAAAGGCCTGCAGATCCGCGTCCAGCCCGGCCGGAGCGGGACCCAGCATCTGCTCCGCCAGCTCCAGCGCCGCCTGATGATCGCCCATGATCGTGCGGTGGCCGGACAGCAGCCACAGCCCCGTTGCCCGGCCCAGCGGATCGCCGATCTGCTCGCCGATCCGCAGCACTTGGCTGGCGGCGCGAACGAACGCCTCACCGGGCCGATCGGCATTGTAGTGCAGCACGCACAGGCCGATCTGCAGCTGCATCTCCTCCTGCCCACCGCCCTCGCCCAGGGCGTTGAGCGTGTCGAGCGCGCGCACCAGCCACGCATTATACTCGCCGAACTGCGACACGCCGAGCCAGAGCGGCGCGGACGCGATCGTCAGCCGGATGCCGAGCCGCCGGTCGCCGCCTGCGTCCAGCGACCAGGCCAGCGCCGCGCGCACATCGTCGATCGTGTGTCCGTAGCGCTCCCACCACGCCACCCGATCAAGGCGCAGCCAATCGGTCTGGGCGCGGGCAAGCACGCCGCCCACCCAGCTGGCGTGCCGCCGTGCGGCAATTCCCGCCTGGCCGGATTCGTCGAGCTTGCGGCGTGCATAGACCTTGGTTGTCTCGAGCAGGCGGTACGCGACCCCGTGCGCCGAGGGCTCCACGACCAGCAGCGATTTCGCCGCCAGCTGCAGCACCGCCTGCCCGGTGCGCGTTTCCTCGCCCTCCTCCAGCGCCGCCACCTGCACGGCGGCGGCGAGATCGAAGCTGGAACGGAAGCAGCTCAGGCACCCGAACACGGCGCGTTCATCGCGGTCGAGCAGCTCGAAGCTCCAGTCGAGCATCGCCTCCAGCGTCTCATGGCGGGCCACGGTGCGCCGACCGAACGCCAGCAGCGACAAACGCTGCGTCAGCCCGCTGGCAAGCGCCTCGAGCCCGACCACCGGCACCGCCGCTGCCGCAAGCTCCAGCGCGAGCGGCAACCCGTCTAGCGCGCGACAGATCGTCGCGATCTGCCGGGCATTGTGCGGGTCGACGGCGAAGCCTCCGGCGGCGGCGGCCAGCCGCTCGCTGAACAGCGCGACCGCGGGGCTGTCGGCGATCGCCTGGGGCGTGGCGGTCGGCGCCGGCACCGGCAGCGGCTGGAGGCGGACCTGCATCTCGCCCGGCACGCGCAGCGGCTCCCGGCTCGTCGCCAGCAGCTTCACCTGCGAACAGGAGCGCAGCAGCACCTCCGCGACATGGGCGACGACCTTGAGCAGGTGTTCGCAATTGTCGAGCAGCAGGATCAGCTCCGACGCGCGGAGGTGGTCGACGAGTACCGAAGGGGTGGTGTCACGCCCCATCGGGCTTTGCAGCGCGGTCGCGGCCGCCGCGGCGACATGTTCGACGGTGCTGCAGTTGGTCAGGTCGACGAAGCAGGTGGGGGTCCCCTCGCCGAGCACGTCCAGCGCCGCGAGCGCAACGCTGGTCTTGCCGATGCCACCGGCGCCCACGATGGTGACCAGCCGGTGCTCGCGCAACGTCTGGACCACCTGGGCGACCTTGTCGTCGCGTCCGATCAGCCGGTTGATCTGCAAGGGCAGCGGCAGCGGGCGGAAGCTGGGCGGGGGCGGGGCGTCAAGCACGTCCTCGCCGGCATGCTCGACCACCACATCGGCACTCAGGCGATAGCCGCGTCCGGGGATGTTGACGATCTCGACATCGCCGTCGTGCGCCGTGCGCAGCGCGCGGCGGATCGCGCTCATGTGGACGCGAAGGTTGTTCTCCTGGACGAACAGATTCGGCCAGACATGCTCGGTGATTTCCTGGATCGACAGAACTTCGCCGGCATGTTCGGCGAGCAGCGCAAGAATCGCAATGGCACGCGATCCAAGACCGACACGGACGCCGCCGTTCAGCAGTTGTTCCCGTTCCGGGCGAAGTTCAAATGCGCCGAAGCGCAGTATGCGCTCGGTCATAACCCCTCAACCAACAGCCGCTCTCTCCAAGCTCACCCCCTCGACCGTTAGCGCTGTCATATCGCGAATTAGCAGCTCTTCACACCTGTTAAGTCGGGAATCCCGGCAACGGGGCGTATTTACCTGCTGCGGAGGGGGGCGATCCGTGACTCGCGTAAGGCCCCGCCAAAAACAAGACAAGGGAGACTGAGTATGCGCCGCGCAGATGCTACCGCGCCGGCCCGTGCCGGCGTCGAATCGTCCAGTACCCAACCCACCCCGGAGGCGATCCGCGCCCAGCTGGAGCGCCTGCGCACCCGCGCGTTCGCCGGATCGGGCAAGCTGTTTTCCTTTCTGCGCTTCGTCGTCGAGGAAGCGCTGGAGGGGCGTGCCGCGACGCTGAAGGAGCTGGTGATCGGGATCGAGCTGTACGGCGGCGTGATCGACTATGATCCACGAATCGATTCCACCGTGCGGGTGGAGGCGCGGCGCCTACGCCGCAAGCTCGCCACCTATTATGCCGGGCCTGGCAGGTCAGACACGGTGATCGTAACGATCCCCACAGGCAGCTATGCGCCGTGTTTCCTGCTGCGGGAGGAGGGCGACGGCCTTGCGGCGTCCTCGCCGTCCGGGCTGGTGCTGCCGCCGATGCTGGCGGTGTTGCCGTTCACCGCGCTGTGCGCTCTCGAGCTGTCCTTCGCCGCAGGGATTACCGACGAGCTGATCTATTCGGCCGAGCGCACGCCGCGGCTGCGCGTTGCAGCGCGGGCCATCATGTTCCAGTTCCGCGCGTCCCGTTACTCGCTGGACGATGTAGCCGCGCAGGTCGGCGCCGATTTCGTCCTGCACGGGACGGTCCGCCGGGCCAAGGAGGTGCGGCGGACGTCGGTCGAGCTCTCGAACCGCTGGGGGCAGATCCTGTGGTCGGACCGCATCGACATGACCGGGGAGGACGACCTCGCGCTACAGGAGCAGATCGCGGCGGAAATCCTGGCGCGGCTGCCGGAAGCGGTGATCGAGCCTGCGTGAAGCGCTACGCGCCAGCGGGCGGCGGCGGGCCGCACTCGAACGCCGCCGCGGCTTGCGCGATCGCGTCCACTTCGGCCGGCGCGCCGGCGTCGCCCAGGAGCAGCGGCGCGTGCAGCCGTTCGATTCGCCGCAGCAGCCCACGCCGCGCCTCGACGCTGGCCCGCGCCGGTCGCAGCGGCCGCGGTTCGAACGCGGTGAGGTCGAGCCAGCGGCCGAGTTCGACGGTCATCGCCATCGCCTGGGCCGCGAGCGCCTGACGCGCCGAGACGCCGATCGCCGCGCTCTGCTGCACGACCGCGATCAGGCGCGTGAGCGCGGGATCGATCCGGCGCGTCACCGACACCGGCCAGAGCCGCGTGAAAACCAGATAGGACAGGGCGGTGCCGAGCAGCACGCCGATCACCCGGTCGCGCGCAATGGTGAGATCGAAGCCCGGGCCACTGCCCTGCAGCGTGCACAGCAGGAAGGCGAAGGCCATCTGGAGCCCGGCATAGGAGATCCGCGCGTCGCCCGCCACCACCCAGCAGGCGAGGAATAAGCCGATGCCGACGACCGCCAGCAGCCCGGCGATCGAGGTGACCGAGGGCAGCACGAACACGATCGTCGCATAGCCGAGCGCAGCGCCGACCAGGCAACCGGTGATGCGCAGCGACAGCTTCTGGATGGTCTCCGCCGCGGTCCCGAGCCCGACGATATAGCAGGTGATCATCGCGGTGTGGATGCCCGACCAGTCCCACAGCGCGTACAGGAAATAGCCGGTCATCGCTGCCAGCGTCACCTTCAGTGCGTGCTGGACATGCACCGGGTTGCTGAACGCGTCCGGCACGAAGAAGCCGCCTTTGTGTGCGACGGGTGCGGGCGGCGGGGGTGGCGCGGTGGTGAACTGGGCAAGCGCTTCAGACAGCGTGGCAAGCACCAGCGCTAGGTCGCTCGGCATGCCCTCCGGCCAACAGGGCGGATCAATCGCGACGGGATAACGACCGGTGGCCAGGATCGCGGCCATCGCCCGCAGCGTCGGGACCAGCGCGGCCGCAATTTCATCGTGCTTGCTGGGCTCAGGATGGCGGTCGAGCAGGTCGATCGCGGCGAGGATCTGCATCGTCGCCGCGGCGCCGGTACGAAAGGCATCGGCGTCGGCCGGGGGCAACGTGGCCTCGGTCCGCGCGAGTTTCAGCAGCGGCGCCGTGCCCAGCACTGCCTGTTGTTGGGCCCTCTCGAAGCGCTGGCGGCACGCCGCGTCGGGTCGACCCAGGAGGTCCGCCCCTGCCACGAGCGCCCGCGCGAGCAGCGCCCCCAGCTGGTCGCGTGGCGCGGGTGCCAGCACCAGATCGGCGAGCAGCGATACGCCGGCGGGAACCGCGACGAACAGCCAGGCATAGAGCAGCCCGCGGGTTGCTAGCTCGCCGCCGGGCAGGCCTCCCAGCAGCGCCAGCACATAGGCGGTGATCAAGGCCATCGTCGCCGCGAACGGCTTGAGCCGGCTGGCCGATCCGAGAAAGACCAGGCCGAAGGACAGCAGGACCATCGCCAGCACGCGCCAGAAGGGCCGGTCTATCAGGAACCCGGTGAGCGGCAGCAGCAGCGCGATCAGCACCGAGATGAAGGCCAGCATCACCACGGCGAGGAGGATGCTGCGCATGCGCTCGGGCTGGTTTAGGAACAGGACGAGGTACACGGTGAGCGCGGGTTCGGGAATTTCGAACCACTGGCTGATCAGCGTGGTGGCGCAGCAGACCAGGGTAAGCCGCAAGGCAAAGGCGAGGCGGCCGGGCTCGTTCGCCCAAAGCGCCACCCAGGCACCGGCCAGCGGGTGATCGGCCGCGCTAGTGGCAGGCACGGCCGGACCGGACCTGGACGACCGCGCTCGCGCCGAGCCGCATCAGCGTTGCCGGCGGGGCGACCAGGCGGACCCGGACGGGGAAGCGTTGCGAGACGCGCACCCAGTTGAGCGAGCGCTCCACATAGGGCACCGATCGCGGCAGGTTGACCCGGTCGGTATCGAGGACCCCGGCGCCGATCCCCGTCACCTGGCCGCGGATCGCCTGCCGGCGATCGATCATCGCGTAGACGGTCGCGCAGTCGCCGGGCGTGATCTTGGCCAGTTCGGTCTCGCGGAAATTGCCGACCGCGAACCATTCGTCGGCGTTGACCAGGGTAAATATCGATTGGCCGGGGGCGACCATCTCGCCCGACAGCACGGTGAGGCCAACCACGCGGCCGGCATGTTCGGCGCGCACGACCGTATTGGCGAGCGCATGCTCGGCGATCGCGAGCGCCGCTTCGCGTGCCTGGATGGCCGCAGCCGAAGACGCGGTGTCGTCGATCGCGGCGGTGGCGCCCTGACTCTGCGAGCGGGCCTGGCGCAGGCTGGTCACGGCGTCGCGCTCGGTGGTTTCTGCCTGGTCGAGCTGCTGGTGCGGGACGAAGCCCTGCTCGGCCAGCGGGCGCAGCCGCGCGGTGGTGCGCCGGGCGAGCGCCAGATTGGCCTCGGCACGCGCGATCTGGTCGCCTGCAACCGTGGCGGCGGTGCGCTGGGTCGAAACCGCCTTGCCCTGGGTGACGTGGGTGGCGCGGGCCATCGCCAGATCGGCGCGGGCCTGGGCGACCGCCTGCTGATAGGGCACCGGATCGATGCGGAACAGCAGCTGGCCGGGGCGCACGAGGTCGTTCTCGGCCACGGCAATCTCGACGATGCGGCCGCCGACCGTCGCCGCCACGTGCACCACGTCGGCGTCGATCGTCGCATCGTCGGTGGAGGGACGGGCGTCGTTGCGCTGCCAGACGATGATGCCGAGCACAACCGCCAGTGCGATGATGGTGAGCGACACCAGCCGCGCGCCGATGCCGAAACGGCGCTTTCCTTCCGCGTGCATGTTCAGACCCCGAAACACAGCATGGCGACGAGGAGACCGGCGGACGTGCCGATCGCCGTGCATAGCAGCAGTTGATAGGGAAGCCGCTCCGACAGGCCGGAAACCACCATCAGCGCTCGCGCGACGCCCGCGACCGTTGCGCCGATCACCATGCAGGCCAGCCAGAGGGGAAAATAGGCGCCGAAGAACACCAGCGAAGGCGCGCCGCGGGCACAGCCACCGGCTGGCATCACCAGCAACGCGGCACCGCAGCGCAGTGCGATGCCGCCCGGCACAGCCAGCCGGGTCCCGATGGTGCTGGCACGCACGTTGCCGTCTCCGATATAGCGCATAGACGCCTTTCGCGTGGGAGCGCGACGGATCGGAAGTGAGCATGGGTGCGGCAGCGGGCCTCACACAGGCTAACGTCCTGGCCGCGTGCGGGCGGGTAGGAGACAGGATGGCTCCGGCTCGGAGAAGCTGGAGCGTACAGCGTCGACCGATGTTGCCCTTCGCGGTATCGGGCCGGATGTCGGCGGCCGGGCTGATCCGTATCGGCGGCCGCCGAAGCAGGCCGGGTGCGCGTTACCCCCCAACGATGTGGATCCGGCCTGCTCCTGGAGGGGAGAAGCACGGCGGCATCGCGGGGCGCTTGCGAGCAGTGGTCCGGCCGTCACGTCGTGCGGGATGCGGATGGCAGAGGAAGAACCATCGTTTGACACGGACGATACGCCATTGACGGCGGGGAACGCCGAGGAAGTGTCCTCACGCTGGATGCTATCGCGACAACAAAGCATTGCATGCGCCGCGCGCCGACAGTCGTATCGGGGACGCTGCCGCTAGTGTCGCGGGCATGTTCCAACGCGGTGAGAAAAGGTGGCACGCGGCGTTCGCTTGCTACCGGACTGCAGCGGGCTCTTCTTCCCGCTCTGCGCCTCGATTGTCCCAAATCGGTAAAGGCACCCGATATTGTCAATAGTTCTCGCAAGCTCTGTCGATTACTTGATCCGCATTGGTTCGAATCGGTCGGCCAGTATGGCTGCTGGTTTTTCACACTGCGACTCTGAAGAGGGGGCTTTCATGCGTCTATCGTCGATCCTGGCCGTTGCGGCCGTTCTCGCAGCGTCGCCGGCCGTTGCTGCGCCCGATCCGGCAGCCGGTCTCCAGGCCATGCGCGAACTCAATCTCGTTGTGTTCGACAAGCTGACCACCAACAGCCAGGAAGTCGAAGGCCGCACCTTCGCGGGTTCGCTGGAATCCAACAATTTCACCAACTTCGGCATCGGCAATCCGAACCAGGGCGCCGCCGCCTCGTCGTTCGACGTGCTGAGCGTGGTCGGCAACGCGACCGGTTCGTTCCGCCTCAAGGCCGGCTATCCGAACGGCGGGAACGGCATCGTCGGCACGACGGGCCGCATCGGCGGCAATGTCGGCGGCATGGATTTCAACACCAACGGTCAGGTGAACGGCTCGCTGATCGTCGGCGGCAACCTCACCCAGCAGTTCAACATCAACAACAACAGTGTCCAATATGGCGGCACGGCCGTCGGTGGCATCAACGGCGCCGTCAAGAACGCGAGCCTCGCCGCGGGCGGCGCGAACGACGTAGCGGCCGATCTCGGCGCCAAGCTGACCGATCTCAAGACCAACCTGACCAGCCTGTCGACCATGCTGGCGAACCTGCCGTCGCTGGCGACGATCACCTCGACCAACAGCGCGCTGAACTTCGCCGGTGCACAGAATGGCTATGCGGTCTTCACCATGACCGAGGCGGCGTTCACCAGCTCGAACTCGAACTTCGACAAGCTGTTCGTCGGAGCGCCGAGCGGCATCACGACGATCATCAACGTGCTCGGCACCAACCTGACCGAAAATGGCAACGTCAACGACAAGTCGCTCAACCAGTCGGTCATCTGGAACTTCAACGAAGCGCAGAGCCTGTCGCTGAAGGGCTTCCACGGCAGCATCCTGGCGCCCTTCGCCAATGTTACGAACAGCAGCGCGCTGGAAGGCAGCATCGTTGCCAAGAACTTCACGCTGAACGGCGAAATCCACCTCGGCACCTATGCCGGCGCCAACATCACGCCGCCGCCCTCGGGCGTGCCGGAGCCGGCGACCTGGGCGATGCTGCTCGCCGGCATCGGCGGCATGGGCGCCATCGCCCGTCGTCGCCGCGACCGGATGGCCGTCGCCGCCTGATCCGTCGCTGGGGGGCCGGCTCGTGTCGGCCCCCTTTTGCTTCACGACAGTTTCGGGAAGCACCCATGCGCCTGCACGCTGGTCGGCAGCGCCGGCAGGAAGCCGGCGAGCGGCGACGCAAAGGCATATTGAATCGTCACTTGGACGCTGCCGCTATTGCCGTCGCAGGTCGTGCTGGCGGTATAGGTCGTCTGGCTTCCATCGACCCGCAGCCCCCAGCGTAGCCCACGCGCCACCGCATAGCTTTGCACATCGGCGGTCGTCTTGCACGGCGAGGCAAGCGCAGCGCAACGCGCCGCGCTGAAGGCCGTCTCGGTCAGCACCTGCTTGACCCAGATCAGCCGGCCGATCTCGATGATGCCGAACAGCAGCATCAGGAACACCGGTGCGAGCAGCGCGAATTCGATCGCCGTGGCACCGCGCACCGCTTCCCGCAGCGACATTCGCTTCATTGCAGCCGCACCGTTACGGACTGGGTGATCTGCGTGCCGTTCAGCATTCCCCGTGGCAGCATCAGCGCGCGGTACTGGGTTGAGCCCGTAATCGTCAGGTAATAGCCCGCGGTCGAGCCGGTGGTGGTGCCGGCGCCGCAACTGCCGCCACAGGTCGCGCCGACATAGCTGCCGCTCGTCGACAGGCAGGCACAGCTGCGGCTGGTGTTGACGCAAGCGTTGGCGACGCCGTTGCAGGCGATGCTCACCTGCGGCGCGGTCGTGAGCCTGGCGGCATTCTGCACATAGGTCGGCAGGGTCTGGAACGGCACCGACGTGCGGTTGGCAAAGGCGGAGACCGACGCCGCCGAAACCGACGCCGCCAGTTGGCTGCGCTGGACGAAATAGCTCGCGACATCCAGCGCCAGCAGCGCAAAGACGAAGAAGAACAGGGTGAGCAAGGCGAACTCGATCGTCGCCGCGCCCTCTTCGCCGTTTCGGTTATCCACGAAGCGCCTCATCGTACCAGCCCGATCGTCGTGCTGGTGCCGCTGCTGCCGCTGCCGGTGATGCTCGTGCAGGCCGATCCGGCCGCCGCGCCGCCGGTCGCACTGATCGTCCGCGCGATCAGCATGAAGCATTGCCCGTTCGACAAGGTGGTGTTGCCGCCCGACATGGTGAGATCCGAATTGGGCAGGTGGACGGCGCCGACAAAGATGTTCTGCGAGCCCGCCGCCCAACTGGTCGCGCTGCCGGTCAGGCTGTCGATCAGCAGGTCGGCGAGGGCGCCGCCACTGACGCTGGTCGTGCTCGCGGTCAGATAGGTCTTGGCACCACCGGCGAGGTTGAGCGTGCCGGACAGGATGAACGAGACGTTGATGCCCGCCATGTCGTACCCGGAGACGCTCACGCCTTCGAGCGTCGACCCATAGGTCTGGTTGGTCACGCTCGATGTGTACGGCCAGGTGGTGCCCCCGGTGCCGTTGGTGAAGTTGCCCGCGATCGTGTAGCGGCTGGTGCCGAACAGCGCCGAGCCGGCGACGGTGAGGTTGCCCTTGATCAGATGGTTGGCGGTGCGGCCGAAGACGATGCGGCTGCCGCCCGCAGTGTTGATGTCGCCCCCCGCGCTGAAGGTTCCGTCCCCCATCAGCATCACCGCGCTGCCCGAGAGCGTGATCGCCTTGCCGTTCGAATCCGCACCGATCCGATAGGCGCCCGCACCCGCCGCGAGCGTGGAGCTGCCGTCGACGCTGATGCCCGAGCGAACGTCGAGATCGCCGGCGCCCATCTTCAGCCAGCTGCCCCCACCGATGCTGATCGCGCCGAAGCTGTGGTTGCCGGCGCCCAGCGTGAGCGTCGTCCCGCCACTGAGCGACACGGTGCCGTTGATCGTCACGGGCCCGGCGCCGAAGCTGTTGGTGCCGGCAAAGGTGATCGTGCCGCTGCCGATCGCCAGGCTGCCATCGCCCATCGTCACGCCGCTCGAGCCGCTGTTGAAGCCGCCATTGACCGAGAGATTGACGTTCCCGAACTTCACCGTCGAGCCGCCGCCGATCGACACGCCATTGGCGACGGTGATCGTCGATCCGCTCTGAAACGTGACGTTCAGCCCGCCGTCGATGGTCAGCCGGCCGATGGTGTAGTTGCCGGCCGGGATCACATAGTTGGCCGAGTTGGCGTTCCGGTAGCCGGCGACGTTGCTGGAGGGCGTCCAGCCGATCACCCAGTCCGCCGCGGCGGGCGTGGTGGGGTTGCCGATCGCGTTGGGGGCGGTACTGGTGCCGATGAGCTGGCGGGCGCTGGCGAGATCGGTGTTGTTGGCGAGCGGATCGGCGAGCGGCGTGGCGGCGTTGACGCGCTTGTCGCTGGTTGGAACGTTGGTGTTCCAGTCCGGATTGGTGAAGCTGCCGGCATAGCGCATCAGCGTCGCGGAAAGCGTGCCGTAATTGTTGCTGATGCTGCCGCTGCCCGAGACGATGTTCTTCGCCGAAATGCGCGTGCCGTTATTGGCAATGTCGGCAACCGCCGCGACCGAGCAGTCCGGCGTGTCGATGGTCGCGCCGCCGCTGGTGGAAATGCCGGTGCCGGTGGAGGCGAGCGCCAGAATGCAGGGCGGCGCGATCGGGCTCGCCGTGCTGAGCGCCGCATAGGAGGTGGCGCCGACATTGTAGCTGCCGCGATAGCCGAGCGCCGTCGCGATCGCGAACGGAACCGGGGTGGTGACGGTGACCTTAACGGCCTTGGCACCCGCGGTCGGCACATCGCTCACCACGCTCGCGGTCACCACGGCGTTGGTCATGCCATTCGCCACGGCAAGGTCGCGGGCGGTGGGCTGGAGGATCGCCTCGCTCGAATTGGCGCCCTGATAGGCGAGCGCCGCCGCCAGCGCGGCGACGTCTGCCGTGCGCTGGTTGCTGATCATCTGGCTATAGCCGCGCGCGAGATCGACCGAGATGGCGGCCACGCCGAGCACGCTCGTCAGCGACAGCGCGCCGATCACCGCCACCGCACCGCGCACGTCCCGGGCGAACCCACGGAACGCGTGCGCGAGGACGAGGGGCAGCGACAGGTTCATGTCGCCTCCCTACGGCAGCATGCCTCGCTTTTCCGTTAACGCGCTCCTAAGAAAGCTTGTTTGTTGCCGCAGAAGCTGAGGTCTTCCTGTCCATGTCCACACCCTCTCCGACGCTCGTGTACCTCTGCGGATTGCTCAGCGACGCGCGGGTCTGGGCGCCCGTAGCGGACGCGCTGCCCGGCCCGATCTTCGCCTTTCCGGGGTTCGATTCGCTGGAGACGATGGCGCGATCGGTGCTGGCGCAGACCACAGGGCCACTCGTGCTGGTCGGCCATTCGATGGGCGGCCGGGTCGCGCTCGAGGCGGTTCGGCAGGCGCCCGACCGGATCGCCGGACTGGTGCTCGCCAATACCGGCGTCCACCCACCGGCGGAAGGCGAGGCGGCCGGGCGGCAGCGGATGATCGACATCGCGACGGGGCAGGGCATGGCCGCGCTGGCCGAGGCATGGCTGCCGCCGATGATGGGCGCGGCACCCGCGCGGATCGCAGCGTTGATGCCGTCGCTGCGCGCGATGGTCGAAGGCCAGGCGCTGGAGGATTATCTCGGGCAGATCGCCGCACTGCTCGGCCGCGCCGATGCCGGCCCCGTGCTGGCGGGCTATGGCGGCCCGGTCCTGTTGCTGTCCGCCGATGAGGATCGCTGGTCGCCGCCGGCGCAGCACGCGGCGATGCACGCGCTCGCCCCCCATGCCACGATTCGCATCCTGCCGGGCGCCGGGCACATGCTGCCGGTCGAGGCACCCGATGCGGTCACGGCGGTGCTGCGCGCGTGGCTGGCGGAAAGCGGTCTCGCCGCCGCATAGACCCAGCGCTTTTGGCATCGGGCCGCCTGCGTGTGCAGGTTGTGGGTAGTCATTCGCGTTCACCGCCTTATGGTAGCGCTACCTGTTCGCGCCGACACCGGTGCGAACGGTCGCCAAAAGCCAATGCCGCAAAAGCGGATGCGAGGGGATGCGATGAAGATTTCGACGATGGTCGTGGCGGCGATGCTGGCCAGTGCGGCGGCGCCGGCACTCGCCCAGGCGCCCGCGCGGTTCAGCGACTTCCGCTATGTCGGGCATGCGATGGAGTCGGCCAGGCCGGGACCGGGCGAGTATCGCAACCCGATCCTGTCGGGCTATTATCCCGATCCTTCGGTCACCCGCGTCGGCAACGACTATTATCTCGTGCTGTCGTCCTTCGCCCATTATCCTGGGCTCCCGATCTTCCACTCGAAGGACCTGGTGCACTGGACGCAGATCGCCAACGCGATCGATCGGCCGAGCCAGCTCGATTTCACCGGCATGCGCACCTCGCAGGCGGTGTTCGCACCGGACATTTCCTATCACGCCGGCACCTATTACATCGTCAACACCTGCGTCGGCTGCCGCGGCAACTTCGTGATCACCGCCAAGGATCCACGCGGCCCCTGGTCCGATCCGATCTGGCTGCCATTCGAGGGCATCGATCCCTCGATCACTTGGGAAGGCGACAGGGCCTATATCGTCAACAACCGCGCGCCGGACGAGCCGCCGCGCTATGACGGCCACCGCGCGATCTGGATCCAGGAATATGACTGGCGCGCCGGCAAGATGGTCGGCCCCAGCACCCAGCTGATCAACGGCGGCGTCGACATCGCCAGGAAGCCGGTGTGGATCGAGGGACCGCATATCTTCAGGAAGGACGGCTGGTACTATCTCACCGCCGCCGAGGGCGGGACGAGCGTCAACCACTCGCAGGTGGTGTTCCGATCGAAGGAGCTGCGCGGGCCCTATCTGCCCTTCGCCGGCAATCCGATCCTGACCCAGCGCGACCTCGACCCCAAGCGGCCCGACCCCGTCACCTCCACCGGCCATGCGACGCTGGTGCAGACCCAGAAGGGCGACTGGTGGGCGACCTTCCTCGGCGTGCGCCCCTATGCCGACGACTTCTACAACACCGGCCGCGAGACCTTCCTGCTGCCGGTGACCTGGGCGGACGGCTGGCCGATGATCCTGCCGCACGGCACGCCGGTGCCGCTGGTCGGCAAGGCGCCCAACCTTCCCACGCAGGCCGCGCCGGCGCTGCCGACCAGCGGCGACTTCCGCTATGTCGACAATTTCGCCGGCAATCGCCTGTCGATGCAGTGGGTCGGCATCCGCACACCCAAGACGCCCTTCTACAAGGTCGAGCGTGGCGCGCTGGTGATCACCAGGGGTGCCCCGCTGGGGGACCTGCAGCAGGTGCCGGGCTTTGTCGGCCGCCGCCAGCAGCACGCCAACGCCGATATCAGCGTGACGGTGCGCTATACGCCCGTGAAGGACGGCGATCGCGCCGGCCTCGCGGCGGTGCAGAGCGACCAGAACCATCTGTTCTTCGGGCTCACCCGCAGGGCCGGCACCCGAACGCTGGCGCTCTACACCACCATCAAGGGCGCGGAGCAGCTGGTCGCCTCGACCCCGTTGCCGGGAACGGCGCCGGTGACGCTGACCCTGGTCCTCCGCGGCGGCAAGATTCGGTTCGACTATCGCGCCGGCAGCGGCCTCAAGACGCTGAAATACGACGTCGACGGCCGCTTCCTCAGCACCCATGAAGCCGGCGGGTTCGTCGGCACGATCATCGGCCCGATGGCGGTGACGCGGTGATGCGGCGCGCACTGCTCGCCGCCGCCCTGCTGCTGCCCGCCACCGCCGCCGCGCAGGTCTGGCGCTCGGACCAGGGCGACGGCAGCTATCGCAACCCGCCGCTCAATGCCGACTATCCCGATCCCGACATCATCCGCGTCGGCAGCGACTTCTATTTCGCCAGCACCACCTTCGCCAATGTGCCGGGGCTGACGCTGCTCCACTCGCGCGACCTGGTGAACTGGGACATCCTGAGCCACGTCATTCCCCGGCTCGACGGTCTCGCCGCCTTCGATCTGCAGGATGGCGGCGCCTATCGCGGCGGAGTCTATGCGCCGAGCCTTCGCTACCATGCCGGCATGTTCTATCTGGCGGTAACGCCGATCCGGCAGAACACCCGCATCTACCGCGCCACCAGCCCGCGCGGGCCGTGGACCTATGTCGCGCTCGACCGCGCCGCCTTCGATCCCGCGCTGTTCTTCGACGATGACGGGCAGGTCTATCTGCTGACCTCGATCGGCACCGACGGCACGATCACGCTCCACACGCTCGACAAGACCCTGTCGCGGATCACCGCCAGCCGGGTGATCTACTACAACAAGGGTGCCGAGGGATCGAAGCTGCTCAAGCGCAACGGCTGGTATTATCTATTCAATTCGATCCCCAACAAGCTCGCGCTGACCGTCTCGCGGGCGCGCACGCTCGACGGACCATGGGAGACCCGGCCGCAGATCGACGACACCACCGGCGGTCACCAGGGCGCGCTGGTCGACCTTGCCGATGGCCGCGACGTCGGATTCGTGATGCGCGATTCCGGCCCGATCGGCCGCGTCACCAATATCAGCCCGGTCTTCTGGCGCGACGGCTGGCCGGTCTGGGGCACCCCCGCTGCGCCCGGCCGGGTGCCCGAGCGGGCGCGCAAGCCGATCCAGGGCCGTCGCTTCCTCGAACCGCCCGCGTCGGACGACTTCGCGGCCGCCACGCTCGGCCGCCAGTGGCAGTGGAACCACAATCCGCTCGATCGCTATTGGTCGCTTACCGCCCGGCGCGGCTGGCTGCGGCTGCGCGCGGCGCCCGCCGACCAGCTCTGGTGGGCGCGCAACACGCTGGTGCAGAAGGGGCAGGCGCCCCGCGCGCGCGGGGAAGTCGTGGTCGATCCCGCCGGCATTCGGCCGGGCGATGTCTGCGGCTTCGGCACCTTCGGCAAGTTCAGCGCCGAGATCGCGGTGGTCGGCCAGCCGGACGGCAGCCGGGCCCTGTCGATGCGGGTCACCGAATCCACCGCCGGCGGGCCGAAGATCGAGGTGCGCGTGGCGACGGTCCCGACCCGGGCGCCGCGCCTGTGGCTGCGCACCGACATGGACTTCACCGCCGCGACCGCGCTGCTCTCGTACAGCGAGGATGGCCGGCGCTTCACCCCGCTCGGCGGCACGGTGCCGCTGGTCTATGACTGGCGGAGCGGCACTTTCCAGGGCGTACAGTTCGCATTGTCCTGCTTCAACCCGGGCACGAACGGCGGCGCACTGGATATCGATCGCTTCACGCTGTCCCGCTTCTAGAACGGGCACGCCATCGACTGGAGAGGATCGCCATGGACTGGACCCGTCGCGAAACCATGACCGCGCTCGCCGCGGGCCCGATGGCGCTGTCGCTGGAGGCAGCAGCAACCGAGGCCCCGGCGGCGGCGCCGCTACTCTGGTACCGGCAGCCCGCGACCAAATGGACCGAGGCGCTGCCGGTCGGCAACGGCCGGCTCGGCGCGATGGTGTTCGGCGGCACCGATGTCGAGCGGCTCCAGCTCAACGAGGGGACGCTGTGGGCAGGCGGGCCCTATGATCCGGTCAATCCGAAGGCCCGGGAGGCGCTTGCGAAGGTCCGCGCCCTGGTGTTCGACGGCAAGATTGCCGAGGCCGAGGCGCTGACCAACGACGCGCTGCTCGGACGCCCCAAGACGCAGATGCCGTACCAGGCGCTCGGCAATCTCCTGCTGCGGTCCCCGGGCCTGGGCGACGCGCAGGGCTATCGCCGCGAGCTCGATCTGGATGCGGCAGTCGCAACGACGCGCTTCACCGCGAACGGCGTCGAGCATGTGCGCCGGGTGGTCGCCTCGGTGCCCGATCAGCTGATCGCGGTGCGGATCGAGGCATCGGGCAAGGGCAAGCTCGAGCTCGATCTCGCGCTGGACAGCCCGCATGCGGGTGCCACCCTGGCAGCGGCAAGCCCGGACCAGCTGCTGCTGACCGGCCATAACGGCGCGTCCGCAGGGGTCGACGGCGCCCTGCGTTTCGCCGCACGACTGCTCGTGCAGCCCGAGGGCGGCCGGGTTGCGGCGAGCGATCACGGTATCGCCGTCCGCGGCGCCGATTCAGTGACGCTGTTGCTGGCCATGGCGACCAGCTTCCGCCGCTTCGACGATGTCTCGGGCAACCCCGAAGCGCTGACGGCCGCGACGCTGGCGGCGGCGCGGCGCAAGTCGTTCCAGCGGATCGCGGCCGATGCCAGCGCGGCGCATCGCCGGCTGTTCCGGCGGGTCACCCTCGATCTCGGCACGACGGAAGCGGCGGCAGAGCCGACCGACCTGCGCGTCCGGCAATCGCAGACCCGCGCCGATCCGGCGCTCGCCGCGCTCTATTTCGCCTATGCTCGCTACCTGCTGATCGCCTGCTCGCAGCCGGGCGGCCAGCCGGCGACGCTGCAGGGGCTGTGGAACGACAGCCTCGCCCCGCCCTGGGGCTCGAAATACACGGTGAACATCAATACCGAGATGAACTATTGGCCCGCCCACAGCACCAACCTCACCGAATGCGCCGCGCCGCTGGTGACGCTGGTGCGTGAACTGGCGATCACCGGCGCGCGCACCGCGCGGGAGATGTACGGCGCGCGCGGCTGGGTGTGCCACCACAACACCGATGGCTGGCGCGCCACCGCGCCGATCGACGGCGCCGCCTGGGGCATGTGGCCGACCGGCGGAGCCTGGCTCTGCACGCATCTGTGGGAGCAGTATGACTATACGCGCGACCGAGCGTTCCTCGCCTCGGTCTACCCGCTGATGGCCGGATCGGCGCGGTTCTTCCTCGATACGCTGGTGCAGGATCCGCGCACCGGCCATCTGGTGACCAACCCCTCAATCAGCCCGGAGAACCAGCATGGCCATGGTGGCGCGCTGTGCGCCGGGCCGACGATGGACATGGCGATCCTGCGCGACCTGTTCGCCCAGACCGCAAAGGCGGCGACGATCCTCGGGATCGATTCCGGCATGGTCGCGGAGCTGCGCGCCGCCGCCGCCCGACTGGCGCCCTATCGCATCGGCCGCCAGGGCCAGCTGCAGGAATGGCAGGAGGACTGGGACGCCGATGCCCCCGAACAGCAGCATCGCCACGTCTCGCACCTCTATGGCCTCTATCCCTCGCACCAGATCAGCGTCGCGGGCACGCCCGATCTCGCTGCAGCGGCGCGGCGCTCGCTCGAGACTCGCGGCGATCGCGCGACCGGCTGGGCGACGGCCTGGCGGATCAACCTCTGGGCGCGGCTGCGCGACGGGGACCGCGCGCATGCCATCCTCAACTTCCTGCTGGGGCCGGAGCGCACCTATCCCAATCTGTTCGACGCGCACCCGCCGTTCCAGATCGACGGCAATTTCGGCGGCGCGGCGGGGATTGTCGAGATGCTGCTCTACAGCGCGGGCGACACGATCGAGCTGCTCCCGGCGTTGCCGACAGCCTGGCCGACGGGCAGCGCCACCGGCCTGCGCGCCCGCGGCGCCTGCACGGTCGATCTCCACTGGCGCGACGGACGCCTGGCCCGTGCCGTGCTGCTGCCCGAGCGGAGCGGCACACGCGAGGTGCGATGCGGTGGAGAGCGGCGCACCGTCCGGCTGGTCGCCGGCCGCCGCCTCGTGCTGGAGGGGCCGAAGCTCGGCTAGCTGCGGAACAGCGCCAGCGGGCCGCGGCCGGCGCTGCTCCAGGTCGACCAGTTGGGGAAGACATAGGGCAGGTCGGCATCGGCGACGCCGTGCCAGCGCGCGATCGCGCCGAGATATTCCTCCTGCGCCACGCCCGGCACGAACCGGCCTTCCTTGGTGATGTCGTCGGCACCGCCGAGCACGGGGTCGGGATAGCGGCCGAGCACCGCACCCGGCGCGACGTCGCCGCCCATCACCAGATGGTTGCTGCCCCAGGCATGGTCGGTGCCCGCCTGGCCATTGCCGAGATAGGTGCGTCCGAAATCGCTCATCGTGAAGCTGGTGACGTTGGCGGCGAGGCCCAGCGAGCCCATCGCCTTGTGGAACCCCGCCATCGCCATGGCGAGGTCGCCGAGCAGGCCGGCGTGCAGCCCGGCGGCGGTGTTGCCGGCCTGGACCTGGCTGGAATGGGTGTCGAACCCGCCCTGGCTGACCAGGAAGTTCTGCCGCGCATGGCCGAGGGTGCCGCGTGCCGCGATCATCCGCGCGACGACCATCAGCTGCTTGGCGAGATCGCTGGTCAGCGCCGCGCCGGTCGTCGGGTTGGTGAAGAAGGCGTCGGTCGCGGCGGTGCCGGCGAGAATGGTGTTGGCGGTGGCGGCCTGATCATAGTTGGTGGTCATCGCCTGGGCGACGCCGTCCAGCACCGCGCTGCCATCGGCGCTGGTGGCGAGCGCGGTGATCGCGGCGTTCTTGGCGCTGCTGCCCGCGCTATAGCCGCTGCGGCCGGGCAGACCGCCGGTCGGCAGGATCAGCGGCGCCGTCTGGCGCCCGAGCACCGCCACCGTCGAGCCGGCGAGCGACATCACCGGCGGCAGCGTGCCGCCTGGCATCTTGTCGGCGATGCGGCCGAGAAAGCCGTCGCGGCTCGCTTCACGGGCGCGCAGGCCCTGCCAATGATCCTGCTCGTCCGAATGGCTCATCAGATTGGCAGGGCGCAGATCGGCGCGGGTCTGGTAGGTCGCCTTGGTGAGCGGGGCGAACAGCGTGCCGGTGTTGAGCACCAGCCCGAGCGACCCCTCGTCCCAGACCGGCCGCAGCGCGGCCATCGCCGGGTGCAGCGCATAGGCGCTGTTGGTCAGCGGCGTGAGCGCGGTGCGCGCGATGCCGACGCTGCCGCGCGCGGTCAGATAGGCGCTGTGCCGGGCATCGGTGGGGATCACCATGTTCCAGCCGTCATTCCCGCCGAACAGGAAGATCCCGACCATGGCACGGTAGCTGCCGGTGGGGGCGGCGATGGCGGCGGTGCGGCCGAACTGGCCCAGCGCGGCGAGCGCGCCGGTGCCGGCGGTGAGGCGAACGAAATCGCGACGGGAAAGCGTCATGGGCAAATTCCTCAGCGATCGACCAGGAACATCGGGCTGGTGGCCGCGACATAGAGCATCATCTGCGCCCGCTTGCGGGCCTGCAGCTTGGGATCGGCGTTGGTGATCGCCACACCCGCGGCCTTGAGCGCATCGCGCTGCGCCTTGGTCAGCGCCTTGGCGAACAGCAGCAGGTTGATGCGATCGACCATGCCGTCGACATCGTCGCCAAAGGCTTCCCAATCCGCCCAAGCCGGCGCCGAGCCCGAGGTGCCGGGCAGGGTGGCCACGGCGGCATATTCGGTGCGGGTGGCGTCGCCGCTCACCGTCCAGTCATAGGCGAGGTTGTGGAAGCGCAGCTGGTTGTTGCTGGTCAGCAGCTTCGACGCCGGGCTGCGCAGCGTCGCGCTCCCCGGCATCGGATAGTCATCGGGATAGAAGTTGAACACCGAGGGCGCGCGCATCACCGGTTGCCCCAGCGTCGCGTCGCGGCTCTGGAAGACATAGCCGTCGGTGGTGAAGCCGATCGCACGCGCCAGGCTGGTCATCGCCAGCACCGGCTCCTTGAGCTTGCCGCTGTTGTTGACCCGCGCGCCGCGCGCCTCGGCATCGGTGAGGATCGCACGGACGACCGCCTTGAGGTCGCCGCGCACGCCGCTGCCATTGTTGGCGAACACCGCGGCGACCCGGCCGATATAGGCAGGCGAGGGGTTGGGCGTCACGAGATGGGTGATCAGGTGCCGCGCGACGAAGGGCGGGGTGGAGGCATGGTTGAACGCGGCATCGATCACCGCCGCCACGCTCGCCTGTTGCGACGCTCCGGCGGCGACGCTGGTGCCGAGGAAGCGCTTCTCGGCGGCGTCGTAGCGGCTGGGGACCGCGATCATCGGCTGCGCATAGGCGATCGCCTGCCCGTCGGTGATCGCCGCATTGTCGACCCGGGCATAGGTCCAGCCGGTGAGGGCGCGGGCGACCTCGCGGATATCGTCGGCGGTGTAGTTGGGCACCGGGCCGCCGCTTGCGTCGCGCTGGAGGGTGCCGTCCATCGCCAGCTGGTCCGGCCCCATGGTGAACAGCTGGAGGAACTCGCGGGCATAATTCTCCGACGGGGTGCCCTTGCGGCTGTCCGCCATGTCGAGATAGTCGCCCATATAGCCGTTCATCGTCACCGCGAGCAGCAGCTCGCGGTAATTGCCGAAGGCGTAGGTGAGGAACAGCTGGTTGAACCCGGCGATGCCCGCCGTCGAGCGCACCGCCGCCTCCGAGGCGACGATCATCTGGGAAAGCGCGAAGGCGACGCGCTGCCGCAGCTGGTCCGGCGCCGACATCGCATCGGCATAGAAGCGCATCGCCACCGGCGTGCGCGAGAAGCGCATCGTCGCACAGGCATTGTCGCCCGTGGCGCAGAAGTTCGTCCGCACATCGGTGGCGAGATCGGCATAGGTGCTGCCGGTCGCCGCAAACTGCTCGTCGAGCCAGCCGTTCACGCCGAGCGTGCGGATGCGATCGACCAGCGTCGCGGTCGGGCCGAAGCTGGCCTGCTGGGCGAGCCGTACGCTGTCGTCGAGCGCGGCGACGGCGGCCGGGCTGGGGGTCGGGGTCGGCGGTGCCGAGACCAGACCGCCACCGGCCGATCCGCCGCTGCCGCCACCATCGCAGGCCGCAAGGGCCGCCAGCGCCATCGCGGCAGCCGCCGCCATGGCCCGTTTCGTTACGCTAGACACACCCCCGGCTCCTTCGATCGCGCCTGGAAACGCGATTATTATTAAGGAGATAAGGTTAAGTTGCGGCTCGCGATTATGGTTAATGCGAGGTTACCGCCGGCAGGCAGACACCAGTGCCGCAGCCGCGGCGCCGTCCAGCAACGCGGCCTGTGCGGCGCAAATCTGGCCCTCCTGGTCAATTGCGAGGCTGAACGGCAGGCCGGCGCTCCGGCGCTCGACCTCCGTAACCAGCCGACGCTGCGTTGCGCGATCGACGACCAGGCGTTGCGCCACCGGCACCGCATCGAGCATCGCGCGCGTTCCCTTGCCGTCATCGAACGGCACGACGAGGACCCGGAACGGCCGGGCGGCGCGGCTGATCTCGGCGAGCCGGGCAAGCTCGCCCTGGCACGGCGCGCACCAGGCGGCGACGAACAGCAGGATGCTGTCGGGCGGGTAGCGCGGCGGTTCGGCCGCGCCCGCCAGACTGCCCAGCAAGAGCAGCGCAAGCAACGGGCGCGTCCAAAACCTGTGAAGGATCGCACGCAGGTGCCTCGACATCGTGCCCATATCGTGATTTGAGTTCGTCTCCTGGGGGAGGAGTAGCATAATGCAAGCGGTGATTCTCGCGCTATTGCTGGGCACTAGTCCGCAGGCGACGCCGCAAGTCGCGGGCGCCGCGCCCACGCTGCAGCAGCTGTTCGATCGCGCGACCAAGGCGGCGGCCGACGGGGCGTGCGGCGAGGCGGTGCAGGCCTTCGAGGAGATCGAGAAGAACGCCAAGGCGATGGCGAGCGCCACTGTCCGCGCCGCGGTGGACGTGCGCAAGGGCTATTGCCTCGCACAGCTCGAGCGCGCGGAAGAAGGCGAGGCGGCGATCCGGCGCGGACTGCCGGTGCTGTCCGCCAAGGCCGGCTTTGCCGAGGAGGTGCAGCAGGCGCATCTCGCGCTTGGCAGGATCGCCATGCTGCGGTTCGATTATCCCGCCGCCGCCGCCGAGTATCGGCTGGCGCTGGAAGGCACGACCGGCATCAATCGGGTCCAGCCGCTGATGGCGCTGTCGCAAGTGACGATGTTCGATCAGGACGGCGAGGGGGTGCGCTACGCCGCCGAGGCGCGCAGCATCGCCGCCGCCGATCCCCAGCTCGACCGCAAGGCACAGGCGGCGGTGCAGACCCAATATGCCCGCGCGCTGCTCAACGCCGGCAAGGCGGAGCAGGCCTATGCCGAACTCAAGGACAGCCTGCGCAAGCAGGGCGGCCTGACGCTCAAGGTCGGCGTTTCGGATCTGGCGACGCGGTCGGACCTCGCCATCGCCGCCTATCTCAACCATGATCGCGATTCCGCGCGCAAGTATCTCGCCTATACCGGTGCTGGCCGCTTCCTCGATTCGCCGTTCGCCCGCGCCCGCGACATGGAACTGCCGCCCTGCGGCGAGGCCACCGGGTTGAAACCCGAGGACATGGCAGTCATCCAGTTCTCGCTCGCCGAGGACGGCCACGTCCAGGGCGTGCTGCCGATCTACACCCCGGCGGGCCGCCCTGCCGCCGTTGCCTTTGCCCGCGCCGTCGCCGGCTGGTCGTGGAAGCCGGAAGACGCGCGTGCGATCCCGGCGATGTTCCGCTGGACCACCCGCATGGAGCTGCGCTGCACTACCGGCAGCGAGCGTCCGGGGCTGAACCAGCCGTTGCGCACCGCCTTCGCCGACTGGCTGGAGACGCAGGGCGTCGCCGCTACCGGATGGCACGACATGCCCGACGCCAAGGCGGCCCCGCTCGAGCGCGCGGCGCTGGCGGCGGCACGGGCCAAGCAGGATCGCGCCGGCATGCTCGCCGCGGCGGTGGCGCTCGGCGAAAACAGCATCGTCGGCGAGGCCGACCGCAAGGCGTTGCTCGCGGAAGCGGTGACGCTCAGCGAAGCGCTGCACGCGCCGGCAAGCGCGCGTGCCTATGTCGCGATCGAGCATGCCGAGCGCGGCGAGCATGGCACCGCGGCGGCGCTGCGGGCATTGCTGGCGCGCCCCGACTTCCAGGCGGATCCGCTCGCGGCCGCAACGTTGCGGCTGCGCCTCTCGATGCCGGGCTTCCGCCGGCACAGCCCTGCCGATGCCGATGCGCTGCTCGCCGACGTAGTGGCAGCGCCGGGCCTGCCGGAGCGTCACCCGCTCAAGGTTGCGGCGCTGCTCCAGCGCGCCAACATTGCCGCGTCGAAGGGCGATCTCGCGGCCGCCCAACAGGCCTTTGCGCAAACCGGACTGACCACGCGCCAATGCGCATTGCTGGGCCTGAAGCCGGCGGTGCGCGGGGTCGGCAATCTCGCCAACGCCTTCCCCAAGGAAGCGCAGCAGATGGGGTTTGAAGGCTGGGTGCGTACCGAGTTCGACGTCGCCACCGATGGCCGGACGATCGCCCCTAGGGTGGTGAGCGCCTATCCGGCCTTCGTGTTCGACGACGCCGCCACCGGCGTCGCCAAGTCGTTTCGCTACACCAGCAGCTATCGTCCGGAAGACGGGGTCGCCTGCACCGCCGAGGATGCGCCGATCAGCTTCCGGATCGGCATTTGATCGCGCGGGCTGACCGGCGCGGTCACACCGCGCCGGTACCGCCGTTCGCGCCGAACACGCTGCCGTCGGTGTAGCTGAACTCGCTCGAGGCCAGCGCGACATAGAGCGGGGCCAGTTCGGCCGGCTGGCCGGCGCGCCCGAGCGGTGTGTCCTGGCCGAACTCGCCCATCTTGCCCGGCAGCTGGCCGCCCGCGACCTGGAGCGGCGTCCAGATCGGCCCCGGCGCCACCGCGTTGACCCGTATGCCCTGCTTGGCGAGCTGCTTGGCCAGCGCCTTGGTGAAGATCGCGATGCCGCCCTTGGTGGTGGCGTAGTCGAGCAGTTCCTTCTCCGGCGCGAACGAGTTCACCGAGGCAGTGTTGATGATCGCCGCACCCGGCTTCATCAGCGGGATCGCCGTCTTGGTGATCCAGAACATCGCATAGAGGTTGGTCTTCAGCGTCCGGTCGAACTGCTCGAAGCTGATCTCGGCAATCGAGTTCTTCGACTGCTGATAGGCGGCGTTGTTGACCAGAATGTCGATCCCGCCGAGCTGGCGGTTGGCGCGGCCGACGAGATCGACGCAGAAGCCCTGGTCGGTCAGGTCGCCGGGCAGCAGCACCACCTTGCGCCCTTCGGCGCGCAGCAGCTTGGCGACGTCCTGCGCGTCCGGCTCCTCGCTCGGGAAATAGTTGATCGCGACATCGGCCCCCTCGCGGGCAAAGGCGATCACCGCGGCGCGGCCGATACCGGAATCGCCGCCGGTCACCAGCGCCTTGCGGCCGGCGAGCTTGCCCGAGCCGCGATAGCTGCGCTCGCCGCAATCGGGCACCGGGGTCATCTCGCGCTGGAGCGCCGGCCATTTCTGGCGCTGCTCGGGGAACGGCTTGTCGGTAAATTTGGTCTGCGGGTCGGGCGCCGGGCTGCCGCTCGCGGCTTGCGCCAGCGCCGGTCCGGCGGCAGTAGCAGCGCCGGCGGCAGCGGCACCCTTCAGAAGATCGCGGCGGCTCGGTTGATCGGTCATGACGCTGCTCCCTGTTGCGCGGGTTCAGCGCGCGGCGGCCGCAAAGGTTCAGCGTTGACGGCAAGAAAGCGAAAGGCTTCAATAGGATATGACCATCTCTGTCCCCCCGCTGACGCGCCGTGCGCTGGTCGGCGCCGCCGTCGCAGTCGGCACCTGCCCGACGACGCTGCTCGCCCGTACCGGCGAGCGCCTGATCGCCGGCACCTATGCGAACGAAAAGGGCCCCGGCCTGGTGCCGCTCACCCGCGGCCCCGCGGGCTGGCAGGCGGGGGCGGCGCATGCGGAGATCCGCAACGCCTCGTTCGGCGTCCGATCGGCGACAACGGGTGTGCGGTACTTACTCGACGAGCAGACCCAGGGCAGCGTCGGCATCTATTCGGCGGGGCTCGCCAAGCTGGGCGCCGCCTCGACGCTGGGTGCCGACCCATGCCATGCGGCGCTCTCCGCCGACGGCCGACGGCTGGCGATCGCCAATTATTCGAGCGGCAGCGTCGCGCTGTTCGATCTCGACCGCACCGGCCGCCTGGTCGGCGAGGCACGCCGCATCCAGCACGAGGGCAGCGGCCCCAACCGCGAGCGCCAGGCGGGGCCGCACGCGCATTGGGTCGGCTTCGCGGGGAACGGCGACCGGCTGCATTCGGTCGACCTGGGTGCCGACGCGGTGTTCCTCCATCGGCTGGGCACCGCCGGCACGGTCGATACCAGCATCGCTTACCGTACCGAGCCGGGCGCCGGCCCGCGCCATCTCGCCCGCCATCCCAGGCTGCCGATCGCCTATCTCGTCACCGAGCTTGCCAACACGGTGACGGTGCTCCGTGCGCTTCCCGACGGGCGCTTCACCGCGGTCGCCACGCTGTCGACGCTGCCCAAGGGCTTCACCGGCACTTCCGCCGCCGCGCATATCGCGGTCAATGCAGCCGGCACGCGGCTCTACCTCTCCAACCGCGGGCATGACAGCATCGCGGTGTTCGCGATTCAGCCCGACGGTGGGCTCACGCCGCTCCAGCACGCCGGCTGCGGCGGCCATTGGCCGCGGCTGTTCCTGCTCCGCGAGGGCGACCGCGAGATGCTCGTCGCCAACGAGCGCTCCGGCAACATCGCCCGGCTGGCGATCGGCGCCGATGGTCGTCTCGGCACCGCCGCCAAGGGCGTGGCGCTACCGGGCGTGGTGTTTCTCTCCGCCTGAGGTCGGCCCCGCCAGCCGCACCGCGGCACTGCCCTCGGCCCAGACCGGCAGATACAGCCCCTGCCCCGAGGCCTGGAGCGTGCCCGTCCGGGTCCGCTCCATCGTCGCGTCGATGCGCAGCACGCCCTCGCGGCGGCTGGCGATCGCGCGGCTGACCTTGCCGAGCAGCTCGGCATAGTCGCGCTCGAAATTCTGGGTCAGCGCCGCGGCGATGAAGCTGCTCATCCCGGGCGCGTTCATCAGCTGGAGGATCAGGTCGCCGCCGGTCATGTCGGTGGTGCCGCTGACCCCCAGATTCTGGAAGTCGACGCGGCGGGAATTGGGCAGGTTAACCGGCGTCGCGGTCAGCCACACCGTGCCCCGCGTCCGCCCGATCCGCCCGGCCGCATCTTCGGCCGAGAAGAGCAGGCCGACCGCCATCTGCCCGCCCTTGGTGCCATAGATCGTCGCGCGCTCGAAATTCGCCCGCACCGCACCGACCCCGGGCACCTGGAACGGCCGCGCCTGGCGCTTGACCAGCGCCTTCATCAGCACCGGCTCCAGCTCGCGATAGTCGGCAATCACCGGCAGGAACAGCGAGACCTTGCCGATCGATCCTTGCAACGGCTGCATCGGCGGGAGCGGCGTCGGCGCCGGATCGGCGGGGCGCGGGCCTACGAACGTCTCGGTGGTCGCTTCCATGCCGAGCCGCAGTTCGAGCCGCTTGCCGGCGATCGCATAGCCGCCATAGCGCAGCTGCTTCGGCGTCACCCGCATCCACACCGGCGGGTTCTCGCGGTTGAGCGACAGCGTCGTGAACGCCGAGCGCCAGGCCGCATCGATCTTCGCGCGGACGCCCAGCTTCTGCAGTTCGCCCGGCAGCTCGCGCTCCAGACTGGCGATGACCGGCGCGAGCTTCTCGTCCGCCTTGTCGGTAAACTCGATGCGCTGGCCGAGGATGTCGACATGCGGGGCATCGGCCCAGGCATAGTCGATCGCGATCCTGCCGCGCGGGTTCCAGTCGGGCCCGAGCGCGAGGTGGATCACCGCGTGCGCCATCGCGTCCGCGGTCGCGGTCTCGCGCTTGAGGACGCCGCCGATATCCTCGGCGCGCACCACGGCATGGAGCGGCATGGCCAGCCGGATGGTCTGGCCGCTGCCGCCGATCGTCATCCGGCCGCGGGTCACCTCGCCGACGATGCGGCACGTGATCGTCGGCGTCTTCAGCTTGGCGATGCCGAGGTCCAGCTTCTTCGACGGCACGCAGGGCTGGTCCGGGGCATCGATGCCCCAGAGGCGGTGGGGTACCGCGCGCTCCAGCGTCGCGGCGAGATCGTCGAGATTGGCTTCGAGCGGCAGCGTGAGGGTGGAGAGTTCGGGCGTGACCTGGATGCGATCCTTGGCGCGCGGCGGCGCACCGCCGCCGCGATCGCCCGAACAGGCGGTCAGCGCCAACGCCAGCATGCCCGCCGACCAGAACCGTCCGCGCATCGCCTTCCCCTTGTTGCCTTTCCGGAACAAGGGACCAGAACCGCCCGGGAGGCGGATGCGTTCCGAACGGCGCAGAAGTCGCACGCGCGCCTCAGCCGGGCAGGCGCAGCATGTCCATCGTGCGGATCCAGTGGGGCAGCAGGACCTCGCCGGCGGGCGCCGCCGTCTGCGCGGGCAGGGCAAGCGGGGCGGTGCCGCCGCGCGCCTCGCTGGGCGTCATCCCGAACGCCGCCTTGAACGCGCGCGAGAAGGTCGACCAGTCGGCAAAGCCCCAGCCATAGGCGATCTCGGCGATCGACTTGCCGCGCTGCCCCGGATCCGCCAGGTCGCTCAGTACCCGCTCCAGCCGCTGCCGGCGGATGAAGTCGCCGACGCTGCCGAGCGGCGCGAAGGCGCGGTACAGCGACGCACGCGACATGCCCATCGCCCGCGCGACCATGTCCGGGCCCAACTCGGGATGGGCGAGGTTGGCGCGGATGAAGCGCTTGATCCGGAACAGCGCCGCCACCGCGACGGGCGCCCTTGGACCCCGCTCCTCGGCGACCGGCGCGAGCAGGCCGCCGAGCATCAGCCCGGTGGCACGCGCTACCGCCAGCGCCTCCTCCTGGCTCGCCTGCGGCAGCTGGTCGACGAGCATCCGGGCATGCTGGCCCAGCAGCTGCGCGGCGAGCGAGTCGCGCGGCAGCACCACCCCGTGCAGCCGGTCGAGATGCGGCTCGCCAAGCCCCAGCGCACCGTGGTGGACGATCATGCTGATATTCTCGCAGCCATCGGTGCGGGTGCCGAACGGCCGGGTCATGTCGGCGATGCAGATGTCGCCGGGGCGGGTCGCGATCGCTTCGCCGTCATGCAGGCGCGTATCGCCGCCGCGGGTGATGATCTGCACCAGCACCGCCTCGACGCCGCTCTGCGCGACCTTCTGGGCGCTGCGCTCATAGCGGAACTCGGCGCCCCACATGCGGGATCGGCCGATCAGCACGGCCCCGGCGTTGAACGCCTCCAGTCCGACGCTGAAGTCGGCCGCCACCGCGTCGCGCCGAACGTCGAAGATCGGATCGATCGATTCCGCATACCGGTCGAAGCGCAGCGCGGGCGGCGTGTTCGACACGTCGAACCGCGCTACCGGCGCGCCCGCACCAATCGATCCGGATGATTCTGGCTGCGAAACGCTCACGATGTTCCAGCAAGCGCAAAATTGTGCCGAGCGCAAGGCGGCTGCGGGGTCGAGGCTGGCAGCGCGACGAGCACCGCCAAGCGCGTTGACGCTGCGTAGTGATCGATTAAGACAGCGACATAATCTTTCCCAGGAGTCCCCATGCGCCGTACGCTGCTTGCTACCACCGTCTTCGGTTCGCCGATCCTGCTCGGGGCTGCGCTGTACGGCCTGACCGCGGTCTCCGCGCAGACGACGACGCCGGCCCCAGCGTCTGCGGACAAGCCGGCCTATGGCAGCTATGGCTTCGACACCGGCGGCATGGATCGCTCGGTGCGCCCGGGCGACGACTTCTACGCCTATGCCAATGGCAGCTGGGCCAAGAACACGCCGATCCCTGCCGACCAGTCCAATTACGGCGCGTTCAACCTGCTTGACGACCTGTCGAAGGAGCGGACGCACGCGATCCTGGAAGCCGAGAAGGCCAAGGCCGGCTCGAAGATCGGCACCGCCTATGCCACCTATCTCGACACCGCGACGATCGATGCCAAGGGCCTCGCGCCGATCAAGCCGTGGCTGGACCAGATCAAGGGCGTGACCAGCAAGGACGCGCTGCCCGCGCTTTATGCCCAGGCCGCGCGCAACGGCGTACAGGTCCCGTTCGGCGCCTATGTGGGCCAGGACGACAAGGAGCCGGAGATCTATGCGCTGAGCATGGCGCAGAGCGGCCTCGGTCTCCCCGACCGCGACTATTATCTTTCCACCGATGCGAAGCTTGCCGAGACCAAGGCGGCCTATCTCAAGCACCTGACCAACCTGCTCACGCTGCTCGGCGAGCCCGATGCCGCCGCCCGCGCGGCGGCGATCGTTACCTTCGAGACCGAGATCGCCAAGGTCAGCTGGACGCGCGCGGACAGCCGCGACGCCAACAAGACCTATAACAAGCTCAGCGTCGCCCAGCTCGCGCAGCAGGCGCCGGGCTTTGATTTCGCGGCCTTCTTCAAGGGAATGGGGGCGCCGGTGAACAGCGTGATCGTCGCCCAGCCGAGCGCGGTGGCGGGCATCGCCAAGCTGGTTGCCACGACCCCCATCGCGGTGCTGCGCGACCAGCTGATCGTCCGCTCGCTGAGCAGCTATTCGGACGTCCTGCCCAGCGCGATCGACAAGGAAGTCTTCGCCTTCGAAGGCACCACGCTGTCGGGCACCCCCGAGCAGCAGGTCCGCTGGAAGCGGGCGGTGGGCTTCACCACCGGCGCGCTCTCGGACGACGTCAGCAAGATCTATGTCGCCAAGTTCTTCCCGCCCGAAACCAAGGCGGCGGCCGACCGGCTGGTGAAGAACGTGATCGCCGCGATGGACGCGCGGATCGACCAGCTCGACTGGATGGCGCCCGAAACCAAGGTGAAGGCGCACGAGAAGCTCGCCGCCTTCACCCCGAAGATCGGCTATCCCGATCGCTGGCGCGACTATTCGGCGCTGAAGATCGTCGCCGGCGACGCATTCGGCAACGCCCAGCGCGCCAACGAATGGGCGTTTCAGGACAATGTCGGCCATCTCGGCAAGCCGCTGCAGCGCTGGGAATGGGGCATGACCCCGATGACGATCAACGCCTATGCCAATTTCGGCATGGTCGAGATCGTCTTCCCGGCGGCGATCCTGCAGCCGCCCTTCTTCGATCCCAAGGCCGATCCGGCGATCAACTATGGCGGCATCGGCGCGGTGATCGGCCACGAGCTGAGCCACCATTTCGACGACCAGGGCGCCAAGTACAACAAGGAAGGCCGCCTGACCGACTGGTGGACGCCCGCCGACGTCGCCGCGTTCAAGCAGCGCACCGACGCGCTCGCCGCACAATACGACGCCTACACGCCGCTGCCGGGCATGCACGTCAACGGCCGGCTGACGCTGGGCGAGAACACCGCCGATCTGGCCGGCCTCTCGGTCGCGCACGATGCCTATATCAAGTCGCTCGGCGGCAAGCCGGCACCGGTGATCGACGGCACCACGGGTGACCAGCGCTTCTATCTCGGCTGGGCACAGGTGTGGCGGCGCAACTATCGCGAGGCGAACCTGCGCCAGCGCCTGCTCACCGATCCGCACGCACCGTCCGAGCAGCGCACCTGGGTCGTCCGCAACATGGATCCCTGGTACGGCGCGTTCAAGCCGGCCCCGGGCGACAAGCTGTACCTCACCCCCGAGAAGCGCGTCCGCATCTGGTGATGCACTGCGCCTCGCCGGGCCGGTCCCGGCGAGGCGTCGAGCCTAGACGGTGCAGATCCGCACCGCTTCCGCCAGCGCAGTCAGCGGATCGCCCTGCGGCACGAACTCGTGCGCGACATAGCCCGTGAAGTTCAGGTCGGCGATGCTGCGGGCCACCGCGCGCCAGTTGACCTCCTGCGTCGCGTCCAAATTGTGCCGCCCGGGCACGCCGCCGGTGTGGAAATGACCGATCCAGGGCAGGCTCTCGCGGATCGTGGCGATCAGGTCGCCTTCCATGATCTGCATGTGGTAGATGTCGTAGAGCAGCTTGACGCGCGGCGAATTGACCGCGCGCGCGACGCGAACGCCCCAGGCGGTGTGGTCCGCCATATAGTCGGGATGGTCGCGCTTGCTGTTGAGCAGCTCGACGCAGATCGTCACGCCGTGGTCCTCGGCGATCGGCTTGAGGCGGTTGAGCCCGGCAATGGTGTTTTCGGCACCCTCCGCGTCCGACATGCCGCGGCGGTTGCCCGAAAAGGCGATGACGTTGGGCACGCCGGCCTTTGCGGCCTGGGGGATGCCGGTCCGGAAGGCCTGCTCGATCGCCGCGTGATTCTCGCGGCGATTGAGTCCGTTGGGGATCGTCATGACGTCCGCGGCATAGCCCATGGTGCAGCGCAGGCCGTAGCGGCGCGGCGTTTCATAATCGGCGGGCTGCAGCAGATCGATTCCCTGCAGCCCGATTTTCGCGGCGGCGGCGCACAGGGCATCGAGCGGCATGTCCTGATAGCACCAGCGGCTCACCGACTGCTTCAGCCGGCCGGCGGCGGCGAGGGCAGGGGCCGCCGCCATCCCGGCAGTTGCCCATGCCGCAAGCGACGAAGCGATGGCATGGCGCCGCGTGATCATGCTGTCTCTCCTGCATGGCACGCGCCGGGGCGACGTGCGGCGCGGTGCAGCCGCGTCCTCGAACAGGCTAGGCCAGGAACGACGGCGCCAGCAAGCGCGATCGGCGCTCGCGCGCCGGGGCCCCTAACGCTTGCCGCTGCGCCGCATCGGCATGGCGTCGATCGTTTCCTCGAGCGCGGCGGCAGCGATCGGCCGGGACTGGCGCAGCTTCACCCCGCCATCCTTGCCGATCAGGACGACCATGAAGCCGGTGTCGGGCAGGCGGTAGCGCCGGCGCAGCCGCGCCGCGGTGTCGCTAGCGCCCACTACCGTCTCGCCCTGCACTTCGACGAGAACGAGATCGCGCTCGGCCGCACCGGTCCGCCAGCGCTGGAGGATCCGGCGCTGGGCCAGCAGCGATGGATCGTGCGCACCGGATGCGCGGACGAGCAGCACGCGCTTCTCCCACCGCATCGCGGCGACGTCGGTGGCCGGCGCCGCCAGCAGCGACAAGAGGAGGAGCGGGTGGAGCACCATCAAGTTCCACAACGCCCCGGCCGGCACGATGTTTCGTCGCCGCGCCGCCGACCTTCGCGATCAAAGCCAGCCATTGGCCCGCGCTGTGCGGCCTGCCTCGATCCGGTTCGCCGCGCCCAGCTTGGCCGCCGCGTCCGACAGGTAGTTGCGCACGGTGCCCGGGGACAGGCCCAGGCGGCTGGCGATGTCCTTGTTGGACAGGCCTTCCTCGGCGAGGCGCAACGCATCGCGCTCGCGGTCGGTCAGCGGATCGCTGCCGGCTTCCCAGGCGGCGGCGGCGAGTTCGGCCGGGATTACCCGGCCGCCGGCGGCTACCGTGCGGATTGCCGCCGCGAGCGATTCAATCGGCGCGTCCTTGAGCAGATAGCCGCGCACGCCGGCCGCCCGCGCGCGGGCGAGATAGCCCGGCCGGGCGAAGGTGGTGACGATCATCACGGAGGTCCGCGCCCGTTCCGCCGCCAGCGCCTGTGCGCAATCGAGCCCGGTGCGCCCGGGCATCTCGATGTCGGTGAGCAGGATGTCGGGCTGCAGCGTCCGCACCAGCGCCAGCGCCGCATCGCCATCGGCAGCGCGACCGACGATGGCGAAATCGGGCTCGAGCGCCAGCAGCGCGGCGATTGCCCCAAGCACCAGCGTCTGGTCCTCGGCAAGGACGATCCGGATCGCGCTCATGCCGGGACGCTCGCCTCGAGGCGGGTCCCGGGCCCGAGCGCCCGCAGCTCCAGCCGCCCGCCCGCCGCGGTCAGCCGCTGGCGCATGCCGCGCAGCCCATTGCCCTCGCGGAAGGACAGGCCGACGCCGTCATCCTGCACCACCAGCCGCGCATTGCCCGGGCCCGCCTCGAAACCGATCGCGCAGCGCCGGGCGCCGGCATGGCGGATCACGTTGGTGACGGCTTCGCGCAGCGTCATCGCCAGGATCGCACCCGCATCGGCCGGCACGGTGCCGGGGTCGCCGGTGACGATCGGCTCGATCCCCGCGGTCTCCAGCGCAGCGAGCGACGCCGCCGCCTCGGTCGCCAGCGTGCCGCCCAGCTGCCCGGTGAGCGCCGCCCGCACCTCGGCCAGCCCCGAGCGCGCCGCCGCCGCGATCGCCTCCAGCTCCGCCTTGGCCGTCGCGGGATCGCGGTCGATCAGCCGCACGCCCAGATCGGCCTTGAGCGCCACCAGGGTCAGCGTCCGTCCGACCACGTCGTGCAGGTCACGGGTGATCCGCTCGCGCTCGGCGGTGCCGGCAAGGCGGCGCACTTCCTCCTGCGTTGCGAGCAGCGCCTGGGTCCGCTCGACAAAGGCGGTCTGCGACACCGTCAGCACACCGGTCATCACCACGAACAGCACGCCGGGGGCGAACCACAGCACGGGTTGCCCAAGCACGATTCCCGTCACCGCAACGACAATAGCGATGGCGGCGGTCCCCAGCAGGGCCTGGCGGCGCGGCGCGACCCGACCGATCGTCGCCGCGCCGTAGATCGCGAAGGTCGTCCAGCCCAGCGGGAGCGGTGCCACCGCCACGCTGATCGCCAGCATCGCCCCGGCCGTCACCAGCAGCCGCCATCCACGCAGCCGGAAGGCGATGAAATAGATCGGCAGGAAGGTGCCGATAGCCACCGCGGCGCACAGGATGGTCGCGGCGCTCGGCTTGGCCCACAGCCACGGGAACGGCACGAAGATCAGATAGGCGAGCCACGGCCAGCGAACGTCGCGCCATCGATCATAGGGCGTCTGCATGGCGCCAGCTTCGTGGATGTCGGGCCGGGCGGTCAAGCGGGACTGCGCCGCCAGCCGGTCCAGGCCCAGGCCGCCCCCGCGACCGTCATCGCCAGCACCGCCGCGCCGTGTATCCCGGGCGTGCCGATCGTGTCGGCGCCGATAATCCACCGCGCGAGCTGGCCGAGATGATAGGAGGGCGTCCAGGCACCCACCATCTGCATCCACCCGGGCAGCAGCCGGCTCGGCACCCACAGGCCGCCCAGCACCGAGCAGCCGAGGAACAGCGCGTTGGCGACCGCCACCGCACCCTTGGCGGTCATCCGCATCCCCATGCCGAAGCCGATCAGCGCGAACGGAACGGCCGAGGCGAGATGGAGCAGGGTCAGCAGCGCCCAAGTAGCAGGGGACAGCCGGACGCCGGCGACGATCGACAGGGCGTCGATCAGCATCAGCGCGAACGCGGTGGTGACGATCGCCGCCGCCAGCTTGGCCGCCACATACGCCCCTGCGGGCATCGGCGACACGCGCTTGAGCTCGATCAGCCCCTGTTCGCGCTCCACCGCCACGCCGGCACCGAAGCCGAACAGCGCCGGGCCGGTCGCCGCGAACACGCCATAGCCGGCGAGCGTCGCCGCGGCGAAGCCGGGCGCGGGATCGTGCGGCAAGGCGAGCGTGAAGAGCGCATAGAAGCCGGCCGGGGTCAGCACCGTCGGCAGTAGGAATTGCGGCAGGCGCAGGCTGCGCTTGACCTCGGTCAGCGCCTCGCGGTGCCAGACACCGTCGGGAAGGGCGAGGGCGGTCATGCGGCGATCCTCTGCTCGGTCGGCGTCAGCAGCGCGGCGATTGCATCCTCGAGCGTCGCATCGGCGATCCGCAATGCCGAAAGCTCGGGATCGGCATCGAGCAGCGCTCGGGTGGTGGCCGCCGCATCGGCGGTGACGATCCGCAGATCCGCCCCGTCCATCGCCGCATCGCGCGCCGCCGGCAGCAGCGCCGCGGCGGGCGGCACCAGGCGGCTGCGGCAACGGATCACCGATCCGCCTGCGCGCGCCCGCAACGCCGCGGGGGTATCGTCGGCGACGATCCGGCCGGCCTCCATCACCAGCACCCGGTCGGCCAGCGCATCGGCCTCGGCAAGGTCGTGGCTGGTCAGCAGCACCGCGACGCCGCTGTCGGCGAGATCGCGTACCGTGCTCCACAAGGTGCGTGCCGATCCCCGGTCCATCGCGGCGGTCGGTTCGTCGAGCACCAGCAGGTCGGGGCGGCCGCAGATCGCCAGCGCATATTGCACCCGCCGCGCCTGGCCGCCCGAAAGCGTGCCGCAGCGGCGGTCGGCGAGATCGCCGATCCCGGCAAGCGCCAGCACTTCGTCGAGCGGTCGCGGATCGGGGTAGTAGCCGGAATGCAGCGTCACCAGCTCGCCGATCGTCAGCACGTCGGGCAGCCCGGCGCTCTGCAGCATCACCCCCAGCCGGCGCCGCGCGGCGGGGCGGCGCGGGTCGAGGCCGAACAGCGTCGCGCTGCCCGCATCGGGCGCCAACCGGCCGGTCAGCAGCGCGACCGACGTGGTCTTCCCGGCGCCGTTCGGGCCGAGCAGTGCGGTCACTTCGCCGGCGCGAAGCACGAGGTCCAGCGCGGGAAGCACGGTTCTGCCACCCAGCCGCTTCGATACCTGCGACAATTGGGCAACGGCGGCGAGATCGTCTGGCATCGGTCGATTCCCTTGAAGAACGACCTTGTTTTGCGGCGGAGGCAGGCGTTCGCACAGTGACAGATGTCACCCGCCCGGCATGTCATCGGGCAGGGCGACGCGCGCCGCCGCCCGCCCGCCACAGCGCCTATTTCGCCAGCGCCGTCAGCACGCTGCGATAATAGGTGATCGACGGTGCAATCTCGCTCAGCGGCGACTTCTCGTTCAGCCCATGGGCGAAGCTCTGGCCCGGCGTGACGAACATCGGACTGATCCCATAGCTGGGCACGCCCTTGGCCCGGAACCACATCGAATCGCTGGCACCCGTGCTCATGCCCGGGACCACCGCCACGCCGGGGAAGCGGGCGTGGATCGCGCTGGTCACCGCCCCCATCAGGTCGGCACGCAGCGGCGAGGCCGGACTGGCGACGGTGCCGCTGTCGAGCGTGCGGATGGTGAGACCGGGCTCTGCCGCCGCCTTGACCAGCGTTTCGCGCACCGCCTCCACCGGCGTGCCCGGGAAGATGCGGCAATTGATGTTGGCGGTGGCACGCTGGGGCAGGGCATTGGTGGCATGCCCGCCGCTCAGCATTGTCGCGACGCAGGTCGTGCCGGTCTGCCCGATCAGGCTGGGCTCGGCGCGGAGTGCGTCAAGCGCCTCGGCATCCTGCGGGTTGGCGAGGAACCGGCGGATCATGGCGGCGCGCGCCGGTTCGGCCTGCGCCACCTCGGCTTCCCAGCTGGCGCGGGTGATCGCGTTGATCTCGCCGGGGAAAGCGTACGCCTCGATGCGGGTCAGCGCATGGGCGAGCGCGTAGATGGCGTTGTCACGCCGCGGCGCGCTCGAATGGCCGCCGGCATTGGTGACGGTCAGCTCGAAATCGGCATAGGTCTTCTCGGCGCCGTCGATGCCGTAATAGGTCGGCTTGCCGGCTGCATCGAGCGCGCCGCCGCCGCCGTCGACGTTGAGCAGCATCTCGCCATCGGCGAAGCGATCCGCCATCAGCGCGGTCGTTTTCATGCTGGTTTCCTCGTCGCCGGAAAGCAGCAGCACGATGTCGCGGGCCGGACGGAAACCGGTGCGCTTGAGGTCGATCAGCGTCGCGACCATCGTCGATAGGTCGTACTTCATGTCGGCCGCGCCGCGACCATAGATCATGCCGTTCTCGATCACCGCGGTGAACGGATCGCGCGTCCAGTCGGCGGGCTTGGCCTCCACCACATCCATATGGCCGGAGATCAGCAGCGGCTTTGCCCCGCCCTTGGCCTTGCCGGTGCCGCGGTAGCGGGCGACCAGATAGGCGGTGTCGCCCACCGGCACGATCTCGACGTCGCTATCGGCAAAGCCGCCGGCGACCAGCACCTGCTTGAGATAGGCGGCATAGGCCGGCGTCTGGTTGCCCGGCCCCGCAACGGTGCGGAAGGCGATGCCGCGCTTGAGCAAGTCGAGCGCCTGGGCCTCGGCCTGGGGGTGCTGCTGGGCGTGCGCGGCACCGCTCCCGGACGCCAAGGCAAGCGCCGCCATGGCCACGTGAAGACAGAACCGCATGCAAATCCCCCCGATGGATCATGGATTCAGCAGCGTAGCGCGTGCGAAGCACGCGTCAATCGCCGCCGCCGGGCACACGCTTGGCAAGGCCCCCGTCGCCGCGTTCGATGTTGCCGCCGCGATTCCGCCCCCCCATAAGCGGCCATGGCTCTCGACTCCGACCGCCGGACCCTGATCGCCGGGCTCTTCGTTGCCGGTCTCGCCGCCGGCGGGGCAGGCGGGCATGGCGGACGACGTGCCCGTACCCCCGGCATTGCGATCACCATCGACGATTTCGACCTCACCGACACGCCAGTCTTGCGCGGCGAGGATCGCGATACGGCGATACGGGCCGCGCTGCAGCGCCACCAGGTCAAGGCCGCAGGGTTCGTCGCCGGGAAATATGTCGACGAAAAGCTTGCGCCGCGCGTCCTTCGGCGCTGGTCCGACGACGGTCATATCCTCGGCAATCACAGCTTCTCGCACCGGTCCTTCGACGCGCAGCAGCCGGACGCGCTGATGGACGATATCCTGAAGTGCGAACCCCTGCTGTCCGGCTATCCCGGTTTCCGCAAGCTGTTCCGATTTCCCTATCTTGCCGAGGGCAAGACAGCGGAGGCACGCGACGGCATGCGCGCGCTGCTCGCGCGCCATGGCTACCGCAACGCCCCGGTGACGATCGATACCTCGGACTGGTACATCGACAACCGGTTGAAAGCGCGCCTGCAGGCCAATGCCGGCAGCGCGATTGCACCGTATCGCCGCTTCTACCTCGATCATCTCTGGGACCGCGCCACCTTCTACGACGGCCTCGCCAACGCGCTGTTCGGCCATTCGATCGATCATACCATCCTGCTGCACCATCGCCTGACCACGGGACTTTTTCTCGGCGACGCCCTGGCGATGTTCAGGGCGCGCGGCTGGCGCCTTGTCGATGCAGAGAAGGCGTTCGCTTCCCCGGTGCTTCGGATGCAGCCGAACACGTTGCCCGCAGGACAAAGCCTGGTGTGGGCCGCAGCCAAGGCAGACGGGCGCTTCGACAAGCTGTTGCGCTATCCCGGCGAGGATGGCGACTATGAAGCCCCTCGCATGGACGCGCTGGGATTATAGGCCATCGGTCCCGATGGGACGCCTGTCACTCCCGGTGCCGTTCCGCCATCCCGCCGGTTGCGCGTCGAGGACCGGCCGCGCATGCTTGCTGCCGGTGGTGCTCGTTCGGGAGAGAAGATGTGTCGTGGCTCCGATGTGTCCTGGCTTCTCTGCTCGCAATCCCCCTCGCTGGCGCGGCCTGCGCGCAGAGCGGCAAGCCCGCCGCGGCGCCCGAGAAAGCGGTGCTTCCCAAGAACGAGCGACCGGGTGTCTGGCAGCCGACAGAAGGGGGTGTTCAGATCCCGCTTTGGTCGCCGGACACGCCCTTGGAAAAGCCGGACTCGGGCGATCGTCCGGAGGGCCTCGGGAACGGTACCGGCCTTGTGACCGGACGCCCATGGCATTGGGCGAGCTACGTTACCCGCCCTACCATGACCGTGTACCGCCCGAAGGGCCGCAACAGCGGGGCGGCATTGCTGGTGCTTCCGGGCGGCGGATTCGAAGTCCTTGCGCTCGACCTGGAAGGCACGGAAATCTGCGATTGGGCGGTGCAGCGAGGCATGACCTGCGCCGTGTTGAAGTACCGCGTGCCGCAACTATGGCCGACGGAGAACGGCAAGCAACGGCGCCCCAAGATCCTTCTGGGTCTGGAAGACGCGCAACGTGCGATGGGCCTGCTACGACAGCAGGCACCGTCCTATGGCATCGATCCCCACAAGATCGGCGTCATCGGCTTCTCGGCAGGGGCCTATCTCGCGGCGAGCATGAGCAACACCGACGCACGCACCTATCCGCTCGCCGACGCCGCCGATCACCAATCGCCGCGCCCCGATTTCGCCATCGTCGCCTACACGGCGCGCATGCTCGACGACAGCAAGGGCAGGAACAGCCTCGAACTCAAGCCTTGGGTGACGATCAGCCCGAAGGCACCGCCGACGCTGATCCTGCACGCCATGAACGACCCCATGGATGCCGTTCGGCAACCCTTGGCCTACGCGCTGGCACTCAGCGATGCAGGCGTCCCCGTCGATATCCGCATCTATGCCACGGGCGGCCACGCGTTCGGGATGCGGCCAACCGCCGATCCGATCTCCCGCGAATGGCCGGGACAGGTCCAGCAATGGCTGCAGAACCTGGGCCTGCTGTGACGCGGTTCGGGTCGCTCGGCCTTCCTGCCTTTGCCACCCAGCAATACGTCCAGAGCAGAGAGCTGATAACAAGGATTATGTTAACTTTCAGGGCGGGGCGGGTTTCTCCGCCCCGCACTTGCGCCTACCAATTCACGCCAAGACGCGCGTACAGATAGCGTCCGTTGAAGCCGAACGGCGAATAGGACGGGAAGCCCACCACGCCGGTCGAGTTGTTCGTCGCGATGGTGCGGTCCGGATAGACGTCGAACAGGTTGCTCGCGCCGATCGCGATCTGGGCACCTTTGCGCGGCTCGTAGCGCAGCTCGAGATCGCTGATCAGATGCTGGCCGGTGTGGATATCGGCTGCCGGCGTGGTGCCCGGCTGGTTGACGTCGCCATAATAGGTCTCGCGCAGCGTCAGGCCGATCGGGCCCCTGGCCCAGTCGATCGTGCCGGTCACCTTTTCGCCCGGGGTGCCCTGCTCGATCGTCAGCACACGGCTGCGCGCGAACAGCACCGGCGCCGGGTTCACCGTCGCGGTGCTCGTCGGCACGCGGGTCACGACGATCTCGTTGACGTTGCCCGCCAGCGTGAAGTCGAACGCGCCCGCCGTATCGGTCGGGTTGCCGATCCGGTAGTGCGCCACCGCGTCGATTCCGCGGGTGCGCGAGCGCAAGCCGTTGATGAAGAAACGCGCCGAGGGCACGTTGAACGGCGCAAGGATCGCCGCCACCTGCGGGCTGAAGCTCGACTGGATGTTCTCCGACAGCGCCAGCTGGTCGCGGAGGCGAATCTCATAGGCATCGACGCTCAGGTCGAAGCCGCCGGCGCGGATCACCGTGCCGAACGAGATATTGGTCGACTTCTCCGGCTGGAGGGGCTTGCCACCCAGCGCCTGCGCCACCGGTGCAACCGAGGGGAAGGTGCCGGTGAGGACCGGCGTGCCGTTCTGCACGACCTGCGCGACCGACGTGAAATATTGCTGCTGCAGGCTCGGCGCGCGGAAGCCGGTCGAGACGGTGCCGCGCAGCGCGAACCATTTGGCGATGTCGTACCGCGCCGAGACCTTGCCGTTGGCGGTATCGCCGAAGTCCGAATAATGCTCGCCACGCACCGCGACGTCGACCAGCAATGCCTGCGTTACCTGCGCTTCGAGATCGACATAGCCCGACACGCTGCGGCGCGAGCGCTGGATGGCGTTGACCGGCGCGAAGCCACCAAAGCCCTGCGCGCCCGGCGACTGCCCGGCGACCGCACCGGTCTCCGGCACGTCGTAGGAGGCGCGCTCGCCCGGGGTGATCTTGTAGCCCTCGCGGCGCCCCTCGGCACCGAAAGCGAGGTTGAGCGACTGGAGCACATCGAACTTGCGCCGCACGTCGAGCCCCGCGACCCACTGGTCGAAGATCACCGCGCCGTCGTAGAAATCCTTCGGGCTTGCCGCGCCGTACGCATAGTTGGCGGAGTTGCGGGTGCGATAGGCGATCTTGTTGCGGCCATAGCCGACGTGCAGATCGACGCCCCACGCCCCGACATCGCCCTTCACGCCCACCGCTCCCACGGCATTGGTCGACTTGGTGTTGATGATCGGCAGGAAGCCGTTCGGATAGCCGACCAGCGTCGTCGTAGCACTTGCCAGGCGCGGAAACGCCGCGCTGCGGGTGTCGCGATCCTGATAGCTGCCCCAGCCATAGAGGCTGAAGCCCCCGCCAATGCCCTTCCCGGCATTGATCGTGCCGGTATATTGCTCGACCTGCGGATCGCCGAAGCGGCCGGTCACCTGGGTCGGCGTCACGCGCGGGTCGAAATCGGCACGGTTGGTCGGCTTGCGGTTCACATATTCGCCGGTGATCGTGACGAACCCATCCGAACCCAGGCCGAAGCCCTGCCAGGCGGAGGCAGTGAAGGTCGGCTCGCCGGTGGTGCTGCGACTGCCGCGCGCGGTGTTGATGTCGGTGTGGTAGATGCCGTAGGTCGCGGACGCCGCGCCGCCCGAGCGGGCCTCGCGCAGGCGCAGGTTGATCACGCCGGCGATCGCGTCCGAGCCATATTGCGCCGAGGCACCGTCGCGCAGCACCTCGATGCGCTCCAGCGCCGCGGTGGGAATGGTGTTGAGGTCGACCGCCGCCGAGCCGCGCCCGACCGAGCCATTGACGTTGAGCAGTGCCGAGCTGTTCACGCGCACGCCGTTGACCAGCACCAGCACCTGGTCAGGCGAGAGCCCGCGCAGCGTCGCCGGGCGGATCGCATCGGTGCCGTCGGTGGCAGAGGGGCGCGGGAAGTCGATCGACGGGGCGACCGCGGCGATGGCCGCGCCCAGCTCGGTGGTGCCCTGGCGGCTTAGCGCCTGGCTGCTCAGCACGTCGACCGGCGACGCGGTATCGAGCCGCGACCGGCCCACGGTGCGGGTGCCGGTGACGACGATCTCGTCGCCGCCACCTTGCTGGGCAGCGTCGGCCTGAGGCGCGGCGCTCTCCGCCTGCTGCGCACGCGCCGCTGTGGAAGCGATCGCGACGGCGGCGGCCGAGACCAGCAGTGCCTGGCGGAATCTACCCATGTTCATCCCCTTCGTTGTTTTCTCGTCAACGCCGCATTTCCCATCTTCGGAGTAGGAATGCAGGAAAGAAAAGGTTCGGGGCGGCCAAGCGCCGGTAGCGGCGGGTCAGAGCAGTTCGGCCACGTCCTCGAACTGTGCGTTCGCACGACGCTGCAATGCCTCGGCGCGACGGCGGAAGGCCGCGGCAACGATTGGATTTCCGCACGAAGCGGCGCGGGCGCGCTCTTCCTGCGCACGGCGTTCGAAGAAGGCGCGCGAACTCGGCATGGCGATTCTCCGGGAGAAGGATGCCGCGCTCGGCGGTCTCGCTGGGTTCAACCCGTGCCCGGCGCGTTTCGTTCCGCAGCGATCGCCGCCAGCGCTTCGGCGAGCGCGTCGAACACCGCGCGGTATCTGGCGCCGTGGCGCAGGTCCTCGTGCATCACCACCCACATGCGCAGCGGCAGCTGGAACGCGTCCGTGAGGATCGGTACCAGCGCCGGCTCGCGCCGCGCCGCCACGGTCTGGCAGATGCCGATGCCGAAGCCGGCGCGGATCGCCGCGAACTGGGCGGCATCATTGTCCACCCGCAGCGCGAACGAGGCGCGGTCGAACCCCGGGAGATACTGCATCGCCGCGCGGATGAACGGCGTCTCGGTGTCGAAGCCGATCAGGTCGTGCCCGTGCAGATCGGCCAGCGTGGCGGGGATGCCGCGCCGCGCCAGATAATCGCGATGGGCATGGAAGCCGAGCACCACGCTGCCCACCGGCCGCGCGAGCAGCGCCTGCTGCACCGGCTCGGTCATGCGGACGGCAATGTCGGCGCGGCGTTGCAGCAGATCGTCCAGGGCGTCGGACAGCGACAGCTCGAACACCAGCCCCGGATAGGCCTGGCGCAGCCGGGCGAGGATCGCCGGCATGTGCAGCACGCCCACCGCCTGGCTGGCGCTGATCCGCACCACCCCCTCGGGCAGATCCGGGCGGCCGTGCGCGGCCCGCTGCAGTGCTGCGGCGGCCGAGACCAGCGCATCGGCATGCGGCTGGAGCGCGAGTGCATGATCGGTCGGCGACAGGCCACGCTGCGATCGCACGAACAGCGTGGCGCCGGTCGCCGCCTCCAGCGCGTCGATATGCCGGGCGATGCTCGGCTGGGTCATGCCGAGCGCACGTGCGGCGGCCGACAGCGATCCTTCGCGCAGCACCGCGGCGAAGCTGCGGTAGAGGTCCCAGCTCGGCTCCATGCTCACCTATTTCCGTATATCAGGTCGCCGCAGTTAGGCAATTTTCCTTCCACGTCACCAGCGGCACATCGGCTCCACAACATATGGAGGCGAACATGACGAAACGAACGGCCCTGATCCTCGGCGCGACCGGCGGCATCGGGGGCGCCATGCGGCAGCGCTTGCTGGCGGGCGGCTGGCACGTGAAGGCACTCACCCGGAAGCCATCGCCGTCGCTCGAAGGCTGCGAACAGCTTGTCGGCGATGCGCTCGACCCGGCGGCGGTGCTGGCCGCCGCGCGCGATGCGGAGGCGATCGTCCACGCCGTCAACCCGCCCGGCTATCGCAACTGGGCGACGCTGGTACTGCCGATGATCAACAACACCATCCGCGCCGCCGTGGCGACCGGCGCACGAATCGTCCTGCCGGGCACCGTCTATAATTTCGGCCCCGACGCTTTCCCGATCCTCGACGAGGAGGCACCGCAGCATCCGCAGACCCGCAAGGGCGCGATCCGGGTGGAACTCGAACAGCGGCTCCGGCTGGCGGCGGAAACCAGCGCGGCGAAGGTGCTGATCGTCCGCGCCGGCGACTATTTCGGTCCGGGCGCGGCCAACAACTGGTTCGGGCAGGCCATGGTGACGGCCGGGGCCCGCCCGCGGGTGATCCGCCTGCCCGGTCGGCGGGGCGTCGGCCATCAATGGGCCTATCTGCCCGACGTCGCCGAGACGATGGCGCGGCTGCTCGACCATCCCGCCCTCCCCGCCTTCGCCCGCTTCCACATGGATGGGCATTGGGATCCGGACGGGCGGCAGATGGCGGAAACCACCGCGCGCATGCTCGGCGATCCGGCGGTGCCGATCCGGCCCCTGCCCTGGTGGCAGCTGCGCCTCGCCGCGCTCGCCATGACCACCCCGCGCGAGCTGATGGAGATGCGCTATCTTTGGGAGCAGCCGATCCGGCTGTGCAACGCGCGGCTGGTCGAAACGCTGGGCGCCGAGCCCCGCACGCCGCTCCCTGCGGCGATCGCGGCGACGCTCGACGGTCTTGGCTGTCGATAGGCGGGAACGTCAGGCGAGGGTAAGGTACAGCTCGGCTTCGATGAGCCACGTCGTCCCGTGCATCCGCCACTTGGCGGTGTAGCTGCCGCTCGCCTGCACGCTTCCGTCGCCGGCGGAAACGCCCTGCCATGCGCCATGTTCGAATGCGATCGGGGCGATCGGCGAGACCTGGATCGCCTCGGGCAGGCGGCTGTAGAGGGTGCGCTCGCGGGCAGCGAATTCGCGCTTCCACGCCTGGAGCTGGGCCTTGCGCCCGTGGATCACCGCGCTGTCGGTGCCGGCGACCAGCACGACGTCCGGCGCGAGCAGCGGCCCGATCGCGGCAAGATCGCCCGCCGCGAGCGCGCGGTTGAAGGCGGCGCGGGCCGTGCGGATGGCGAGCTCTGGTCCAGCGTGCATCGCCGCCCTCTATCCCGTCCAGCCTATACGCGCAAAGCTGCATGCCTGCGGTGAAGCGAAGGCACCGGGCGACGGATTGCCAGCCGTCCGCGCGCGTGTAGAGTGCGGCCCCACGATCTAACGCCCTGATCTGGAGAGTTTCCTTTGGCGCTCAAGCACATCCTCCTTGCCTCCACCCTGTCGATCGCGGCGATCGCCGCCCCCGCCCTCAGCCGCAAGCCCGACCAGACCGCGCCCGCCGCGCCCAGCGCCGAGGCGACCCGTTATGGCAGCTGGGGCTTCGACATCGCCGGCATGGACCGCAGCGTGAAGCCCGGCGATGACTGGTATCGCTTCGTCAACGGCAGCTGGACCGATCGCACCACGATCCCCGACGACCGCTCCACCTACGGCGCCTTCATCGTATTGCGCGACCTTTCCGAAATGCGGCTGCGCAGCCTGATCCAGGGCTATAGCCCCACCGACACCGCCAATCCGGATCGGCGCAAGGCGGCGATCCTCTATCGCGACTTCCTCGACGAGGCAGCGATCGAGAAGCGCGATGCGCAGCCGCTGGTCGAACGGCTCCAGCCGATCCGTGCCGCGAAGACCAAGGCGGCGCTGGCGCAGTCGATGGGTGCTTCGTTCGGCGGGTTCGGTGCCAGCTTCTTCGGCGTCGGCGTCAGTGACGATCCCAAGCAGCCCGATGTCTATGCGCTCAGCCTGCGCCAGTCGGGCCTCGGCCTTGGCGATCGCGAGCTGTATCTGGATCCGAAGTTCGCGCCGCAGGTGGCGCGCTACCGCCAGTATGTCGCCCAGCTGCTCGGCATGGCCGGATGGCCCGACGCCGCCGGCGCGGCCGACAAGGTCGTGGCGATGGAAACCCGCATCGCCCAGGCGCACTGGACCCGCGCGCAGAGCCGCGACCGCGACAAGACCTATAACCCGGTGACCATCGCCGAGCTGAAGGCGCAGGCACCCGGCTTTGCCTGGGATCCGTTCTGGCAGGCCGCCGGCCTTACCAAGGCGAGCCGCGTGATCGTCGCGCAGAACAGCGCGGTACCGAAGATCGCCGAGGTCTTCGCCGACACCGATCTCGATACGCTCAAGGCCTGGCAGGCCTTCCGCATCGCCGACGACATCGCCCCGATGCTGTCGAAGCGCTTCGCCACCGCCCAGTTCGATTTCCGCTCGAAGTTCCTCAATGGCCAGCCCAAGGAGCGTGAGCGCTGGAAGCGCGCGGTCTCGTTCACCGAACGCGCGATCGGCGAAGGTGTCGGGCGGGACTATGTCGCTCTCTATTTCCCGCCCGAGAGCAAGGCGAAGATGGACGTGCTGGTCGGCAATCTGCGCGTGGCGCTTGCCGGCCGCATCAAGAACCTCGCCTGGATGAGCCCGGCAACCAAGGAGCAGGCACTCGCCAAGCTGCAGGGCTTCACCGTCAAGGTTGGCTATCCGAGCAAGTGGCGCGATTACACCAAGCTCGACGTGCGCCCCGGCGATCTGGTCGGCAATGCCGAGCGCGCCGGCCGCTTCGAATGGGACTATCGCCGCAACCGGCTGGGCGGCCCGGTCGACAAGGCCGAGTGGGGCATGACGCCGCAGACGGTCAACGCCTACTACAACTCGGTGAAGAACGAGATCGTGTTCCCGGCGGCGATCCTGCAGCCGCCCTTCTTCGATCCCAAGGCCGACGACGCGGTCAATTATGGCGGCATCGGCGGCGTGATCGGGCACGAGATCAGCCACGGCTTCGACGACCAGGGCCGCAAGTCGGACGGCAACGGCGTGCTGCGCGACTGGTGGACCGCCGAGGATGCGACCAAGTTCGAGGCGCAGGCGGTGCGGCTCGGCGCGCAATATGAGGCGTACAGCTTCGAGGGGCTGCCCGGCGTCCACATCAACGGTCGCGCCTCGATGGGCGAGAATATCGGCGATCTCGGCGGCGTGATGATCGCGCTCGACGCCTATCACGCCTCGCTCGGCGGCAAGCCGGCGCCGGTGCTCGACGGGTTCACCGGCGACCAGCGCTTCTTCCTCGGCTGGGGCCAGGTGTGGCGCACGCTGTTCCGCAACGAGGCGCTGCGCCAGCAGCTGGTCAGCGATCCGCACTCGCCGGGGCAGATCCGTGCGGTGAACCCGCTGCGCAACGTCGATGCCTGGTATGCTGCCTGGAACATCGATCCGAGCCAGAAACAGTATCTGGCCCCGGCCGACCGGGTCCGGATCTGGTAAGCGGAAATGGTCACGAGGCGGCCGGAGGGGGGGTATCCTCCGGCCGCCCTCCGGGGGGGACTAGAAGTCGATCCGCACCGAAGCGCTGACCGTGCGGCCGTTGATCGAGCGCGCCCGGACGATGCCGTTCGCAGGGATCGCGCCTTCCTCGGCTTCGGTGAAGCCGCGCACGTTGAACAGGTTGTTGGCGTTGAGCGATAGCAGCAGCTTCGGCATCGGCCGGAACTGCGCAAAGGCGTTCACCTGGGTATAGCCCGGCAGCTTGAGCTGGTTGTTGTCCTGCGCATAGCTGCTGGTCGTGCCGATCACGTTGGCGCCGATCGCGGCGCGGCCGAGTTCGACCTGCGGGGTCGCCTGGAAGATCAGGCTCGCCTGGCGCCGCGGCGTGTTGCCGACCGATGCCGGGTTGAGCGCGTCGGCGACGATGCGGGAATGGGTCCAGGTGGCGCCCGCGGTCAGGCTGAACGGCCCCTGCCGCACCGCGCCGTCGAACTCGAGGCCATAGGCGCGATAGGTCCGGTCGATGAACACCTGCCGCGTCGCCTCGTAATTCTGCTCCTCGGTCCGCGCCCAGAAGCCGGTGAGGTTGAGCGTCAGCGGCCCTTGCCGGTACTTCACGCCCAGTTCCGCCTGGTTGACGAAGTCGACCGCCGCTGCGGCGCTGACCAGATGGCCGTCGGTGGTGCTCACCGCGGGGCCGAACAACAGCCGGTCGGCATTGGCGCGGCCGCCGCGGCTGTAGCGCGCGAACACCGACATATAGTCGACGAAGCGATAGTTGATGCCCGCCGAATAGCTCCAGTAATGGTAGCTGTAATTGATCGGGGCCGGACTGGTCAGCGGGATCACCGCGACGCGCGTCTCGGCATCGGAGATCACGCCGTCGCCATTGATGTCGCGGCTGGTGGTGCCGACCCGGCCGCCGCCGAGATCGGCGCCGGCGATCGAGCCGCTCGCATCGCCGAAATCATAGCGCACGCTGCCGCCGATCGACACCTTGCCGACCTGATAGTTGAGCGAGGCGAACGGCGCGTTGACGTTATAGTCGACCTTGTAGCTGCGCCGGCAGCATCCGCCGAAATAGGCGGCGCTATAGCCGTAGAAGCCGTCCTGGGTGACCGCCGTGCCGTTCGCGCGGCGGACATTGACCAGCGCTGCATCGCCCCCGCCGCGTACGTCGGTGAGGATCGAGGTCCACAACCAGTCGGTATCGATCGTCTGGCGCGACTTGTAGAAGCCGGCGGTGGCGGTGAGCTTGCCGGTGCCGACGTCGAACGCGCGGCTGGCGCGCAGGTCGTTGGTGATGTTGTCGAGGCCGTTGAGCTTGGTGTCGAACACCACGATCTGCGCGAGCAGGCCGTTGCCGTTGAGCCCGGCGAGGTCGGTGATCGCCTTGCCGGCATTCGGCCCGCTGGCATAGGCGAGCGTCGCCCCCGCCCCGCCCATCGAGGTCGCGATCGCGCTGGCGCTGTCCACCGAAGCCGGGAAGTTCGCGATGAAGCGGCCGGAAATGTCCGAATAGCGGAAGCGATCGGTAACCACCCAGCCGGCCAGCGTCGTCTCGCCCTCGAAGCCGATCGACTTGACCAGCGGATGCTGCCCGTCGCGGACATCGTCGGTAACGAGGTTGTTGTTGCCGTCCAGCGTCACATTGCGGGTGAAGTTCGGCGTCAGCAGCTGGTCGCGGTTCGAGCGGAAGTTGGGCAGGTCCTGATAGGTCGGGTTGGCGTTGGTGCCGGTCACCCGCACCGGCATCGGCAGATAGCCCACCGCGCGATCGTCGAGAAACTTGCCGTAGAGCCGGATATGGCCGCCGGTGAATTCCTTGGTGACGTTGAACTTGAACTGGCCGCCCTTGTTGCCGTCATAGCCGATGCGGCGCGGGCCGGTGCCCTGGCGGTAAAAGCCACCCATATGGAAGCGCACGCTGTCCGTGAGCTTGGCGCCGTAATCGAAGTCCAGGCGATAGTCCTTATAGTCGAGGCCGGTGCTCGCCTGCACCGCGCCGCCTTCGGTGTCGCCGGTCTTGGAGATCATGTTGATCACGCCGCCCGGCGAGTTCGACGCGAAGGTCGAGGCCGAGCCGCCGCGGATCGATTCCACCTGCGCGAGGTTGAGGTCGGCGCGCAGGAAGATGTCCGCATTGCCGAAGGTGATGTCGCCGAATTCGAGTACCGGCAGCCCGTCTTCCTGCAGCTGCAGGAACTTGGCGCCGCCCGAGGCGATCGGCAGGCCGCGGATCGAGATATTGGCGTTGCCCTCGCCGCCCGAGCTTTCCGAGCGGATGCCCGGCAGGCTGCGGAAGATTTCCGCGACCGAGCGCGGTGCCGCCTTCTGGATGTCGTCGGCCTTGAGCGAGCTGGTCGAGACCGCGGTGTCGAGCCGGTCGCGGCCGCGTGCCACGGCGGTCACCACGATTTCGGTGTAGCTGGATGCCTCCGCCTCCTGGGGCGGCGTCGCGTCCTGCGCCAAGGCGGGGACGCTGGGGACTGCCAGCATGCTGCCGATCAGCAGCAGCCGGCGAACGCGGTTGGCGCGCACAGACATGGCCATAAGCCTCTCTCCCGGTACCGGGCCCTCCTGCTCGGGGCCCTTCACCACTGGTTGTATCTCGCATTGCAATCGATTGCAACAAGCCTCGTATTTGTCCGTAGCGGTCCGATCTTGCGGTTTCCTGCGAACCGGCTCAAACCGATGCGGTGAGCAACGACGCACCGCCCAGCGACCGGCCAGCCCGTACGCTTGCCGACCTTGCCCGCCTGGCAGGGGTTTCCGCCGGCACCGTTTCGCGCGCCCTGACCAACAGCAGCCTGGTCAATCCGGAGACGCGCCAGCGCATCCAGGCGCTCGCCGCCGCCCATGATTTCCGCGTCAACCAGATGGCGCGACGGCTGCGCACGCAGAAGACCGGCGTGATCGGCGTGGTGGTGCCGCTGGGGCATGAGCGGCGCCAGCATCTCTCCGACCCGTTCTTCATGACCATCCTCGGCCATCTCGCCGACGCGCTGACCGAAAACGGCTATGACGTCATGCTCTCCCGCATCATCCCCGATGCCGAGGACTGGCTGGAGCGGATCGTCGATTCGGGCATGCTCGACGGCGTGCTGTTGATCGGCCAGTCGGACCAGTTCGAGGCGATTGAGCGCGTCGCCCGGCGCTATCGTCCGCTGGTCGCCTGGGGCAGCTGTCAGCCGGGGCAGGTGCATTGCACGGTCGGCACGGAGAACATGACAGGCGGCAGGCTGGCGGCCGAGCATCTGATCGCCCGCGGCGTGCGCCGCATCGCCTTTCTGGGCGAGCTGCGCGCCCCCGAGCTGCGCGAGCGCTTCGAAGGCGTCCGCGCCGCCACCGAAGCGGCCGGGCTGCCCGAGCCGCTCCAGCTCGACACCCATCTCGCCTCCGAGATGATGGAGCAGGAAATCGCCGCCCATCTTGTTCGCCACCTCGCCCGGATCGACGGCATTGCCGCAGGATCGGACATGATCGCGATGACGACGCTGCGCGTGCTCGCCGACCAGGGCATGACGGTGCCCGGCGACGTGCCGGTGGTCGGCTATGACGACCTGCCGCTCGGACTGCAGACGGTGCCGCGGCTGACCACCGTCCGCCAGGACATCGCCCGCGGCGCACGGGCGATGGTGGAGCGGCTCTTCGCCCGCATCGCCGGGCAGGACGCGCCGTCGCTGGTGATGCCGCCGGAGCTGGTCGTGCGCGACTCCGCCTAAGGCGCGATGGCGACGCGATCGCCGTCGAACACCAGGTGGAAGAACGGCGCCGGCGTGCCGCCGAACCGGCGGCGGCGCCCGGCCGGATCGGCAAGCGCCGCCGTGTCGCCGGGGCCGACGCCCGGATAATCGACAAAGCTCAGCACCATGCCCTCCCCGGTCACCCACCAGCAATAGGCCTGGGTCGGCGCCTCGGGCGGATTGGCGGCGACCAGCCCGGTGCCGTTGACCGGCCGCCACGGGCCCGCCATCGCGTCCGCCACCATCGCGTAAAGCCCGGTCGGCGCGACAAGACCGGCAGCGAAGCGCCGCGCCTGGGTGCTCCAGAACAGATAGTAGCGGCCGCCCTGCACGACGATATGCGGCCGTTCGAGCTCGCTGTTGACGCCTATGGCGGCGAGAAGCGGCGCCTCCGCTTGCCACGCCCCATCCTGTCGCCGGGCCATGCCAATCACGCCGTTGACCCGATCCTTGCTCCAGGCGGCGTTGGCGGTGAACAGCACATAATCGGCGCCATCGGCGGGGTCGCGGAAATAGCCGGGATCGCGAAAACCCTGGATGCCGTGCGGCGGCGCGACCGTCTCGTTCGCCACCGTGTACCACGCGCCGTCCGCAGCGACGATTTCCTCGGGCACCGACCAGTCGGCGAGCATCGCGGCCCCACCGTCGCACAGAAAGCGCCCGCGACTGGCGAACAGCCGCTGCTCAAAGCTGATTCCGGCGCCGCGCCGGCCAGCCGCGGTGAAATACTGGGTGAGCGTGACGCCGTCCGCGTCGAGAACCGCCGAGCCGGACCATTCGCGTGCGCCGGGGGTGAAGCCGTCCGGAAACGCATCGCCATGGTCGTGCCAGCCGGTCGCGCCATGGCTGGTCAGGCGGATCCGCGCGACGTCATGCCGGCCCTCCGGATCGTCGAGCCGCGGCGCCGCGAGGAAGAACCACCAGCTGCGTCCGTCGCGCAGCACGGTGCGGCCATCGGCATCTGCGATCGGCCACATGTCCCACAGGTCCATGCCCGCCACCGGGGAGGTCGCGCCGGGCGCGAGCACCGGCAGCGCGGCGCCGGTCTGCGTCGCGATGCCGGCAACGGCGTCACGCGTCCATTCTGCCCATGGCCTCATGCCGGCCTACGCTCGCGAACGGTCCAGACGGCGAGCGCCGCGCCGAACAGCAGCAGCCCGCACAGGCGCAGCACGTTGCGCGCATCGCCGCCCAGCAGCGGTTCGTACAGGAAGGGCAAGGTAACCGAGAAAAGCAGCATCGGGATAACGATCATCATGTTGAAAATGCCCATATAGACGCCGGTCCGTGCGGGCGGGATCGATCCGGCGAGGATCACATAGGGATTGCCCATCATGCTGGCCCAGCCGAGCCCGAGCCCGATCGCCGGCACGAACAGCAACGCCTTTTCGTGCACCTGCGGGAGCCACAACATGCCGAGCCCGGCGCACACCAGGCAGAGCGCGTGCAGCCGCGCCGCGCCGATGCGCCGGGCGATCGGCACCATCGCAAAGGCCGCGACGAAGGCGACCGCGTTGTAGAAGGCGGCGATCTCGCCATTGGTCAACACCGCGGTGCGGAAGCCCGGTGCGGTCGATTCCGCCGTGCCATAGACCGAGCGGGCGATGGCGAGGATGACATAGGTCCAGTACGCCATCATCGCATACCATTGGAACAGGCTCATCAGCGCGAGCTTGCGCATCGCGACCGGCATGTCGCGGATCGCCGCGGCGATCTCGCCGAGCGTCGCCGCGAGCGATTTCGGCTGCGCGGCGATATGCGCACGCTCGGCCGGGGTCAGCGGCAGTTCGGGCACGCGCAGCACCGACCAGAGGATCGTCCCCAGCGCCAGCACCGCGCCGACCATGAAGGCGATCCGCGCCGTATAGGGAATGTGGTGCGCGTCGACCCAGTCCTGGCTCATCCCCGCCCAGACGAGCAGCGACGGCGTGAGGAAGGCGAGCATCTGCGCCAGCCCGGTAAATGCGCTCTGGGTGAGGAAGCCGAGACCATGCTGGCTTGGATCCAGCCGGTCCGAGACATAGGCGCGATAGGGCTCCATGGTAATGTTGTTGCCGCCATCGAGCAGCCAGAGCAGCGACACCGCCATGACGATCGAGCTGCTGAGCGGCATCAGGAACAGCCCCAGCGCGCACAGCACCGCGCCGGCGAGGAAATAGGGCGTGCGACGCCCCCAGCGACTGTCGGTACGGTCGCTCATCGCGCCGATGAGCGGCTGCACGAGCAGCCCGGTCATCGGGCCTGCCAGCTGGAGCAGCGGCAGTGAGGCCTCCGAGGCGCCGAGATAGGAGTAGATCGGCGCCATGTTGCCCTGCTGCAGCCCGAAGCTGAATTGCAGACCCAGGAAGCCCAGGTTCATCTCCAGGATGCGCCACAGGGACAGGCGCGGCTTGCTACCGCCGGGGTTCATCGTCGCGCCTCTCCGCCAGACCGTTTCGGTTCTCGCATGCCTTATGGCGCAAAATGCGGACAGGAACAACAATCGATTGCAATACCATGTTGCGTCAAACCGGACGAAAAAGGGCGCCCGCGATCGCGGACGCCCTTTTCCGGAACCGGCTGCCTGCGTGCCAGCAGCCGCTCCGTTACCGAACGGGAGCCGGTATTTACATGCCGTTGTGCAGATTGGTGTCGGCGTCGTGGGTGCGCATGTCCTTGGCCTTTGCGTCACCTTCGGCGCGGACGGCATCGGCCTGGTTCTGCAGATTGTCGTGCGCGGCGTCGGTGCTGGCGTTGCTGGCCTGCGCCTCCAGATTGTCCGCGACGTTCTCGGCATTCGCTTCGATATTGTCGGCAGCCTGTTCGCGCGGCGTGTTGTTGCAGGCCGAAAGCGCGATCAGGCCGGCGGCAGCGCCGAGCACGAGCATCTTCTTCATCTTCATTGCCCTTTTCTTGGTTCAGTCGAAAAATCGTTGCGGAAACGCGTTGGGAGCGGAAATCAACGACGTCGCGCTTTGTTCCGAACGGCACGCGACAAACGGGATGAACCGAACCCGCGCAGGAACCGCCAAGAAACCATGTGATCCGACAATCTTCTCTCGTCACTGAGACTTAGACCATGAGCATCGTTCCTTGGAGTGCTTCTGCATGGCTATCTCTCCCACCATCGTCCTCGTCCACGGCGCCTGGGCCGACGGATCGAGCTGGCAGCGCGTGATCCCGATCCTGCTCGAAGCAGGACATCGCGTGATCGCGGTGCAAAATCCCACCCAGTCGCTCGCGGGCGATGTCGCCGCCACGCAGCAGGCGCTCGACAGCGTCGAAGGGCCGGTCGTGCTGGTCGGCCATAGCTGGGGCGGCGCCGTCATCACCGAGGCCGGCAACGATGCCAAGGTGAAGGCGCTGGTCTATGTCGCCGCCTTTGCGCCGGCGGCGGGCGAGGCGCTGGGACCGCTCGTCGGCAAATATCCGAACCCACCGGCGCTCGGCAAAATCCAGGATGACGGCAAGGGCAATCTGACGCTCAGCGCCGAAGGCTGGATCGAGGATGTCGCCAACGACCTGCCCGAGGCCGAGGCGCGCGTGCTTGCGGTCGTCCAGCCGCCGCTGCCGTCCAGCACCTTCGGCGACGTGATCGGCCAGGCCGCCTGGGAGACCCGCCCGAGCTGGTATCTGGTGTCGACGCAGGACCGGGTGGTCAGCGTGGAGCTCGAGCGCGAATTCGCCGCGCGGATGAAGGCGACGACAACCGAACTCGCCGCCGGCCATCTCTCGCTGCTGTCACAGCCCCAGGCGGTGGCGTCGGTTATCCTCGAAGCGGCGGCCGCGATCGCCTGAGCGCCAGGGCGGCCTTCTTGCCGGAAGTAGGTCGCCTAGCGCGTCACGAGGGCGCGTTCGAGCGCGTCCGATCCGTCGAACCGCTCGTCGCCCAGGAAGATCACCGGGGTGGTGGCGACGCCGAACTCGTCCTTCACCGCCTCGACTTCCTCGCGCGTGCGCAGCACCCGGTCGTCGATGCTGTAGCCGCGCTCGAGCAGGAGGTCGCGGGCATGCAGCCCGAACGGGCAGACATGGTCCGGCAGCACCATGCGATACAGGGTTGCTTGCTTCTCGTCCGCCATGCCAATCTCCTTGTAACGCAAATGCTTGGCAACCGCGCGGGTTGCACCGGCTCAGCTTCGCAGGAACAGGTTGCGAAACCAGAGCGGACCGCTGCGGGCGGCGGCGGCGCGCCAATCGTCGACGGCAGCATCAGGGTCGTAGCGGCGCGGGTCGAACAGCTTGAGCCGCACGCCGCGATAGGCTGCGGCGTCGAAGGTCACCAGGGTCAGCCCATGTTCCAGCGCGGTCGCCGCGACGAGCGCGCGGCGGTCGCTCGCCAGCCCCACCTGCCCGCGCCGTCGCGCGACCGCCGTATCGACCGGCAGCACATGGTTGCCGAATGCCGGCACCAGCTGGTCGTCGATCCAGCGGCGGACCGCACCGGCCTGCTCGCCGCGCGGCGCACGCGCCGCCAGTGCCTCTATCTCCGCCAGCGCGAGCGCGGAGACGAACAGCTGCTCCCGGGGCACGTCACCTGCCCAGGCCGCGACGCGCGGATCCGCGCCGCCGCTGCGCGCCTTGCGCAGCTCGAACAACACCGGGGTGTCGAGCAGATACATTCACCAGCCGCCGGGTTCGAGGTCGAGATCGAACGGTTCCGCCGCCGCCAGCGCATCGACGATGCTTTCCCGCTCGCCGCTGAACGCGCGGAAACTGGCGATGCTCATCAGCACGTGCGTCGGCTTGCCACGATCGGTGATGAACACCGGTTCGGTCCGGGCGAATCGCTTCGCCGCGCTCACGTCCTGGTTGAATTCGCGGCTGGTGATCACCTTCATCGCGGAGCCTCTGCGCAGAGAAATGGTAGCGCTATAGTGTAGGTACGTACCTACTCTGTGGAGACCCTGCAACAGTTCGGCCCACTGCCCCCGAAAAACAAGGCGACCGCGCTGTTTCCGCTTGCTCGCGCGGGCCGGACACGGTCCCTTGCGGCTCGCCCCGGCGCAGCAGATGCCGGGCGCAAGAGGGGATTGCGATGAACGACTTGCTGATCGGCGCCTGGCACGCGCTTACCGACGTCCTGAATCCGCACGGTCCTGCCGTGCACGCCGTCAAGAGCTATGCGCCGGGCGATTTCAGCATCCATTTCTTTCTCCAGCTGGCGATCATCCTGCTCGCCTGCCGGGTAGTCGGCTGGCTCGGACAGAAGTTTCTGAAGCAGCCCCAGGTCGTCGGCGAGATGATCGCCGGCGTCGTGCTCGGCCCCTCGCTGCTCGGGTTGATCGCCCCCGATCTGCAGCTGGCGATTTTCCCCAGGGAAACGCGCAACGTCCTCTATGCCGGCGCGCAGCTGGGCGTCGGACTCTACATGTTCATGGTCGGGCTCACCCTGCGGCTCGATCACTTCCAGTCCAAGGCGAAGAGCGCCGCCGGCGTCTCGGCAGCCGGCATCGCCGCGCCGTTCCTCCTCGCCGCGCTGATCACTCCCAGTCTGCTGACCGTGCCGGGGCTGTTCACGCCCGGCATCAGCCAGGCCAATGCGACACTGTTCATGGGCGCGTGCATCGCGCTCACCGCCTTCCCGATGCTGGCCCGGATCATCAACGAGCGCGGCCTCGCCAATTCGGCGCTGGGCACGCTGTCGCTGACCGCCGGCGCGTTCGACGACGCCGCCTCCTGGTGCGTGCTGGCGCTGGTGCTGGCGACATTCGGGGCGGGCCCCGGCGTGGCGGTACTCGCGATCGGCGGCGCGGTGCTCTACACCGGCTTCATGCTGCTGTTCGGGCGGCGGCTGCTCGCCCCGCTCGGCCGGATCGTCGAGGCGCGGGGCGAGATGACCAGCGCCGTCCTCGCCGTCACGATGATGCTGTTCTGCATGTCCGCCTTCGTCATGGACGCGATCGGCATCCATGCGATCTTCGGCGGCTTCCTGATGGGCGTGTGCATGCCGCGCGGGCTCTTCGTCGAGGAACTGAAGCGCAAGGTGGAGCCGCTCGCCGTGGTGCTGCTGCTGCCGATGTTCTTCACCTATTCGGGGCTCAACACGCGGATGGACATGGTCAATTCGCCGTCGCTGCTGCTGATCGCGCTCGGCATTCTGGCCGTGTCGGTGCTCGCCAAGTTCGGCGCCTGCTGGGCGGCGGCGCGCGTGGCCGGCGAGGACAACCGCACCGCGCTCGGCATCGGCGCGCTGATGAACTCGCGCGGGCTGATGGAACTGATCATCATCAATATCGGCCTGCAGAAGGGCATTATCGGCCCGACGCTGTTCTCGATGCTGGTGCTGATGGCGATCGTCACCACCGTGATGGCGACCCCGCTGTTCGAGGCGGTCTATGGCCGCAAGGCACGGGCGAGCGGCGAGCTCGACGCGATCGACGGCCAGCTGGCGACGGTCTAGCCGGACAGCTGGCGGATCAGCTCGCGATGCGCGGGCAGGTCCGCCACCGCCTGTGCTCCGAAGCCGCGGATGCGGGCGAACTGGCGCGCCGCCGCGTCGGCATGCGGAAACCCGTCGCGGGCACCCGAGAGGTCGGTGCGGAAGTCCATCCCATAGAGGATGTACTGGTAGTTGAAGAAGGCGAAGCTCTCGACGTCGAGCAGGAAGTCGAACCGGCTCGGCGGGCGATGGCGCCATTGGTCGAGCAGCGCGCGGAGCGTGTCGGGGATGGTCGCCGGATCGCGATTGTCGCGCCAGAACGGCTCCTCGCGACGGCTGAGGCAGTAGTGGAGTTTGAGGAAGTCGACGATCCGCTCGTAGCGCGCCGTCATCAGCGCGTTGAACCGCGCGGCGGGCGCATCGACCGGCCCGGCATGGGGGAACAGCTCGGCGATCATTGCCGCCGCCGCCTCGATCAGCACGACGCCGGTTGCCTCCAGTGGCTCGAGGAAGCCGCCGGAGAGGCCCACCGCAACGCAATTCTTCACCCAGGGCGCGCGGCGATAGCCCGGCTCGAAGCGAATCAGCCGTGCCTCGTGCGCAACGCCGCCGAGATGCGCGTCGAGGATCGCCGCCGCCCGATCGTCGTCGAGATGCGCCGAGGAATAGACGCAGCCGATTCCCCGCGCATGCTGCAGGCCGATGTCCCAGGTCCAGCCGCCCGCATGCGCGGCGGCGATGGTGGCGGTCTCGATCGGTGCATCGGGATCGCCATAGGGCAGCTTGCAGGCGAGCGCGCGATCGGTGAACAGCTGATGCCGCACGGTGGTGAACGGGCTGCCCAGCGCCTTGCCGATCAGCGCCGCGTCGAAGCCCGAGCAATCGATATAGAGGTCCGCCTGCAGGCTGCCATGCTCGCGCGTCTCGATCCGGTCGATCGCGCCCTCGTCATCGGTATGGGCCGAGAAGACCTCGCCCTCGAGATGGGTCACCCCCAGCTCGATCGCCCGATCCTGCAACAGCTGCGCCAGCCGCACCGCATCGAAATGATAGGCATAGGTGAGCGGCCCGCCAAAGCCCGGCTCGTCGGCCCGCTTGGGTGCGCGCCCGGCGGCCGCCACCCGGTTCTGGATCGTCATCGCCTCGGCAAAGGGCGGGCGGGTCGCCGGGGGCTGGAGCAGCCAATAGGGCACCAGCCCGGCGCCCTCGGTGTGGAACGGCGCTTCGAACGGATGGAGGAAACGGTGGCGGCTGCCGTCCGCACCCGGCGCATGCAGCCAGTCGTCGAAGCGGATGCCCTGCTTGAACGTCGCGCTGGCAGTGCGGACAAATTCGCGCTCGTCGATGCCGAGGAACTGCAGCGTCTCGCGGATGGTGGGAAAACCGCCCTCGCCGACCCCGACGATCCCGAGCGCCGGCGATTCGAGCAGCGTGATCGCGAACCGCCGCTGATGGGCGATGTCCAGATAGCGGGCGAGATAGGCGGCGGTGAGCCAGCCCGCGGTGCCGCCGCCCAGGATCAGGATCCGCCGCACAGGGTTCATGCGCCCTAGCTACGGCGCGGCGCAGCGGGGGGCAATGGTCGTAGACGGTGCGAAAGCATTTGCCTCGCCGCTATCGGCCCGGTTAGTCCGACAAATAAACGAGGGGAGATGCTAGGCATGGCGATCAAGGCGTTGGCGGGCATGATGGCGCTGCTGCTGGCTTCGGCGAGCGCACAGGCCGCTCCGCGCGATCCGCTCGCGCCCACCGGCCGCTGGTCCGCCAACACCGACGGGCGGGCGCCCACGCCGCCGATGGGCTGGAACAGCTGGAACGCCTTCGCGACCGATGTCGACGAAGAGAAGGTGCTCGCCTCGGCCCGGAAGATCGTCGACACCGGCCTCGCCGCCAAGGGCTATCGCTACATCAACCTCGACGAAGGCTGGTGGGACCATCGCCGCGCCGATGGCCGGATGCTGGTGCGCGCCGACAAGTTTCCCTCCGCCGCCACGCCGGACGGCGCCACCTCGTTCAAGCCGTTCACCGACCGGCTCCACGCGATGGGGCTCAAGGCGGGCATCTATACCGATCTCGGCCGCAACACCTGCGCCCAGGCCTATGGCCCCAACGAGCCGAACCTGCCGCGCGGCAGCGTCACCGAGCGCGAAGTCGGGCTCTACGGCCATATCGATCAGGATATCGCGCTCTATTTCGGCGACTGGGGCTTCGACTATATCAAGATCGATGGCTGCGGCCTGCGCGCCTACGGCGAGGACAGCCCGCTGGTCCGCACCGGCCGCTACCGCGCGCTCGCGCCGATCCTCGACCTGGAGAGCGTCAACCGCTCGAACATTCCCGCGGTGCGGGCGATGTTCGAACAGGTGAAAGCGGCGTTGGTCCGCGCCGATCCGGACGGCGACTATCTGCTGTCGCTGTGCATCTGGGGCTCGGCCGACGTGCGCAGCTGGGCGAAGGATGTGGGGAACATCTCGCGCACCAGCGACGACATCACCCCGCACTGGACCCGGCTGCTCACCAATTTCGATACCGCCGCGCGCCGCCCGCTCTACGCCCATCCCGGCTCGTGGAACGATCCCGACATGCTGTTCATCGGCAAGGGCGAGTTCGACGCCGATCATCTCACCGAGGCGCGCTCGCACTTTGCGCTCTGGGCGATGGTGTCCGCGCCGCTGCTGATCGGCGCCGACCTGCGCGCCACCCCGCAAGCGCTGATGGACATTTTCGGCAATGCCGCGCTGATCGCGATCGACCAGGATCCGGCCGGCAACCAGGCCGTGCTCGCCTTCGACACCGACGATTTCCAGATCCTCGTCAAGACGCTGGCGGACGGCGACAAGGCGGTCGCGCTGTTCAACCGCACCGCCGCCCCGACCGAGGCGATCCTCACCGCCCAGCATCTGAAGCTGCGCAGCGATGCGGCGGTGACGCTCACCGATCTGTGGACCGGCGCCGGATCCAGCTTTCAGGGCGAGCGCAAGTTCCGGCTCGCGCCGCACGAGACGCTGGTGTTCCGCGCTCGCGGATCGCGGCTGCTGGCGGACGGCTTCTATCTGTCCGAACTGCCCGGCAGCGTGAACCCGGCGGTGGACGGGGTGACCGCGCCGATGGCCGATCCGAGCATCCACCGCGCGATCGTGTCGTGGAGCGGCACGCGGGGCGCCGGCCAGCGGCCGCTCTATGCCGGCTGGGGCGGCGCCCAGGCCGATGCGACGCCCTATGGCCGCGAGCTCGCGGTGGCCGGCAAGCATTTCACCGCGGGCCTGGGCGTCCTCGCCAATTCGCGGCTGGAGGTGCGCAACGCCGGATATCGCCAGTTCACCGTCTCGGTCGGCGTCGATGACTCGGCGACCGATGCGGCGCGCGGCGTCACCTTCCAGGTCTATGGCGACCGCCGGCTCCTCGCCACCAGCAAGCCCGTGCGGCGCGGCGCCCCTGCCCAGCCGCTGACCGCCAACATCGCCGGTGTGAAGCTCGTCGAGCTGGTGGCGCGGTCGACCGGTGCGGCCAATGAGCGGCTGCCGGTGGTCTGGGGCGACGCAGCCTTGCACCGCTGATCATAACGATAGCGAAATCAACTACTAAGCGCCCCCAGTGCGGCGGTGTCGGCTTGTCTCGACGCGGGATCGGGCCTATCGTGGATCAGTTTTCGGGACAGGTCGTTCTGCTTCCCTATCGAGGCACGAGCAGACATGACCCCGCAACTTCCCCCCGCGCTCCGCGATTATTTCGAGAGCTCGCCCGTCGCGCTGTCGCTTGGTGAGGCGGCGGGCGACAATCCGCTGCTGCTCACCAACCAGCGCTTTCGCGACCTCACCGGCTATGCATCGAACGAGATCGCCGGGCAGAATTGCCGATTCCTCCAGGGCGCCAGCGACAACCGGGAGGCACGCGCGCGCCTCCGCGCCTTTCTCGGCGACGATGCCCAGGCCAATGTCCGCACGGCGCTCGTCAATTTCCGCAAGGACGGCGTGCCCTTCGTCAACCTGCTCTACATGTCGAAGCTGCGCGCGCTCACCGGCGAGGTGCGCTATATCTTCGCCTCGCAGTTCGACATCAGCCGTTCGCAGCCCGAACGGCTCGCCGACTATGATGCGGCGCTGGGCCAGACGATCGCCCGCCTCGCGCCGGTGGTTGCCGAAAGCGGGATCGCGGTGGAGGGAACGCTGATCACCATCGCCAATACCGCCGCGACGATTGCGCAGGCCAAGATGACGCTCGCCGATCTCGATACGAGCAGCTTCCTGTGAACGCCCCCGCCGATATCGGCGCCGCGGTGCTGCCCGTGGTGGGGATCGGCGCGTCGGCCGGCGGACTGGAGGCGTTGCGCGACATGCTGGCCCCTGCCCGCGCGCCGACCGGCATGGCGTTCGTGATCGTCCAGCATCTCGACCCGAACCATGAGAGCATGCTGGCGCAGCTGCTCGACCGGCAGACCAATCTCGAAGTACTCCAGTGCGAAGGCGGCGAGGCGATCGAGGCCGACAAGGTCTATATCATCCCGCCGGGCCATGGCCTCGCGATCCGCGGCGGCCGGCTGGAGCTGACCGAATTCGCCCAGCCGCGTGGGTTGCGTCGGCCGATCGACGATTTCTTCCTGTCGCTTGCTGCCGACCAGCAGGGCAATGCGGCGTGCGTGATCCTCTCGGGCACCGGCGCCGACGGCACGATCGGGCTGCGCGCGGTGAAGGAACATGGCGGCATGTGCCTCGTCCAGACGCCGGAAAGCGCGCGCTATGACGGCATGCCGCTCTCCGCGGTCGGCACCGGCCTGGTCGATTTCGTCAAGCCGCCGGCGGAGATGCTCGATTGCCTCCACGCCTTTTTCCATCGCGGCGGCGACGCAGCGCAGGAGGAAGAGGCATCGCTGGTCGCCGATCATGTCGACGAACTCTGCCGCGTGCTGCGCAACGCGATCGGGCATGATTTCTCGGGCTACAAGCGCACCACGCTGATCCGGCGGATCGAGCGGCGGATGCACGTGCTCGGCATCGCCAGCGGGCGCGCCTATCTCGCCCGCGCCAAGACCGACAGCGACGAATGCGAGGCGCTGTTCCGCGACCTGCTGATCAACGTCACCCGCTTCTTCCGCGATGCCGACCTGTTCGAACGACTGCGCAGCGAAGTGATCGAGCCGCTGGTCCGCGGCTGGAACGGCGATGAGGATATCCGCATTTGGGTGCCCGGCTGCTCCTCGGGCGAGGAGGCGTACAGCATCGCCATGCTGTTCGCCGAAGCGGCGCGCAAGCTGGGGCAGTCGCCGAACGGCGTGCAGATTTTCGCGACCGATATCGACGAGCAGATGCTGCAGATCGCCCGCAACGGCATCTACCCTGCCTCGGCGCTGGTCGACCTGCCGCCGGCGATGCGCGAGCGCTATACCCTGCCCCATGCCGAACGGTTCACGATCGCGCCGCAGATCCGCGACATGATCCGCTTTTCCAACCACAGCCTGGTCAAGGATCCGCCATTCTCGCGCATCGACCTGGTCTCGTGCCGCAACCTGCTGATCTATTTCGACGATCGGCTGCAGCAATCGGTGATGCCGCTGCTCCATTATGCGATCCGGCCCGAGGGGTATCTGTTCCTCGGCCCGTCGGAAAGCATCGGGCGGTTCGACCATCTGTTCCCCGCCATCGACCATTATGCGCGCATCTTCCAGCGCTCGCCCGGCGCGCCCAATTACCCGATCGACCTGCCCGGCAACGGGCGCGCGCGCAGCCCGCGCGACGGCGCGCACCGGCGTGACAGCGGCCGCACCACCGGCGAGGAGACCGCGGCGGTCCGCCGGCTCGTCGATCGCTACGCGCCGGCCAGTCTCGTGCTCGATCAGGAAGGTGTGATCCTCGCCGCCTATGGCCGGCTGGGCCGCTATTTCGACTTTCCGGTCACCCGCACCGGCGGCTCGAGCGCGATCGGCCTCGCGCGCCCGGGGCTGCGCAACGTGCTCGGCCCGCTGCTCCGTGCCGGCCGCGACCAGCGCAAGCGGGTGGTCGCCCGCGACGTCACCGTGGAATCCGAATATGGCGTGCAGCAGATCGACGTGGTGTGCGACCCCCTGCCCGACGGCACGCTGCTGTTCGTCTTCCGCGAGACCGCACCGTTTCGCCCCGCGCTCGACGACGAAGCCTCCGAGCTCGATGCCGGCGACGACCATCTCGATGCGCTGGAGGACGAGCTGCGCGTCACCCGCCACCGCCTGCGTACCACGGTGGAGGAACTGGAGACCGCGAACGAGGAGCTGAAGAGCTCCAACGAAGAAATGATGTCGATGAACGAGGAGCTCCAGTCGACCAACGAGGAGCTGTCCACGGTCAACGACGAGCTGAAGAGCAAGGTTGACCAGCTCACCGTCGCCAATTCGGATCTGCGCAACTTCTTCGAATCGACCGATCTGGCGGTGGTGGTGCTCGATGGCGCGCTGCGGATCCGCAGCTTCACCGACGCCGCGACCGCGCTGTTCCCGCTCCAGCCGAGCGATCGCGGCCGGCCGCTGGCGGATGTCGCCAGCCGCCTCGCCGATAGCGACTATCTCGCCGATGCCCGCGCGGTGATCGCCGGCGCGGGCCCGCTGCAGCGGCGGGTGAGCACCCAGGACGGCAGCCGCACGCTATCGATGCGCACCCTGCCCTATCGCGCGCAGAATGGCAGCACCGATGGCGCGACGCTGGTGCTGACCGACATCACCGACGCGCTGTCGCTCGAACGCGCGCTGGCGGCCGAGCGCGAGCGGATGGACATGGCGATCCAGGCCGGCGGCATCGCGGTGTGGGAATATCGCGTCGACACCGGTGAGACGGTCGCCGACGCCCATGCCCGTGCGGTACTCGGCATCGGCCCGGAAGTGGCGGCCGACGATCCCGAGGCGCGGCTCGCGCGGCTCCATCCCGACGACCGGCCGCTGTTCGAAACCGCGCTGGCGGAGGCGATCGCCAAAGGCCACGATCTCGAGATCAGCTATCGTATCCTTGATGGCGAGGATGTCCGCCGCATCAAGACCTTTGGCCGATTGGTGGGCGACAGTGGGCCGCGCCGGCTGGTCGGCGTCTCGATCGACGTCACCCCCGAGTACAAGCTGGCCGAAACCCGCGAGCTGATGCTGCGCGAGATGAACCACCGGGTGAAGAACCTGTTTGCAATCGTCAGCGGCATGATCTCGGCCGGTGCGCGCAGCTATGACGATGTCGGCCGCTATGCGAACGATCTGCGCGAGCGCATCGCGGCGCTGGGGAGGGCGCATTCGCTCGCCGCCCCCGCCGGGGCGCTGCAGTCGATCGACCTTGCGGAACTGGTGGCGACGACGCTCGCGCCGTACCAGCACCACGCGAAGATCCGCATCGAAGGCCCGGCGGTGAAAATTCATCGGACCTGTTTGTCGCCGCTTGCGTTGATGCTGCACGAATGGGCGACGAACGCAGTCAAATACGGGGCGCTTGGCGCAACTCGGGGGGAACTCTCGATCACGTGGGATACCGCGGCCGACGGCGTGCGTCTCGACTGGCGCGAGGTCGGAGATCGGCCCGTTTCGGTTGCAACCGGCACCGGCTTCGGCACGGTTCTGGTACAAACCTCGTCGCGCCAGCTCGGCGTGACGGTCACGCGTACGGCGGAAGACAAGGTCTTCGCCATTCACATCCATCTGCCCGCGAAAGTGCTTGCGAATGACGAAGACGGTGATGCTCATCGAGGATGAGCTGTTCGTGGCGCTCGACGTACAGGACGTGGTGGAAGAGGCAGGGTTCGCGGTGGATGGCCCCTATGTCTCGGTCGCCGACGCGCTGCAGGCAGTTGCCGACCACCTCCCCGGCTGCGCGATCCTCGACGTGCGCCTGACCGACGGCGAAGTCTTCCCCGCCGCCGACGTGCTGCGCGACGCCGGGGTGCCGATCATCTTCCATTCGGGCCATGCCGACGCGACCTCGCTGCGCGGTCGCTATCCGCAGGCGCAGGTATGCTCCAAGCCCTGCTCGCCCAGCGCGTTGCGGGCGGCGGTGGAGAAGGTGCTCGCCGGCTGAGGATCGCTGCGGGCAATCAAGTCATACCGTCGACGACAGGGTTGCGGCTCCCTGTCCAAGTGTTTGGTGCCAGCATGCGATGGCGGGCTTTGATTTCCATAGCGCGTTGAGGCGTCATAGGGCGTCCTGAACTTCAAAGCCTTGAGCTGCTTGGCGAAGTTGTAGGCAATCAGCCGGTCCGTGACGTGTCGCCGCAGTTCCTGGATCGATGCGTAATGGAAGGTCTTGGTGGTCGCTTTCTTGATTGTCCTGTCCATCCCGCTGCGATGGCAATAAATCTACACCATCACATGCTGCGACCAAACACCTAGACCTTTAAGCGAGAGTTACCGTACCCGATCGATGCGCGTTGTGTGGATTGCGGCATTACAGACGCGCACCATCGCTTCCAGAACAATGCACGGGCCAGGATTGACTGCATCTTCCCATGATGTAAGCTCACGTCGGTCAAGCCGAGTCGTTATAGACTCGTATAATATTGGCCGTAGTGCGAACTACGGCTCCATTTACGATGAGAAAATCAAACCCGGTCGCGCCTTCTTGCCACAGGAGCTTGCGATGGAACGACTTTCTCTTCTTAATGACTATGCATCGATTCTCCGCGCAGCTGCGGCTTCTGACGACGGGGAGCGTTGCGCAGTCGCCCCGCATCCCGATCTCCGAGAGAAGATCAAGAAGGCCGTCGCCAGCCTGAATGCAACAGGCGGCTTCCCCGCCGGATTCATGCTGAAAGCGGCCGAGCCGACCATCCTGGGGCTCAACGATGGCGTGATCGTTCCGCCCGATGCTTTCCCGCTCGGGACGGCGCCGAGCGTGATCCGCTCCGCTGCGGCCGACCGCGCGCCGCTGCGCGGCACGCTGCGCGTCATCGTGGTCCTCGTCGATTTCTCCGACAAGCACATGACCCAGAACCAGGCCCACTTCCGCGATCTCTTCTTCGGCCTAGGCGGCGCCCAGAAAAGCGTGCGCGAGTACTATCGCGAGGTCACCAACAATCTCGTCGACGTCCAGGGCGACGTCGTGGGACCGTTCCGCATGCCGCAGACGCTGGCGGCCTACTCGCACGGCGCATCGGGGCTCGGCAACGTCGCGCCCAACGCCCAGACAATGGCGTTAGATGCGCTCAAGGCGGCCGATCCTAGCGTCAACTTCACCCCGTTCGACAACGACGGGAACGGCTATGTCGATGCTTTCATCGTCGTGCATGCCGGAACCGGCGCCGAGACGAACAGCAACCCCGGTGATATCTGGTCGCACAAGTGGACGATAGAGGGTGGGGCGCGCAGCGTCGATTCGACCAAGGTCTACGGCTACCTCACGGTCCCCGAGGACTGTAGGATCGGCGTTTGCGCCCATGAGCTCGGGCACCTGCTTTTCGGCTTCCCCGATCTCTATGATACCGACTATTCCTCGGAAGGTATTGGCAACTGGTGCCTGATGGCGTCCGGCAGCTGGGGCGGTGGCGGCGATAAGCCGGTCCATCCCTCGGCCTGGTGCAAGGCCAACCAGGGATGGGTCGCCGTCGACAACCGCACCGCCAACGGATCGGTCGCGGTGCAGGACGTCAAGGCCGGCCACACCGTCCACCGGCTGTGGAAGGACGGCGCCGCGGGGAAGGAATACTTCCTGGTGGAGAACCGCGAGGCAACCGGCGATTTCGACGTGTCGCTGCCCGGCAGCGGGCTGCTCATCTGGCATGTCGACGAGAACCAAACGAGCAACAGGGACGAGAATCACTACTGGGTCGCCTTGATGCAGGCCGACGGCAAACGCGATCTGGAACTGAACCACAATCGCGGCGACGCTGGCGATTGCTGGCCGGGCAGCACCGGAAAGACCGCGTTCAACGCCACCTCAACCCCGAACTCGAAATCCTACGCCGGTGCGACGACCTGCGTGGCGGTGACCGGCATTCCCGCCGCCGGCTCGGTGATGACTGTCAACATGCAGGTGAAATGTTCGGTCAAGTCTCTCGCCAAGGATGCCAAGGACACCCACAAAGACAAGGAACTCGGCAAAGATCTCAAGGACCGTACAAAGGAAAAGGAGATCGTCAAGGATCTCCACAAGGACAAGGAGCTAGCGAAGGACCTGCACAAGGATTCGATCGAGAAGCATCCGGTCGACAAGAGCATCGCAGCCGACAAAATTCCGGACAAGACGCTGGTCGAGAACAACAAGCCGACCGACAAGCTTCCCGGTCTGCCCGGCAATCCCGAGAGCGGGTCGACCATCGCGGAACTGACCGCACGGGTCGCCGCGCTCGAGAGCGCGCTGGCGGGTACGGGTCCGGACAAGCCATTCATCGGTGCCGAGCTTCGGCCGGACCTGAGCCACGGCGCGCTGGCTGCCGAACCCGACCAGGCGATCCACCAGGAGATGTCGGCAGGCACGCCGGGCGCCAAGCGCTTGTTCGACACCGGCCGCTGAACCCCACCAGCCGCCCCCCCCCCCTCGCTTGCAGGGGCGGGGGCGGGCCTGGCGAGTCCTCGCGCAAGCTCTGGCAGGGGCCGCATCCAGATGACACCCGATATCCTTCTGCTCGGAAGCGCATTTGACCCCGTGCTCGTCGCAGTGGCGGAAATGCTGGGCGCCCGCAGTACGACGCTCTCGATCCGGCACGCGCGGCTCGAAGACCTCGCTGCCGCGCACTGGTGTCATCGGGTCGGGAGCGACGGCGCCGAAACGGAAGTGCGCGACGGTGCCGGCAGGGCGCTGCGCGGCGCGCGCACCGCGGTCCTCAATCGTCTTCGCTACGAACCTGCCCTACTTTTCACCCGCATGACTATGGCCGATCGCGACTATGCCCGAGCCGAGTTCCATGCGTTGCTGATGAGCTGGCTCGCCGGCCCGACCGACTGCTGCATCAACGCCGCGACCGCAAGCGGGCTTGCCGGGCCTGCGCTACGGCCCTGGCAGTGGCTGGCGGCAGCGCAGGCGGCCGGGCTTGCGGTAGCGCCGGCACGCACGGGGAGCAGCACACGCCGCCGCCGGCACGCAGCGGGCGAAGGGCGGCTCCCAGGCATGGTCGAGCGTCGCGATCTCGTGCCCCTCTTCGCCGATCCGGCGTGGGATGCGGGTGGGCTCAACCGCCCATATGGCGAGGCCGCGGTACCCGACGAGGTCATCCGGATCGAGGTCGTCGGCGGCATCGCTCACCCCCCGCCCGAGTCGGCGCACGTGCCCACCTCTCTCTCTAGCGCGGCGGGCCGGCTGGCGCAGTCGGTTGGTGCCGACATCCTGGCAGTCGAGCTTGGGCGGTTCGGCAACGCGGATTGGCGCTTCATGGCAGCCGATCCGATGCCCCCGCAGCTTGGACTCGGGAGCATCACGGGAATCGCCGATCGACTGCTGCGGAGCGTGGGTGACTGCAGTACCGCATTGGAAGTGGTGGGCACGGAAGGCTCACAATGATCCTGTTCGCCGGAATCCCTTCAGAAGGACCGCTCGCGCTCGCCATCGACTCGGCCGAGCGCCTCGGGATTCCGCATCTGGTTTGCAACCAGCGCCATGCCGAACAGCTTGATATCGAGCTGCAAACCGGCGCAAACGGGATCGGCGGCACGCTGTGGCTTGCGGGCGCCGAAGTTCCGCTGCACCGGCTCTCCGGGATCTATGCCCGGCTTGTCGAGACCGCCGTGCTGCCGGAGGCCCGGGCCGACGGGCGAGGTGCGCCGGACCCGTCGGTCCGCCGCAGGATAGTCGCAGCGCTCGCGCTGCTGCACGAATTGCTGGATGTTGCGCCTTGCCCAGTCCTCAACCGCCCGGCGGCGATGGGCAGCAACACGTCCAAGCCCTTTCAGGCGCAGATCATTCGCCGCGCCGGGTTCGCGGTTCCCGAAACGCTCATCACCAACGATCCGGCAGCTATGCTCGCCTTCTGGCGGCGTCATGGTCGGATTATTTACAAATCGGTCAGCGGCGTGCGCTCGATCGTGCGCGAATGGAGCCCGTCCAGCGGACCACAGCCCCATGCCTTGCGCGCGTTGCCCACGCAGTTCCAAGCGCTTGTCCCGGGAACCGACGTACGGGTCCATGTCGTCGGGCAGGATTGTCATGCCGCCGAGATCGTCTCTGATGCAATCGACTACCGCTACGCTGTCCGCGACGGGTTGACGACGACAATGCGCCCGCTCACGCTCCCCGAACAGGTCGCCCGACGATGCGTCGCGCTCTCTTGCGACCTCGGCCTGGGGTTCGCGGGCGTTGACCTGCGCCGCACCCCTTCCGGCGAGTGGTTCTGCTTCGAGGTCAACCCCTCGCCAGGCTACAGCTACTTTCAGGAGGAAAGCGGGCTGCCTATATCTGACGCGATCGTGCGTCACTTGGCGCCCGAGACATCGCGGGCGGCCGCCTGATGGATACTCCAATGGTACAGATTGTCGAAAATCATGCAGTGATCGAGGGTACCCTTCGCGGGCGCGAGCGCGACGCAAATCGTCCCGGCTTCGTCAGGCTGACCGTACGGATCGCCGAGAGCTGCCGGCAGGGCGAATGGCCGGACATGTTCGCCCGCCTGGTCGGCGAGGAGCTGACATTCCTCGCCCGCGAGGGGAGCGCGGCGGCTACCGCTCCCGACGGAACCGTCCGTTGGAGGGTCCGGATGGCAGGCCCCGGAGTCGCCTTCGTCGAGGATTGATCGGCGCTGGACCGGGCGCGGCGACGCGCCGCGTGAGTCGATGCGAGGAGTCAGGTCCAGTTCAAGCGCGATTGTGTTTCGTCAGGCCGCCAAATGATGCGGCGGATAAGGCTCCTTGCCGGTCAGCAAGACCCACGCGATCCGGGCAAGTTCGTTGGAAAACGCCACGGATACCCCGCGGAAGGGCTTTTTCTCGCTGCGCTTCCGGATCCAGTCGGCCATTGGCGTAGGCGTGCCCTTGATGTGCCGCATGACGGCAGTGGCACCCACGGCCAGTAATACCAACCTGCACGGAGAAGAACCTATCTTCGTTCTCC
>NZ_BCTR01000002.1 GCF_002091475.1 Sphingomonas azotifigens NBRC 15497
TGACGGGGAGAGGCTGGAGGAGCCGGTATCAACGCAGCCTGGTATAACCGGCGCAGGTATCTGTCGCCTTGCTTCGATAGGCCGACCAGCTTCGTCTTTCCGCCCGCGGACTGCTGCTTTCGGGTCTGGCCGAGCCGAGCGGCAGATTGTCGGCCCGATTTGAACTGCTCGGGGTCAGCAACGGTAGCGGCGATCGCGGTAATGACACCGCGCCCGAGACGAACCGCATCATGGGGCGCTGCACCGCCTCACCTATGGCTTCGGCATCGAGGGCATCGGCTTGCCGTGCAGCTTCTGCACCAGCCCCGTGGCACCGGCCTCGTCTATGCCGCAGGCCTGGAACACGCTCGGAAGTTTTGAAGTGCTTATCCGATGCTGTCGAGCGACTCCCTCTCGGGCACACCCGCATGGCATCTGCCAACTGGCGGCGCTATTTGGTGCTGACGGAAAATGCGCCCTCATGTCTCGAAGGATGCGGAGAGGAGAGCAGCCACGGAACGGACGGCATTGGCGGCATGGGTGGGGCGGGAGATCCTACCCCACGAACGCGACCTTCGTGGTTGGTTGCGGTCGCGCGTCGTGGCGACCGAGGACGTGGAGGACATCGTGCAGGAATGTTATTGCCGGCTTTCACAGCTCTCCGACGTGTCCCATATCGCCGAGCCGCGGGCCTATTTGTTCGCCATGGCGCGGAACCTGGCCCACCGGCAGCGGCAGCGCGCCCGCGTCGTTCGGATCGAGCCCATTGCCGAAGGCGAGGGACGCGAACTGGCGAGCGACCTGCCCTCGCCGGATCGGATTGCGGCGGGGCGCCAGGAACTTGATCGGGTGCGCGCCGCGCTGGGCACCCTCTCCCACCGCGCGCGCAGGATCTTCCTCCTTCGTCGCGTCGACGGGCTCAGCCAGAAAGAAATCGCCGCACAGCTGGGCGTGACCGAGGCGGTGGTGGAAAATGATGCCAGCCGCAGCCTTCGCGCGATCCTGCGGATGCTGACCGAACCGGACGAGATCGTCCCCCCGGCGACGGAGGAAAGAGCCCATGTCCGATCGCGTTGAGCAAGCGGCCGCCGAATGGGCGCTGCGCCACCCGCTCGATCCGGCGGGGGAGGCCCAAATCGAGGCGTGGCTGGCGGAAGATCCCGGCCATGCGGGCGCGCTCCTGCGCGCAATGGCCGGGCTGAGCCTCGTCGATCAGGCGATCGCACCGCGCGCGGATCGCATCGAGCCGGCGCGGCCGTCGTCGGAGGTGCGCCGCCGGTTTCTCGCCGGCGCAGGCGTCGCGCTCGCCGCGAGCATCACCGGGCTGTTCGGATGGCACTATTGGCGCGCGCAGCATGTCGAAACGGCACGCGGCGAGATCCGCCGGCTTCCGCTTGCCGACGGATCGGTCGCGATGATCAATACCGACAGCGCGCTCAGCGTCGCCCTGGAGCGGAACATCCGCCGCATTTCGCTCGATCATGGCCAGGCCTGGTTCCAGGTTGCCAAGGATCGCGCCCGCCCGTTCGTCGTGGATGCCGGCATCGCGCTCGTGCGGGCGGTGGGAACCGCCTTCTCGGTGGAACGACGCGATCAGGGCGTAATCGTCGCCGTGACCGAGGGGACCGTGGCGGTTTGGGCGGCAAACGCCAGCGGCGCGATGACGATCATCGATGCAGGCCAGTTCGCGCGCTTTCATGCCGGTGCAGCAACGCCCGTCGTCGGCACCGCACCTGCCGCGATCACCCGTGCGCTGGCCTGGCGCAGCGGCGAGATCGCGCTGGAGAATGAAACCGTCTCCAACGCGGTTGCCCAGTTCAACCGCTATAATCGCCAGCAGCTCGTGATCGAGGATCAGCAACTGGCGCATGCGCGGCTGATCGGCCTGTTCCAGATCGACAAGCCCGGTGATTTTGCCGCCACGCTGGCCACATCGTTCGACGCACAGGTAACCACAACGCCCCAGGAAATCCGCATCGCGCGCAAAAAGGCGGAGGCGCGCTGACGGAATCGCCGGCTCGCCGGCTCGTACGGTGTGAGTGCCTCGAAACAGAAGGCGCCGCACAGGGAGAGGTTCACCGATGGTTTCCTTGCGTTCTCCAATGATCGGCTCCGCGACGCTGGTCGTCGCCTCGGTTGCGCCGATGGCTGCCGCGACGGCGCAGACCCGCCAATTCGACATATCGGCACAGCCGGCCCGTACCGGGATTCCCCGGTTCGCGCATCAGGCCGGGATCCAGATCCTCGTGCCGGGACCCTTGGCGGACAACCTCCGGGTCAATCCCGTGCGGGGATCGCTCGACGTCGCCGCGGCGCTGCGCCGCCTGCTCGACGGAACGGATCTGGTGCCGGTGCGCGCAGGGGGCGCGATCGTGCTGCGCCGCCGCGCGGCCAACGAGCGGGTGTCGCTCACCCCCGCCGTCGCCCAGATCCAGCCTGCGCCGATGCAAGTGACGGCGGAGCCTGCGCCGCAGCAGGAGCCGAGCGGCGGCGAGGAGATCGTCGTCACCGGCATCCGCGCCTCGCTGCAGCAATCGATCAACGTCAAGCGCGCTGCCGGGAACATCGTCGACGTCATCACCTCGCAGGACATCGGCAAGCTTCCCGACCAGAATGTCGCGGAATCGATGAGCCGGATTACCGGCGTCCAGATCACCCGCAGCGAAGGCGAAGGATCGAACTTCACCGTGCGCGGGATTTCCCAGAACCGGCTGGAGATCAACGGCCGCTCGTTCCTGGGTCCGAGCAGCGGCGGCGGCGCCTCGCTCGAATCGCTGAGCCCCGAAATCATTTCCAGCATCGTGGTGAGCAAGACCCCCACCGCCGACATGCCCGAAGGCGCGCTGGGCGCCACCGTCAACCTGAAGACCAAGCGTCCGCTCGAGCTGGGAGACTTCGTGGCGAGCGGCCGCATCCAGGGCATGTATGCCGACCAGGCCGACAAGCTGGGCTATCGCGGGTCGGCACTGGTCTCGAAGACGTTCGGCGAGCGTTTCGGCATCCTGGGCACGGTCGCCTATTCCGATATCCACACCCTGGCCTATGGCTTCGACAGCGGCGGCTGGACGCGGACCAACGCCATCGACGGCAATGGCGACGGCGTGGACGATGCGGGGCTGGTCCGGCCCAACCGGCTGATGCAAAAGGTGGACAAGCGCGACCAGCGCCGTCTGACCGCGCAGGGATCTGTACAGTTCCGCCCGGACGACCATTGGGAAATCATCCTCGACGGGACCTATTCGCGGCTCGATATCGGACGCGTCGGCATCAACAACCAGATCCTGCTCAACGACAATGACAGCGGCGCCAAGGCCGATGCCAGCGGCACCATCGTCAGCGGCACGCTCAACAACGTGACGGTGCGTCCGCTGATCTACGACGCCCCCACCCTGCTCAAATCGACCAACATCGGCTTTTCGACCGCGTACAAGGGCAGCCTGGTCGAGGTTTCGATGGACGCTTCGTACAGCAAGGCCAGCTCCGAACCCGCAAACGGCAGTTCGATGACCTATGTCGTCGTGCAGAAGAACGGCAACGTCGCCAACGCGAGCTTCGACTTCCTGACCGGCAATGCCGTGCCGAACATCGCCCTCGCCACCAACTTCAACGCGCTCGATCCCTCGCAATATCGGCTGAACTCGATTTTCGACGGGGCCATCGTCACCAACAATGACGGCTTCGACGGCCGGGTGGACTTCAAGATCCACACCAATGCCGGGCCGCTCTCCTCGGTCGAGCTCGGGTCGCGCTTCGAGCATCTCAGCCTCTATTCGGAGGCGCCGCAGAACATCCCCGGCGTGGCCGGGCTGCTGGCGCTGGGCGACACGAATGGCGACGGGATCATCTCCGTGAACGAGCTTCCCGGCGTCCGCTACAGCGGAACAATCGACTATTATCCGGGCGTGGGCGGCACCTTTCCGCGCCAGCTGCTCGACGGGCATCTCGATTCCGCCGCCGCCCGCGCCGCCTTCCACCTGCCCAAGCCGACCGCCGAGACGATCCCGCTGGGACGGGTATCGATCAAGGACGTGACGCAGGATACGCTGGCGTTCTATGCCAAGGGCAATATCGAGACGACGATCGGCGGGATGGCGCTGACCGGCAATGCCGGAATGCGCTATGTCAGCCAGGAGCGGCTTTCGTCCGGCTATCTGTCGGACACGCAGCCGACGGCGGCCAAGCCTACCTTCCATTATTGGCTGCCCAGCGCGAACCTGTCGCTGGCGATCCGCGACGATCTCAGCTTCCGCGTCGCCGCGGCCAAGGTGGTGGCCCGGCCCAGTCTTGCCGACGTCGCGGTCAGCTTCGTGCCACTGCTGGTCTCGCGCACCGGCAACCGCGGCAACCCCAATCTGCGCCCGTACGAGGCGACCCAGTATGACGCGACGCTCGAATGGTATTTCGCGCCCGCCAGCGCGCTGACCGGCGCGCTATTCTACAAGAACGTCGATTCCTTCACGATCAACCTGACGCAGGAAGAATTCATCCCCGGCGTGTCCGAAACCTATGGGACGTTCCAGATTACCCAGCCGGTCAACGGCGAATCGGGCAAGATCAAGGGCTTCGAGCTTGCCTTCCAGCAATCGCTGCGCTTCCTGCCTGCGCCGTTCAACAATCTCGGCGTCCAGGCGAACTATACCTATGTGGACAGCGAGACCCCGCTGATCGACGAAGCGACCAAGGCACGCCTGCCGCTCCCCGGGCTTTCGCGGCACAGCTACAATCTGATCGGCTATTACGAGGACAAGCTGCTGTCGCTGCGCCTCGCCTATATCCATCGCAATGCCTATCTGCAGGGCCAGGGCAGCGCGGCGGCGGGCGGCAGCTCCTATGCCGCCGGCCGCGGACAGCTGGACTTTTCGGGCCAGGTCAACCTGACCAAGAAGGTGCGGCTGACGCTGGAGGCGATCAACCTCACCAAGGCGGGCGAGGTGCAATATCTGCAGAACCGCAACCGGCTGCTGAGCAGCGCGCGCGAGGATCGGCGGGTGTTCTTCGGTCTGGCAGCGACCTTCTGATGCGGTCGCGCATAACCCGGTTCGCCAGCGTCGCCGCCGCCCCGGCACTGGCCGTCTTCGCGCCGCCCGCGGCAGCCCGCGATGCCGCGCCGGCGGCCGACATTGTCGTCTATGGCTGCACCGCGGGCGGGGTGATGGCGGCGATCGAGGCGCGCCGGCTGGAGCGGACGGTGACGCTGGTGTGCCGCGACTCCTATCTCGGCGGGATGACCACCAATGGGCTGAGCTGGTCCGACACCGGCAACCACCGCGCGATCGGCGGGCTCGCGCTCGAATTCTATCGCCGGGTGAAGCGCCACTACGACGATCCCGCCGCCTGGACCCACGCGCCGCGACCGGCACGGGCCGAGAACTTCATCGACGACGGCGCGATGTGGCAGTTCGAACCCAAGGTCGCGGAGCGCATCTTGGAGGATTGGGTGCGCGCCGCCGGCGTCCGAGTGGAGCGGCACCAGCCGCTCGATCGCAGCCGCCACGGCGTAGAGCGACGCGGCGCGACGCTGATTGCCTTTCGATCGAAGGCGGGACGGCGCTTCGCCGGACGCATGTTCATCGATGCGAGCTATGAAGGCGACCTGATGGCGGCCGCCGGCGTTTCCTTCACGGTCGGGCGGGAGGCGAACGCCGCCTATGGCGAGACGCTGAACGGGGTTCAGCTCGGCAGAACGACCAACCACCAGTTCACGCTCGACATCGACCCGTACAGGGTGCCCGGCGATCCCGGCAGCGGGCTGCTGCCGCGAATCAGCGCCGAGAAGCCGGCACCGGACGGCAGCGCCGATACCAAGATCCAGGCCTATACCTACCGGTTGTGCCTGACCGACGTGGCGTCGAACCGCCTGCCGCTGCCCAAGCCCCCGGGGTATGATCCCGGTCAATATGCGCTGCTCCAGCGCTATATGGACGCAGGGTATCGCAACTTCTTCCAGAAGTTCGATCGCATTCCCAACGGCAAGGCCGATGTGAACAATTTCGGCGCCTTCTCCACCGACAATATCGGCGGGAACTATCGCTATCCGGAAGGCAGCGATGCGGAGCGCGAGGCGATCGCGCGCGCGCATGTCCGGTACCAGCAGGGCCTGTTGTGGTTCATGGCGCACGATCCAGGGGTGCCGCCGGAAACCCGCGCCGAGATGGGTCGCTGGGGCCTGTGCCGGGACGAATTCGTCGCGAATGCCGGCTGGCCGCGCGAAATGTATGTCCGCGAGGCGCGACGGATGGTGTCCGATTTCGTGATGGCGGAACCGCAGGTGCGCGGCCTGCAGCCGACGCCGCGGCCGATCGGCATGGGCTCGTACCAGATGGATTCGCATAATACGCAGCGCATCGTCGACGCCCGCGGCCATGTCCGCAACGAGGGCAATATCGAGGTGCCGGTCGGTCACGCCTATCCGATCAGCTATGATGCGATCGTGCCGAAGCGCAAGGAGGCGCAAAACCTCCTGGTCCCGGTCGCCCTGTCGGCATCGCACATCGCCTATGGGACCATCCGGATGGAACCGGTCTTCATGATCCTGGGCCAGTCTGCGGCGGCTGCCGCGGATCTGGCGATCAAGGGCAAGCTGCCCGTGCAGACTGTCCCCTATGCGCGGCTGCGGCAGCGGCTGGTGTCGGAGGGGCAAATTCTGGCGCTCGAAAAAGGATCTTATACCAGGCTGCGTTGATACCGACTCCTCCAGCCTCTCCCCGTCATCCCGGCGACAGCCGGGATCCATTCGCCACTCGGTCTCAGCAAACCCCGACAGCGAGACCGCAATGGACCCCGGCTGTCGCCGGGGTGACGATGTGGAGAACGAAGATAGGTTCTTCTCCGTGCAGGTTGGTATTAGCCTGCACGCCGCGAACGCCACGCGGATCTGCGCAATATCATCGACGCCATGGACATCTGTGACGATGGTCTCGACGTTGCCCTTGCCATCATGCGCGAGCGCATCGCGCCACGGCTGTCCCAGCAGGGCATCGAATTGCGCTGGCGCGATACGGCGCGTCGCCCACTGCCCGATCTCGATCCCTCGCAGCTGGTCCAGTTGTTCCGGATCGTTCAGGAGGGAACGACCAACACGCTGAAGCACGGCCGCGCCAGCCGCATCTTTATCGATCTCAGGTCGGGGGCGAACAGCGTGCCACCCAGGCATTGCGCACTGCCTGCGCCCGCGGGCCATCGACACCTTCGATCGTCGTCACCTCGGCCGTACCCAGCGCGTTGCGCGGCACCGAGCAGGACCGCACCGGGGCGCCGTCGAGATGGACCGTGCACGCACCGCATTGGGCGGCACCGCATCCATATTTCGTGCCGGTCAGATGGGCCGTGTCGCGCAGGACCCAGAGAAGCGGCGTCTCGCCATCCGCCTCGATCCGGTGGCGCTGCCCGTTGACGGTGAGCAGATAGGGCATGGTGGGGCTCCAGTCGGGTGTTGGTCGCCAGGGCGAGCCCGGCGCCGGCCGTCCTCGGCCTGCGCCGGGCTGCATTCAGAAGCGATAGGCGAGCATCAGGCCGGCGATCGGCTGCCAGCGGCTGCCTTCGCGCGTGACCGGGCTGTCGGCCGCATCGCCCACCAGATAGCCCGCGCTGGCATGGGCGATCACGCCCAGATGGCGATCGAACCAATAGCCCGCGGTCACCCCGCCGCCGACGTCGCGCAGCCCCGATCCCGGGCGGTAGGCCGCGAGCCCACTCGCCGCCGCGCCGGCCGCGTCGATGCCGAAATAGGTGCGGGTATAGTTCGCATCCGCCCAGGTCGTCCGCAGGTCGAAGGACAGGAACAGGTCGCGGCGCTGCACGGCGGCGTAGGAGGCGCTTGCGGTCGCGAGCAGGCCGTCATGCGTATCGGACACGTCATGCACGACGGACAGTTCCAGCTGCACCCCGCCCTGCCCCTGGGCATTGCCGCCGATGTGGTAGCCGACGAACCCGCCCGCCTCGACCGCGGTGCCGATCTCGGGAAGCCGGCCGAGCCGCCCGTCCACATCCTGTCGCGGCAGGCGCGGGCCGATCACCGGCCCGGCGGCGAAGCGCGGATCGGACACCAGATCGACACGCGCACCAGTGCCGCGGAGCTGGAAGTTGACCCCGCGCCAGCGGATGTCGGCGGTGGCGAAAGGAAAGGGGCGCACGTCGCCGGCGCCGTCGAACTCGGGCACCACCCCGGCACCGAGCGCGACCATGCCATGGGCGCCGCCGTCCTCGGCGGGGGCTTGCTGGGCATAGGCGGTCGCGCTGGTCAGCGCAGTGGTCCAGGCAAAGGAAAGCAGCAGCAGAATACGCATGGTCGAAACTCCTCGTCATGGGGGTAGCCGCCGGAGGCAGGGGGGTGGCCTCCGGCGGCGGTTCGAGGGATCGCCCACCGCCCAGGGGCGGCGGTGGGTGCTCCCTCGCCGGGTCTGCGGTCTGGCGCCGCAGACCCGATCTCAGGCCATCGCTGGTTTCCCGGCGGCGGCGATATGGCGGTTGGCGACCAGCATGGCCGCGGCGGTGAGCACGCTGGCGATCGGCACGAGCAGCAGGCCGAAGCGCAGGCCGTGGCGGATGCCCGCGTCGCCCGCGGCATCGCTCGCCGCGCCGACGAGCAGCGGCGCCAGCGTCGGCCCCAGCAGCCCCGACGCGATCAGGACCATGCTCGAGGCCATCGCCTGATGGCCGGCGCCGGCGACCAGATGCGCGGCGCCGAAGGCCCCGGGCAGCATGAACGCGAAGGACAGCATCGTAGGCACGAGCAGCGCGGTCGCGAGCCAGCCGATCGGCACGAACAGCGCGACGCTGGCGGTGGTGCCCGCCACCAGGAACAATGTCGCCGGCGTCGCGAGCAGGAAACGGTTGCCTGCGCTGCGCCGCCGATCGAAGTCGCGCCCGCCCAGCAGCGTGCCGACCAGCCCCATGCTGCCCTGGAGCAGCCCGAAGGCGAGGCCCGCCTGCGCGGCGCTGAACCCATGGACACGGATCAGGAAGCTCGCGGCAAAGGCGTAGAAAGGCGCGGACGCAAAGCCGACGCCGACGGCGGCGAGGAGCAGCCAGCGAAACGCGCGCGACGCCAGCAACACCCTGCCCGTCTTCAGGAACGGAACGCTTTCCCCTTGCTGCCGCAACGGCGGGGTCGGGCCCATGCCGGCGACGAGGATGGCCAGAACGGCCCCCGCGATGCCGGCGCCGAGCAGCGCGGTCCGCCAGCCATGCGCATCGGCGACGACGCCGCCCAGCGCGAAGCCCAGCATCGTGCCGAGCGGAATGCCCATCGAAAACAGCCCGAGCGCGCGGCCGCGACGATCCGGTGCGATCCGCCGGGCGATCAGCGCGTGCGCGGCGGGAATCGCGCCGGCCTCGCCGAGGGCGACGCCGAAGCGGCTGGCGGCGAGCGCGGCGAAGCTGGTGGCGAGCCCGCCCAGCCCGGTCATTGCGCTCCAGACCAGGACGCAGCCGAGCAAGACCAGCCTGGGCGAGCCGCGATCGGCCGTGCGGGCGATCGGCAGCGAAAAGAGCGTATAGCAAAGCGCCGATGCCAGGCCGGTTACCAGGCCGATCTGCGCATCGCTCAAATCAAGATCGCGCTTTATCGGTTCTATCAAGATAAACGGTAATATACGGTCAACCTGACATACAATACTTACCAGCAACAGCGTTCCAACGAACCCAACTTCTCTATATCCACGAAGATGAAACACCTCATTCGCCACGACCTCGCCCGCGGATTGGTACAAATTTCGGGTTGACGGGATCGCTGGATCTGTCATCTTCGGGAAACACCTCGGCTTATCTGCGCCATCAAGTTAGAAGGTGTCTTCGATGACCAGAATGCCGGAAACCGCGAAAATCTTGCCTTTTCCTCCAAATGGCGCGGTGCGTGGCGGGGCCGCGCACGCCCGGCCCGTCGCGCCGCCGGACGATCGCGCCGCTGCAGCCTTGCGGGAGGCTGTGTATGCGCACATCGATGCGGGGGGTGGCGGCGAGGGGCTGTTTCCGCTGCCGGCGCCGGAAGTGCACGTCATCCGCGCGAAGCGCCATGTTCCCGCGAACCGGCAGATCTATCTGCCGTCGCTGTGCGTGGTGGTCGAGGGTCTCAAGCAGATCGAGTTCGGCGACGACTCGCTCGAATATGGCGCGATGGAATGCCTGATCGTCAACATGGAGATGCCGGCGTCGGGCCGCATCGTCGGGGCGTCGCCGGGGGAGCCCTTCGTCGGCATGACGATCGACTTCAACCTGGAACTGCTGCGCGAGGTGCTCGAACAGCTCGAGCAGCGGCCCAAGCCCGGCAAGCATGACGGACCCAGCATCTTCGTGACGCGGGTGACCGATTCGCTCGCCGATTGCCTCGTCCGCATGCTGCGGCTGACCAAGACGCCCGAGGCGGTGCCCATCCTGTTCCCCTCGTTGATGCGCGAGGTCTATTACTGGCTGCTGACCGGGCCGCTGGGCGGGGAGATCTGCAAGCAGCTCATCGCCGACACGCATCTGGAGCGGATCACCCGCGCGATCCGGCTGCTGCGCGAACGCTTCGCCGAGAAGCTGCGGATCGAGGATCTCGCGGAGGCCGCGGGGATGAGCCCCTCCTCCTTCCACCAGCATTTCAAGACGCTGACGCTGATGACGCCGATCCAGTTCCAGAAGCAGCTGCGGCTGATGGAGGCGCGCCGGCTGATGCTGGACAATGCGGCGAACGTGACCGCGGCCGCCTATCAGGTCGGCTATGAAAGCACGTCGCAGTTCACCCGCGAATATAGCCGCACCTTCGGCATCGCGCCGAAGCGCGACGTGCTCGAGCGCAAGGCGCTGATCGCGGCGGTGACAGGGCGGTAGCGCCCGCTGCGCCACGAAAGCGAGGATCGGACAGGTTTTCCGTGGCTTCGGGCAAGCGGGGCGCCGGGCGCCTCGCTATTCCGGCGGCAGTTGCACCTGATCCGAGAACAGACATGAATCGTTGGACCGCCGCCGACATCCCCCCGCAGCATGGCCGTTCGGCCGTCGTCACCGGCACCGGGGGCCTGGCCCTGGAGGACGCCCAAGCGCTCGCCCGCGCGGGCGTCGCGGTGGTGATCGCCGGTCGCAACCCCGACAAGGGCGCCCAGGCGGTTGCCGCCGTCCACGCGGCGGCCCCGGGCGCGACGGTACGGTTCGAACTTCTCGACCTCGCCAGCCTGGAATCGGTCGCGCGGTTCGCCGAGCGCCTGGCGGACCAGCAGGAGGGGCTGGACCTCCTGATCAACAACGCCGCGGTCATGGCGCCGCCGACGCGGCTGGAGACCAGCGACGGCTTCGAACTGCAGTTCGGCACCAACTATCTCGGCCATTTCGCGCTCACCGCCCGACTGCTGCCGCTGCTCAAGCGGGGAACGCAACCGCGGGTGGTGACGCTGAGCAGCGTCGCCGCACGCGGCGGCGCGATCGCTTTCGAGGACCTGCAGGCCGAGCACAGCTATCGGCCGATGCCGGTCTACAGCCAGTCCAAGCTGGCCTGCCTGATGTTCGCGCTGGAGCTCAGTCGGCAAAGCCATTGGCACGGCTGGGGCATCGCCAGCATGGCGGCGCATCCCGGCATCACCCGCACGGACCTGATCGCGAACGGCGCGGGTCCGCAGAGCGTCTCCGGGCGGCTACGACGCTTCCTGCCCTTCCTGTTCCAGCCCGCCTGGCAGGGCGCGCTGCCGACGCTCTTTGCCGCCACCGAGCCTTCCGCGCAGGACGGCGGCTATTACGGCCCCCACGCTCTGGGCGGCACGCGCGGCTATCCGGCGCTCGAAAAGCCCCCTGCCCCGGCCCTGAACGGTGTTTCGGCAGCGCGACTATGGGAGGAATCGTGCAAGCTTGCAGGCGTCCGGTTCGCTTGAGCTATGTCCCGCATCGCTCGGTTCGCCGATGAAGCCAGAGGCGGCTTACAGCCGGCCCTCCGCCTGAAGTCGCTCGAACAACGCGGCCAGCCAGTCGGCGAACACTCTCGTCCGCGGTGATACGGTACGGTGGCCGGGGTAAAGCACCGATATCGGCATGGGCGGCGGCGGAGAATGCTCGAGGACAGGGACAAGCGCGCCCGCATCGATCTGGTGCTGCACGCGATAGCGCGGAACCTGGATGAGTCCGAAACCGGCAACGCCCGCCGCCGTGTAGAGTTCGGCCCCGCGGACGGTGACGTCGAAGGGCAGCAGCACCTCTCGCGTCCCTCCGTCCGCCACAAAGTCGAGCGCGTATGGCTGGCCGGAGGCGGATGCGGCGTAGGCGACCATCCGATGGCTGGGAAGATCCTCCAGCGCCGAGGGCATGCCGAAACGGTCCAGATAGTCGGGACTCGCCAAGGTAGCCTGCGTGGATTCCGCTACCTTCCGGCCAACGAGCGAGGAGTCCGGCAGCACTCCCGCGCGCAGCACGCAGTCGATGCCTTCCTCGACCAGATCCACCATGCGATCGGCCTCGCTCAGCCGGAGCTCGATCGCCGGATGCTGGCGCAGGAAGTCGGGAAGCGCCGGCAAGACGAAAAACCGCGCGAGCGTGCCCTGCATGTCGACGCACAACGGCCCCTTGGGTTCGGACGGTCGAAATCCACTTTCGATCGCGTCGAGGTCCGCCAGAAGCTGGACGCATCGGCCATAGTAGACAATCCCATCGTCCGTCGGCCGGACAGCGCGGGTCGTGCGCTCCAGCAGCCGCGCACCGAGATGCCCTTCCAGTTGCTGGATGGCGCGGGTGACCGTGGCGCGGGGGAATCCCAGGTCTCTCGCCGCGCCCGCAAAATTTCCGCGTTCCACGATCCGGACAAAGAGCCGCATGGTTTCGAAGCGATCCATGCGCCCTCAGATGCGCCGATAGGCATCGCACATCAACCAGAGATTGTTGCTGCACATGGAATGGTGAATTCAGCTCCAACTGCTTGAGCGGCCGCACTTCCACGATACTGTTGTCTTCAACGAAACATGTAAAGGAGTTGGACATGGCGGCCCCATCCTTCCGCGCGACGACGCAAGCGCCTCGACTGCGCTTTCCCGCCCTCGAAGGTTTTTACGTTCGCGGGCGCGTGGCAAGCTATGTTCTGCTCCGGATGGCCTTCGGCATCACCATCATGACTCACGGGCTGCCGAAGCTGACCGGCAGCCCCCATGGCTCCATGGCCGATCCAATGGCGGGATCGGCCCACCTGATCGAGAACGCGCTGGGCCTGCCCTTCGCACCGCAACTGGCGTTGGTCGTGGCGCTGCTCGAAAGCTTTGGCGGGCTGGCGATCGCAATCGGCTTCGCGACTCGCCTGTTCGCGCCGATGCTCGCGGTCCAGATGGTGGCAATCTGCTTTGCGCTGGGGCCGACCTATCCATGGATCGATCGAGGTATCGAATATCCGATCCTTCTCGGCGTCGTCGCGCTGCTGATCGCCATGCACGGGGCGGTCGCCTGGTCGCTCGATACCCGCTTGGGGATATCTGCTCGGGCTGCTTGACGGACGTCACCTCGATCGGCGGGACCGTGCCGATCCACAGGCGAGACCAGCCTGTCGAGCGCAAGGGGCAGGTCCCGTGCCCACTTGCCCGTCGCATTGAACACCGCATTGGCGGCCGCTACCGCCACCCTGTCGTTCCGATTTCGCCGATCTAGCGCGCGCCGAGCGGGGTGCGGGATCGGGAATGTCGGTCCACAGCAGGTCGATGTCGGGCACGTCGCGATGCACGGGGACGTGACAGTCGGCGAGCGACATGCGCATGATGCGGCCGCTCCGCTCGTCGAGCGGCATCTCCTCGAGCGGCGCACCGCTTTCGGCGTTCGCGCTCAGCTCACGCCGCCCTGCCCGGCGCAGGACCGCCTTGTCCAGCTCGGCAAACGGCCGCTCGGAACGGAGCGCGTCGGCCGGGATTGGCCAGTGGTGCCCGCGCGAAGGGCGCCATGCGGCGGCGGTCATCAACCGAGATATCGCCAGTCTGTCGCCACCGCCTTGAGACCATCCAGCACGGAGCGAACCCGCGATGGGGTATGGCGCCGCTCCAGGCGTATGGCGTGAATCGGCGTCTCCTGCACGCGCCACGCACGCAGAAGCTCGACAACCCGACCGTCGCGCAACGGCCCCAGGCCGACCCAGGCGGGTATCCAGACAAGCCCCAAGCCTTGGCGCATCATCGCCCAGATCGCGCCCAGATCCTCCACCACGATGCGCGGGCGCGGCACGTGTCGAAACAGAGCGCCGCTGCCCGGATCGGCGAATTGCCACCCCATCACGCGCCCCGAGCCGGGATCGCGAAAGCCGATCTGGTGGTGCGCGTCGAGGTCCGCCGGTGATTGCGGCGTGCCCATGATCTCCACATAGCGCGGCGTCGCGCACAGCACCCACGGGAAGCTGCCGAGTGGCGTCGAGACCATGTTCGCATAGCCGGCAAGCGCACCGAAACGGATTGCGATGTCGATGCCCTCGGCCGCGAGATCGAGCGTGCCGTCGTCGATCTTGAGTTCGAGCTCGATGTCCGCGTTCGCGCGAAGGATGGCGGGCACCTGCCGCGCCAGTCTGGCGCGGAGGAAGGGCGCCGGCGCGCTCAGCCGGATTCGCCCGCCGGACCCGCTCGCCTTCGCATGATCTAGAAGAGCCTCGAGCCTTTCCGCCTCGCGAAGCAGGTCGCGCGCGCCTTCGAGCAGGCGTTCGCCCTCGGGCGTCAGCGAGATCGCATGGGTGGTGCGATGGAGCAGCCGCACCGCGTTCGCCTTCTCGAAGCGGGAGACTGCCTTGGACAGTGCCGAGGTCGTCGTGCCTGCGCGGCGCGCCGCCTCCGCGAACGATCCCGCATCCACCACCCGCGCGAAATGGAGCAGGTTCAGGAGCCTCTGAACGTTGGGCGGTGTGGACATGGCGGCAACTCGATCCTGCTCCCAGCATCCCTACACGCGCCGTGCGCATATCGCGATACTAGCCTCATGGAAATTTGGAGGTGTACGGGAATGCAAGCGAACGAGCTCGACGATATCGCCCTGGACGAAGCCGCGCGGGCTATTGGCGGCGGCCCAATGGTGATGGTGAATCTCGTGAAGTTCCGCGAGGTGCCCGACTATCCGGATAGATTCACCGCGGCAAAGCCGGATTCTCGCAGTGGCTATTACGAGGGCTATGTCGGCGGCTTCCGCGCCGCGTGCGAAGCCGTCGGCGTGACGCCGCAGCTGCTCTATGCGGGCCAGCGCATCCACGGCCTGCTTGCCGGACCGGACGACCATTGGGACGACATCGTCGTCGTCCGCTACGAAAGCTTCGCTGACCTCCGCGCGATACTCGATAGCGACGTGTACGCCCGCCGCGCCAAGCCGCATCGCTTCGCCGCGGTCGCAGACTGGCGCTTCATCGCGACCCGGGCACGTTGATGGGCCGTATTGATATGGCGGCAACGCCGCTAAGCCAGGAAGGCCGCGCCCGGAAGATCGATGCAGGCGGTCGCCGGAAGGTAAACTCATGCCCGGGACAGACAGCGCCACATTGATACCGCGGCTTGCTCTCGCGAAGTACGTCAAAGGCAGTCTTCCTGCACGTACAGAGGGGGGGTATATCCTATCGCGTAGTTCTTGCCGCTCACTGGCCGACAGCTCGACCTGGTGATGGTCACGCGCGGGCGATCGGCGGCGGGCGAAGGACCGGCTTCGGCGCCCAGTGCCCAGAGGCATCGGTGCTGCTAACGGCCGCATTCGGCCTGTACGGCCGGTTCCATTCGGTGGTCGAAAAGACGTGTGTCGGTCGACACCTGCCGCCGCAAGCGAACGCCGGGATCGGTGATCTTTGCCATACGTTTCGGCCATGAACGTTCCAGACCGATGGGATGCCCGTCTCCTTCGCCTTAGCCCGTGCCGCCCCATCCTGCGCATAGCTATGGCGCGGGCTGGCTCTGCCGCACTAGGTCGTGAAGCCGGCGCCACGCCACCCGCTGCGCCTGTTCGCACCGGCTGATCGTTGCACCCGGCGCTAGCGGGCGGTTGAGCCGGTCCACCTCGTCGAACATCCGCTTGCGAGACGGTTGCGAGAGCGCCCAGCTCATCGCGAACGGGCGTTCGTCGTCCGCGATGCAGGGGATGAGACGGACTTCGCGGGGCGCGGGGCACTGGGCCGTCGCGCTGGCCACGTCCCGCCGCGCGAGCCGGGACAGCGTGATCTCGGCGCGGCCACCCTGGGTGTTCAACATGCCGCGTAGCGGTGCCAGGACGTCGTTCGCGACCGACCCGCCTGCCGCTTTGGGGCGCCATCGTTCGGCGGTGATCAGAGACGGTTCCTTAACGGACGGCGTCTCGTGGAGGCTGCACGCGTCCCAGACGAGACTGTCGAATTCTCGCTTCTTCCTATTTGTGCTCTTTTTGCTCGGATACACGATCGCGTCATTGCGCAGCGTGACGAAGATCGGGACCGGTTCCACGCAGATATGCTCCCTGTCGCAAAGCACGCGCCACGCCCGATCGATGGCGTCGAACAGGTCGAGCGTGGTTTCCACCCCGCTCGCTTCGACATAGCCGCCGTCGATCACATGGCCCGCAACGCGATCGGACCGCTTGACTTTCAGCGTGCCGGCAGGGCTGACCCAGGAAAAGCGCGCCGAATTCATGACCGCGGTCGAGGCACGAACCTCGCGGTCCATCACGTCGTGGAAATCATAGGTATCGGGCAGCACCGGCCGGGGCGGGTCCTCGCTCCCGCTGGACTCGGTGGTCCAGGTGATGTTGCTCGTGACGATACGATGCCCGTCCTCCTGGATGGCGCCGACGAGCAACAGGTTCGGCCGCCAGCCGCTGCCGCCCTTCCACAGGTCGAGGAAGGGCGCATTCAGCATCCCGACGCAGTTGCCCTGGATCGCGAGCAGCCTGCACTGCCGGTCCCAGCCGTCCTCGAAGCCGCGCTCGATGCTCCAGGCACGGTCGCGGAAGAGCGGAAACGGCAGGAAGCGCTGGAGGAAATCGGTGTAGAGCATGCCGCCGATCGCAGGAGCCAGGAAGTCGGTGGAGGCATGGCCCTTGCTCAGCGCGGCGCGATACGGGGTGCCATCCGCTGCCTTAAGCGAGGCGACATATTCCACCGCGCCCAGGCTCCCGCCGGAAACCGCGGTGATGGCGAAAATGCGCCTGGCGATGTCAGCATCGCTGCTCGCACCGTCGCCGACCAGCCCGTTGAGAACGGCGGTGGTCCACAAGGCAGCGCGGGAAGCGCCGCCAGCGGCGGAGACCAGGATGATGGGTTGAGTCATTTTCTGGCCCGGCGAGGGCCGGAACTGCAACGCCCATTGCCGGTAGGCCTGCTCGATCGTCGGCCGCGTTGGGCGCGCGACGTCGAGCAAGCGCACCTGATGGTTGTCGTTAAAGATGCTCACCACCAGCGCGACAAGCACGAAGAAGCTGAGCCAGGGAAACCGCTCGCGCCAGGTGAGCGCCATCAGTACGCACACGCCGGGGATGACCAGGGAGAAGCCGATAAACGCGAGCGCGGCGGATCCCGCCCATAGCGGGAACGTCACCGGGTCGAGGGCGAGCCAAACGAGGCTCGTGGCGGCGAGCAGCACGGAGCCCCCCAACACAAGGAGCTCGAACGTGGTCAGGCCCCAGCGTACGGGCTGGGCAAGCAGTTTTTCCGCGCTTGGGAACGTGATGAGCCATTCGACGAGGCGGTAACGCTTCCAGAAACCGAGATAGGCCAACGCTCCCAGCACCAGCAGGAATGCGGCCTGTTCCGCGACATGGTGGCCGTCCGGAACGCGCCAAACGGCGATGGCGCAGACAATGAACGGAAAAATTCCCAGCAGACGCGGTAGCTGGAGCAGCAAACCGTCGTCGCACCAATGATGACGAGAACCGTGGCGGCGCTCCAGCAGGAACCTTGCCCAGAGCCAGGACTGGAAACCGAGAAAGGCGATCGCCGCGACGAACAGCCACCACTGGGTCTGCGAGTTGCTTGTCTCCGCCCAGGAATCCGAAATGGTCGCGATCACGTCTCGCCCTTGCGGCGCGACCAGAACGAGCAGGGCACCGAAGCCGAGCAGCAGTACGATGAAACGCAGATCCGCGACGTCGAGGTAGCGGGCGTGCAAGGGAACCCAGGTCCGATGGAGGAAACGGGACAGCGGGTTGCTGCCGGAGCGACGCTCGGGCCTTTCGGTCGGACTTTTTCCCATTCCGCCTGTCCCCTCCCCGCGCGCGATCAGAGCGTCTTCAGATATTCGACCAAGGCATGCCGCTCCGCATCGCTCCGTTCCGTACCCCAGAGATGACCGCCATTGCCGTTGCCGGGCAGCTGCGTATCGAACAGCGTGCCGCGATCGCTGCGGAAACCGCCCGCCACCGGATCATAGGACGTGCTGCCCCGGCCGAACCGCACGGGCCGCCTGTTCGGCGGCAGCAGCAGTGCGTCCAGCGTCGGCACGGAGCCGTTGTGCAGATAGGGCGCACGCGCCCAGATGCCGTCCAGCGGCGCAGCGACATAGCCGTCGGTCTTGGCGAAATGGCGGTAGCGCCAGGGATAGATGTCGAGCCGCGAAAAACCGTCCACCGTTTCCTGCGTCATCGCATCCAGCCGGTTGCGATCGGTACCGGTCCAGGCGATCGGGATCGCCTGCCCCGTCTTGGCGCCGCCTGGTGCGTGGCAGTCGGCGCATTCCTGCGCGAACAGGCTCTTGCCCTGCGCGGCCAGCGCGGCATTGACCGGCCATGGGAAGCGCGGCGACCGAAGATCTATCAGCCACCGCTCTATCCTGTCCAGGCTAGCGCGGTCGATCGAGCGAGCGCTCGCGCCGTTGCCGATGCCCGAGTTGAGCACCACCTCGTGCAGGTCGCTGTTGACGCCGTCCCAGTGGAGCAGCCCGTTGCGGCGGCCACGCATATTCCACAGCGCGGGAAAATCGGTGATGTCGAGCGTTCCGTCGAACGGAAGGCCGAGGATCTGGATCTTCGCCGGCTGAAAGCCCGGCGAGCGCCCCGGCCCCCAATCGGTCTGATCGTCCATGAACTGCAGCTGCCAGGCCTGCTTCGCCAGTTGCTGCTTCACCTGCGGAAGGACGATGCGTCGATAGAAGAGGCGTTCCATCGCGCTGAGCGGATGGCCCAGCCGCTCGGCTTCAGTGAAGACCGCTTCGGGTGTGAACGCGGGGCTCGCGGCACAGCGCTGCAGAAAGCGGAGATAGGCCTGCAGGTTGAGGCGGGTGTTGGGCGCACCCGCGATCAGCCTTGCCTGCCCGTCCGGCCCGCGGACCTCACCGGCGTGGCACAGCGCGCAATTGATGCCGATCCGGTCTACCCCGACGCGCTCCACCGGCATGCCGACCGGTGTGGCGTGCCCCGGCTCCCAAAGGAAGCCGAAGCGTCGATAGCCGGCTGCCTGCTGGTCCGTCGGCATGCAGATGCCGGGCATGGTCTCCCAGATACGCAGCGGCAGCCCCTGCACAGGCTCGACGCCGACCGAGCCATACAGGAAATGCTCGCGATCCGAGGCGTAGACCCGCGTCGGCGGAAACAGGGTCCGATATGCGGGCGGTGCCAGCAGGATCAGCAGGGCCAGCAGCCCTGCCGCCGCATATCCCAGACGGTGGCGCAGTCGCATGGCTCAGCCCGCCTCGCCGCTGCGAACGATCCGAATCAGCAGGATCAGCTCGAGCAGCCCGATCGTCCCGTCTCCCGCCATCAGGCCCAGGAACCCCGCGGGCATGAAGCCCAGCACGACCCCGACCAGGAAGGTGCTCGCCGGCACCAGCCGCCCTACGATCAGCAACCAGGCATTGGCGCGGTACCGGAACGGGTCGTTTGCCGCCGGGATATAGAAGAGGCTGAGAATCATCAGCAGGATCGAATAATTGTAGAGCCAGGTCACATCCTGCTGGTCGCCTAGCCGAAGCGCGTTCAACAGCGCATGGGGGTCGAAGAAGACAGCCCAGACGCCGAACGTCCAGTTCACCAGTACGCCGATCCAGACCACGATCCGGAACAGGCCGCGCGCGTCGGTCATCTCCGCCCCCTCTACAGTGTCTTGAGATATTCGATCAGTGCCGTCTTCTGCTCCGGCGTCAGGTCGATTCCGTACAGATGGCCGCCATTGCTGTTGCCGCGGTCGCGTGTGTCGAACCGGTAGAACTGCCGGCCATGCGCGGCGGGCACGTCGGAGACGAACCCCACCCGCAGCGGATCATAGACGTCATAGCCCCGGTAGAAGACGGCGCGCCGCTCGCCCGGGGGCGACAGCAGTTCGCTCAGCGTCGGCACCGAGCCGTTGTGGAGATAGGGTGCGCGCAGCCAGATGCCGTCGAGCGGATGGCTGGCATAGCCTTGGGTCGGGCGGAAACGATGGAAAGCCCAGGACTTGCCGGCACCGATGGTGTTCATTTTCGCCGCCATGCTGTCGTCGAAGGCCAGCTGGCGTTCGGGGTCGGTCTGTAGGTATTTGGTCGGAATAACCGCGCCGAAGCCCTTTTGCCCCGCTTCATGGCACGACGCGCACAGCGCTTTGTAGATCGGCGCGCCTGCCGCCATCTTGGCAGGGTCGATCGCAAACGGATAGCGCGGCGCCGGCATCTGCATCAGCCATGCCTTGATGCGGTTGATCGCCGCCATGTTGACGTTGTTCGAAAGCGTAATCGGCGTCGCGCCCGCACCGATCGAGGCCGACAGATTGCGCTCGTCGAGCGAATCATTGTTGCCGTCCCAGTGAAGCCACAGCCCTTCGCGCGACTTCTGGTCCCAGATCGACATGAAGTCGGCGGTGCCGATGGTCTTGTCCTGGGTCATGTCCTGGTGAAAGACCAGAACTTTATACGGATTGAAGGTATCAACCCGCCCTGGCCCCCAAGGGGGGCGGCCGACGACGATTGAATCGAACTGTGCGCCGCCCTCGATCAGTGCCTTGCGCACCTGGGGCACGGCGATGCCGTAGATCAGCCGGTCCTTCACGCCGAGCTGGATGTGCCGCCCGATCGCCGCGATCACCTTCTCCTTGGTGAAGGATGCACTGCGCCCGCAGTTGAACAGAAAGCGGAAATAACCCATCAGGTCGAGCTGCTGTGCGGGCGCTCCCAGATAGACCGCAGGCGTCGCCTCGGGCGAAGCGCGGACCGTGGTCGAATGGCACAGCGCGCAATTGGGGCCGACCTGGTCGAGCGGTCCCACGCGGCGCATCGAGAAGCCGATCGGGGTGGGCTTGCCCGGCTCCTGGATAACCCCGAGCGACGCATAACCGCCTGGCAGCAAGCCCTTGCAGACCTCCGGCATCGTCGCCCAGATCCAATAGGGGATGCCATTCACGTCGCTCGAGATCGAGCCGTAGCGGAAATGGTCGGCGTCGCTCGTGTAGGTAACCGGCCGATCGATCCGCGAAACCTGACGGAAGATCGACAGCCCCACCAGCGCCAGGATGACGAGGATGCCCAGCAGGATCCACAGCCAGCGAACCGGCTTCCGCGCATTCGTGGTTGCCATGAACAGTCCCTCCCTGCCGCTCAGGGGCGGCTCATCACCTCGGCCTGAAAATATCGGTAATAGAAGTTGGCGATCAGCAGCGCCGCGATCAGTTCGAACCCCGCCGGCCAGAGCAACCGCCCGCCCAGTATCGCGAGGGCGACGGCGAGTACCCCGCGCTCGACGATGCCGAGCAGGTTGATCAGCTTCGTGCGCGCAGGCGCGGGGCGACCCAGCGCCAGGAACAGCAGGTTCAGCAGCAACAGCAAGCCCGCAAGACGCACCAGCGGGAGCGCCCCCGTGGCGTCGAAGCCGAGCAGATAGGCCAGGTTGCGAGGCTCGATCAGGAGCGCGAGCGCCGCCGCAGCCTCGACGATGAGGATGGCGCCAAGCACGACGCCAAAGGTGATGCGCGCCCGCTCTGCTGCGATGCCGGTATAGCCACGGGAGAGCGTGTCGGTAAGGCTGGGGGTGCTCATCGCGTTAGCAAGCCTTCTTCCGCGGGGATTTTGAGATCGGCGTGGGTGGAGTAGATCGACATGATCGTCTGGATCATGCGGTCATAGTCACCGTCGTACCGGTCCACCTCGTAGCAGCCGAGCGGGTTCTTGGGCGCATTGACCAGGCAACGATTGCAATAGGTGCAGGGGCGTTCCGGCTGGTCGGCGCCCTGTTCCCAGATCTTCACCAGATCGTTGTTCGCGATCAGTGAGCGCGCGATCGATACGCCGTCGCAAGCACCGCTGTGGATCGCGTCGGTGATCACCGAGGCGTGCTGGAACCCGCCCGTGACGATCACCGGGATCGATACCGACTGCTTGATCAGCCGCGCGTCCTCCAGGCTGATGCCCTCGACCGGATGGCCCTTCTTCAAGCGGAACCAGATCCAGTGGAAGATCGGGCGCAGCAACTTGTATCGAAACATCAGATAGTTGCGGAGGCCGAAGTCCCCCGACGTGATCATCGTGTCATAGGTGGTCGACAACACGTCGAGCGGGAAATCGCCCGGCGGGTTGAGCGGGTGGGGAAAGGAGGACCCGCTCGACACATGGATCGCATCGACGCCGGCGGCTTCGCACCATTTGGCGATCTGCACCGCGTCCTCGATCCTGTTGCCGACCTTGTCCCACGGCATGACGTTGTTGTGATCGACTCCGCCCAGCTTCACCTGCAGATGGAAGTCACGGCCGACACGGTGGCGGATCGCGTCGATCACCTCCAACAGGAAGCGGGCGCGGTTCTGCAGGCTGCCGCCATATTCGTCGGTGCGGTCGTTGATCCCCGAACTGAGGAACTGGGTGAACAGATAGCCATTGGCGGAGTGTAGTTCGCACCCGTCCAGCCCCGCCTCGCGCGCGCGCCAGGCGCCGTCGGCAAAGGCTTTCACCACCTGCGCGATCTCGGCCTTGTCCATCGCTTGGCAGGGCACGCCGTTGATCGGCTCGCGGGTGCTCGTCGCGCTGCGGGCGATGCGGTGCTTGTTGTGAATGCCCGGCAGGTCGAGCTGGCGCCCAGAGTGGCTGAGCTGCATGATGAACTTGGCACCGTGCGCATGCACCGCCTCGCCCAGCTTCTGCCAGAGCGGGATATACGCATCGCGGTGCACCGTCCCGTAACCCGCGATGATGCGCCCCTCCATCATTACAGGGACGTAGGAGGAAATGATCGCCCCGACGCCGCCGGCCGCAAACTTCGACTCCCAGTTGATCCGGGTCTGCGTGATGGAGCCGTCCTCATTGTCGAAGCGTCCGGAGATGCTCGAGCGGAAGATACGGTTCTTCACTTCCAGGTTGCGGAAACGCAGCGGTGAAAAAATCACCTCTCGGCCGTTCGCATCCATTACGCAGCCTCCCAGATCGCGGCGTAGAGAGCGGGAACCCAGCTATGGGCCGGGCACTGGCACCAATGCCCGCGCATCAGGGCCGAGCCCATATTCGGATTGGCGGCAAAAGCGGCGTCCAGCTTGAGCAGGACGAGCGTGTTCGGTCCAAACCCGCCAGCGGCGGACAGGCCGGCGGCGGTTGGCTGCCGCAACACCTGTTTGGGGGCGACCATCACCCGCGCCACCGCCGCGCTGGTCGAGAGCAGAGCCGCCTGTTCTCGGTCGGCCCACAGGGCCCGCATGCGTCGCAGCGCGGCAACCATGTTGTGGATGGCGATACCGGTCGCGTGCACGCCGACCGGGCTCCCGCCGACACGGCTGCCCAGTTCTTCGCGGGCGCGCGCTACGCGCCCCGTCAGCTTCCAGACCAGCGCCCGCAGCGGATTGAAATTGCGCGGGGCCGCGTCGAGGATGCGAGCCGCCGCCCAGCTGCGAGCGTCCGCCGCATAATCGGGGTCGAATTGCCGACCCACAATATTCTGCAGCAGGATCCCGGCATCACGGACCCGGCCCTCGCCGCGGACAAAGGCGGCCAGCGGCCTCAGGTCCTGCGTCGCGACCTGACCGGCCAGCGCGGTGAACTTGGCCTCGGTTGCGGCCTGCAGCGCCTGGCGCTCGGGATCGTTGCGAGGCGAGACCGGCGGAAACGGGTTGCCGCCGAGCTGCAGCGCTCGCCGTACGCCCCCGAACACCATCCGGTTGAGTAGGGGGCCGCGGCGCATATAGACGCGATCCATGCGCGGATCGTCGACGACGCGCGCAATCGTTTCCGCATCATCGATGCTGAGCAGGTCGACCAGGCCGGGGATCGTCAGCCTCATGCCGCACCGCGCGCCCAGGGGAAGAATGGGTTCCGCGTCTCCGCAAAGGCGGGAATAAGGCTCGGGCAGTGGCGTTCCAGCACGGTGCGCAGGCTGTTGTCGGCGATATAGCTGAAGCCTGCGGGCGTATAGACCTCGGGCCGGAAATCGGTGGTGTAGAAGCGATCGCTCTTCAGTCGGCGCGACGCCATCAGAATGAAGATGTGGAACACCGTATCGGAGAAGCCGAAGCCGACGGGCGTGCCGCCGTTGCTCTCGCACAGCGTGCCTATCAGCAAATCGACATGCTCGACATGGTCGTAGATGGCGGCAACCTCGCGGCACCATTGCTTGTTGGTGGAGAGCTCATCGAACGTTCGGGGTGCGGACATGCCCATCATCCGCCGGAACGCGCAGTAGCGCGGGATCCCCCGTTCGCGGTCGCGCAGAATGTCGATCGCGGCGATGTCATTATAGACTCCCCCGGTTTCGTTGGCAGGGAGCTGGCGCAGGAAATTGGGATAGTTGTGCAGGACCAGCGCGCCCGGATGGCTGGTGGCCAGCGAATAGACAATGTCGTCAAAGTCGATCCGGTCGTGGAGCGACGAGACCCGGCCATGCGAGACGCCGGCCATGTCGGTCTTCAGCAGTTCGACATCGTCCTGCGCGCGGCGGAACGAAAATTCATCCGGAATGAGCGAATGCATCCGGTAGCAGGCGACGAATTCTTCCGTCATCGAGAAGGGCGCGGCATGATGGTCGGTTTCCGATCCCATGATGCCCGAATTCTCTTCATTGTCGTCGAACCGCCCGAAGCCGCGGGTGAAATGCTCACCGGCAAGTCCCCACCAGTTGGTCCGCATGATCAGGCGACCCGTCGGCGAGTTCATCAGCGCCGGCGTCCATTCTGTCGTATGGATCTTGGCGATCAGCGCCGCATTCACCAGCCGCGCCTTCTGGAAGAGCCACTCGCCGGACGCCTGCGGATAGTCGGCCTTCAGCCGGTCGACGATGGCGTTGTGCTCGCGGGCGAACAGGGTCTGGAACACCGACAGGCCGACCCACCAATTGCCGCTGATGCCCGCCAACTCCTGCCCGGCGAAGCGCGCGCCTTCGACGTCGCCGATATCTTCCTTGGCCGGGCAGATCGGGAGGTGCCCCTTGCCCCGCAGCCCGAGCTTGCCGTCCGCAAGGAACTCCCCCGTTTCCGGGTCGGTGCGGATCAGCTTCTGCCGGCGGAGGCTCGATCCATAGATTTGCGAGCCGTCCCACCAATGGGTCTCGGTATTGGTGTAGGTGGCGGGGCGTCCCTCATCTCCCGGCTGTGCTGCGTCGGGAACGCCGCGCAGCACCCGCATCGGCGAGCCTTGCGGCCAGTCGTCCCCTGCCTCCAGGGGTAGTTCATACGGATTTTCCGTCGTGTTCTTCCCGTGGCTCATCCAGTCATGCACCATGAACTGGAGCCAGCCCGAAATGAGCACGTTAAGATGCGGTACGGGCACGAAGTCGCGACGGGCCAGCAACTGATTGCTGATCGTGCGCGGGTTCGGCTCCAGTAACGCCGCGCCCTCGCAGCCGAACGTCGCATTGATCGGAAAATTGCGTCCGAAGCGAACGCCGGCCATGCCCATCGCAGGATCACCAAGGTCGTTGTGGCTTCCGTCGGCGGTTCGCGCCGTCATGAAGTCCACACCCGGATCCGGCTCGGGTGCCTTGGGTCGCTGTAGCGGATAGGTATCGAATAGATTGGACCACCGCATGTTCACGCGCGTACCGAATAGCGTGATCAACTGTATCAGGAATGGCCACTTGTGCCATGGCGCAAAACGCGCGGTCATCCGTGCAATAACCCCTGCAACAGATTCCAAGGCTGTTTTCGCCAAAGCCCTTCCCCCCCCGGATCCGAGTCCCGGCAACCTACGACGAATAATTTCCAAATACAATCTAAGGCGTAGGGACATCGATCGGATCAGAACACGACCGTATCGATCAAGCAGATGACGGGTGCGAAGGTATGGACTTCTCGGTCGTAAAGAATGCGTGACTAGTCCTTGTCTCCGCTGGATATGTTTCGACTTTATGCCCCGGAGGCCAGAGCACGGTCCTGGTGGAAATCGGTAGCTTTAGGTTTTTCTTCGAGAGGATGCGGGCGGAATGGTCCGATCCGCGAGCGCTTCGCGATATCCACGCATTCGACCATTGACGGTGCGTCTACCGCTAAACGGGCGGGACTTTCTGAACCGCCCGCCCGTTCCAGCGCCTCCGCCACCGCCGGCACCGGCGCGAGCCCGATCCGCAGACCCGGTTGACGGTCAGCGCCGGAACGCCGACCGGCAGGCCGCCGCCGATCGCCGCCTGGCGGGTAGGGTTCATGCGGTTGCCAGCCTGGATCACGTTGCCCAACACGACCGAGCCGACCCGTGCCGCATCGAGCCCCGTGCGGCGCAGCGCCTCGCGGACGACGGCGGCGCCAAGCTCGGTCGCGGGCACGTCCTTCAACGAACCGCCATAGCTGCCGATCGCCGTGCGTACCGGCTCGCAGATCACGATATCCCGCGCCATTGCCTCTACTCCACCATCAAATTCTGAACGCTGGCAGCGGTCGGCCGCTCGGTTTCACGACCCCGCCGCTGCGATCCCTGGGTCACGCCGCGACGGTCTCCGCAGCGGCGCGGTAGCGCGGTGCCACCTCGCGGCGGGAAAGCTCGGAGGCCATGGCGAGCCGCGCCGCCTGCATCGCCTGCCATTTGCTTTCGTCCGCCAGCGGCGGGATGGTGACGGTCTCGCCGCGATCGAAGCCGAGCAGCGCGGCGTCGACCAGATCGCCCGCGTCCATCACCCATTCCGCCGGGAAGGAATCGACGTCCTTGCCCGAGCGCGCCCAGATTTCGGTTCGGGTCGCGCCCGGCAGCACCGCCTGGACGCGGATGCCCTTGTCGCCGACTTCCTTGGCGAGGCCCTGGCTGAGGTTGAGCAGGAAGGCCTTGGTGGCGCTATAGGTACCGTCGAACATCTCGGGCGCGAGCGCCAGCACCGACGACAGGTTGATGATGCCGCCCTTGCCGCGTTGCGCGAACGCCCGCACCGCGGCACCGGCCAGCAGCGTCGGCGCGGTCACGTTGATCGCGATCAGCCGCTCGATCGTCGCCGTCGGCGTGTCAATCAGCGTGCCCTCGAGCGAAATGCCGGCATTGTTGACGAGCAGGGTCAGCGTCTCGTCCTCGGCGATCCGCGCTTCGACCTTGGCCAGCTGCGCGCGATCGCTGAGATCGGCAGCCAGCACGTCGACGCGCACACCGGCCTCGGCGCGGAGGCGCGTGGCGAGCGCATCGAGCCGGGCGACATCGCGCGCGACGAGGACGAGGTCATAGCCGCGATGGGCGAGGCGATCGGCATAGATCGCGCCGATGCCAGTCGAGGCGCCGGTGATGAGCGCAGTTCCTTGGGACATTAGTTTTCTCCTTGTTTGAAGCGGGGTCAGTGGGACAGCCGCACCTTGGCGGTGACGGACAGGCCGGGGCGCAGCGCCTGGTCGATGGCCTGTCCGGGGTCGAAGCGGATGCGCACCGGCACGCGCTGGACGATCTTGGTGAAATTGCCGGTGCCGGGCTCGAAGGGCAGCAGCGAGAAGCTGGCGCCGGTGCCCGGCGCGAAGCTTTCGACATGGCCGGTCAGCGGATGGTCGAGCGCGTCGACGCGGATCGTCGCGGGCTGGCCGGGGCGCATGTCGCGGGTCTGCGTCTCCTTGAAATTGGCGGTGACGTACAGCGCGTGCATCGGCACCAGCGAGAGCAGCCGCGAGCCGGGCTGGACATAGTCCCCGACCCGCACCTGCCGGTTGCCCACCACGCCGTTCACCGCCGCGCGGATCAGCGCATGCCCCTGGTCCTGCCGCGCCAAATCGAGCGCGGCGACAGCGCGCAACCGCGCCGCCTGGGCCTGTTCGAGCGCGGCCAGCAGGCCGGGGCGCCGCGTCGCGGTGACCGCCGCCTGCTGCTCCGACACGGCGAGCAGGGCCTGCGCCTTCGCCGCCTCCTGCGCGCCACTCACGGCCTTGGTGCGGTAGGTCTCGGCATCGCGGGCGGCGACCGCGCCGGTCGCGACCAGCGCATCGTAGCGGCGGCCATCGGCTGCCGCGCGCGCCGCCTCGGCGGCGGTCGAGCGGATCGCCGTGCGCGCGGCGGTCACCTGGGCGGCGGCGAGTCGCTGTTCCGCATCCAGGCTGGTAAGCGCAGCGCGTGCCGCAGCGATGTTGGCATCGGCATCGGCGAGATCGGCGCGCGCGCTCGCCGCCTTGGCGTCGAACTCCTCCGGGTCGATCCGTACCAGCGGATCGCCGGCACGCACGACCTGGTTGTCGCGCACATACACCGCGCCGACCAGCCCGCGGACCTTGGGCGCAACGGTGGTCGAGTCGGCCGCGACATAGGCGTCGTCGGTCGCCTCGACGGAAGGCCGCGCCGTGATCCACAGCGCGCCGCCGCCCGCAACCGCCAGTGCCAGCGCGGACACGAGGATCACGCGCCTGCCGGGCAGGCGACGGCGCGGAGCTGCCGCCGTCGAGGACGTTTCCGCCGGCCCGCTCGCATCGACCGGTCGCCGCAGTTCCACCACCTGTTCCCCGATCGGTTCCGCGCTCACTGGGCGCCTCCTTGCCGAAATGCCTTGCCTATATGACGATCATCATATTATATGACGTTCATCATATGTCGAGTCCCAATTTTGCTGGTTCGAAAGGAAGCGCGTTGGCCGGGTGGTTGCAGGCACTGAGTCAGGACTGGTCGGCGAACCCGTCGGCGATGCCGACCGCGCGCAAGTTCCTGATCTTCGGCGTGATGGCCTTCGGCCAGTTCATGGCGCTGTTCGACATCCAGATCGTCTCCGCGTCGCTCAGCGACGTGCAGGCAGGGCTCGCCGCCGGGCCGGACGAAGTCAGCTGGGTGCAGACCGCCTATCTGATGGCCGAGCTCGTGATGATTCCGCTCTCCGGCTATCTCGCCGGGGCGATGTCGACGCGGTGGCTGTTCGTCCTGTCGGCCGGCATGTTCACCTTCTCCAGCCTGATGTGCGGGCTGTCGTGGAACATGGAATCGATGATCGCCTTCCGCGCGCTGCAGGGCTTTACCGGCGGCGCGATGGTGCCCCTGGTCTTCGCCGTCGGCTTCACCATCTTCTCCGGCAAGCAGCGCGCGCTGATCCCCGCCATCCTCGGCACGGTGAGCGTGCTGGCGCCGACGCTCGGCCCCAGCGCGGGCGGCGCGATCACCCAGGCGCTCGACTGGCGCTGGCTGTTCTTCATCAACATCGTGCCCGGCGTGATCGTGACGCTGCTCGCCGCGCAGATCCTGCGCATCGACCGCGCGACGCCGTCGATGTTCGCGCGGATCGACTGGAGCCATTTCGTCGCGATGGCGGTGTTCCTGGCCGGGCTCGAATATGTGCTGGAGGAAGGCCCGCGAAACGACTGGCTGGGCGATCCGGGCATCGCCGTCGCGGCCTGGTGCTCGGCGGTGGCGTTCGTGCTGTTCCTCGAACGCTCGTTCCGCTCGACCAACCCGCTGGTGCGGCTGCAGCCCTTCCGTCGCCCGACCTTTGCCTTCGCCTGCATCTTCAACTTCGTGATCGGCATCGGCATGTATTCGGCCATCTATCTGGTGCCGGTCTATCTCGCCCGGATCCGTGGCTATGACGCGCTCCAGATCGGCACCACGGTGTTCGTCGTCGGCGTTACCCAACTGCTCAGTGTGGTGATCAGCGCCTATCTGAGCCAGCGGGTGGACATGCGCTGGATGATCACCGTCGGCCTGTCGCTGTTCGCCTGGAGCCTGTGGCTTACCTCCGGCATGACCAGCGACTGGGGCTTCTGGGAGTTCTTCCTGCCCCAGGCGGTGCGCGGGCTGGCGCTGATGCTGTGCATCGTCCCCAGCGTCAACATGGCCCTGGCGGGCTTCGCGCCGACCGAGCTGCGCTATGCCTCGGGCCTGTTCAACCTGATGCGCAATCTGGGCGGGGCGATCGGCATCGCCGTCGTCAACACGCTGCTGCGCGACCAGGCCCGCATCGCCTCGACGCGGCTGGGCGAGGCGCTCGGCAGCCATCCCGGTGCCGCGACCGATGCGGTGGCGACGATCGCGCGCCGCCTCGGCCAGGTCGCGCCCGATCCACGCGAGGCGATGAGCATGGCGCAGGGCCTGTTCGCCCGGCTGGTGGGCCGCGAGGCGCTGACGATCGCGTTCGACGACGTGTTCCGCCTGCTCGCCTGGATGTTCCTCGCGGCGCTGGTGATGGTGCCCTTCTGCCGCCCGCCCGCCAATGCCGCCCCGCCCCCGCCGGATGCGGCGCACTGAGGAGACCGCGCCATGCGCCTTGCCCCTGCCCTGCTCGCCGTCTCGGCACTGTCCGGCTGCGCCGCCGGCCGGGACTATACCCGCCCCGGAGTGGCGCTGTCCGCCGCCTATCATGCCCCGGTGCCCATCGCCGCGCCCGACGCGCAGTGGTGGCGCTGCTTCGGCGACCCCGTTCTCGACACGCTGGTGGAAACTGCGCTGGCGCAGAATCTCGACGTCGCGGCCGCCGCCGCGCGGGTCGACCAGGCCCGCGCCGCCGCCGGTGCCGCCGGCGCTGCCCTGCTGCCCCGGCTCGATCTCGCCGCCTCGGTCGACCGCACCCGACAGTCGCTGCGCACGCCGGTCGGCGCGGTGGCGAACCGCCTCGACCTGCCGCGCGACTTTTCGCTCTACACGGTCGGGCCGCAGGCATCCTGGGAGCTCGACCTGTTCGGCGGCCTGCGTCGCGGGCGCGAGGCGGCCCGTGCGGACCTTACCGCCGCTGCCGCAGGCGCCGACGCGGTGCGGCTGAGCATCGCGGCGGAAACGGCGGACGCCTATCTCCAGCTTCGCGGGCTGCAGGCGCGATACGCCGTCGTCGCACAGCAGCTGGAGACCGAACGCAAGCTCGCCGCGCTGGTCCGCCAGCAGGCCGAACAGGGGCTGGTCGCCGAGCGCGAACTGCACCGCGTGCTGGGCGAAAGCGCCGGGATCGAGGCCAGTCTCGCCCCGCTCCGTGCTGCCATCGCCGGCCAGATCCACCGCCTCGACGTGCTGACCGGGCGCCAGGCGGGATCGGACCCGCTGCACCTCGCGACCGCGCAGGCGGTCCCCGACGCGCCCGATCCCGGCGGCAGCGCCATCCCCAGCGACCTCATGCGCCGCCGCCCCGATCTTGCCGCCGCCGAACGCCGGGTTGCCGCCAGCAATGCGCGGACGGGCGCGGCGCTCGCCGATTATTACCCGCACCTCGCGCTGAACGGGCTGCTCGGCTTCGCCAGCATCGGCACGGGCAGCCTGTTCACCAGCGCCGGCCTGCAGGCGAGCGGCGGCGCGGGGCTGCGCTGGCGCCTGTTCGACTTCGGCCGCGTCGATGCCGAGGTAGCGCAGGCCCGCGGCCAAGAGGCCGAGGCACTGGCGCAGTTTCGCGGCGCGGTGCTAAGGGCCACCGAAGAGGTGGAAACCGCCATCGTCCGCCTTGCCGAAACACGGACCGAAATTACCTTGCGCGAACAACAGGTCGCATCGCTCATCCGCTCGCGCGACCAGGCGCGGCAGGGCTATGCGGGCGGTGCGCTGTCGCTGGTCGACGTGCTCGACGCGGACCGCGCGCTGCTGGAGGCGACCGATCGCCTCGCCGCGGCCCGCGCCGAGGCCGCCCGCGCATCCGTCGCGGCGGTTCGTGCATTGGGCGGAGGATGGCAGACGAGGAGCGGATGAGCGAAGCAACTACCCCCAAGGAGCGCACGCGCGCCCGCATCCTCGACGAGGCGGCCAAGGCGATGCGCGAGAAAGGCGCCGATGGCATCGGCGTCGCCGCGCTGATGAAGCGCGCCGGGCTGACGCATGGCGGCTTTTACGCCCATTTCGAGAATCGCGACGACCTGGTGGCGCATGCGGTGGATCGCATGTTCCAGGACAGCGACTTCCTACTGAAGCGCCATCTTGCGGAGAATGCCGCGGCCAAGGGCCTGTCAGAGCTCATCGACTATTATCTGTCGGACGAAACACGGAAGCGCACCGATGGTGGCTGCCCGCTTCCCAGTCTGGGAGGCGAAGCAAGCCGGATGCCGGCCGCCGCCCGGCAGCGCTTCTCGGAAGGCATCCAGGCGTTTCGCGCCGCATTGGCCGCAAGCCTGACGGCGTTTGGTTCGCCTGACCCCGAGTCCTTGGCCGCCTCCGTCCTGGCCGAGATGGTCGGCGCAATGACCCTGGCCCGCACCCTCGACGAGGATGCGGCAAGGGTCGCGTTGCGGGCATCGAGGGAGCAGTTGAAGCGCCGGATCGGGCTCCCCGCCCTATCCAATTGAAATTCTGCCAATGGCCGAGCCGCTTAGGCTGATCGGCCGCATATCCGCCGGTGCGCTGCGAGGCAGCGCGGAGACTGCGACAAGATGGATGGCGATCGCCCCGACACCGGCTTTTACCCCAGGTAACGCGACAGGCGTCGAGACCCCGGCACTTGGATCGAACCTCGTTGCGGAAGGGAGAGCCTTGCACCACCGTCGAGTTTTCCAGCTTCTAGCGGCATCACTTGCGCCAGCGACGGCGCCCTAACGCTTGCGGCAGCGAGCGATCGGGCGGGATCGTCCTTGGTGCGCACCCGGGAAATCGGGCGCACGACGCTGAGGACATCGGGCAAGCCGATCGCGATGCCCGAAGGGCAGATCGTGACCGTGGTCACGAGCTACCGCATCGGTCCGGGCGCCGCTTTGCCGTTGCACAAGCATGTCTATCCCCGCTTCAGCTTTAGCCGAGCGTGCCGGGCAGGATATCCTTGAGGGCCATGATCGAATCCCTCCTGGTCAGGCGACGATGCGCGGTTCGAGGCTGAACGCCGTGCGGTCGGCCAATTGTGTGATGGTCGCCAGATAGTGCTGGAAGTGCGGCGTCGCGCGGTGCGCCTCCCGCGCCGCGGCGTCAACATAGAGCTCGTCGAGGACGAAGATTCCCGGCTCGGCCTGATCTGCCCACAGGTCGTAGCGCAGATTGCCCGGCTCCGCCCGGCTCGGTTCCACCATGTCTTCGAGCAGCGTCCGCAATTCCGCCTCCCTGCCCGGACGCGCCGTCAGCACGGCGATGGTCTTCACGTTGTTGGTCATCTCGCTTCCTCTTCGGCTGCGGTGCAATTTCTTGATGCAGCGTGCCGCCAGACGGGTTGTGCCGGGCGCAGGCTAGGTAGCGCAGATCGTTTCCGGACCGCAGTTAAGCCGGGTCAAATCCGGAGAGTGTCGCGAAACGCAGTCCTGGAAGCGACCTACCCTCCCTTAACGCGACATTACCGCAATTGACGCCTCCTGGAAGATCAATGGGCTTAGATACCCCTGTACTGCTGCTGGGCCGATCTAGGCCAGGGAGGACAGGATGCGCAAAGGCAAGGTCGTCGTCATCGGTTCCAATGCGAACCGCATCGAAACCCAAGGCGGATATTGGGGAGACACCGGCAATTATCTGAACGAGACCGTGGTCCCGATGCTGGCGCTCATCGATGCCGGCTACGACGTCGTGCTCGCGACGCCCAATGGCGCCCCGCCGACGATGGATAAGGCGTCGGACTCGCCCGCGCACTTCGGGGGCGACGTGCAGGCCTATGAGCACGCCAAGCTGTTCTGGATCGACGACCCGTCGATGCAGGGCCGTACGCTCCGTTCGATCCTCGACGAGGGTATCGAAACCTATGACGGGGTCTTCATCCCTGGCGGCCAGGCCCCGATCGTCGACCTGATGCAGGACCAGGAGCTCGGCGAAATCCTGCGCCATTTCCATACGCACCAGAAGCCGACGGCGATGCTCTGTCACGGCCCGATCTCCGCGACCGCCGCCATGCCCTACGCGCGCGAGTTTCGCGCCGCGCTGATCGCGGGCGACCATGCCAAGGCGAAGGAATGGTCCAGGGGCTGGCAATATGCCGGCTATCGGATGACCGTGTTCCAGAAGTCCGAGGAGAAGGTGATCGAGGACACGATCCTCCACGCCAGGATCTATTTCGACATGCCCTATGCGCTCGGGCTGGCGGGTGCAGTCGTAGACACGGGCCCGGACTTCGAGCCCTATGTCATCGAGGATCGCGAGTTGATCACCGGCCAGAACCCACGCTCGGACCACCCGATCGCCACGGCCCTCATCGCGGCGCTGGATCACAAGCTCGGCCATGCCTGACCACCGGCCGAACACGATCTGAAACCGCGGCGATGCGCGCGCTTCGGCCCAGGTGCGTACGCGAGCACCCGGCAGCGAGCGCGCCCCCCGATCAACCTGGAGTGACGTCGATGAAACATCTTATTGCAGGAGTGCTCCTCGCCATGGCCACCACCGCTGCCGCTGCCGCCCAGCCCCGCACCCCGACCAAGCCCATCTCGATCGTGCTGGTGCATGGCGCATTCGTCGATGCCTCGGGCTGGAAGCCGGTCTACGACATCCTGACCAAGGACGGCTATGAGGTGCTGGTCGTCCAGAACCCGACGGTCACGCTCGACGGGGACGTCGCGGCCACGCGCCAGGTTATCGCAAAGGCAAGCAAGCCGGTGGTGCTGGTCGGCCACAGCTATGGCGGCGCGGTCATCACCGAAGCGGGCGCGGATCCCAAGGTGAAGAGCCTCGCCTATATCGCGGCGCTCGCCCCCGATGCCGGGGAATCGGTGTTCGAACTGGCGACCCGGCCGGTGCCGGGCGAAGCCGGCCCGCCGCTGCTGCCGCCGGACAACGGGTTCATCATCGTCGACCCGGCCAAATTCCCGACCGCCTTCGCGGCGGATGTCGATATTGCGATCACCGGCTTCATGGCGGTGGCGCAGGTTCCCTGGGGCCTGGCCGCGGTGCAGACCAAGCTGACCACGGCGGCATGGCACGACAAGCCGGTCCGCTGGATGCTGACGACACAGGACCATATGGTCTCGCCGACGACCCAGCGCTTCATGGCGACCCGCGCCAAGGCCAAGCTGACCGAGATCAACAGCAGCCACGCCGTCATGCTGTCCCACCCGAAGGATGTCGCCGCGTTCATCGAGGCGGCGGCTGCCGCGGCCAACTAGGCGGCCCGCTGCGAGAACGGTGCCTCGCCGGACGGTCGATCCAATATAGTTGAAGGAGATGGCAGAATGGCCGATTCATCCGACACGCCCACCGCACTCGACCGTCGCCAGGCGATAACGCTGGCCGGCGCCACGATACTTGCCTCGACGCTGTTCGCCGCACCGGTGTCGATCGGTGCCGCCATCGCGCGCCCGGCGGCAAGCGCCAGCCTTACCCAGATCCGCAATGCCACCTTGCGAATCGAGTATGGCGGCGTCCGCTTCCTCGTCGACCCGGTGCTGGCGGACAAGGACGCCTATCCGGGCTTCGAGGGGACGGCAAACAGCCAGCGGCGCAATCCGCTTGTGCCGCTGCCCATACCGCTTGCTTCGATCCTCGACGTCGATGCGGTCATCGTCACGCACCTGCACCCCGATCATTGGGACGAGGCGGCGAAGGATAAGCTGAACAAGGCGCTCCCGATCTTCGCGCAGAACGCCAGCGATGCTGCCCAGCTCCGCTCGGCAGGCTTCGCAGACGTCCGTATTCTGACCGAAAGCACCGAGTATCGCGGCGTGCGCCTGAGCCGCACGGGCGGGCAGCATGGCACCGACGCCGACCTGAAGGCGTTACCGCAGATCCTCGGCCCGGTCAGCGGCTTCGTCCTGCGCCACCCGGCGCACAAGACGCTGTACGTCGCCGGCGACACGATCTGGAACCGCGAGGTCGAGCGCGCCATTGCCACCTACGCCCCCGATGTCATCGTCCTGAACGCCGGCATGGCGACCGTGATCGGACTGGATCCGATCATCATGGGCCCGACGGACGTCCTTGCCGTACATCGCGCCGCGCCGAATGCGATGCTGATTGCGAGTCACATGGAAGCCGTGAACCACTGCATTCTCAGCCGCGCCGATCTTCGTGCTTTCTCCAGGCGAGACGGGTACGCGCAGCGCCTGCTGATCCCCGCAGACGGGGAAACTTTGCCGATCTAATACCAAGCTGGTTGATACCGACGCCTCCAGCCTATCCCCGTCATCCCGGCGAAAGCCGGGATCCATTCGCCTCTCGGTCTCAGCAAACGCCGATAGCGAGACCGCAATGGACCCCGGCTTTCGCCGGGGTGACGATGTGGAGGACGAAGATAGGTTCTTTCCGGGCAGGTTGGTATTACTCTTCGCCTTCCTTGGCGCCGCTGGTCACGACGATGGTGCATTCACCAATCTGGAAAAGCATGGCTGCGACCGCCATGGTCCCAGTTTCAGTCTCCCGCGCGATCTCGAACGGACCGGCGGCCGACATCTCAACGTCGTCGCTCAGCGACGGGTACTGATAATAGGTCACCGTCAAGGTAGCCCCCACCGGAAACCCTCCCGAAGGCGAAGTCGCGGTGACGACCAGGTTGCCGCTGAAATTCGCCGGCACAATGGCGTCAAAACCCGTGATCTGGTTGCCGTTCACATCAGGGGCCGGCAGCGTCATGTTTTGATTGATCGGGCAGGTCTGGTCCGTGCACTGGGCGTTGACGGCGGTGCCCGTCACGAACCCACGGCCGAGAACACGGAAATGGAAATAGGCGGAAACAGGGTTGATGCTCGCGAAGCTGAAGGTGCGGACCAGTTGCGTCGAAGCGTTCGATTGGTAGCTGATGTTGCGCCAACCCACGGAAGGGTTGTTCTGAACCCAGACCGCAAAAGCTGCGTTCGACGGGAACGTAGCGGGGATCTGGACCGGATGGGCGGCCGTCTGGAGCACGGTGATCAAACAATAGTGCGGTCCGGGCGGAAGGCCGGTGAGGAGGAATGACGGGCTGCTGATGGCGACCCCGCCGGCCGCGATATTGGTGTTGCCCGTGCCGTCCACCAGCGGGAGCAAGCCCACCCCGCCTGCGCTGTTGATCTGGGTCCAGGTCGAGGGCCGCAGAAACAGCGACGCATTGGCGTAGTAGAGGCTGGCCGTGCCCGCGCCCGCCACCGTGTTGAGGTTCTTGGCCCGGACATAGATGTTATTGACGCCGCCGTTGATGATCGACTTGCCCTGATCGGGCCCGCTGTAGGTCGAGTTCGCGGTCGCCCAGGTGAGGGTCCCGTTCTGTACTGGAATGATATCAGGAGACTGGCAGGGATTTCCGGTCGATGGGAAGAGACCCGTGTCGCTGAAATTGTCTCTGACATAGAGGTCGTTGTACATGGTCAAGCTGGCGGTATTGCGGGTCAGGACAAGCATGGCTGGTCTCCTGTGAGCGGCTGGAATGGTTGAGCGCTAGGAAGCGGCGGCGAGAATCTGACCGTCCACGACATCGGCGAACGATCGCACCGACACCGGTTCGTCTCCGATGCTGCGCAGATCGATCAGGACGTTGTGACGGACGAAGAACAGGACACTGATCAGGTCGTCATGGCCGGTGAAGGCAATGTCTCCGATACCGCCGCCGCGCTCTTTGAACCGGGGCAGGCTTACCGCCATCGACATCGACAGAAGTTCGAGCAGGACCTGCAGAGCCTCATCGTGATCTGCGTGTTCCGTCACGCGGATCATGACCCTGTGCTGCGGTCTTCCGGTTTCCTGATAGTAGTCGGCGTAGCCGCCATCCCCGTAGGGAAGGCGTCGCTCCAGAACCCAGGCCCCGATCCCGTCCGCGACGGTCAGGGCCAGCCCTCGCGTGCGGGGTTCGGCCTCTGCGCCGACCCGGCGCGGCCAGGTTTCGAAACCGAAGCGTTTCTTGGCGCCGTCGAGCAAGACGTTGCTTGTCAAGGATCCGCCTCCCTATGCCACCGGCCGACGGCCGGAGTTGGTGTTGAGATTGGGGCCATATGGAATGCATCGAGCTATGCCCGCTGACGTATTTGCGGCGAGGCGTTCCCGGTAGCTGATCGCGGTAAAGGGGGTCGGTATGGGAACGAACGGCGTCGGGCTCGCACCGAGGGTCGAGAATGGCACCTTTACCGGCAATCCCGCCGTATGCGTCCCCGTCCCCCACGGATCGGGGCCCGTGTCGTACTGGAGGCAGGCGTCGTAGAGCGGGTCGGAATAGGATGCGAGCCCGGTCCAGGGCACCTCGTGATAGCTGAACCCGCCGATGCCGTGCGGGAAAGGAACCGCCCAGGTCGTGTACCCGATGGCGAGGATCTGATTGCAGGTGAATCCGGTGGCGGGATCGGCGGTATTGAACATCATCGAGGCGAAGACGTTCGCGCCCAGGACATTGGAGAAGGTGGTGACGATGGTGGCGCAGTCGGTGCAGTTGACCGTCTTGCCGTTCCCGCCGCCCGTGGTGAGATAGTCGAGGAACAGTCCGCACAGGAATCTGGAAACGCCCGCGCTCGGGCCGGTATAGAAGGAGGCGCCGGCGACCAGATCGTACTTCAGGCCAATGCCCGAATTGACCTGGGTGGTGACCTTGCTGAGGACCAGATCGGTGGTCGTTGCCCCCCTGGCCCAGGTGCAAGCGTAGTCGAGCAGGTCGGTCCAGGGCAGTTGCTGGTTGCTGCGCACTGCACCCTGTTGCCAGGGCTGGTTGGGAAGGCTCAGGATCACATAGACCCGGTGACGGGTCGTGGCCATGTTCGCCCACGACCCGTCATCCACCTGATACTGCCATGTCCACGTCACGTCCTGAAGCTGAACGCCGCCGTTCGCCAGGGTATGGTTCGACAGCGGCACGATGAGGGTCGCCGTGGTTCCCTTGAAGGTCACGGCGATGGGATCTATGGCCCCCAGGATGCCGCCGCCGGTCGCCTGGATCTTGACCGTATGGGTCGTCGCGGCGGGAATGTTGACCACGACCTGCACGGTGGGGGTTTTGCCGGCGATACTCGCGATCGCATAGGCGCAGGGCGCATCCTTTGCCGAAACCCGTCCCGGCACCCATTCGGGCACGGGAACGTCCGTGCCGAAATTGCGCCGGATCGTCAGCCCGTCCACCGACGCGCCCGTGGGATCGTAGTCGAAGGCGAGGCTGGCCAGGGCCACCACCGGCAGAGGGTCGCAGGTCGCCGGCTTCTCCAGATAGATTTTCACAAAGGTGACAACGGTCGCCGCAAGCGAGGCGATGACTCTGGCGGTTCCAACGCCGGCCGCGATGAGCAGCATGTTGGCAATGACCCGGATCAGGGTCCAGAAACCGACGTCGATGAGCAGCAGGATCAGCGGCCTCAACAGCCCCGCCGAATACAGCACCCCCAAGATCGTAAAGACGCCCGTAGCCGTCATCCTCACGCCGGAGGCCAGCTGGGCAGCGACGCGAGGTATGGTCAGCGCCCTGCCGATCAGCACGATCGCTTTGTCGCCGAGCGTGCTGCCGACCCCGGTGAAGGCGTCCAGCGCACCTCCGATGATCGTGAAGATCAGACGCACTTTCCACATCGTGCAGTCGTCCATCGCGGCGGCATCCGCCCGGTAGGCGACGTAGGAGCCGCTCGGTCGATGCACGACGATCAGGCGTTCGCCATCGATGACATGGTGCATCACCAGGAACGGCAGAGCCGTCGGCTCCTCGGCCAGTTTGCGACGCGCCTCCATCCAGGCGGCCTCGATCAGCGCCCTGTCTTTCGGGTTGTCGAAGGCTTCGATGTCGCGCGCCATGGCGTCGTCGAAGTCGGCGCAGTGCCTCTTATGCAGATCCGAAAAATCCAATTCCGCCCGAAGCGCCGCCATCATCTCCGGATCGAGCCCCATCGGTGGCGGAGGAGCTTCCTCCCCAACGAGATCCTGTGGAGAGGTGACCGGTGCCGGTCCCAGTTGCCCGGCCAACACCGCGCCCTCCGCAAGGCCGATCGGATGACCGTTAGCCTGGTTGCGGGCGGGCGCATTGGTGAAGACATAGGCCGCCGAGAGATTCGTCGAGGTGACGTCTGGCGGCATGTTCATGTTGGTCAGGATATCGGCCGCGCTCAGCGCCGTGGACCAGACATCAACCTCGCGCAGAAAGCCCTGCAGGGTCGTGGCGCCGGACGGGATGCCCTGGGCGATCGCTGCGCCGATCAGAAGGTCGCTGAACTGGCTGTACAGCGGAATGGGCGGACAGGCCCTGGTGCTGTCCAGAACACCATTTATGTAGAGCGACAAGGTGGTGCCGTCGAATGTTGTCGCGATATTGGTCCAGACCCCCACCTGGACCACGCCGGACGAGGTCAGCACCTGGCCGCTGTCACCGTCGGACCCGCGCTGCGACACGGCGCGGAAGGCGGAGACCGTCGTGTCGTACTGAAGATAAACGGCGACCCCGGTGTCCAGCATGAGGTCGCTGTTGACGAACAGCGCCTGCACCGGGTTGAGCGCGGACGAAACAAAGACCCAGGTCTGAACGGTGTAGGGATCGACCTGTCCGCCGCCGGGGTTGATGGATTTCTCGCCCATCGGCCTGATGAAGCCGACTGTTCCCAGAGAGGCGGCCGGCGACACCTTGATGGCGGCGGCATTGGCCTGAAGGGTGATCGGATAGGCTGAGGGTCCGCGATCCATGGCTGGATTGACGCTGAAATCAAAATCCGCCGCCAGGGTTCCGGCCACAGGCGGGCCGAACATGTTGTTCAGCACGGTGTCCGCGTTCAGCGACGTATTGTATATCCGCAGCCGACGGATGAGGCCCTGGACGCCCTGACCGATCGTGACGGGGTTGGTGCTCGTGGCGACCTGTCCCATGCAGCTTTGGCCGGTATTGAACTTTCCATCGATATAGAGCCGAACCATGGCTCCGTCGAAGGTCATGCAGATGTAGTGCCAGCTATCGTCCTGAAGTTTGTCCTGAGTCGGATCGGACAATACGATCGGCAGATTGTTGAATTGGAAATAGACCGAGGGCCCTTGACTGCCGAAGGCGAACACCCCCGCCTGTCCGATCGCCACGGTATTGGCAGGCAGGCCGTTGAACCGGATCCAGGCATCGACCGACACCGCCGTTGTTGCTGTAAACAGCGCTCCGGCCGCGGCGCTGGTCTGGGCACTGGATAGAGCATCGAGCGCCAGCGCCACATAGCTGCGATCGGTTCGGGGGTCGTTGAGCATGCAAGGACCTCTGGAGCCAGAGAGATGCCGAAATAACTTAAGCGACTATTGAGTTCGGATGAAATTGTTTAACCGACCTAACTGGTTAGGCTACACAGGGACGTCGCACGCGACATCCGATTCTTCATCTGAAATAATATTTTTACATAAATCCCGTCGATCGACAACTTAAAAGAGAAATGACGGGTTGGGATGCCGCCAATATAATTGCATCCGGCATGGAGGTTCCTGGAAATCAACACTGCCAACGTTTGCCGCGCAGCTTCCACTTCGCGGTTTATTTCTACAAATAACAATATTTAGCCGCTTTTTGAGCGCCTCACAAAGCTTAAGTTCTTGCGATATCAATTCCGTAATCGCTAAGCGACCCTTTCGTCGCAATATGTCTTCAATATCGCAGCACTATGTATCGACCCTGGCGTCGGGTGCGCTGGCCGCACTGCGGAAGGTCGCCGTCACCACCACATCCCGCAATTCCGCCAAGCTAGTGCTAAGCTGGCAATCGCGCTGATCACAGCGCTTCCAATACGGTTTTGCCAATGGCGCGGTCGCTTTCCAGCAACGCATGCACCTGCTTCAGGTTGGCCGCATCGATACCCGCCATCCGTTCCCGCAACGTCGTCCGCAGCACGCCCGCGTCGACGAGGTGTGCCACTTCCTCCAGCAGGCGGTGCTGCTCGATCATGTCGGGGGTGTGGAACATCGCGCTGGTGAACATCAACTCCCAGGCAAGGGTGATCGACTTGCGTTTCAGCGGCACGATGTCGAAGTGCGCGGGATTATCGATAAGCGCGATATGCCCCTGCGCCGCGACGATCTTGGGGAACAGCGGCAGGTAGCGGTCCGAGGCGGTGAGGCCGGCGACATAGTTGACTTCCGGATGGCCGATCCGGGCAAGTTCCTCGTCCTGCGGCTTATGGTGGTCGATCACATGATGCACCCCCATCTGCTCCACCCAGGCGATCGTCTCCGGACGTGAGGCGGCGGCGATGACCGTCAGGCCGGTCAGTCAAGGTGTTCTACGAACGGACGATGGCATAGCCGGTCAGCGGTGCTGCCGAGGATATCTTCAGGGTGTTAGAACATCCTGCAAGGCCAGGGCATCTGCGGTCATACCGGCCAGCTTAAGGATCTTCTCGGGCACCCGGTATCCCCACAGGCTGTACATGCGCGCGACGATTTCGGCGAGGAGCGCGAGTTCGGGAGCGGTGTTGTCCGCCCGGTGGCTCATGATGATCGGCGACGTCGCGGGTTCGGCCAGCGCATGGAACGTGACGCCGTCGATCAGCGCCTTGCGCACCGATTCCGGCACGATGCACACCCCTTCCTCCGCAGCCACCAACCCGATCGCGATCTGAAGCTCGCGCGCTTCATGTGCGACGCGCGGCGCCATGCCGCGATCACGGAACAGGCTGAGCACCTGGTCCGCATAGCTGGGGCGGGGCTGGCGCGGATAGAGGATCAGCGGCTCGGACGATAGGTCGTCGAAGGACAGCGGTGTCGTCGCCGTCGCGAATCGATGGGCGGCGGGGACCGCCACCATCAACGGCTCCTCGCGCAGCACGATCCGGCGTACCGCATCGTCCTCGAACCGGACGCGGCCGAAACCGACGTCGATTCGCCCCTCCTTCAGCGCGGCGATCTGATCGAGGCTCACCAGTTCGACAAGCGACAGATCGACATGCGGCGCCATCCTGCGGAATTCGCGGATCAACAACGGCAGCCGCGCATAGATGGTGGACGCGACGAAGCCGATGGCGAGTCGGCGTTGTTCGGCCCGCACCGCACGCGCCACCATGTCGCGCATCTCCCCTACCCGCCCGAGCAGTTGCGTCGCCTGTTCGAAGACCAGCCGCCCGACCGGCGTGAGCCGCAAGGGCCGCGCGGCCCGATCGAACAGCGGGGCGCCGATCTCCGCCTCCAGCTGCTGGATCTGCCGGCTGAGCGGCGGCTGGGCGATGTGCAGCCGCTCTGCCGCGCGGGTGAAGTTCCGCTCCTCGGCCACGGCCACGAAATAGCGGAGCTGGCGCAGGTCCATCATGCAACCATACCTAATGGGTATAGCGCAAAGACTGCAATAGTCTTGGGCATGGACCCGTCGCCCGGCCTAGACGGCGAGGACCGACAGCGCATTGCGGGAAGTCCATGTGAAGGTTGCTCTCCACTCGATCGAAGCCATCCTCGTCGATCTTCCGACGATCCGCCCGCACGTGCTGGCGATGGCGACGATGCATCGCCAGACGATCGTCCTCGTCCGCATCCGGACCGACGACGGCATCGAGGGCATCGGCGAGGGCACGACGATCGGCGGCCTCAGCTATTGCGAGGAGAGTGCCGAGGGTATCAAGCTCGCCATCGATACCTATATCGCACCCTTGCTCGCCACCTGTGACGTGAGCCGCGTGGCGGAGACGATGGGCGCGATCGGCCGGCACGTCGTCGGCAACCACATCGCGAAATGCGCGGTCGAAACGGCCCTGCTCGACGCTGCGGGCAAGCGGCTGGGGGTTCCGGTCTCCACGTTGATCGGCGGCGGCCGAGTGCGCAACAGCATGCCGGTCGCCTGGACCCTGGCGAGCGGCGATACCGCGCGCGACATCGAGGAAGCCGAGGCGATGATCGCCGCGCGCCGTCACAACATCTTCAAGCTCAAGATCGGCAAGCGTGACGTGCGCGCGGATGTGGCGCATGTCGCCGCGATCAAGCGCGCGATCGGCGATCGCGGCAGCGTGCGGGTCGACGTCAACCAGGGCTGGGACGAGACGCAGGCCGATCGGGGCATCGCACTGCTCGCCGATGCAGGATGCGATCTCGTCGAACAGCCCGTGGCCAAGGAAAGGCTGGCGGCGATGGCGCGACTTTCCGCCCGCCACAGCATTCCGTTGATGGCGGACGAGGCGCTGCACGGGCCGCGCTCCGCCTTCAGGATCGCGGCCGATGTCGGTGCGCGCGTGTTTGCGCTGAAGATCGCACAGTCGGGCGGGTTGCTGCCGGCGCGCGAAGTGGCGTCGATCGCCGACGCGGCCGGGATCGGCCTGTATGGCGGCACGATGCTGGAGGCCGGCATTGGCACGGCGGCCTCCGCGCAGTTGTTCGCCACGCTGCCGCACCTGGCCTGGGGTACCGAGCTGTTCGGGCCGCTGCTCCTCACCGAGGAGATTCTCGCCGAACCGCTGGCCTATGCCGATTTCGCCCTGCGCGTCCCCGAGGGACCGGGCCTGGGCGTCGCCATCGATGCCGACAAGCTGGCGCATTTCCGCCGAGACCGCACCGCACCCACGCTTCATATGGTTGGAGGGCACGCCTGATGCTGTTCCAGGTCGAAATGGACGTCGCCATTCCGCTGGGGTTCGACCCCGCCGAGGCACAGCGGCTGAAGGATGCGGAAAAGGCGCGGTTCCAGGAACTGCAGCGGGCCGGCACCTGGCGCCACATTTGGCGGGTGGTCGGTCGCTACGCCAATGTCAGCATCTTCGACGTCGAGAGCAATGCGCAGTTGCACGATCTGCTGATCGGGTTGCCGCTCTACCCCTTCATGACGATCCGCGTGACGGCGCTCTGCCGCCATCCGTCCTCGATGCACGCCGACGATCGCTGACCCCGCGCCAACCAACGACAGGCGCCCGCGCGCCGCACGACAAGGAGAGAGCAATGGACGCAAGTTTCGTCAACACCCCCGAGGTGCAGGCGCTGTTCGAAACGGCAGCGGGCACCGGCAGTGCGGAGGGTTCGCCGCGCGTGAAGGCGATCGTGCGCGATATCCTCCAGGCAGCGGGCACGATCATCGCGCGGCACGACGTGAGCGAAAGCGAATTCTGGAGCGCGGTTCGCTACCTGCAGCAGGGTGCCGACGAATTCGGTCTGATCGTTGCCGGCATCGGGCTCGAACATTTCCTCGACCTCTACATGGACGCCAAGGATGCCGAGGCGGGGCTGACCGGCGGCACGCCGCGGACGATCGAGGGGCCGCTATACGTCGCCGGCGCGCCGCTGGTGGAGGGCGATGTCGACCTGAGCAAGGATCCGGACGATACCGGCGCGCTCTACATGCGCGGCATCGTCACCGGACCCGATGGCGAGCCGGTGCCCGGCGTGATCCTGCACGTCTGGCACGCGAACTCGAAGGGCTGGTATTCGCATTTCGACCCGACCGGCGAGCAGACCCCGTTCAACAATCGCGCGCGCATCAAGCTGGGGCCGGACGGTCGCTACAGCTTCCACTCGCGGATGCCGAACGGTTACAGCGTGCCGCCGGGCGGCGCGACCGACGTGCTGATGCGGGCGCTGGGGCGCCACGGCAATCGCCCCGCCCATGTCCATTTCTTCGTCGAGGCACCCGGCTATCGCACGCTGACGACGCAGATCAATTTCGGCGACGATCCGTTCGCCCGGGATGACTTCGCCTTCGGCACCCGCGAGGGGCTGCTGCCGGTGCCGCAGCGTCAGGGCGACAGCGCCTATATCGCCTTCGATTTCCAGCTCCAGCGCGCGGCCGGCGCCGAGGACGAGCAGCTTTCCGCCCGCCACCGCGCCGCGGCCGATCCCGTCCTGGCGTGAAAGGAACGATCATGGCTTCGACTCTTGCCGAGCGCATCGCAGGCGCCGTCATCGACGATCCCGAAGCGGGCGTGTTCCGCTGCCGGCGCGACGTCTTCACCGATCCTGCCATGTTCGATCTGGAGATGCAGCACCTCTTCGAAGGCAATTGGGTGTATCTGGCCCATGAAAGCCAGATCCCGGAGCCGAACGATTATTTCACCACCTGGATCGGGCGCACGCCGGTCGTCCTGACGCGTGACAAGGCCGGGGAACTGCACGCCTTCATCAATGCCTGCGCGCATCGCGGCACGACGCTGTGCCGCCGCAAGCACGGCAACAAGGGCAGTTTCACGTGCCCGTTCCACGGCTGGACGTTCAGCAATGACGGCCGGCTGCTCAAGGTGAAGGACGGCAAGAGCGGCGGCTATCCGGATGCGTTCGACACCGACGGTTCGCATGACCTGACGCGTGTCGCCCGCTTCGAAAGCTATCGCGGCTTCCTGTTCGGCAGCCTGCGTGCGGAGGTGCAGCCGCTGGCGGAGCATCTCGGCGCGACGCGCACGATCATCGACCAGATCGTCGACCAGGCGCCGGACGGGATCGAAGTGCTGCGCGGCAGTTCGACCTATGTCTATGACGCCAACTGGAAGCTCCAGATCGAGAACGGCGCCGACGGCTATCACGTCAGCACGGTTCACTGGAACTATGCCGCGACGACGGCGCACCGCAATCGCGATGCGGCTGGCACCCGCACCGTCGATGCCAATGGCTGGTCGAAGAGCGTCGGCGGCGTCTATGGCTTCGACAACGGCCATATCCTGTTGTGGACGCGGCTGCTGAACCCGGAAGTGCGGCCGGTCCATGCCCATCGCGACGCGCTCGCCGCGCGCCTGGGCGAGGAACGCGCGGGCTTCATCGTCGAGCAGACCCGCAATCTGTGCCTTTACCCCAATCTCTATCTGATGGACCAGTTCTCCACGCAAATCCGGGTGGTGCGCCCGATCGCCGTCGATCGCACCGAGGTGACGATCTATTGCTTCGCGCCCAAGGGCGAGAGCGATGCCGAACGCGCGCTGCGGCTGCGCCAATATGAGGATTTCTTCAACGTCAGCGGGATGGGCACGCCCGACGACCTCGAGGAATTCCGTGCCTGCCAGACCGCCTATACCGGTGCGGGCAGCTTGTGGAACGACCTGAGCCGCGGCGCCACCCGCTGGATCGACGGTCCGGACGACAATGCGCGTGCGATGGGTCTCGCGCCGATCCTGAGCGGCGAGCGCAGCGAGGACGAAGGCCTGTTCGTGCGGCAGCACGAATATTGGGCGCAGGCGCTCCTCACTGCGATCGCGGCCGAGGGCGGTGGGGGCGATGGCGGGGCGGCCCTGCCCTCCACCGCCGGGCTGAGGGCTGCGGCATGACCACGCTGCTCGAACGCCCGATCGCCCGCGAGGACGTGCTCGCCTTTCTCCACCGCGAGGCGCGGCTGCTCGACGATCGCGAATGGGACGCCTGGCTCACATGCTATGCGCCCGAAGCGACCTTCTGGATGCCGGCCTGGGACGACGACGATCGCCTGGTGGAGGATCCGCAGCGCCACGTGTCGCTGATCTATTATCCCAATCGCCAGGGGTTGGAGGATCGCGTCTTCCGCATCAAGACCGAGCGATCGGGCGCCAGCACGCCCGAACCGCGCACCTGCCACATGATCGCCAATGTCGAACTGCTGGCCGAGCGGGAGGGCGCGGTCGATCTTCGCTTCAACTGGCACACGCTCAGCCATCGCTATGGCGCGACGAGCCAGTTTTTCGGCACCTCCTTCTACACGCTCGACCTGCGCGGCGAGGCGCCCGTCATCACCGCCAAGAAAGTGGTGCTGAAGAACGATTATATTCACCAGGTCGTGGACATTTATCACCTGTGATCCGCGACGCTGGCCCGGAGAGGCTGGAATGACCCATCGCATCGCGCTCACCTTCGAGGATGGCGCCACCCGCATCATCACCTGCAATCCCGGCGAGACCGTGCTCGATGCGGCCTATCGGCAGCAGGTCAACCTGCCGATGGACTGTTCGGATGGGGTCTGCGGCACCTGCAAGTGCCGCTGCGAACAAGGCAGCTATGATCTGGGCGACGACTATATCGACGACGCGCTGAGTGCGGACGAGGCGGGCGAGGGCCTGGTTTTGACCTGCCAGATGGTGCCCGCATCGGACTGCATCGTCGCGGTGCCGGTGCCGTCGCAGGCCTGCAAGCTGGCGCCGGCGACGCACGAGGCGACGGTGATCGCGGCAGAGCTGGTTTCGGAAAGCACCATCCTGCTGCGCCTCGCGCTCGACCAGCCCGAGGCGCTGGCCTTCCTGCCGGGCCAATATGTCAACCTGTCCGTGCCCGGCACCGGCGAATCCCGTTCCTATTCGTTCAGTTCCAAGCCCGGGGCGGCCGAAGCCCGCTTCCTGATCCGTAACGTGCCCGGCGGACGGATGAGCCGGTGGCTGGTGGAAACGGCGCAGCCCGGTGATCGGCTGTCGATGGTGGGGCCGCAAGGCAGCTTCTTCCTGCGCGAGGTGACGCGGCCGGTGTTGCTGCTCGCCGGCGGCACCGGGCTGGCGCCGATCCTGTCGATGCTGGAGGTGCTGGCCGACCAGGGCTGCAGCGCGCCCGTTCATCTGATCTACGGCGTCACCCAGGATCGTGACCTGGTGGAAACCGATCGGCTGGAAGCGCTGGCCGCGCGGTTGCCGGGCTTCGTCTGGAGCGCGTGCGTCAGCAATCCCGATGCCGGCCACCCGCACAAGGGCTATGTGACCGACCATCTCGACACCGTTCCGTTCGATCTGGGACAGTGCGACCTCTACCTCTGCGGCCCGCCGCCGATGGTCGAGGCGGTGCGCGCCACGCTGCGCGATCGGGGGCTAGCGCCGGTCCATTTCCATTACGAGAAGTTCGCGCCCACCGAGATGGTGGCGGCGTGACGGCGCGGGCGCGCTTTGCCGGCAAGGTGCTGGTGGTGACCGGCGCCGCCCAGGGCATCGGCCGCGGCGTCGCCGAGGGCGCAGCCGCGGAAGGCGGGCGCGTGCTGTTCGTCGACCGCGCGCCGTTCGTCGACGAGGTCGCCGCCGCTGCCGACGGCGAAACCGCCGGCTTCGTCGCCGATCTGGAAAGCCCTGCGGGCGCGTCCGCCGCCATGGCTGCGGCGATCGCCCGGTTCGGCGGCTTCGACATCCTCATCAACGGCGTCGGCGGCGCGATCCGCATGCGTCCCTTCGATGCGTTCGAACCCGCGCAGATCGAGGCGGAAATCCGCCGTTCGCTGATGCCGACGCTGTGGTGCTGCCACGCGGCGCTGCCGCATTTCCTCGCGCGCGGCGGCGGCACCATCGTCAACATCTCGTCCAATGCCACGCGGGGCATTTACCGCGTGCCGTATTCGGCCGCCAAAGGCGGGGTGAACGCGCTCACCCAGAGCCTGGCGATGGAATATGCCGGGCGCAACATCCGCGTCGTCGCCACCGCGCCGGGGGGGACCGAGGCGCCGCCGCGCCGGGTGCCGCGCAACCCCGAGGGCGAAACCGCGCAGGAGCGCGCCTGGATGGCCGAGGTGGTCGACCAGGTGACGCACTCGGCCCTGCTCAAGCGCTATGGCACGATCGCGGAGCAGGTCGCGCCGATCCTGTTCCTCGCCTCGGACGAAGCCGCATACATCACTGGAACGGTGCTGCCCGTCGCGGGCGGCGACCTCGGATAACGGACGGACATGACCAGCAAAATCTATGAGAGCCCGGCCGCCGCCCTGGAGGGGCTGCTGTTCGACGGCATGACGATCATGTCGGGCGGCTTCGGCCTGTCGGGCAATCCCGAGAGCCTGATCCCCGTCATCCGCGCCTCGGGTGTCCGGCAACTGACGGTCATCTCCAACAATGCCGGCGCCGACGGGTTCGGCCTGTGGATGCTGCTGGAGAGCCGGCAGGTGGGCAAGATGATCTCGTCCTATGTCGGCGAGAACAAGCTGTTCGAGCAGCAATATCTGTCGGGCGAACTCGAGCTCGAACTGAACCCGCAGGGCACGCTGGCCGAGCGGATCCGCGCCGGCGGCGCGGGCATCCCCGCCTTCTACACCCGCACCGGCGTCGGCACCGTCGTCGCCGAAGGCAAGCCGGTCGAAACGTTCGAGGGGGAAGACTATGTGCGCGAGACCTGGCTCCGCGCCGATCTGTCGATCGTCAAGGCGTGGCGCGCCGATCCGGCCGGCAACCTGATGTTCCGCAAGACCGCCCGCAACTTCAATCCGAACATGGCGACGGCCGGCCGGGTGACGGTCGCCGAGGTGGAGGAGATCGTGCCCGAAGGCAGCTTCGATCCCGATTGCATCCACACCCCCGGCATTTACGTCGACCGGATCGTGCGTGCGACGATCAATGAAAAGCGGATCGAGAAACTGACGACGCGCGAAAGGGAGGCTGGCTGATGGACGCCGAAGCGAAAGGCTGGACCCGCGACGCGATGGCGGCGCGCGCCGCACGCGAGCTGCAGGACGGCTATTACGTCAATCTCGGGATCGGCATCCCGACGCTGGTCGCCAATCATGTGCCCGCCGGCATCACCGTGACGCTGCAGAGCGAGAACGGCATGCTCGGCATCGGCCCCTTCCCCTATGCCGGCGAACAGGATCCCGACCTGATCAACGCGGGCAAGCAGACGGTGACCGCGCTGCCCACCTCGAGCTTCTTCTCCTCGGCCGACAGCTTCGCGATGATCCGCGGCGGGCATATCGACATGGCCGTGCTCGGCGCGATGGAAGTTGCCGCCAATGGCGACCTCGCCAATTGGACGATCCCGGGCAAGATGGTGAAGGGGATGGGCGGGGCGATGGACCTGGTCGCCGGTGTTCGCCGCGTCGTGGTGGTGATGGACCATGTCGCGAAGGACGGCACGCCGAAGATCCTCGAGCGCTGCACCCTGCCGCTGACCGGTCGTGCCTGTGTCGACCTGATCGTCACCGATCTGGGCGTGATCGCCGTCGACCGGCGAGAGGGCGGGCTGACCCTGATCGAAGCCGCGCCGGGCATCACCATCGAGGAGATCGTCGCGAAGACCGGCGCCCCTCTCCAGATCGCGCTCGATGCGGAGGCGGCGCTGTGAGCGCGGCCTATCTCTGCGACGCGGTCCGTACGCCGATCGGCCGCTATGCCGGTGCGCTGTCGTCGGTTCGCGCCGATGACCTTGCCGCCGTGCCGATCGCTGCACTGGTCGAGGGCGGCGCCTTCGATCCGGCGGCGATCGATGACGTGATCCTGGGCTGCGCCAACCAGGCGGGGGAGGACAATCGCAACGTCGCGCGCATGGCCGCGCTCCTCGCCGGGCTGCCCGAAACCGTGGGCGGCAGCACGATCAACCGGCTGTGCGCCTCCGGCCTGGATGCGGTGGGCACCGCCGCCCGGGCGATCCGCGCCGGCGACGCTGATCTGCTGATTGCAGGCGGGGTCGAGAGCATGAGCCGCGCGCCCTTCGTGCTCGCCAAGGCCGAAAGCGGCTTTTCCCGCCAGGCCGAGATTCACGACACGACGATCGGCTGGCGCTTCGTCAATCGGCGGATGCAGGCATTGTACGGCGTCGATTCGATGCCGGAGACGGGCGAGAACGTCGCCACCGATTTCGGCATTGCACGGGCGGATCAGGATCTATTCGCGCTGCGCAGCCAGCAGCGGGCCGCCGCGGCCCAGGCCGAAGGCTATTTCGCCGAAGAGATCGTGCCGGTGACGATCACCGATCGCAAGGGGCGCGAGACGCGCGTCGACCGCGACGAGCACCCCCGCGCCGACACGACGCTGGAGACGCTCGCCAAGCTGCGGCCGGTGGTCCGCGCCGACGGGACGGTGACGGCGGGCAATGCCTCGGGCGTGAACGACGGCGCGGCGGCGATGATCGTCGCCAGCGAAGCGGCGGTGCGGGATCACGGCCTGGTGCCCCGCGCACGCATTCTGGGCATGGCGAGCGCTGGCGTCCCACCGCGGATCATGGGCATCGGCCCGATCCCCGCGACGCAGAAGCTCCTCGCCCGGCTTGGCCTGTCGTTGGCGGCGATCGACGCGATCGAGCTGAACGAAGCCTTCGCCTCGCAGGGGCTGGCGGTGTTGCGCGGGCTGGGGCTGGCCGACGACGATCCCCGCGTCAATCCGAACGGCGGCGCCATCGCGCTGGGCCATCCGCTTGGCATGTCGGGCGCGCGCAACGCGATGACGCTGGTGCATCAGCTCGAAAAGACGGGCGGACGGCTGGGGCTGGCGACGCTTTGCGTCGGCGTCGGCCAGGGGCTGGCGCTCGCGGTGGAGCGGCTATGAACGTGCATCGTCTCACCCTGGGCGACGGCTGTCGCCTCGCCGTGGCGTGCGACGGCGATCCTGCCGCGCCGCCGCTGATCCTGTCCAATTCGCTCGGCACCGATCGCGCGATGTGGGCGCCGCAAGTGGCGCCGCTGGCGCGGCAGTTTCGGGTGATCCGCTATGACACGCGCGGGCATGGCGCTTCGGATGCGCCCGCCGGGGCGTATGGCCTCGACCGGCTGGGTCGCGACGTGCTCGAACTCGCCGACGCGCTGGGGCTCGACCGGTTCGCCTTTTGCGGGCTCTCGCTCGGCGGGATGACCGGGCAGTGGCTCGGCGTGCAGGCGCCGGCGCGGCTGACCCGGCTCGTCATCGCCAACAGCGCGCCGTATATGGGCCCGCCCTCGGGATGGGACGCGCGGATCGGCGTGGTGCGCGGCCAGGGCATGGCGGCGATCGCGGAGGCGGTGGTCGAGCGCTGGTTCACCCCCGGCTTCCGCGCAGATCCAGCGAATACCGCACCGACCCTGGCCACCCTGCTGGCGACCGATCCGCAGGGTTATGCCGGCTGCTGCGCGGCGATCCGCGACATGGACCTCCGCCCGCTGCTGGGATTGATCCAGACGCCGACGCTGGTGATCGGCGGGGCGCAGGACCCGGCAACGCCGCCGGAGCAGACCGCGGCACTGGTCGAGGGGATCGCCGGCGCTAGCTGCGTGATGCTGGAGGCGGCGCACCTGTCGAACCTCGAGCAGCCAGCAGCGTTCACGACGGCGCTGCTCGGTCACCTCCGGCAGGGGTAAAGGGCGCGCGGTCGGCGCGCCGCATCGACCGGCCCGGCCGGCTGCCAAGGACGAAGAAGGGGCGCAGGAACCGCATGGTTCCCGCCCCCTTTCCCCGCGCGACACTGCTGCTCGTGCCGATTGCGTGGGCGCCGATGGTGAAGTGCTTGGCAGCGCCTCTTCCTCCCACGCCATCCTCCACCCAGTCGATCGACCCGGCCACTTCGATGACCGAGGTTGCGTCGGGATCGCGCACGGTGCCCTGCTGTACCAGTTCGGTGGCTTCGGTGTCTTCCATCGAGATATAGCCCGCCGCGCCGACCAGATTGGCCTGCTTGAGCCCCAAGGCGCGCAGCGCCAGGATGATGCTGGAGGGCGGTAGCGTCGCGGTGACCAGCAACGATGACGTGACAAGCAACCGCCAGGTACGCGAGATGGAGTGCCAACCCGGCCGCAAGACGCTCGAGGTCGAGATCCTCAAGGGGGCGCTGGACCGGTCGCGCCCAAAAAAACGACCTTGCTCATGCGCTCGCCGCTGCCGGAGGATTTCTGCGGAGCCTGGCCCGGCGGGACCTGCGCGGTGTTAAGCTCGTCATCTCGGATGCGCACGAAGGCACCAAGGCGGCCGCCTCGCGCGTGTTCAGCGCGACCTGGCAGCGAGGCCGCGTCCACTTCGCCCGTAACGCCTGGCGCACGCCGGCAAAAGCGGTCGCCGTGTGGTCCCGGCCTCTTCCCGACGAGGGTGCCATTACCGCGATCGGGCCGATCTGCGCATCCTCTGCTCACGTACTGCCTGAGGCACCCGGCAGGCGCTGCTCGATCCATGCAGTCATCGCTCCGAGAACAGCTTCTTTGTTGAAATCTGCGAGAAGATCGTGAAACGCGCCGTCGTAGAGCGCCAGCCTTTTGTCTTTGGAGGCGGCGGCCTCACAGAAAAGCCGGCTGCCGCTAGGCAGCGTCACCCTGTCGGCGGTACCGTGCACGATGAAAACAGGTGTGGTGAATTGGGCGAATTCCCGTTCGAGCCGCTCCCCCGCCCGGATCAGCGCAGCCAAGGTGCTAGCCGGCTGCTTCTCCCCGGTGGTCAGGGGGTCCGCGTTCAGGAGACCAACTCTACTGGGATCGCGCGAAAAATCCTCGTTCTTCAGCCGTAAGATGCGCGCGCGGGGAAAGACGCGGCTGAACAGCTTGAGACCGGTCAACATAAAGTCGGGCGCAGGCAGTTTGAAGGCGAAGCTCTCACAAATCAGCCCATGCAGGCGGAACGGGTGCTCGATGGCGTAGAGACAAGCCGCCACGCCGCCGGCACTATGCCCCAGCAGGTACAATGGAAGATCATGTTCGCGTCGCGTAGCCAGCTCGACCATCGCAGCGATATCAGCGACATACTCGTCAAACCGTTCCACCGTGAAGCGCGGCCCACTCGATCGGCCGCGCCCGCGGAGGTCCACCGCGTAGACCACGTGACCCGCAGCCACGAGCTGCTCCGCCACCCATTGATAGTGGCCGCCATGCGCATTGAACCCGTGGCAAATGGCAACGATCGCGCGCGGGGATGACGTGGGGCGCCAGCTACGGACGAAAATCGACACGCGGTCGACGGCGAGCGTACTCTCTTCAGGGTCTACGCGGGAGGCGCTCGCGGTCATGGTCCAGTTCCTTCAGGCGAGAATCGTCAAAGGAAGGATGCCCCTCCAAAGCACAGTCCGACGCGGTGTCTGTCACGGCTCCGCCAGTTGCTGGCGCAGCTCGGCATTTTCACGCTCCAGGGCGGTCAGGCGGTCGTGCAGCGGCTGGACGGCTGTCGCGATTTCGCGCTCGCTGAACCGCGGCACGATGTGTTGCGGGCAGTTCCAATCGAAGGCGACCAGCCGCAGCCGGAAAATCCGTTCGATCGACGCGCCATATTCGCCATCCGTCACGCGCTCGGTGAGCGCGCGATCGGACTCGGGCGCGAGCGTCTCGACCTGCACGTACATCTTCAACCTTGCGCGCCGGACATAGTCCATCAGGATCAGGCACGCCCGGCCGCTCGTCCGGAAATTACCGGTGCTGATATATTGGCGGTTCCCCCGGTAATCGGCGAAGGCGAGCGTCTGCGGATCGAGCATTTTCAGGAAGCCGGCCGGGCCACCGCGATGTTGCACATAGGGCCAACCGGTCTCCGATACCGACGCGATGTAGAAACTGTCGCGTTGCGCGAGGAAGGCGGCTTCGTCCGGGGTGAAACGATCGGACGCGCGGTGGCTCTTGAAACGAGTCCAGCGCTCGCCCACGCCCATCTCGGCCTGCACGGCGGCCACGCCCGGCGTGCGGGCCACGTCCATGAAGCCATAGGGCATTGCGTCCCCTCCTTCCGATTCAGCCAGCGGCTTGCCTAGACTGCTGCCGCGCGCGGCGCCTGCCGGGCGCGGACATAGCTCTCGATAACCGCTGCATGATTGGGGGCAGCGAGGCCATAGAGCATGGCCAGCTTGCCGGCTTCGGGGCGCACCCAGGTGCGATGGAGCTCGGAAAGCGGCGCGTTGGGTGATGTCGGCTTCACCCCGCCCTTGCGCGGCACATAGACGGCGTGCGGGGCGTGGAGGGCGATCTCCGGGATCAGCGGGCCGTTGGAGCCGGCCGGTTCCGAAGCCGTTGTGATGACAGGGATCTGCAGCAGCGAGGCGAGCCGGGCGATCATCTCTACGTTGCGGCGCAGGTCGGCGACGGGAATGTCCTTCACCGTCTGGAACAGCCCCGACTGGTGATCGAGCAGCAGGATCACCGTATCGGCCGGGTCCATCAACATGGCGCCGCCGCCGCTGGCAAGAATACTGGTCTTGGGGACGGGCGAAGACCGCATGACGGTTATCCTGTGGCTTTGCCCCTGCGCGCCGGCAGCGGCATGGGACGCTTGTATTCGATGTGCACAGGCATTGTACGCGAGATCGGCGCGGCGCCTCGGTCAGCTGTGGTAAGCGGCGGTTAAGCGCAGGCATTGCCCGGCCGGTTCGGCGAACCGAGGCAAGCTCCCCGCGCCGTTCCCGGGAACAAGGTTGGCGCGCAACCGTGGAAATTTCTCGCGGGATCGCTAGGATGGTCCATTGCGGACTGCAGGGACGGCGGCGACTTCCATGGAATGGGGGGGACGCCGCTAGGGATCGGGGAAGCGTGACGATACGGGTGCTGACGGTCGACGATCACGCAACGGTCCGCGACGGCGTGGCCGCACTGATCGCGCGCCAGCCCGACATGGAGATTGCCGGCGAAGCGGCGAACGGCACCGAGGGCATTGCCATGTTCCGCGCGCTCGCCCCGGACGTGACCCTGATGGACCTCCAGATGCCGGACATGGGCGGGGTCGATGCCATCGCCGCGATCCTGGCGCTGAACCCCAAGGCGCGGATCCTGGTGCTCACCACCTATTCGGGAGATGCGCAAGCGATCCGCGCGATTCGTGCGGGCGCGGCGGGCTATCTGCTGAAGAGCTGCCTGCGCACCGAATTGCTGGACGCGATCCGCACCGTCCATGCCGGCCGCCGCGCGATGAGCCCCGAAATCAGCCATGCCGTGGCCGAACATGCGCTCGACGATCCGCTGACCGACCGCGAGATGGCGATCCTCGGCATGGTCGCCGAGGGGCATCCCAACAAGCAGATCGCCCGCAACCTCGATGTCTCGCCGGACACGATCAAGTCCCACCTCAAGAACATCTTCGCCAAGCTGGGGGTGGACGATCGCACCCATGCCGTCACCGTCGCGATCCGGCGCGGCTTCTTCCGTCGCTGACCTCCGGCGCGCGGCTCAGTCCTGCACGTCGGCGACGAAGCGATAGCCGCGACCGGTGACAGTCGCGATGTAGCGCGGCGTCTCCACCACCTCGCCCAGCACCTTGCGCAGGCTGGCGACATGCACCTTGAGGTTGCCGTCCCCGACGAAAGTGTCGGGCCAGGTACGGGCGCGCAATTCGCGCTTGCTGACGACCTCCCCCGGCCGCTCGGCCAGCACGGTGAGTATATCAAGTGCACGGGCACCGATTTTGACCGGCTCGCCGTGCTTGAGCAGCAACTGCCGGCCGGGCTTGAGAACGAACGGACCGAAGCGGAAGCACCGCTCGATCGCCCGCACCAGCGGCGCCGGATAGGCGGGTATCGGCACGGGCACCGATAGAGCAACAGACGGCATGGCGACGACCTCCCGATGGCATCGCTCCGGTCGCCCCAGGCGGGCGCCGCACTGGGTAGGAACGACGATGTTGTGGCGCGAAGACTATGCCGATGGCGCGCCGGCGGCACCCTACCCCCGGGTTCGCCGGCTTCACCCATTTGGGGGATCGACAGCGCGCGGTACCATCGCCCCGCGTGACACCCGCTCCGCTTTGGACGAGATACAGCGCATGTCGCCCGCCGCGAAATTTTGGGTCCTGGCCCTGCTGGTCCCGCTGTGGAGCCCCGGCGGCGCCTGCGCAGCGGGCGCCCCGCGCAGCCTGCAGCAGCTGCGGCATACCGCCTGGACCGTCCGCGAGGGCGCCCCGCCGGAGATCTGGGCGCTCGCCCAGTCGCACGACGGCTATCTGTGGCTGGGCACGGGGAGCGGCCTGTACCGCTTCGACGGCGCGCACTTCGAGAAGTTCCGCCCCTTCCAGGGCGAGCACCTCCCCTCGCTCAACGTCAATTCGCTGCTCGCGACCCGCAGCGGCGACCTGTGGATCGGCTTCGCTGCGGGGGCCGTGGCGCGACTGCGCGGGGGACATCTGGCCTCGTTCGACCTCGGCATCCCCTCGGTTCCCGTGCTGGCGCTGGCCGAGGACCGGTCGGGAGTGATCTGGGCGGTGCTGGGCGAGGACAATCGCGGGGGCGTCGCCCGCTTTCGCCAAGGTCGATGGGAGATGCTCGGTGCCCGCCACGGCGTGGCCGCGGGCGCTGCGACCAGCGTCGTTGCGGGCATGGACGGATCGGTATGGGTCGCGGTGGGGGGCGAACTGGTGGTGCTGCGTCCAGGCGCCGCCCGCTTTGTCCCCGTGCCCGCCTCGGCCACCGAACGCCCCCAGTTGAAGCAGGCTCCGGACGGCGCGATCTGGCTGAGCACCGGAGCCCGTCCCGGTCTCCAACGCATTGCGGGATCTGGGGCCGGCGGCCCCGCGACATGGGTCCAGCCGCCTCCTGCGGCCAATCCGCGCGCAGAGAGCATGTTGTTCGATCGGCGTGGCAGCCTGTGGGGCAGCTATGGCAGCGGCGGCGTCTTTCGGCTGGGCCTGGGCTGGGCGGGTGGCGCCCTGCTTCCCAACGGCGTGCGCGAGCGGTTCGGCGGCGAGCGCGGGCTGACGTCCAACCTCGCCAACCCCCTGCTGGAAGACCGCGAGGGCAATATCTGGGTGGGGACCAATCTCGGCCTCGACCAGTTCCGCGAGACCAGCGCCGTGGTCGCCACCGGGCTGCCGCCGGATTCGCGCAACGGCTTCCGGATCGCGCCGGGTCCCGAAGGCGCGATGTATGTGACGACCAATGACGCCCTTTTCCTGGCAGAGCCCGGCCATGCCGCCCGGAAGCTGGCCCGCCTCCCCCGGCGCCCGCTGATCCTGCACAGGGATGCGCAAGGCCGTGTCTGGATCGGCACGGATCGGACGCTGGGGATCTGGTCCCGCGGCGCCGTGCGCGACGTGCCCCTGCCCTGGCTCCAACCGATGCCGTTTGCGCTGATCGAGGCGTCGCCCGGACGGATCTGCATCGCCTCGGCCAAAGGCGCCTTTTGCCGGGAGGGCGGCCGGTGGACGCCCGACCCGCGGCTCGCGACGACGGGCAATCCACCGACGCAGATGCTGCGCGACGGTGCCGGCCGCGTCTGGATCGCCGAAGGCGACCGTATCGCACTGATCGATGGCGCCGCGCGACGCGTATTCTCCGCCCGCAAGAATCTGGCGCTGGGCACGGTCGTGGTCATCGCGGTGCGGGGGCGCCATGTCTATGCCGGCGGCGATTTCGGCCTGGCGCGGTTCGACGGCAGGCGCTTTGTCACGCTCCGCTCGGACGTGCACCCCTTTCTGAGCCGCACCGCCGGGATCGTCGAAACCGAAGCGGGCGACCTCTGGCTCAACACCGCCGGCGGGGTGGTCAGGATCGCACGGGCCGACCTCGAGCAAGCGTTCGCCCACCCCGCTCGCCCGATGCAGGCGCGTGTGTTCGATCGCGACGACGGCATGCCCGGCGTGGCCCAGCAGGATTCCTGGTCGCAGACCGCGATGGAGGCCTCGGACGGCCGCCTCTGGTTCCTCACCCGCGTCGGCGTTGCCTGGATCGATCCGAACCAGCTTTTCTTCAACCGGCTGCCGCCGCCGGTGATTATCCAGTCGCTGACCTCGGGCGGGCGCAGCTATGTGGGCGAGGCGTCGATCCGCCTGCCGAAGGGCACGTCCAGCCTACAGATCGCCTATACCGCGACCAGCCTTTCCGTGCCCTCGCGCGTGCAGTTCCGCTACCAGCTGGAGGGCGTCGACGAAGGCTGGGTAGATGCCGGCACGCGCCGCGAGGCCTTCTACACCGGGCTCGCGCCGGGCAACTACCGCTTCCGGCTGATGGCGGCGAACGAGGACGGCGTGTGGAACCGGCAGGGCGCGACCCTGGCGTTCGAGATCCCGCCGACCTTCGTGCAGAGCTGGCCCTTCCGCCTTCTCTGCGGCGTCGGCGTGCTGGTGCTGCTCTGGCTGCTCTACAAGCTCCGGCTTCGTGCGCTCGCCCATCGCATCCGCGCGCGGATGGCGGAGCGCATGGGCGAGCGTGAGCGGATCGCCCGCGAGCTGCACGACACGCTGCTGCAATCGGTCCAGACGCTCACCTTGTACGTCCAGGTGGCAGTGGAGGACCTGCCGCGCGGCACCCCCGAACGCGCCAAGCTCGAAAGCGCCCTGATCCGCGCCGATCGCGCGATCTCGGAGGGGCGCGACCGCGTGCACGACCTGCGCACCCAGCTCGATCCCGAGGGTATCGTCGAGATCCTCGCCGCCCTCGTCGCTCAGCAGGGCTTCGATCCTGCGACGAGCGTCCGCATCCAGGCGATCGGCGAGCCGCGCCCGCTCGCGGCGATCGCGCTGGACGAGATCGTCCGCGTCGCCGGCGAGGCGATCGCCAATGTCCGCCAGCACGCGAACGCCACCCAGTTGCGCATCGACATCCGCTTCGCCCGTCCCTTCGCGATCCGGTTTTCGGACGACGGCGCGGGGATCCCGGCGCCGGTCCTCGAATGCGGACGCAAGGCCGGCCATTACGGGCTGCAAGGAATGCGGGAGCGGGCGAGGAAGCTCCGCGGGTCCCTCTCCATCCGTCCGCGCGCCGGCGGCGGCACCGAGCTGCTGCTCACGATTCCCGCGCATGTCGCCTATGCCCGTCGCGGCGGCTCGCGCTGGTCGGCGTGGCGGGACCGGCTGCCGCGGCTGCGCAACCCGCGCCTGTGGCGGCGGCTGGCCGCGTCCCGGCATATCACCATCGATTAGGCGGGCGAGGATTCCGCCAGAAGATCGCGGTCTTCGGGATGGCGCTGGAGATAGGCACTGACGAACGGGCAGCGCGAGACGATCCGCAAGCCCTGCGCGCGCACGTCTGCCAGCGCCCCGGCGACCAGCCGGGTGCCGATCCCCTGCCCTTCGAGCGCCTTGGGGACGATCGTGTGGGTGAAGACCAGGATGTCGTCGCGGCGCTGATAGGCCGAAAAGGCGATGCCCTTCTCGGTCGCCAGTTCGTATCGGCTTTCCGCCGGGTTGTTCCGTACGTCCGTATCGCCTTGCATGGTCGCTCCTTCCCTTGTCGAACGCAGCACGATCCCGTCTAGCCCCAATGGCGCCGGAGAAAATCGCGCATCCGGTCCGCGATCTCCCGCGCGTGCGTCTCCAGCGCGAAATGGCCTGTATCGAGCAGGTGCACCTCGGCGTCGGGCAGGTCGCGCCGGAATGCCTCGGCGCCCGCCGGCAGGAAGAACGGGTCGTTCGCGCCCCATATCGCCAGCAGCGGAGGTTGCCGCTCGCGCAGATAGGCATGGATGGCAGGGTAGAGGGCGACGTTGCGGGCATAGTCGGCGATCAGATCCAGCTGGATCGCGTCCTGCCCGGCGCGCGCGAGCAGCGCGGCATCCAGCCAATAGCCTTCGGGCGCGATCCGGCCTGGGTCCGGCGCGCCTTGGGTATATTGCCAGCGCGTGGTCTCGAGCGTGAGCATGCCGCGCATCGCGTCGCGGTTGGCGGGCGACGGGTCCGCCCAATAAGCGCGAGTCGGCGCCCAGCCCTCACTCATCCCCTCCGCATAGGCGTTGCCGTTCTGCGAGACGATCGCACGAATCGCGTCCGGACGCTCCAGGGCAAGGCGAAAGCCCACCGGTGCGCCGTAATCGAACAGGTACAGGGCATATCGGGTCAGGCCCAGCGCATCGCAAAAGGTGCCGAGGGTCTCGGCGAGGCGGTCGAAGCTGTACACGAAGCCATCGGGGACCTCGGTGAAGCCGAAGCCCGGCAGGTCGGGCGCGATCACGTGATACCGGTCCGCCAGGCGCGGCATCAACGCGCGGAACTGGTGGGACGAGCTCGGAAAGCCGTGCAGCAACAGGATCACCGGCAGCCCGGGATCGCCCGCCGCGCGGTAGAAGAACGAGACGCCGGCCGCCTCGATCCGGTGGACCGTCGTCTCGAGCGGCTCGGTGGTGCGCTGCATGGATGCCTCATGGTGAAACGCCGACGCGGTGCCGGACGCGGTCCCATCTCCGCAGACAACAGGCATGGCGCAAGTAAATCGCTGTATATTAGGGTCTAGGTCGCCATCCCATTTCACGGGATTTTACCACACGCGACACCATCTTGCGCCCGACTTGGCTAGTTCTTGCGGGAACCGACACATGCCCAACCCGCAAGGAGATCCTGCATGAAACGACTGCTTACGGTCGCAGCGCTTGCTGCCGCGACGATCACCACCGCACCTGCGGCGCTTGCTTTACCCGAGGACGCGCCGCCGCCTCCCTCCATCAGCGTCCCGGTAATCCACTATCGCACCGCCATGATCGACGGGGTGAAGGTCTTCTATCGCGAGGCAGGCCCCGCGGACGGTCCGGTGGTCCTGCTGCTGCATGGCTTCCCCACCTCCTCGCACATGTTCCGCAACCTGATCCCGCTGCTCGCCGACAAATATCGCGTCATCGCGCCCGACTATCCCGGCTATGGCCAGAGCGACGCGCCCGACCACAAGCAGTTCGCCTACACCTTCGCCAACCAGGCCGAGATCGTCGACAAGCTGGTCACGCAGATCGGCGCCCGGCGCTACGCCCTGTACGTCAAGGATTACGGCGCGCCGATCGGCTACCGCCTCGCGCTCAAGCACCCGGAGCGGGTGAGCGGGCTGATCGTCCAGAACGGCAACGCCTATGACGAGGGCCTGCAATCGCCCTTCTGGGATCCGATCAAGGTTTATTGGCGCGACCGTTCGCAGAAGAACCGCGATGCGCTGAACAATCTCGTCACGCTCGACATCACCAAGTTCCAATATACCGACGGGATGGGCGACGTCGCCCGGATCAGCCCGGACAACTGGGTGCACGACCAGGCGCTGCTCGACCGCCCCGGCAACCGCGACGTCCAGCTCGACATGCTCGGCGATTACAGCTCGAACGTGCCGCTCTACCCGCAATTTCAGGAATTTTTCCGCACCCGCCGGCCGCCGACGCTGATCGTCTGGGGCAAGAACGACAAGATCTTTCCAGAGGAAGGCGCGCATCCCTATCTGCGCGATCTGCCCAAGGCCGAGATCCACATCCTCGATTCCGGCCACTTCGCGCTGGAGGATCGGCTCGACGTGATGGCCCCGCTGATCCGAGACTTTCTCGATCGCAATCTCACCAAGTAATCGACGCTGCCGTGCCCGCGACATCAGTGCGTCGCGGGCGGCACATTGTGGCGGAGGCCCTGGCGCCTGCCTGTCTGGCCTTGGTCAATTCTGGTAAAACCAGCGCAGCGTCGGTCGCAATAAGATGGCCTGGCGATATAGCGCAGCAGCCGCGCGAGGATTGTCCCGGCGGCGCTGTAGAGAGGGAGTAACGGATGTCGAAGCCGATGGGTTGGACGAGACGATCGACGCTGAAGACCATCGGTGCGATGGCGGGAACGAGCCTGTTCGGTGCCAATGCATGGGCATGTTCCGCCAATATCCCCAGCAGCGACGGCTATGCTTCGGTACCGGGCGGCAAGATCTACTGGCGGCGGTTCGGCACCGGCGGCAAGACCCCGCTGCTCACGCTGCACGGCGGCCCGGGCGCGGCGCACAATTACCTGCTGTCGATGCAGGCGCTGGCCGACGAGCGCCCGGTGATCTTCTTCGACCAGCTGGGCTGCGGCAAGGCGGACGCGCCCGAGGACGAGGGCGTCTACACCATCCAGCGTGCGGTCGACGAAGTCGATGCGGTGCGCGAGGCGCTGGGGCTCCGACAGGTGGTGCTGTACGGCCATAGCTGGGGCACGCTGCTGGCAACCGAATATCTGTGCCAGGGCCGCGGGGTCGGCGTCGAGCGGCTGATCCTGGGCGGCGCCTTTGCGAGCATTCCCCAGGCGGTGGCCGGCATGCAGCGGCTGATCGCCGGCATGCCGAACGGTTTTGCCGCGCAGCTCCACGCGCTGGAGAAAGCGGGCAAGGCCGGTACGCCCGAATATGCAGCGCTCGTCCAGCAATTCTACGACCGCTTCCTGCTGCGCGTGCCGCCCACGCCGGAGGCCGCGGCAAGCTTCGAGGCGCTCGGCAAGTCGATCGCGTACCGGGTGCTCAACGGGCCGAACGAGTTCACCATTGTCGGGAAGATCAAGGACTGGGACCGCCGCAAGGACCTGAAGCGGATCACCCAGAAGACGCTGCTGACCACCGGCGAATTCGACGAAGTGACGCTGGACTGCCACACCACGCTGCGCGACGGCCTGGGCGGCAAGGCGCGGCTGGCGGTGCTGAGCGGGTGCTCGCACATGACCATGATCGAGAAGCCGGAGCAATATAATGCCCTGCTGCGCAGTTTCCTGGCCGAACCCTGATCGCGCGACACCGTAGCGGCCTGCAGCAGGCCGCTACGCGCTTCCGCGCTGCCTCAACAGAACCGCATGCGCCGGGTCGGCGATAGGTAGAGTTTGGCCCGTGGCTGCACACCGAAGGCGTACCGGGCGTCGACACTCCGGACGAGGGCGTTGATCCGAACCCGCAGCCGGCCATGTACTTGTCCCCGCGCGCTTAGTGATATATTACGGCGAATATATGCGCCAGTCAGGCTGAACGGAGAGGGTCGTGGCAAGCTTGCAGCATGAACAGAGCCGCCGGGCAGGCGCGCCACAAGGCTTGACCGTTGTGATCGCGGGATTTTTGCCGATGATCGCGGTCGTTTCGATGTTTCCCGCCGTCCCGTCGATCATCGACCATTTCCACGACGATCCGACGGCAGGCTGGAAAGTGCCATGGATGGTCACGGCGCCGGGGCTCGCGATCGCGGTGATCGCCCCTTTCGCCGGCGCGCTCATCGATCGCTTCGGACGCCGCGCGCTGGTCGTCTGGTCCACCTTGCTCTACGCCATGGCGGGGACGGCGCCCTTCTTCCTCACCAGCCTGAATGCCATGTTCCTGTCACGCATTGCGCTCGGTATCGCCGAAGCGGCAATTCTCACGACGGTGAACACGCTGATCGCCGATTATTGGGACGAGCAGGGCCGAAGGCACTGGCTGAGCATCCAGGGCATGGTCGGCCCGTTCCTGGGCAGCGCGCTGATCCTGGGTTCCGGGTATCTCACGGGCATGCGGTGGAACGGGGTGTTCCTCATCTACCTGACCGCCTTCCCGATCTTCCTCGCCATGCTGGCATTCGTCTTCGAGCCGGACGTCGACGCCCCCCGCGCGACGGCGGAGCAGGGGCCGCACGACCGGCCTGCGTTCCCGGTCCGGAAGATCGGACGGATTGGCTTGGTGACTCTGTTCTGCTCGGCGCTTTATTATGTTTACGCCGTGAATGGCGGCCTGGCCTTTCGCGAGGTCGGCGTGGCTTCGTCCGACGAACTCGGCCGCATCACCTTCCTGCCGAGCCTCATGGTTTCCGTCGGGGCCGGCATCTTCTGGCTCACCGGCAAGCGTCGCTCGGAAGTCGCCTTCGTCCTCCTGCTTGGGCTGGTGGGTGCGGGCCTCTGCGTGATCGGTTTCGCTCCTGACTGGGAGTGGATGAGCGCGGGGGTGATGATCCAGCAGACCGGGGCTGGAATGATGATCCTGGCGCTGGTCGCATGGGCGCAGCGCGAGCTTCCGGCGCAACATCGCGGGCGCGGCATGGGCGTCTGGACCGGCTGCTTCTTTCTCGGGCAGTTCCTGAGCCCGCCGCTCGTCACGTTGGCACAGACCGCCACCGGCAGCATGCAGGGCACCTTTGTCGCCGCCGGCATCATGGCCTTTGCGGGGATGCTGATCGCGCTCGGGTCGCTACTGCTGCGTGGAAACTCGGCAAAGCTGGCTGTCGTCGCGACCTAGCGCTGGGGCTCGCAAACGCCACAGGATGCAGGCGGCAAGGCGAATGCTTCGTGGGAACCAGGCCTAGCTGCCCTGCGTGTAGTCGAACCCCTTCTCGATGATGATCTCCGCGATTTTCGCGCGGCTTATCCTGATGAACTCGCTCGTGTCGTCGACCGACGGAATGGCGGCGTCGAACCGCGTTGCGAGCTCGAAGATGGTACGGACATCCTCGCCGTGATTGCTGATCGAATAAAAAATCCGGTCCATCTCCGCAGACAGATTCCGGTAGATTGTCTCAAGGTGCGGATTGCGCGTAGCCTCTACAAGCAGATCGAACCGTTGCCGCGAGAGTTGAATCCAGTGCTCGGGATTGAGCTTCGCCTTTCTGATCGCCCGCAAATGCTCGCGCTGGATGGCGTTCAGAACGGCGGCCTGCTCCGGCGTCATGCGCTCCTGTGCCAGCTGCATGATCAACGGCGACACGGCGCTCCAGACCGTGAAGAAGTCATCCACGGACTTCAAGGTAAGTCCAGCTACGCGATAGCCGCGGCGGGGGATCGTTTCGACGAGACCATCGTGGTTCAGCCGGTCCAAGGCCTCCCGCACCGGCATCGCCCCGAAGCCAATGTCCTTTGATATCTCTCGTTCGGTAAACCGCATGCGGGGTGGCATTTTGAGGGACACGATCCGCTGCCGCAGAACCGCATAGGCCTGGTCCGCCAGCGTCTGTTTTCGTCCCTCGGCCTCTGCCATCCAGCACCTCCTGCTCGGCACCGTGCCGAGGGCGAACCATGCCCCCGTCGAGGAGCACTGGCAAGATTGGAACCCTTGACCCAAATTTGCGCGCATGCCATCGTAATATATCACCAGCGCGGTGCAGCCGGCGATTGCCTTACGCACGCGGAAATTTCGGGAGAGGTCGAATTGGCAAGGCCTGACAGGATTCTCATTGTCGGCGCGGGCATTGGCGGCCTGTGCACAGCGGTGGCGCTTGCGCAGATCGGCGCGGAAGTCGACGTCATCGATATCAAGCCGGACAACGCGGTGGCTGGTGTGGGATGGGGGCTGCGGACCAACGGCCTTCGTGCGCTGCGCGAGATCGGCCTTCTCGAACCGACGCTGTCGATCGGGTTTCCAACGCCGCCACTTTCCTATTTCGACAGGAACGGCCACCATGTCGTCGACATCCCGTACGGGCGCCAGCTCGACGGCATGCCCAACAACGTCCAGCTCCCCCGCCTGGGCTTCCTGGAGATGGCCAGCGCCCGCGCCCTGGAGGCCGGCTGCTCGATCCGAATGGCGACGACGGCAACCGACATCCAAGAGGATGCCGACGGCGTGACGGTGGAGTTGAGCGACGGATCGTCGCATCGATATGATCTGGTGATCGGCTTTGACGGCATCAACTCGAGTATTCGCCGTTACCTGTTCGGCGAGACCTACGTCCCCGTTCGCAGCGGCGGCGTCGCCTGGCGTGCGCCGGTACGCGCCCCGGACTCGCTGAAGGGCGCCATATTCTGCCATGGCTTTGGCGGCAAAGTGGGCTTCGTACCGCTGGCCGGCGGCATGATGTACGTGATCGTCACCCATTACGAGCCAGGCCGCCCGCGTCACGACCCCGCGGCCTTCCCGCACATCATGCATCAGAGAGCGCGGGAGATGATGGGAGACTCCGCATTCATGGCGGCGGAAATCGACTCGCTGCGCGCCGCCACCAACGTTGCGTACACGCCGCTCGATACGGTCCTGGTCCCCTATCCGTGGCACCGGGGGCGGGTCATGATCATGGGCGACGCCGCCCACGCCATGACGCCCTATCTCGGATCGGGCGCGGCGATGGCCATTGAAGACGGGGTGGTCTTTGCCAAGCTCCTGTGTTCGGACGACACGCTCTACGACGTACAAACCAAGTTCATGGCAAGACGGTACCCGCGCGTGAAGGCCATCTGGGACCAGTCGCTGAAGATGATGCACGAGGAATTCGATTCGGCGACACCCGAGGCGCTCGATCGAAGGCTTGCATATCTCGTGCACGAGGAGCCGGCCGTACTCGATTACATTCACCGCATTCTGGAAAGTGAATATTGATGAACACGAACCGTATCGCGAAGGTGTCGGTCCATGCGGGCGTTTCGACCGGCGACATGCGCAAGCTTCACGGAACATCGGGCATTCCCGGGCCAGCGGCTGGAACGGACGGTGTTCCCGACATCCTGAACGTGTGGAAGGCTGCGCATGTAACGCTCGTTCGGTCGTATGATTGGGTTTCGAGGCTGGACACCGTCGATAACCCGAGGAGCCTGTTTCCCGACTGGTCCGCGGATCCCAGTGACCCAGCCAATTACAATTTCGACGCGACCGATTCCTGGGTGCGGCAGGTCCGTTCGATCGGGGCGGATATCCTTTTCACGATCGCCAGCGAAATCCCGTCGAACAAGCAACCGATCGAGGACTTGGCGAAGTATGAGCAAGTCGTCGAAAACATCGTCCGCCACTATGTATGCGGATGGGGCAACGGCTTTACGGGGGCTGTGACGCACTGGGAATTCGGGGATCAGCCGGACTTCGGGACGCTGCACTTCTCCGGTATCCCGGATCAATTCTATGAAATGTACGCGGCCGCGGCGCGCGCCGTGAAGCGTGTCGACGCCGGCCTGAAGTTCGGCGGCCCCTGTGTCGCCTTTCCACTGAACGAAGGTCCGTTCCGCGAAGGTTTTCTCGGGTTCATCAAAGACAAGTCGCTGCCTTTGGATTTCCTGTCCTGGATGTGGTACGCCGACAATTCACGCGATCCGCTTGATTTTCGAACGATTGCAGCAGACGTCCGCGCGATCCTCGACAAGCACGGCTTCGGCGATACCCAGCTTCTGCTCTCCTACTGGAGCATGACCGGCATCCCGACGGCCAAGTTCGAGGATTCCGAAAATGCAGCGTTCATCGCTGCAGCAGCCGTCTACTTGCAGGACTCGGCGGTCGACCAGGCGATCTTCTTCCGCGCCGATACCGGCACCGACTTTCACTACAATTTCAGGGATCCCGCCGGAATTTTCGAGGCCGACGGCAGCGAGAATGCGAGAACGAGCGCGTTCCGCCTGGTAGGACAGACGCTGGCCGCGACGGAGCGCCTCCCCAGCACGGGTGGCGATGAGAACGGATTTGCCGTGCTGGCCGGCCGCACCGCAAATGGGGATGTCATTCGCGTGCTGATCGCCAATTATGCGATCCCCGATGCGTACTTGATCGCCCGAGAGCGCGACGTGTTCGAATTCCAGGTGCCGATCGGCACCGAACGCGTGAACATGTCTTTGAATGTTCCTTCCAGGCGCGTGCACGCCGGCAGTGCCGGCTATACCGGCTATACGCTCGACATCACCGACATGCCCTGGGGCCAGGGCCGCCACAAAGTGGTTCGGTACCGGGCAGATGCGGATCATTTCGGCGACATCCTCGACTCGCAGGAAGGCGAAGGCGGTTCGATTACCATCCAAGGCACGCTGGCGGCACCGGGCGTGGAACTGATCGAAATCACTCGATCCTCATAATCAAATAACGACCAATTCCAGACGATTGCCCGTTCCTTAAAAATAGATCGCCGAAATCGAGCGACAATATAGGGAGGATGTATTGATGAGGCGACGTATATTATTGCTCTCCGGCACCGCAGCCGCGTTTATTGGCGTCAGCGCGGCGTCAGCCCAAACCACCGCTTCGCCGGGCTCGACGGCGTCGGACGGCACCACCGCGAACGCCGCTTCGGCAGCCGACGGTCCAGCCGTCGCGGACATGGCGGATCCCGCAGGCCAGTCCGCGAACAGCGGCGGGCTTCAGGAAATTATCGTCACCGCCCAGAAAACCGCGTCCAGCGTTCAGAAGACGCCCATCGCGCTCCGCGTCGTCAGCGGCGACGATCTTCGGACGTCCAACATCACCGATGTCAACGGGTTGCAGCGGCTGGCGCCCGATCTCGGCGTGACCACGGACACGATCTACACGAAACTGTCCTTGCGCGGCGTTACCGCGGAGTCGATCGCGGAGGGCGCCGACGCGGCGCTGACGGTCAACATCGATGGCGAATATATCAATCGGCCGGCGGCGCTGAATGCGAGCTTTTTCGATCTTGATCGCATCGAGGTTCTGAAAGGGCCACAGGGAACGCTCTACGGCCGCAATTCCACCGCGGGCGCCATCAACATCATCACCAAGAAGCCGGAGGACAGGTTCGGCGGGTATGCGAGCGCCGGATACGGCAACTACAACGCGTGGAATGTCGAGGGCGCGGTCAACCTGCCGATCGCTGACGGCCTCGCGTTCCGCGTAGCCGGGATCCACACGCAACATGATGGCTATCGCAACAACAGCGTCGACGGCGGGACCGCCGGCAGGAACGACGGCAACAAGACCGATGCCGGCAGGGCCACGCTCGCCTATACCGGGAGCACGCTAAGCGGCTTCCTTCAAGGCGAATATGTCCGCTCGCGATCCTCTGCCTTCGCGCAATATGGCGTTCCGATCACCACCACCACGCCGGGCGTCGTTCAAGTACCCACCGTCGGCGGCGGGAGCGATTTCATCCCGCGCAACAGTTCGTTCAACCTACCAAAGCATGATTTCCCGCTTGTCACGGACGGCTTCACCAACATCGAAAATATCAGCTTTCGCGGCAGCCTGCGCTACGCCATCAGCGACGGCTTGGAATTGTCGTATGTCGGCGGCTATCTGATCAACAAGACAGGCACCTATGTCCCGCTGAGTGGAACGCCGAACTATCTGCAGTTCGTGTCGAACCAGCCGAATGCGGACTCCAGGGACTGGAGCAACGAACTCCGCCTGAGCTACCACGGCCCACGCGGCTTGTTCGTGCAGGGTGGCGCCTTTTACTTTCATGAAAAGCAGGTGGTCACGCAGAGCATTCAAATCTTGAACCCGCCCTTCGGCCCTCCGGGCTCCGAGTACGCCTATGTCAACATTTTCTATCGGCCGTTCGTCAATCTCGATTCCACGGGTCTGTTCCTGCAGGGCGACGTCCCGATCGTGGATACGTTGAAACTCACGGGTGGGGTTCGGTGGTCCCGCGACGAGAAGCACGCGCTCTACGTGAATTCCGGCCTTGGGTTCGTAAATCCTCGCTTTGGACTCACCTTCCCGAGTGCCACGGACATTCTCGCCGTGACCGGACGGCCCGGCCGCTGCAAGGAAGCCGATAGCGGCAACTACCAGTCGCTCGACCAGTGTTACAACCATAGCGAGGTCAACTGGCTGGCGGGCGCCGAGTGGACGCCGGGCGCGGGCCATTTGCTCTATGCCAAGGTTTCGACGGGCTATCGCTCGGGCGGCTTCGACAATCTCACCAACGTCGTCGTCAATGGCCAAACGATCGGCACGTTCCAACCCGAGAAGATCACGTCGTACGAGATCGGCACGAAAAATCGCTTCCTGCACAACACGGTCGAGTTCAACGTCTCGGCATTCCATTATGACTATACCGATCTTCAGATCGACAACTTCATCAACACCACGGTCGGGCACGCGACCGTCAACGCCGGAAGGGCGCGTTTCAACGGTGTCGACACGGATTTTTCGGCAGCGTTGACGCCCAACGACCAGTTCCGCGTCACGTTCAATTATCTCGACGCCAAATTCACGAAGTTCAATGCCTTCGCCACCGGCGTGAACGGGGGAACGGCGGTTCTCGATCTCAAGGGCAATCGGCCGCCACAGGCTCCCAAGGTTACGATTGCGGTCGGATACGACCACATTTTCGATATGGGCGCGGCCGGAAGCCTGCGTGCCAGCGCCTATTCCCGCTTCAAGTCGGACTACCACCTGACGTCGTATAACTATGCGGCCGATCTTCAAAAAGCGTATACCCAGACAGATCTTTCAGTCACCTGGACGGATTCGAGTGGAAAATACAGCGTTCAAGGATTCGTGCGCAACGTAGAGAATTATGTACCAATTACGTTTGCGCAGTTTACGGCAGGCCCTCCGATCAACCTGTACAATTATGCATTCGGTTCGCCACGTACATTTGGCGCGAACCTCTCTGCCAAGTTCTAGATCTTTAATCCCAGGCTTTGATGATGCATTCTTCACGTCCAAGTGGAAGGAGCGCTATGGGCCGGGGTCGCGCGCCAGTGATCGTTTGGAAGTTTTACGGCATACGTTGTGCTATAGCCCAGGCAAGAACGAAGAAGCCACAAACGACAAGCGTTGTTCGGTGCGCTCCGGCAATATTCCAATTCACTATAAGATAGGCTGCAGCCCCGCCGGCAAGTGCGCTCACCAGATCACCGAACATCGAGGTAATGACGACCATCGTCGTGACCACCAGGAGACGAGCCCAAGTCCAAAGAGCGATTTTCATGCCGTCGCAAAACATCCAGACGCCCAGCACCAGCAGGGTTGGTGTTGTGGCGGCAGGCGGAATGGCTGAAATGAGCGGAATGAAGAAGAGCGTCGCGGCGAAGCCGGCTGCGGCGACGAGGGCGGTCAAGCCGGTTCGCCCCCCTGTCTTCACGCCCGCGACCGACTCCACATAGGGGCTGACCGTCGCGGTGCCGACCAACGAGCCGAGAAGCGTCGCAAGTGAATCGCTGACATAGGCGGCGCGCGCGCTCTTCCCCGACATCTCGATATGCGCTGCTCGCGCAACTGTCACCGTCGTCGCCACCAGGCCGACGCATTCGTTGAATGTGACAAAGGCCAGAGCCAGCGCAGCTTGCAGGGGGCACGCCGATAAGGACGAAACGTTGATTGCAAAGGCGGTCTTGTAGGGCCAGTGCGGAAGGACCGGCGAAAGGAGCGTCACCATGTCGGTCGCACCATGCCGCGTCAGCACGGCGAAGATCGCCCATGTAAGCAAGACTGAGATGATCAGTGCGCCGGAGACGCCGCGCCAGGCCAGGACGAACGTGCCGAGCGTCACAAAAGTAAGGATAATGGCCGGCGCCACCGGCGCAGACCAAGCAGCCGGCGGAGGCATGGCCTGACTCAGGCCGATCTGACACAGAAACAGGCCGAAGGCCGCCTGGAGCCCGATCTTGATATCGTCAGCGATGCTGTTCGTCATCCACTCGCGCACGTGAAGCGCGCCGAGAGCGAGGATGATCAGGCTCGACCCCAGCATGATGCCGAGCGCCGCGGGCCAGGGAAATCCCATATGCCGGACGACGACGAACGAGAAGAATGCGTTCGACCACATGGAAGGGGCCAGGCCAAGCGGCAGGTTCGCCCACAGCCCGGTCGCTACGCTCCCGACGATGGAGACGATGATCGTCGCAATCGCCACGTCCTCGCGGTCCATCCCGGCCTGCGCCATGACCGTCGGATTGACGGCGACGATATAGGCCATGCCCGCAAAGGTCGTGCCGCCGGCAAGGACCTCGGTTATCGCGGTGCTACCGCGCTGCGAAATGGAAAAACGACGATCCAGTCGAGCGCCCAGCTTTTGGATCACACCGCGCCTACTGTGGTCGAGCGCATCAGAGATAGCCACGGATTCCTCGCTTGGAGGGCAGGACGTCACGTCCGATCCTTGATCCGTGGCTATCTGCCCGATGTCAAATCGCCAGCCGGACGGGGAAAGCGCGCTTTGGTCTGCGCATTGCTGCCCCGACAAAGCCAAATCCGAGCACCATCATCAACCACGCCGACGGCTCCGGCACAGACGCGATGGACACGTTGAAATTGTCGGCGCGCAGCGTGCCCGCCGAAGGCAGGTTAACAGGCGCCCCGTTGCTATCGACGGCGCCCGCTGCGCGCATCGCAAAACCGAAGGTAATCGCGCTGCCGGCATAATCGAGGCCGGTCAGCGAGCCCGGGGCACTGAAATTGGCGGGATCGAATAGCTTGAAATCGCTGGCCTGAATGTTGCTGGTCGCAAGTGTATGCCAATCGCCGCCCAACTGATTGAACGGGCCGAATGTGAAGACCGCCTGGTATATTTTTCCATTCTGCTCGGCCAGGATGCGTAGCGAATAGCTGCCGACCGCGATGGGAATGGCGTCGACGGTGGGGCTGAAGAACCGATCGAGAGAGGCGGAGATCGATGTGATCGCCCCCCTTACGGTGGGATCGTAGACGAAATTCTGATTGAGGGCGGTGAAGAGGACGCCGGCGCCATTGCCGTTGAAGGCCGCGTAGGTTCCTTCAAGCGCCGTCCCCGGATTCCCCGAAGTGCTTTGGGCGAGTGATGTCGTGACCGACGGGCCGCCAAAACTGGTCAGGATGTAATCGCTCGAACTGAATGTCGTGTCTGAAAAGCGTGTTGAGGCCACTGCCGGAGCGGCCATCAGCACGGCCGACAGAGCGCCACTTGCGAGACATGTTTTCGCTGGCTTGAAAGCAATCATGGTCTTCAACTCCTCCATAGGCGCGCGCAACGCCAAGGAGCACACGGAGCCGAGATGGCCGCAGATCGACCTCGACCATCTCCCCACATCCGGCCCACAGATCATTGTTGCGCCAAGCCCCAGATAGGATAGCTTCCGAGGGACATTATTTCAGAATCCATCGCGCTTTTATCACCAGACGCCGCCGTTCGCAGGGAGGGAGACCTTTGCACAGAATAGCGTATCGTCATGACACACTGCGCCGGCGATCATAGCCATGATGATCGCCGAGCATCTGTGTTTCGACAGCCTCGACTCCGAGCAGGTGCGGATGGGATTGAGCGCGCTTTACGGCGACAACCGCTTCACATTTCACGGACATGATCGGAGTCCTCGAGCATCGATCCTGCGCATCTCGGGGCCGATGGCCGCCATCGTTCGCGCGCGATTTTCCGCCGGTTTCTGCTTGAATCTGGAAGGAATTGGGCCTGATGACGGAGGTCTGGCGATCTTCCACAGAAAGGCCGGCTCGGCGAAGGTTCGGACTTCAGACGGCGTGATCGATTGTCAGCGAGGCAGCATCGTGCCCTTCGCCGTCGGCGCGGCGCGCGAAGTGAAGGCGCCGAGTGGACTTGCCGACACCGCGATTTTCCTGCCGTCGTCGTCGGTCCGGGCGGCATGCCGTGCCTATCTTGGAACGGAGCCCAACGCCCCCCTGAGACTTGATGCCACGCCATTCTCACCATTTCTGGCCACGCGCTGGCGGCAAATCGAAGCTGCGCTGGATGCGCTCATCGACATACCAGGCCGCCCGCCGGAATTGATCCGGGGCCTCCTTGACCATGCGTTGGGTCTGCTGCTGGACCATCACCCACATAATTTCGCTTCGTATCGCCGTCCCGCGGTCGCGTTCGCGGGGCCGGCGGGCGGACAGGAAGACGGCACGCATGGACGAAAGGGGTCGGAGCAACTGGAGCTCACGGCTGCCCAGACCGATCTTCTCAACGCCTATATCCAGGATAATCTCGACCAAAGCATCAGAGTGGCTGCACTTGCCGGCATTGTGGGGATGGGCAGAACCCGCTTCTCGGCGGCCTTTCAAGCGACCTTCGGAACGACGCCCGCGCATCACATCCGGACTGAACGCCTGCGCCGCGCCAAGTGGCTGCTGGACTCCGACACGATGAGCATTGCGGCCGTGGCCGCAGAGTGCGGCTTCTCTAGCCAAAGCCACCTTACATCCGCCTTGCTTGCAAACACGGGCTGCACACCCCGGGAGTATCGCCGTCGCGCCGCGATTGATGAGACGAGCAAGAGAGGCGGCTTCCAGGAAGCCGAAATGGCGCCTACTGAGCGCTAAACGGGCCGATCAGCGGACGGGCTTGAGCAACCCGAATAACATCTGTGGCCCTCGGGTAATCGCGGGTTCGGGTCGAGCGAAATTAGATCACCGCCAGTCGTCGAGATCATAAATATAGTGATCTATACCTATTATATAACCAGGCCATCGTCGTAGTCAGAAGTTGATTCGCGCCGTAGCCAAGATCGATCGTGGTGCCCCCGGAATGTTGAGCAAGGGCGAGGTGCCATGTCCCGAGATAATGTATTTCTCGTTGCTCAGATTGTAGGCGTTGAGCTGGAGGCGCACCGAGCCGACATTCGCCCAAGCCATCGCATCCACCGTGACATAGTGCGGCAATATCGTGGTGTTGGCCGGATCGGCCCAGCGATCACCGACATAGTTCATCCCTCCCCCAATGCCGAAACGCCCGTCGAATGTCTTGGTCAGGAAGGCGCTGACGGCGTTCTCCGGCGTGATCGTCGCGCGCTTGTTCACAAAGGCGGGATTGGCCGACGCGGTGATGCGCGTGTCGAGATAGGCATAACCGGCAATGGCGTGGAAACCCGATGGCAGGTCGAGCTGACCCGACAGTTCCGCGCCGCGGGTACGCTGCGTACCGATCGGCACCACCCTTGTCGGTGTCAGCGGATCGCTGCCCTTGATACCGGTGCGGCGCAGGATGAACCCCGCCGCCTGGATGCTCAGCTTTCCGCCGAACAGTGTGTATTTGGCGCCCACTTCCGTGTTCGTGGTCTCCTCCGGCGCGATATCGGCATTGTTGGCCGCGAGGGCGAAGGTTTCCGCTGAGGGCTGGAAGCTCCGGCTCCACGATACATAATAGGATTGCGTCGCATCCGGCTGGAAGACCAGGCCGGCGCGCGGGCTCCATTTGCGATCAGTCCGAGCGAGGTTCGGCTGCCCCGGCAGCAACTGATAGGTCTTCTGGATGAACCAGTCGTGCCTGGCGCCCACCAAGGCCTTGAACCCGTGGCCGAGATCGGCGAAATCCTGCACATAGAGGCCACGCGTGTCGAACGTCGTGTTGCTGTTGGCGCTCAGCGTGGTGAAGCTCGCATCGTTCACGACAGGCAGCACCGGGTTGAACAGCGAGGTGACGGCAACGCTTCGCGAAGCGAAGGTTTGCGCGCCCTTCACCTGTCGGGCGATTTCGAAGCCGTACAGCAGCGTGTGCTCCATCCCGGCAAAGTGCAGCCTCTGGGTCAGCTCCGATTGGTTCGACCAGCCATCCTCGTCGCGGTTGAGCCGGCCATGCTGGAGCGTCACCGTCAGCGCGGCCGCGTTCACCGCGGAGGGCAGCGTGCTGTGGCGATCGAGTTGATAGTTGTAATGGCGAAAGCCGTTGCGGAAGCTCAGGGTGTCCGAGAAGCGGTGCGTCACTATGACGGTCTGCGACAGCACCTTGCTGGTTGTCGCATCGGCTTCGCGGGCATTGGAGGCGCCGTAATAGGTCGAACGCGGCACGTCGACCGGCCGTCCATTGAGGGCGGGTATGCCGAGGTCCATCAGGCGCGTGTCGCGTAGGTAGTCCGCCTCGACATACAGCGTCGTATCCCGGCCAGCCCCGAGCAGCATCGAGGGCGCGAGCGCGAAGCGCTTGAGGAATTGCTGGTCGCGGAAGCTGCCGTCGTCCTCATAAGCGCCGGTCAAGCGGAAGCCGACGCCGCTCTTCGGGTCGAAGCGACCCAGGTCCCACTCACCGCGCTTGGTGGCGAAGGATCCGGCGGAGAGGGTTGCGGATGTGATGTTTACGTCGGGCTGCTTCAGAACCCGGTTGATGAGCCCGCCCGACGAACCGCGGCCATAGAGCACCGCCGCCGGCCCTTTGATGACCTCGACGCGTTCCGTATTGGAGAGGTCGCGGAAATACAAAGCATCGTCGCGGAAGCCGTTGACGAACTGGTCGGCGATGGCGGTGAAGCCACGGATGTTCACCTGGTCGCGCTGGCCATCGCCGCCGGCGAAGCTGACGCCGGGGACGTTCTTGAGCGCATCCTGAAGCGATAACACCCGTTGGTCGAGCAGGACCTGCGCCGGAACCACCGCGATCGACTGCGGAAGATCGCGCAGGGGCGCCGGGGTCTTGGCGGCGGAGGTGTCGGTTACGGCGTAGCCGTCACGTTTCCCGATTACGATGATCGCCGATTGATCATCGGTGGAATCGGCATCGTCCGCCATGGCGGCACTGTGAAACGACAGCAGGGTCGCGGCGAACATCCAGCCAAGTGATCTCGGGCCCCCCGAAAAATTCCGCATGCTCATTCCCTGTCCTCTGCGCTGCCCCAAACAGCTGTTGTTATTAATGATTTTGTGATTTCGCCGTTCGTTCGAACCAACCGGCTGCCTCGATCTCGGTCCGGCTATATAGGCTAATGCGACTAGGTCGCAATATCAAAATGATGTACCGAACACTTGGATGCTGACGCCCTCGTCGGCGATGTCGAAGAGCTCGGCCCCGCTCTCGGCGGCAACCTGCAACACGTGGGTCGGCGCCACGAACAGGAAGCGCGCATCAGGATCGACGAAGCGCTGGATCAGCGAGCAGCGGTTCCTCCACGCGCGCAACTATTGCGTGCTGCTGTCCGGCCCCGAAGCGCAACTCGACGCGTTGCACCAGCTCTTCCCGTTTGCCCGCAGCCGGATCCCGCGCGATCTGCTTCGGCAGGAGGGCGTGGAGGTGGGCCGGCTGTATGTCGCGACGCTGATGAAGCGGATGGGGACTGGAGGCACCGTACCGCCGGCCGAACACGGTGAAGCCGGTACCCGGGCACAAGGTCTATCCCTGTCTGCTGCGCAACCTGGCGGGGACGCGGCCCAACCAGAGCCTGCCCCCGCGAAGGCGGGGGTCTGGGCGACGGACATCCCCTACGTTCCGATGGCGCGCGGCTTCGTGTACCTCGTCGTCATCGTGGAGCGCCTCTGGCGCTCGGTGAAATACGAGAAGGTCTACCTCAACGCCTACGCATCCGTCCCCGAAGCCGGTGCAGGCATCGGCCGCTACATCGGTTTCTACAATGCCGTGCGACCGCATTCCGCCCTTCGAGGGCGAACGCCAGACCAGATATACTTCGGCCAGCCGCTTCTCGCAGCGGCATGAACAACCAACGGCGATCCACTGATCAACGCCGCGAGCCTGTGCAGACAAACCGAGCCACCTCGCTTCGCCGGTTGGTTGGGATCGGCAGTCCCAGATGCCCGCGCAGCGTGGTATGTTCATAGTCCGTCCGGAACAGGCCGCGCGCCTGCAGCAACGGCACCACTTCCTGCGTGAAGCGGCGAAACTGGCTCGGATGTCCGGCATGGACGTTGATGCCATCCAGCGCTCGTTCCTCGAACCAGCGCTCGATCGCGTCGGCAATCGATGCGGCGGAGCCGACAAAGGGGCTGGCGTACACGTCGCGCTGATATTCGACCGTCTCGCGCAGCGTCAGGCCAAGCGCTATCGCCCGATCGGTGATTGCCTTGGCCTGAGTGTAGAAGCTGCTCCGGGCATGCTCCAGCGCCTCGACCGGGAAAAGCGCGTCGAGATCATAGCGACGGAAATCATGCCAGCCGAACGGGCGGCCGAACTCGGCGAGCGCCTGCTCGAAGCTCTGGTCGATCCGGCGGAGCGCGCGGTCGATCGATTGCGCCTCTGCATCGGTATCGCCGACCGTAATCGTAAAGCCGGGCAGGATCACGAGGCTGTCCGGATCACGGCCTAACGCGGCGGCCCGCCCCTTGAGGTCGGCATAGAAGGCCTGGCCCTGCTCGATCGTCCTGGCATGGGTGAAGATCGCGTCCGCCACCGTAGCGCCCAGCGTGCGTCCCTGGTCGGAATCGCCAGCCTGAAAGATCACCGGTTCGCCCTGCGGCGAGCGCTGGATGTTGAGCGGCCCGACAACCGAGAAATGCTCGCCCTTGTGGTGAAGCGCATGGAGCTTGCTCTTGTCGAGGAACACGCCCGTCGCGCGATCGCGCACCAGCGCGTCATCCTCATAGGAGCGCCACAGCCCGCGCACGACCTCCAGATATTCGAAGGCACGGCCATAGCGGGTGGCATAATCGTAATGCTCGTCTAGCCCGTAATTGCCCGCCGTGCCGGCATCGCCGCTGGTCACGACGTTCCAGCCCGCCCGCCCCTTGCTGATCAGGTCGAGCGAAGCCAGCCGCCGCGCGAGGTTGAACGGCGCATTGTACGAGGTGGTGAGCGTGCCGACCAGGCCGATATGGGTCGTCGCCACTGCCAGCGCGGAGAGCAGCGTCAGCGGTTCCAGCCGATTGAGATAGTGCGGCGGCGAGTCGGCGGTGATGAACTGGCTGTCGACGATGAACACCAGATCGAACTTGGCCGCTTCGGCCTGGCGGACGATGTCGATATACCAGTCGATGTTGACGCTGGCATCGACCGGGATTTCGGGATCGAGCCAGCGGTTGGTCTGACCCGGGCCACCCACGCCCATAGTCACCAGTCCGAGTTTGAGCTGTCGCTTGGCCATCACGGCATTCCTTTGGCTGCGGGTTCAGAGGGGGGCGAAATGCGGCGCGACCTGCACCGGGCGGGCGAGCAGGCCCGCCTCGTGGAACAGGTCCGCGATCTGCTGCTCCTCGGCGATCAGCGCCGCATCGATCGGCACCGGCACATTGACGGTGCGATGGAGGAAGCGGCGCGTCGCCGCGATCGGCAGGCCGGTTTGGCCGGTCAGCATCTGCGCATAGGCCTCGCGGTGCGCCTCGCCCCAGCGCCGTGCGGTGGCGAAGCGGCGGGCGAAGTCCTCGAGCTGCGGCCGCTTGTCGCGCAGCGCGCGGTCCGAGGCGAAGACGAAGCCGAGGCCCGGCGTCCACGACCGCTCGACCGGCACGATCCGCATCCCGTCGCTCAGCTCGGCGATCACCGCATAGGGGTCCCAGATCGCCCAGGCATCGACCGCCCCGCTCGCCAGCGCGGCGCGGCCGTCCGAGGGATTGAGGAAACGGATGTTGATCGCATCGAAGCGCTTGCCCAGCCGCTTGAGCCCCGCAAGCAGCAGATAATGGCCGATCGAGCCGCGCGGGGTCGCCACCTTCTTGCCGAGCAGATCGGCGAAGCTGCGGATCGGCGAGCGGCCGGGCACCATCACCGTCACGGCATCGCCCGTCAGGCGGAAGGCCGCGATCGCCTTCACACCGGCATCGGACTGGAGGCTGAAGATGAAGGGCGCATCGCCGCCCACGCCGGTATCGATCGCGCCGGCGCCCATTGCCTCGAGCAACGGCGCGGCATTGGGGAACTGCGCCCATTCGATCGCAAAGGGCACGTCCTGCAGCTGTCCGGAGACTTGCAGCAGCGCCTGGATGCCGCCGCGCTGATCGCCGATCACCAGCTTTGCGGTCGCAGCCTTGGAGCAGGCAGCGAGCAGCCCGGCGGCGGAGAAGGCAAGCAGGCTGCGGCGCGAAACGGCGGCGTCGAGGGGCATGAACGGCTCCTTCAGGTGGGCGGTCATCAGAAGCGGTTCCGCAGCGTGATGCCGTAGGTGCGCGGCTCGCCGGGGGCGACCTGGGTCAGGCCCCAGGTGCCGTTGACGGTGGCGGTGACGAGGTAGTTCTTGTCGAGCAGGTTGCGGCCCCAGACCGACACGTCCCAGGGGCCGTTCGCCGCGCGCAGACCGAGCTGCGCGCCCACCAGCGCATAGCCCTTGATCTCGGTGAACGGATCGTCGTTCACCGCGGAGAAGAATTTGGAGCGATAGCTCGCATCGGCCGCGGCATAGCCGATCAGGCGGTTGCCCAGCGCCGTCTCGTACCGCGCCTGCACCGCGCCCACCCATTTCGACGTGCCCGAAAGCCGCTGGCCCGAAATGTCGCACGATGTCTTGTAGGATTGCAGGAACGGGCAGATCGCGTTGGTGTACCGCACGTACTTTGCGTCGGTGAAGGTGCCCGAGGCGCTCAGGCTCAGCCCCCTGGCGATCGTCGCGCGCAGATCGACCTCGACCCCGCGGCTGCGCACCTTGCCGGCATTGCCGAGATAGGCGATGCGGTTCGAAACGTCATACAGGTTCGCCTGGTAATTCTCGTCGGTCATCCAGAACAAGGCGGTGTTGAACTGCACCCGGCGATCGAAGAACTGCGTCTTCAGCCCGATTTCATAGGCGTCGACCTTTTCGGGCTCGACGAAGATGTTGATGCCGGCATTCCGGCGGACCAGATTGATCCCCGCCGACTTGTAGCCCCGCGAATAGCTCGCATAGAGATGCGCATCGCTCCCCAGATCCTGGCTCGCGCTGAGCAGCCAGGAAACGGTGCCCTTCGATCGGCTGGCCGAATAGGCCCCGCCCGATGGCGAGAAGGCAGCCCGGATGGCGTCGGCGCTCGCCTGATAGGCGGGCGGCAGGCTGGAAACCGGCGCGACGTTGCCGACCTGGACTGCGTCGTAGCTGCCTGCCTTTTTCTCATAGGTATAGCGCAGCCCGCCGGTCAGACTGGTTCGCGCGGCGACGTGCCAGGTCGCTTGGCCATAGGCGGCATAGCTGTTGGTCGAGGGATCCGCATAGGTGAACGTATCCAGCCCCTGGAGCAGGGCGTCGGGCGCGCTGGGGCCGAAATACCATTTGGCTGCGTCCTTGCTGAACGACAGCTCCTGCTTGAGCTTGGCCTTCTGCCAGAAATAATAGAGCCCGCCGGTATATTCGATCTTGCCGCCGCTGGGCGAGGTGAGCCGCAATTCCTGGCTGAACTGCTTCTGGTCGGTCGCCACCGTCCCCTGCCCCAGAATGTCCGCGCCGAACTGGTCGCCGTCCCAGTTGGGGATCCATTTCCAGAACCGCGCCGCGGTGATCGAGGTCAGCGTGTGCCCGCCGAGCGTCGCATCGATCCGCGCAGTAAGGCCGCCGCTCGGCATCTGGATCGCCTGGGAGCCGTTGATGTCGGTCTGGCGGCGATAGGGATCGATGACGGGTGGCGTGTAGCCGATATCGGCCGAATGCGCGTAGAAGCCCTTCACGGGCGCACCGTTGGCCAGCGTCGTCGGCAGCACCTGTCCGGAGAGATAAAAGCCCATATTGCCGGTCTGGCGGGCGTAATCGCCGGTCAGGCGGATGCTGAGGTCCGCGCTCGGCTTCCACAACAGGTCGGCCTTGACCGCGGCGTTGTCGTAATTGTCCCAGTCCTGCTTCTGGCGGGTGTTGTAGATCGTGCCGTCGCGCCCCGCGACCAGCCCGCTGAGCCGAACCGCCACCGTGTCGCTGAGCCCGCCCGAGACCGAGGCCTGGGCGCGCATGTAATTGTAATTGCCATAGGTCAGCTCGGCCGCGACCTCGCGAGTGAAGCTCGGCGCCTTGGTCCGCACGTCGATCGCGCCGGCGACGGTGTTCTTACCAAATAACGTACCCTGCGGCCCCCGCAAAACCTGCACGCTGTCGATGTCGAGCACGTCGTTGATCACCGTCCCGGTGCGCGGACGATAGACCCCGTCGATATAGAGGCCGACCCCCTGATCGAGCCCGTCATTGGTGCCGCCCGAATTGGTGCCGAGACCGCGGATGGTGATCGTCTGGTTGCGGCCGCTGAACCCCTGGATCGTCACGCTGGGCGTGAACGCCGCGAGCGCCTTGAGGCTGGTCTGCCCGCCCACCGCCTCGATCTGCGCCGGCGACAATGCCGTGATCGCGATCGGCACGGTCTGCAGCGTGTCGTTCTTGTAGCGGGCACTGACGACGATGTCGTCGCTACCGCCAGCCTGATCCGCGGCTGGGGGTGTCGTCGGGGCGGCGGCCCGGTTCTGGGCATGGGCGGGCGCCAACGCCGTCGCAGCCAAAAGGAGCGCGAGCGAAGAGGCGGCCGGACGAGGCGATCGAAGGTACATCAAATTCCCTGTCTGGATTAAGAAGCGCGGCGGCGCCGGGCGGCACAGCGCCCGGCCCGCTCAGGCGGCGCTGCGCAGCGCCCGTGCGGCGGTGTAGCGGTTGACCGGCACGTCGAGCCCCAGCGTGTCGCGGAAGGTCCGGCCGGGATAGTCGCGCTTGTAGATGCCGCGACGTTGCAGGATCGGCACGACTTCGTCGACGAACAGGTCGAGTTCGCCGGGCAGCGATTCGAAGGTGTTGAAACCGTCCGCGCCGCGCGCCTCGAACCAGTGCTGGAGCGCGTCCGCCACCTGCTCGGGCGTGCCGACAAAGGGCGAGCGCGGCGTGGCGAAGCGCAGCGCCAGTTCCCGCAGACTCAGCTTCTCGCGCCCGGCGGTCTCGACGATGTGGGTGGAAGCGCTCTGGTTGCTGCGCAGCCCTTCCGCGATCACCGCTTCGGGGAACGGCCCATCGGGATCATAGACGCTGAAGTTGTGGTCGTTGAACGAACGGCCCAGCGCCCGCAGCGCATTTTCCAGCGTGACCAGTTCGGTCAGTTCCCGGTATTTGCGGTCCGCTTCCGCCTCGGTCGAGCCGATCACCGGCCGCGCGCCAGGCACGATCAGCACCTTGTCGGGATCGCGGCCGAAGCCGGCGGCGCGCGCCTTGAGATCGGCATAATAGGCCTGAGCATCGGCCAGCCCTTCATGCGCGACGAAGATCGCTTCGGCATGTTTCGCCGCAAAGTTGCGGCCATCCTCCGAGGCGCCGGCCTGGAAGATCACCGGCTGGCCCTGCGGCGAGCGGGAAATGTTGAGCGGCCCCTTCACCGACAGGAACTCGCCCCTGTGGTTGAGTTCGTGCAGCTTGTCGGGATCGAGGAACTGGCCGGTCGCCTTGTCGCGCACCAGCGCATCGTCTTCCCAGCTGTCCCACAGCCCCTTCACCACGTCGAGATATTCGGCGGCGAGCCGATAGCGGACGTCGTGCGCCAGATGCTCCGCCTTGCCGAAATTGGCGGCGCTGCCCTCCAGCCACGAGGTCACCACGTTCCAGCCGGCGCGGCCGCCGCTGATGTGATCGAGCGAGGCGAGCTGGCGGGCGATATTGAACGGCTCGGTATAGCTGACGGTGATCGTGGCAACGAGGCCGATCCGCTCGGTGACGGCGGCGAGCGCCGACAGGATGGTCAGTGGCTCGAACCGGTTGAGATAATGCGGGCTGGAACGCGCGTTGATCGAGACACTGTCGGCGACGAACAGATAATCGAACTTGCCGCGCTCGGCGGCCAGCGCCTGGCGCTTGTAGAAGCCGAAATTGGTGCTGGCATCGACCTGCGCGTCGGGGTGCCGCCAATCGTCCCAACCGGGGCCGACGCCGTGCAGGATGAAGCCAAGCCGTAACTGACGGTCGCTCATGTTCGGTGCTCCTGAAAGATGGGCAGAGGCTATGGGAGCGTGCGAAGCACGGGAAATGCGAATGGCTGATCCGCTGATGAGAAGCGCTCAAGCCGAGGAAACGAGAAAGAGGGGCGAGCGCCAAGGCACCCGCCCCAGGGATTCCGCGAAGGGAGCGGACAGCGAATTACTGGTCGTAGCCGGGGGAATGCCGATCGAGCTTGCGCAGCGCCGCTTCCCAGACGAGCTGGAAGATATTGCGCCCACCGCCGCGATCGACGGCACGTCGCTCGGCCATCTGGCGGCGCACTTCCTCCTGCGCGGCCTCCGGCGCGATCAACACATGCTCGCGGCCGATCGACAGCGTGCGGACCTGCGCGGTGCAGGCGGATTCGATCGAATAGATGTTGAGCCACGCTTCCCCCACGCTCTCGCCCAGCGCGAGCGTGCCGTGGTTGCGCAGCAGCATGATCTTGGTGTCGCCAAGGTCGGCGGCGAGGCGCTCGCGTTCGTCGAGGTTGAGCGCCACGCCTTCATAGTCGTGGTAGCTGAGCCGCGGGATGATCGCGAGCGCCTTCTGGTTGAGCGGCAGCAGCCCTTCGGCATGGGAGGAAACGGCGGTGCCGTCCGGCGAGTGGAAATGTGCGATGAAATGTGCGTCCGGTCGCGCGGCATGCACCGCCGAATGGATCACATAGCCGGCATAGTTGATGCCATAGTCGCCCGGATCGATCAGATTGCCGTCGAGATCGACCTTGACTAGGCTGGAGGCGGTGATCTCGTCGAAGCCGAGCCCGAACGGGTTTATCAGAAAATGATGGTCCGGCCCCGGCACCCGCGCCGAGATATGGGTAAAGATCAGATCGTCCCAGCCATAGAGCGCGGACAAGCGATAGAAGGCGGCAAGGTCGACACGGACCTGCCATTCGGCATCGGAAATCGTCTTGGGTGCGGGGCGTTCGAGCACGGTAGCCATGGAGTCACTCCGAAAACGGGGAAGGAAGGATCATCGCAGCGGGACCAGCACCTCGGCCGCCGGGCGCCCGGACGGCTTGAGCAGCCCAGCCCGCGCGAAGCGGGCGGCGACCGCGTCGAGATGTGCGGCCAACGCGCTGTCGAGCGCAGCGGGCGCGTGGCGATATTTGCGGACGAATTGCTCGGCGACCGCCGGCGCCAGTCCGGTATCGCGGGCGAGCGCCACCGCCCATGCGTGCGGATGGGCCGCGGACCAGTCGAGCGCCTTGGCCTCGCGCGCCAGGAAGTCGCGCAGCAGATCGGCCTTGTCCCGGATCGCCGCTTCGTTGGCGACTTCGAAGCGGAAGAGCGGGCCATAGTCCTCGGCATCCGCGATCAGCCGCGCGCCGCCGTTCAGCGCGAGCGTCAGATACGGCGTCCAGGTCGCCCAGGCGTCGATCGAGCGGGCGTCGAACGCGCTCTTGGTATCGGCCGGCGACAGGAAGATCACCTGCACCCGGTCATAGGCGATACCGGCGCGCTCCAGCACCTCGAGCAGCAGATAATGGCCGATCGAGCCGCGCGTGCTGGCGATCTTCTTGCCCACCAGATCGGCGGGGCTGCGGATCGGCGAGCCCGGCGGCACTGCGATTCCCAGCGCCTCGCGGCCGCCGGCCGAGCGCTGGACCGACACCGCCTTGACCGGGCTGCCGTTGCGATAGGCGAAGACGAAGGGCGCATCGCCGACCAGCCCGACATCGGCGGCGCCGCTGCCCACCGCTTCGAGCAGATTCTGCGCGGCCGGGAATTCGGACCATTCGATCCGGTAGGGCGCGCCCGCCAGCACGCCCACGGCGGTCAAGAGTGCCTTGGTCGATCCCTTCTGGTTCGCGACCTTGAGCACCCGTGCGCTACCGCCCTTCCCCCGACATCCCGCCGCCAGCGCCAGGGCACCCAGCCCGGCGGCGGAGACAAAGGCCCGCCGTGTCCCATCAGCTGGCAAGCGCAACCTCCCGCGCGGCATCACGCGCGGCGACCTTTTCGTGAACCAGCGGGATCAGGTCGCGGCCATAGGCGATCGAGTCCGCCAGCGGTTCGAAGCCGCGGATCAGGAAATGATCGATGCCGAGATCGTAATAGTCGAGCAGCGCGTCGGCGACCTGCTCGGGCGTGCCGACCAGGCCGGTGCTGTTTCCCTGCGCCCCGGTAAGCGCGGCGACGGCGGTCCACAGCCGCCCGTTACGGGGCGCGGTCCTGACCGTCTCCAACAGGCGGCGGGCGCCGTCATTGGGCGGCTGGTGATCGGTCAACGGCAGGCCCGCCGCCGCGCGCGCGGCGCGCACCTGCTCGACAATCTCGTCGGCGCGCTTCCAGGCGGCTTCCTCGGTCTCGGCGATCACCGGGCGCAGCGACAGCGAAAAGCCCGGCCGGCGATTGTAGCGCGCCGCCGAGGCGCGGACGCGCGCCACGATCTCGCGCACCTGCTCGTGCGTCTCGCCCCACAGCGCATAGACATCGGCATGGCGACCGGCGACGTCGATCGCCTCGGGCGATGCGCCGCCGAAGAACACCGGCAGGTTGTCCGGCTTGATCGCGCTGAACGCACCTTTCACATGGTAGAAGCGGCCATCATGATCGAACGGGCCGGCGGCGGTCCATTCCTGCTTGAGCAGGCCGACATATTCGTCGCTGCGGGCATAGCGATCGGCCTTGATGCTATGGTCGCCGTCGCGCGCCATCTCCTCGTCGGCAGCGCCGGTGATGATGTGCACCGCAACCCGGCCGCCGCTCAGCTGGTCGAGCGTGGCCAGCTGGCGCGCGGCGAGCGTCGGCTGGGTGAAGCCGGGCCGGTGCGCGACAAGAAAGCCAAGCCTGGTGGTGATCGCCGCCACATGCGCCGCGACGATCTGGCTTTCGGGCGAGGCCGAGCTGAACGGGATCAGCACCCGGTCGAATCCACCCGCTTCCTGCGCGCGCGCCGCCGCTTCGACATAGTCCCTGTCGAGAATGCGCGAGCGAGTGCCGGCATGGATCTCCGAATGATCGTTGAAGCCGATATAGCCGATGAACTTGACGGTCATGGACCTACTCCCGGGTGTCAGAGGACGTGAAAACCGTGGGTGCCGTCGCGGGCGAGCTGGTCGACCAGGCCATATTCCCAATCGAGATAGGCCTGCATCGCCGCGGCCTTGTTGTCGGTGCCCTCATAGGGGCGCTTGTAGCGGCCCTCGGAACCGCGGGGCCGCGGCGCGCCGTCGCTGCCGGTCTCCAGCGGACCGTCGAATCCGCCATCGAGCACCAGCACCTCCCAGCCCATCTGGGCGAGCCAGGAGGCGGTCATGTCGGCGCGTGGGCCCAGGTCGTCGGCAACGACGATGCGCGCGCCGCGCACCGGGGCGTTGTGATCGGTCTCCTGCACAAGCTGGCCGCCCTGCGCATTGCGGAAGCCGGGGATATGCCCGGCCTCGAACGCGGTGGGCTGGCGCACGTCGTAACGGTAGAGGGTGCGACTGGTGTCCCGCTCCAACTCGGCGAGATCGGCGAGGCCGATGCGCTTCACCCCGGCACGATAGGCGACGTTGCGGGCGCGCAGCCGCGCCTCGTCGGCGCCTTCCAGCGGAAGCTCGGGTGCCTGGCGGGTCTGGCCGGTATCGAGCCCCTGTCCCGCCAGGGTCCAGCCGATGGTGCCGTTGCGGAGGGCAAAGACCGGGTTCGGCACGCCGGCGTTGATCAGCGACTGGGCGCCGATGATGCTGCGCGTGCGGCCCGCGCAATTGACGATGATCGTCGTGTCGGGATCGGGCGCCACCGCCTTCGCCGCCAGCACCAGCTCGGCGCCCGGCGCGCTGACGCCGGTGGGGATGCTCATCGTGCGATATTCGTCGAAGCGGCGCGCGTCGAGGATGGCGATGTCGGCCTTTTCGCGGATCAGCGCATGCACTTCCTCGGCGGGCAGCGAAGGCGTGTGGCGACGATGCTCGACCAGCTCGCCGAACGCCTTCGAGTAGCTGTTCACATCCTCGAACAGCTCATGGCCGGCGTCGCGCCACCCGGCGAGGCCGCCCTCCAGCGCATGGACATCAGTGTAACCGAGCGCGCGGAGCGTCGTGATGGCCGGCTCGACCAGCCCGTCGCCATCGTCATAGAGCACCACCGTCACGGCGCGGCGCGGCAGGCGCCATTCGGCTTCGATTTCCAGCCGTCGCAGCGGGATCTGCGCGGCGAAGAGCGGATGGCCGAGGGCAAACGCGGCTTCCTCGCGCAGGTCGATCAGGGCGATTTCGCGGTTGGTCAGCAGGGCACCGCGTATCTGGGCAGGCGTGGTCATCGAAGCTCCTCGGAACGGTCCCAGAGATTGGGGAGATCGGTGTTGGCGTAGCCGGAGACGAAGCGGCGGGGCTCCGCATCGGGGCCATAGGTGGCGCGCTCGACCGCGCCGATGTTCGCGCCATAGACATGGATGCTGACCGACACGCCGTTGGCGACGCCGTTCGACACCTGGTGCAGATCGTTGCCGCCCGCAGGCGAGAAATGCTCGACCTCGCCGGCGCGCAGCTCGCGCTCGGGTCCGGCGGGGAACAGCACGCCCGCTCGGCGGACGAAGGATTGGACCCGCTCGCGCCCGCGCAGAACGCCGACCAGACCCCAGACGCGGTGGTCGTGCACTGGCGTGCGCTGCCCCGGCCCCCAGACGAAGCTGACGACCGAGAAGCGTTCGCGCGCGTCGCAATGGAGCAGATATTGCTGGTAGCGATCGGGATGCGGTCGGGCATAGACCTCGGGCAGCCAGTCGTCGCTGGCGACCAGCGCACCGAGCAGTGAAGCGCCCGAGCCGAGCAACACCGCTTCGTCGCGCTCGCGCTCGACCAGTTCCGCCAGCGCACCGACGAAGCGGCGCAGCCGGGCGACATTGGGCCGGGCCGCCGGGACCACCGCCGCCAGGCTCATGGCCGTGCCGCCTTGGTGAAGGGCACCACGTCCGCCGCCGGCTCGCCGCCGAGCAGCGACAGCAGCCGTTCGCGCAGCGCCGCGCTCAGCCCGACGCGTTCGCCGCGCGGGGCGGCGATCCGCTCCTCGGCGAGGATGCGACCGGAATCGAGCACCACGATCCGGTCGGCGAGTGCGATTGCCTCGTCGACATCGTGCGTCACCATCATCACGGCGGGCTTGTGGCTGCGCCACAGTGCCAGAACGAGGTCGTGCATCCGGTGCCGGGTCAGCGCATCGAGCGCAGCGAAGGGCTCGTCGAGCAGCAACAGGCTCGGCTCGCGGACCAGCGCCCGGGCCAGCGCCGCGCGCTGCGCCTCGCCGCCCGACAGCGTCAGCGGCCAGGCTTCGAGCCGATGACCGAGGCCCACCTCGACCAGCGCCGCCTGTGCCCGCTCTCGCACCTGCGGGCCCTTCAGGCCCAGCGCGACGTTGCGCCACACCCGCTTCCACGGCAGCAGCCGGGCATCCTGAAACACCACGGCGCGCGAGGTCGGCACCGCCACGTGCTGCCCGCGCGCGTCGTCGAGGCCGGCCAGCGTGCGCAGCAACGTGGTCTTGCCGCTGCCGGATCGGCCGAGCAGCGCGACGAACTCGCCGGGGGCGATGTCCAGATCGAGGCCGCGCAGCACTTCGGTCTGGCCGAAGCGGCGGACAAAGCCCCGCAGACGCACCACCGGCTCGGCGACATCTTCTACGGCAGATTCGACGGGAACGACGATGTCACGGGCGATTTCGGCGATGCTCATGCGGCTTGCTCCACCAGGTTGGGGCGCCAGGCGAGGGCCCGGCCTTCGATCGCGCGTACCAGCCAGTCGGCGGCGAGGCCGAGGGCGGCGTAGACCAGCAGGCAGACGACGATGACGTCGGTCCGCATGAAGTCCCGCGCATTGTTGACGAGGTAGCCGAGGCCGGCTGAGGCATTGATCTGCTCGGCCACCACCAGCACCAGGATCGAGATGGTCAGCGCATAACGCAGACCGACCAGCAGCGAGGGCAACGCGGCCGGCAGGATCACGTGCCATACCTGCTCGGCGCGGCTGAGGCCGAAGCTGCGTGCCGCATCCAGCAGCCGCACGTCGGCGCTGCGGATGCCGCTATAGAGGTTGAGATAGACCGGGAAGGTGCAGGCGAACGCGATGAGCGCCACCTTGGGCGTCTCGCCGATCCCGAACCAGACGATGAACAAGGGCGTCAGCGCCAGCGTGGGGATGGTGCGCTTGATCTGCATGAGCGGATCGAGCGCGATCTCTCCCTTGCGCGACAGACCGGCGGCGAGCGCCAGCACGACGCCTGCGGTGACGCCGAACCCCAGCCCCAGTGCGATCCGCCAGAAGGATACGAGCAGGTTGGACGGCAGCTCGCCGCTCCACAGCATCTCGAGCCCCGTCGACAGCACCGTCGAGGGTGCGGCGAGCGTGCGGGCGGGAATGATGCCGGTGCGCGATCCCGCCTCCCACACGAGCAGGAAGGCGATCGGCGACAACCACCGCGCCCCCCAGGCGAACCCATTTCTGCGCGTGTGCTGCGACATGACACCCCTCGATCGATGGAGGTGCAATCCTGCGCCTAATTCCCATCACATCAATCGAGTTTTACGCGAGCGCATATAAGCGGTGCTTGCCTGACCAAGCCCAGCTTGGAGGGGGCGCAGGCAAGCTTTGTTGAGCAACGCTAAACCTACTGCATAACTGGGAAATAAAAATCATAGGGGAATGGGCGCGATGCCGGTGAATCTACCGACCAATATCCTGCGCAGCTTCGTATCGATCGTCGATACCGGCTCCATGCTGCAGGCGTCGGAGCAGGTGTTTCTCACCCAGTCCGCGCTCAGCCTACAGATCAAGCGGCTGGAGGAGCTGGTGCAGCAGTCGCTGTTCCACCGCGAAGGCCGCCGGCTGGTGCTCACCCAGCCCGGTGCGGTGCTGCTCGACTATGCCCGCCGCGTGCTCAACCTCCATGACGAAGCGGTGGCGGCAGTGACGGCGGGCAAGTTCGCCGGCCCCGCGCGGGTCGGCATGGTGCAGGACTTTGCCGAGACGATGCTGACCGGTCTCCTCGCCCAGTTCGCCGAACTCCACCCCGAAGCCGAGATCCTCGCCCGCGTCGCCGGTACGGCGGAACTGCAGGAGCTGCTTGGCCGGCGCGAGCTGGACGTGATCGTTGGCTTCGCCGCCGCCAATGCCGCCGACGCGCTGGCGGTGACGCCGATGGCCTGGTTCGGCGCGACCGACCTGCTCGATCGCGAGGTTCTCCCACTTGCCGTGCTCGAATCGCCCTGCCGCTTTCGCGAAGCGGCGATGCACGCGCTCGAGGACGCGGGCGTGCGCTACCGGATCGCGGTGGAAACGCCCAATTTGTCGACGCTGCGCGCCGCCGTCCATGCCGGCCTCGGCGTCACCTGCCGCACCCATCTGTTCCTGAGCGACCTGCCGACGGCCGAGGATGCGCGGCTGCCGCCGCTGCCCAAGGTGGCCTGCATCGTCCAGAGCGGCGAGTTGCTCGACGACGCCTGCACCCGCCTGGCGACGCTGACCCGGGCGCTCGTCGCCGAGCGCTGATCTATCAGCAATCCTCAATGGCACCGCAGCCGGTTTCATTTCCGGCCGCGCGCGCGCGCGCCTAGCCTTCCCTCCTTTCCATCGGAGGGTCATCCATGACGCAGCTCGCCACCCTGTTTGCCGAACTCCAGGCCGAACGCGAACGCAGCTGGGCGCCCGCGCAGCTGCAGGCCAATGCCGCGCAGCGCACCGAACTGATCGAACGCTACGATCCGCGCCAGCATGTGCAGGTTGGCGAGCGAGTCGGCCCCTTCCTGCTGGTCGCGTCGACCGGCGAGGCGCTGACCCGCGACACGCTGCTGGCCGAAGGGCCGGTGGCGCTGGTCTTCTTCCGCTTTGCCGGCTGCCCAGCCTGCAACCTCGCCCTTCCCCATTACGACCGGACGCTGCGCCCCGCACTGGAAGCACGCGGCATCCGCCTGGTCGCGGTGAGCCCGCAGCTTCCCGAGCGGCTGGGCGAAATCCGCGACCGCCACGGCCTGGGCTTTCCCGTCGCCAGCGATCCCGACAACCGACTGGGCAAGGCGCTCGGCATCACCTTCGAACCGAGCGACCAGCCCGAGATCGCCCCCGGTGCCAGCTGGATCGGCGCGGTGACCGGCACCAACAGCTGGACGCTGCCCCAGCCGACGATCCTAGTGATCGACACCGACGCCACCGTCCGCTTCGTCGATGTCAGCCCGGACTGGCTGACGCGCACCGAGGCGGAAACCGTGCTGGCCGCGCTGGACGGGGTGCGCGCGGCCGCCTGATCAATAGCCGAGGGCCGGATCGACCAGATCGGACGGCCGCTCGCCCCGCGCGAAGCGGGAGAGGTCGGCGGTGATCTTGTCGGCCAGCAGGTGGCGCACCGCCAGGTAATTGGCCGAGATGTGCGGCGTGATCCACACCTTGGGATGCGTGTAGAGCGGATGGCCGGCGGGCAACGGCTCGGGATCGGTCACGTCGAGCGTGGCAAAGGCCAGGCGATCCGCATCGAGTGCCGCGAGCAGCGCCTCCTGATCGACGATCGACCCGCGCGCGATGTTGATCAGGTGCGCATGCGGCAGGGCATGCGCCAGCAGCGCGGCATCGACGAGGTGCCGCGTCTCCGCCGTCGCCGGCACCGCGATCACCAGATGATCGGCCGAGGCAACCACGTCCGCCGCGCTGCCAAGCAGTTGCACGCCAGCGACACCGGCGGGCCGATCGCGGCGTCGCACCGCCGTCACCTGCGCATCCAGCGCCAGCGCGCGCCGCGCCACCGCCTGCCCGATCGCACCGAAGCCGAGGATGCCGACGGTGGTGCCGCGCACCCGCCCGAGCTGGCGCGGGCCCCATTGCCCCGCCTCGGTGACCGCCGCGCCGACCAGATCCTTGGCCTGCGCATAGATGGCGGCGATCACATAGTCGGCAATCTCTTCCGAGGCGACACCGCGCCCGCAGCTGACCAAAGGTGCGTCGAGCAGCCAGGGCGGATAATAGTCCACGCCCACCGAGGCGACACAGACCCAGCGCAGCCGACCGGGCCACAGCCCCGGCTTCTGCGCTGCCGGCGCCGCCCGCCAGGCGGGGGCAGGCCGCACGATCAGCACGTCGGCCTCGGCGGCAGCTTCCCAGGGCCGCTCCTCCGGCGCGTCGATGATCGTCGGTGCGACCGGATGGGCCGCGAGCAAGGCGCCGAACTCGGGTCCCAGCTGGTTGGCGATCACCAGGCTCATGCGACGATTCCCAGCCCGGCGCGGCCGGCGGCGACAAGGATGGTATCGTCCTGCGGCGAATGGATGCGGCTGCACAGCACGTCGCGATAATGCCGCTCGAGCGGATTACGCCGGGTGAGCCCCGGATTGCCGGTGAGCTGCAGGCCGATCTCGACGGCGCGGATCGCATTGGACGTGGCGACGAACTTGATGTTGTTCGCCGCCGTTGCGGAAGGTGGATCGCCCGCGTCCGCGGCCTCGGCTGCCGTGCGGATCAGCGTGGCGTTGACCTGCAGCAGCGCCTCGATCTCGCCGAACTTCTCCTGCACCCGCGGCAGCGTAGCAAGCGATGCGCCGAGGTTGCTCGGCACCCGCTCGTTCAGATAGCCCGCAAGCCAGCCCCGCGCCGCCCGGGCAGCTCCGTCGTAGATGGTCGAGATCGCCAGCGCGTTCCACAGCAGGGGCGCGGAGTCGCCCGGCTTGGGCAGCCATTCCTCCGGCCGGCGCAGGTCCACCGCGTAGGCGGCAGGAATCGGCGCATCGCGGAACTCGACCGCGTGGCTTACCGTCGCGCGCATGCCGAGATGGTCCCAGGCCGGGTGAATCGTCACACCGGGCGTACCGGCGGGCACCAGGAAGTTGCCGAGGCGCGGCTCGGGCTCGTCGGTCTTGGCCCAGACGCCGTACCAGTCGAGCCCGGTCGATCCGGTCGAATAGATCTTGGTGCCGGTCAGCGCCCAGCCTTCCTTCGTGCGGCGCGCGGTGGTGGCGGGAATGCCGCCGCGCACCGGCGTGCCGAGTTCTGGCTCGACGCGGAAGAAACCGATCAGCCCACGCCCCTCCGCCGCCTCGCGGGCGAGGCGGGCATAGAGCTCGGGCGGCCAGCGATCCCCTTTCCCGGCATGGAAGCTGTAGGTCATGAACAGGATCAGGCCGACCGAGGGATCGCCCTTCGACACCGCACCGAGCACCCGCAGCGCCTCGGCAAGGCCGGCACCGCGTCCGCCGAACTGCGGCGGAACGGTGAGGCCGATCAACCCTTCGCGCGCCAGCAGGTCGAAACTCGCATGCGGGAATTCGCCGCTGCGGTCATAGGCTTCGGCCTGGCTCGCAAGCGTGCGGGTAATACGGTCTAGCAGCTGCTGCGGCACCGGGCCGGGGGCGATCTCGGGGGCGAGGGCAAGCGTGGCCATGGTCAGGCTCCTTGGGCGAGAAGGTCGTGGAAACGGGTGTCCCACAGCGGACGCACATCCACCTTGGGGACCAGCCCGGCGGCGGCGAAGGTGTCCGCCACCTGCTGCTGGGACTGGATGGCGGCATCGCTGACGGGCAGCAGCCGGGTCGGCTCGCTCTGGTGGTTGAGCCCATCCTCGACGAAGGGCAGCGGCACGCCCACCGCCTGGGCGACGATCTTCGCCCATTCGGCTTGGTGGCTGTTCGTCCAGTCGCGCGCCTGGCGGATCAGCTTAAGATAACTACCGATCTGCGCGACGCGCTCGGGATCGTCCAGCGCCTTGTGATGCGCGGTGAAGACATAGTTGCCGGAAAGGAAGCCCAGCGCCGTCTTCAGTACCCGCGCGCCATCCTTGGCGACGGCGCGCTGGATCGGATAGCCATAGATCGCCCATGCATCGAGCGACTCTTGCGAAAATGCCGCCGCGCCGTCGCTGACGTTCATCGCGATCGGCTGAATGTCGGACCAGCCGAGTCCCACCGACTGCAACATGCGGATCAGGAAATAATGCGTCGTCGTCGCCCGGACAAAGCCGATGCGCTTGCCCTTCAGATCGGCCAGCGACCGGATCGGCGACCCCCGCGGCACGAGCAGCGCCTGGTTTTTCACGTCGCTGCGCGCCACCGCGATCTGGCGGAAGCTGTGGATCGACGAGGCGGCGGCGAAGATCGGCGGGATCTCGCTCATCGATCCCACATCGAGCGAGCCGCCGTTGAGCGCCTCGACGACCAGGTTGCCTGCCTGGAACTCGCTGTACTGGATCGGGAAACCGGGCGTTATCCCGGCCGCGCGGAAGGCCAGCCGGTAATCGGCGTCGCCCTTGCCGGTGATCGAGACGCGGAGCGGCTTCGCCCCGCTGCGGCCGTGGCATCCGGCAAGGCTCAGCGCCCCCAGCCCGATCAGGGCGGCGCGACGCGACGGGGGCGGAAACGGTGGACCGGCAGACGACATGAACACCTCGATTAATACCTAGTGTATCGATAGGCATTAGGCTGCTCCAAGGAGGATTGCTTGGGCGCATATTAGCTGGGCTCAATCGCCCGCATTAGCCGAGCGGATCGCCGCCTGCCCGCCCCTCTCCGCTATCGGGTCAGGCGCAGCCGGAGCAGCACCGTCGCGGGGTCCGGATAATTCTTGTAATAGATGCCGGTCGACGGCGTGTAGGCGGTGCCTACCGGCGCATCGGCGCCGAGGATGTTCTTGCCCTCCAGCGCGATCTGGACGCGATCGTCCTTCGCGGCCCAGGTGATCGCGCCGTTGACGAAGGTCTGGCCCGGCACCCGGTCCTGCGGGCGGTGCAGCGCGCTGGTGTAGAAGCTGCTCTGATACTGGGCGGTCGCCGAGAAGCGCAGATGCGCCGTGCCCTGCAGCCGCAGCGTGTAGGTGCCGCCGCCCGAAAAGCTCCACTCGGGCGCATTGACCAGCGGATTGCCATCGGCGTTCACGCCCGCGCCGCCCGCCCCCTTATATGCGTCGTACTTCGCCTTGAGATAGCCGCCAGCGGCCTGGAGCGAGAGCCGCGCGGTCGCGCGCAGGTCGTTTTCCAGCTCGATCCCCCAGCTATGCGCCTTGCCGGCGTTGCCGCGCCGCGAACCGACATAGGCGGGATCGTAAAACGATACCTGCAGGTCGCGATAGTCGTTGTAGAATAGGGCCAGGTTGCTGTGCAGCGCCTTGGCCAGCGCGGTTACCTTGAGCCCGCCCTCATAGGTCGAGACCTTTTCCGGGTTGAACGGCAGCGTCGCGAGGTCGAGCCGGGTGGCGCGATTGTCGAACCCGCCCGATTTGAAGCCGCGCGCGAAGCTCAGATATTGCAGCACCTCGGGCGACCATTGCGCCTGGAGCGACACCTTGGGGGTGAGTGCCCGCCAGGTGTCCGCTGCACTGCCTTGGATCGACTGGGAGACGACCTGGCGGTTGTCGTCGATCACCTTGTTGTCGAAGGTGAAGCGCTTGCGCTCGATCGTGCCGCGTAGGCCGCCGGTCAGGCTGAAGATCGGCCCGACGCGATAGGTCGCCTCGCCGAAAATCGCATAGGCATCGGTGTAGGTCACGTTGTGGGCGCGCAGCTTGCTCACCGGCGCGGTGGAGGCGGTCCCAGTGCGGCTGAACCCGTCGCGCTCGACGAAGAAGCGTTCGTGCAGATAGAACAGCCCGGCGGTGAAGGTCAGCGCACCATAGTCGCCGTTCAGCTGGATTTCTTCGTTGATGTACTTGTCGTTGTAATGGATCAGGTTTTTCTGGATCAGCGCCGCCTGCCCGTCATTGTCATAAGCGACCGGATTGAGATCGAACCCGCCGACCGCGCTCACCGACTTCAGGCTTAGCTGCGGCGAAAGGGTGTAGCGCAGGCGCAGCGCTGCGCTTGAGCCGTCCAGATTCTGCACCGGCTCGACTTCCGAATAGGAGTATCTTCGGTTGAACGTACCCGGCTGGCTGACCGGGATATAGGACCGGGTGTCGCTGCGGTCGCGGGTTAGGTTCCCCGTCAGCTGCGCGTCGAGATTGGCGATACCGGTAAAGCGCAGCTTGCCGCGCAGCGAGTCCAGGTCGATGCGGTTGACATCGTGGCCGAGCGTCGGGTCCCAGGTCACGCCGTCGCGGGTGCGGTGGATATAGGCGATGCTGGCCGCCAGCGTGTCGGACAGCGGCCCGCTTGCCAGCCCGCGCACCTGGACGTCGTTGAAGCTGCCATAGCCGAGCTCGCCGACGAAATGCGTGGTCTGGTCTGGATCGCGGGTGATAATACGCAGCGCGCCAGCGCTGGAATTGCGGCCATAGAGCGTCCCCTGCGGCCCGCGCAGCACCTCGACCCGCTCCAGGTCGACGAACTCGGTCATCGAGCCGATCTGGCGGGGCACATAGACGTCGTCGACATAGACGGCGAGCACCGGCTCCTGGATGGGATCGGACTCGCCCACCCCGCGCAGCGAGAAGGTCTGGGTGGTGTGGCTGATCGAGGTGCGCGCAACGAACAGGTTGGGAATCTGCCCGGCAAGATCGCGGACGTTCTGGATGTTGCGTTGCTCCAGCGTCTCGGGGGTGAAGGCGGAAATCGCGATCGGCGTCTTCTGCAGGCTGGTTTCCCGCCGCTGCGCCGTGACGACGATATCGCCCGACTGCGGGGCATCCGGCTCGCTCGGCGTCGCTGCCTTGTCGGGCTCCGGAGCGATGGCGCCATGGGCAGCGGGCTGGGTCAGCGCCAGCACCGCCATGGACGTCGAAACAAGAGCGATCGCGCGTACCCCGAATTGCATTCTCATTCCCTGACGTCTGGAGAAGTGGCTCGCGAGGGCCAATTGCCCATCAATTCAGTATGAATTGTTCCGTCGAGCAAACGAGTTCGATCCTGACACCGATCGGAAATGCTCAAGCGACGTCGCGTGTGCGCGCGGCCGCCAACCTCGCACTCCGTGCCCTGGGTGCGATCGGGCGATCGACGGCACACCGCCGCTCAGGCGGGAAAGAGGCTCGCATCGACGATCGACGCGACGTCGACATGCGCCGGCAGTTCGCCATCGGCATGGAAGCGGTCGACGACGCGCTGGAGCGGACCGATGACCGCGGCGTCGGGCGCCACCAGAAGCGGGTTCTGGCGATCGACCACCAGTTGCGCCAGCTTGGGGTCCATCCCGGTCGCCTTGGCGAGGACCCGTGCATAGTCGGCAGGGTGCGCCCGCGCCCAGAGGCTCGCATTGCGGAAGCGCGCAAGCACGTCCTTGAGCGCGGCGCGCTTTCCGGTATCGGCCAGCGCCGCGTCCGATGCCGCGATCACCGAGAGACCGGTATTGATACCCTGCCCGTCGCGCAGCAGGCGGGCGCCGCGCTGCTCGGCGGCGATCTGGTAGGTGCCGAACGTCGCCCAGGCATCGATCCGCCCGGCGGCGAACGCCGCGGCGGCATCGTTGGGGAGCATGAAGCCGATGTCGACCTTGTGCCGATCGAGCTTCGCTTCCTTGAGCGCTTCCAGCAGCAGATAATGCGCGATGCTGCCGCGCGCGCTCGAGACGATGACACGGTGGCCGGCAAGCCCCGCAACCGAGCGGATCGGCGAGCCGGGCGGCACGAGGATGCCGATGTCGCGAGGCGCGGAAACCGACGCGGCGATGACCTTGAGCGGCACCTTGGCCGCCGCCGCCAGCACGACCGGCAGGTCCCCCGCTGGCGCGGTATCCACCGCCCCGGCGTTTAGTGCCTCGAGCAGCGGGGCCGCGCCAACGAAGTTGGCCCATTCGACATCGTAGGCGAGGTTGCCGAGCGCCCCCGCCGCTGCCGCCTTGGACTGGAGCAGATGGACCTGGTCGCCCAGCACCAGCCGGGTGCGACCGCCCGTCCCGCCGCGGCCGCAGGCGGACAGCGCCACGGCGCCCGCGCCGACGAGAAAGCCCCGGCGATCAGAATGCAAGTGCGATCCGTCCATAATAATAGCCACCTGCCGGATTGAAGGGAGACGGGCCATAATAGCCCTGCCCCGTCTGGGGATTGCCGGGCCCATTGGTTTCGGGCCGCACGTCGAACAGGTTGGTCGCGCCGATCGACAGCGTCGCGAACCGGGTCACCTTGGCGCTGATACTGGCATCGGTGATGAACTTCGCGCCGAAGGAACGATCGTCCCCGGCCGCGGTGCGCTGCGTATAGGCGCCATAGCGGGTGCCGGTGACGTTGACGCCGAAAATGCCCTTCTGCCAGCTGAGCGTGCTGACCAGCTTGGTGTGCGGTTGCAGCACTTCCAGCTCGCCGATCTTGTCGCCGCCGAAAAAGGCCGAGCCCGCGCCCAGCAGCGACGCGCCGTTGGCGCCGAAGAGTTGCGACGGGGTGGCGACGACATCGGTGACCTTGGTCCTGGAATAGTTGAACGCCAGCGTCGCGCCGAGCCTGCCGAACCGCCCGAGCGTGCGGCTATAGTCGGCGACGAGATCGAAGCCCTTGGTCTCGGTGTTGGCGGCGTTGATGAAATATTCCGCCTGCTCGATGTCCGAAAGTCCGTTCGCCGCGAGGATCGCCGAAATGCCGGGGCCGAACAGGCGGCCGGTGCGCTCGATGCGATCTCGGATGCGAATGTAATAGCCGTCGAGCGTGACCGACAGCGCAGGTGCCGGGGTGAACACCACGCCCAGCCCGGCATTCAGGCTCTTCTCGGCCTTGAGCGGCTGCGCACCGAGCAGCCGGCCGACCGTCGAGGTGGCGGTAACCAGCTTGGCCACGGTCGGGCGCAGCTCGGTCTGGCCGGTCGCGGCGTTGAAGAAGGAGGAGGTACGGCCGTCGGTCTGCGCATAGCCGATCTGGGTCAGCGACGGCGCACGAAAGCCGGTGCCCACGGTGCCGCGCAGCGCCAGCGTCGGCGTCAGCTCATAGCGGCTGTTGAGCTTGAAGCCGGTCGGGCTGCCCGATCCGTCGCCATAATGTTCGGTACGAATCGCGACGCCGACATACCAGGCCTCGCTGGGGTAGATGCCAAGGTCGACATAGCCGGCATAGACTTTCCGGGCGATATCGGCCTGGTCCGCCGGCGACAGGACGATCGCGCCCTGCACCACCGGCGAGGCGACGCGCCCGACATTCCAGTCATATTGCTGGTCGCCCGGTCGGAAGGTGTAGGTCGCGGGCTGATAGGCGAGCGGATCGCCGGCAAAGGTGCGGAAGCGATCGAGCCGATATTCGCCGCCGATCGAGATTTCCAGCGGCTTGGCCAAGCCGATGTCGACGCTGCGGTGCAGATCGACATTGTGGGTCCATTGGCGAAACTCGAAATTCGCGAGGTTCGACCATTTGGTCGGGCTGGCGGCCCCGAGCGACGGCCGGACCGACAGGTTCGAAAACTGGTGGCTGAAGTTGCGGCCGAACGACGAGGAAACGTCGAAATCCCAGCCCGCCAGCGTACCGCGCAGGCCGGTGACGAACTGGAAGTCGTCCTCGGCGATGTTGTTGAGCGGATAATAGCCGTCGGGGAACAGCGCGGTGAAGTTCGCAGTGCTGTTGGGGCGGCGGAAATTGTTGCCGATCTGGGCATCGCGCTCGCCATAGGTGCCGAAGCTGTAGAGGCTGACATTGGCGGACAAGGGCAGCTTGGCGTTGTAGCCCAAGTTGAACGCCTTGATCTGCGGGTCGCCATTATGCGCGCCGTCGCGGTTCCACTGCGCGTTGCGGGCATTGGCGGCCGCGATATTCGCGTCGACCTGCGCACGGGTGAGGCCGCTGGTCGCCACCACCTGGTCGACCGTCCGCCCGGCAGGCAGGCCATAGAGGTTGGTATCGGTAGCCGGCAGGTTCCACCACGCGCCGCCCCGCTTGCGCACATCGCCGCTCACGGTGAGGAAGCCGCCCTTGTCGCCGATCTTCGTGCCGTAGCGCAGCGTGCCCTTCCAGCTGTCGGGGTCGCCCTTGGCATCGTAGAGCGTGCCATAGGTGAAATCGCCGGTCAGCCCGGGCTTGTCCGCGAGCTGGATGTTGATGACGCCGGCGATCGCATCGCTGCCATATTGGGCGGCGGCCGAATCCTTCAGCACCTCGATCCGGTCGATCGCGCTGGTCGGGATCAGATCCAGGTCGACCGGGTTGGCGCCCGACGTGTCGGTCGGGCTGTTGTTGAGGAACGCGCCGTTATGCCGCCGCTTTCCGTTGACCAGTACCAGCGTATAGGCCGGGGACAGGCCGCGATTGGTGACCGGACGCCCGATCGAGAAGACTCCGGCATTGGTGGCGCCGAAATTGAGCGAAGGCAGCAGCTTGGTCAGCGCCTCGCCGAACTCGGCCGCGCCGGTGCCCTGGAGCTTGTCTGCGCCCACCACGTCGATCGGCGCGGGGCTTTTGGCGATGGTGCGCGGCGCGCCGCGTACCCCGGTCACGATGATGGGGCTGGTATCCGTACCGCCGGTGTCACTCCCAACAACATCCTGCGCACGCGCAGGTGCGATCACGAGGTGGACTGCCGTCAGCACCGTCGTTGCGAGAAATATGCTGGCTCTTGCCATTTTTGCGACCCCCGAGATTTTCGGGATCGGTTTATTTCCTACATTTCTTATAGGAAAATAAATTTGGGCATGGGATCAATGACAATCGCTCAACTGAAGCAACGCTTTCACATGAAAGAACTTATGCTTTCACCACCACCCCAGTGTCGCCGTTTCTCTTGGTCGTCGCCATTCGTTAGATGAGCCCCCGCGCCGCGTTGGGGTCGGCTTCCTCGACGACATTGCCCCTCGGCAGCGCGGAGGCGCCGCCCCGTGCGCGCTCAGCAAAAGCCTGGTGGATCACGCTGCCCGGCGGCACGCTCTCGGTGAGCCAGACATTGCCGCCGATTACCGCGCCCGCGCCCACGGTGACGCGCCCGAGGATCGTCGCGCCCGCATAGATCACCACATCGTCCTCGACGATCGGGTGCCGCGCCATGCCCTTGGTGAGGGTACCGTCCTTCTCCGAGGGGAAGCTGCGCGCGCCCAGGGTGACCGCTTGGTAGATCCGCACGCGCTCGCCGACGATCGCGGTCTCGCCGATCACCACGCCGTTGCCGTGATCGATGAAGAAGCTGCCGCCGATGCTGGCGCCCGGATGGATGTCGATGCCGGTCTGCGAATGGGCGATCTCGGCGATCACGCGCGCGATCAGCGGCGCGCCGTGCCGGTACAGGCTGTTCGCCAGCCGATAGGGGATCACCGCCTGGATGCCGGGATAGCAGATCAGGACCTCGTCGACGCTGCGCGCCGCGGGATCGCCGGCATAGGCCGCCTCGATATCGCTATCGAGCACGCGGCGGATGGCCGGCAGTTCCTGCGCAAAGGCCGCGACGATCCGCCCGGCCTCCGCCCGCGCCTCGGGCTCGGGGGTCGTGCAGCGCGCGACGATTTCCAGCTGCACCTGGTCGCGCAGCGCCGCCAGCGCCCGGCCGAGCGCCTGCTCGACATAGCCGGCCTCGTTCTCGGCGAGCACCGAGCTCGGCCCCAGCCGCAACGGAAACAGCGCGCCCGAGAGATCGGAGAGGATCAGCTCCAGCCGCCGTCGCGAGGGGAAGCGCACCAGCGCGCACGGGCCCGGCCGGTAGGCGGCGCGCCAATCCTCGCGGGCGACGAACAGCCCGGCGGCGATCTCCGCGACGTTCCATTCGTCCGTATCGGGGCGGGCGTCTCCGTACGTCCCCGTCATCGAGGCGAGGCCGCCTCGCCCCTGTGGACCTCGGGGATCGCTTCCGTGAAACCGCAATGCACTGTCATGGCCGGCAAGATATTCCCACTCGTTCGGTGGGGAAGCGATAAGAGCTACGCCGCTTGAAAGGGGAAGTTGCTCCCCTCATAGGGCGCGTGCCTATCAACCATGGCGGGCACGGCCTGTGATCCGCCGGTCCGCACCCGATTGCCGGTGTCGTTTGCTACCGGCACTCCGATGGCGAGGCGGCTATGATCCTGGCGGACATCAATCCCCTATATTCGATCGCTGGCGTGCTCGTCGGCGTGACCGGCGTCGGCGGCGGCTCGCTGATGAAGCCGCTGTTGGTGCTGGCGTTCGGCTTCCACCCCGCGACGGCGGTGGGGACCGATCTTTTCTATGCCTCCGCCACCAAGTCGGTCGGCACGGTCGTCCACAGCGGCCGCGAGCATCTGATCACGCTGCGCGACCCGAACAATGCGACCACCACGCCCAAGGACATCGCCAGCAACCCGCGCGGGCTGGTGTTCCGCGAGCTGGAGGCGGCGACGCTGCCGCGCGTACTCGACCAGGTCGATCTCGCGCTGATCAACACCAACTATGCGCTCGACGCCAAGCTCAATCCGACGCGCGACGCGCTGGCGATCGAGGACAAGAACAGCCCGTACGTCAATTTCGTGGTCGGGCCGGAAAGCGCGAAGAACGATCCGCGCGTGCAGAAGCTGGTCGCGGCGCTGCGCAGCCCGGAGGTGAAGGCGTTCATCGCCAAAAAATGTGACGGCCCGTCGTGCCGGCCTTCTGACCGGGACGACGGGCCGCGAGGTCACACCTCCAGCGGGTGGGTCGGGCAGATGTTGGGATAGATCCGCTCGATGGGTTCGGCACCGGGCTCGCCGGCCTTCTTCCAGTTGAAGGCGTTGACCGGCTGCGAGCGGTTCACCCACAGCGTGTAGTAGAGATGGTCGGCGCGTGGATCGTCGGTGTTGGGGTGCAGCAGGATCGTCAGCCCCAGGCTGTTGAGCTGCAGCCACGGCACCACCACCGGCAGCAGATCATTGGTGAAGCCGAAATAGAAGGACGGCGTCACATGCGGCCCGCGCGGCGTGAGGTTCCAGTTGCCCAGCTCGACCGGAAAGCGTTCGATCACCCATCGGCGAAGCCGCGCGGCCTTGGGATAATTGTCCTCATCGAAATAGATGTGCGCGTGATAGCTTTTCACCGCCGTGTAGGGCCGCGGGCGGTCGGGCAGGCCGTCGCCGCCTTCGGGACGGATGCTCAGCGGGCGGGTGGCCGGCTCGAGCGCGGTCCTGTCTCCCCAGGGGCTCTTGCCCACGTCGCGCGACGGCAGGACCGGGCGGAAGTTGGGATCGCCCAGCGGGGCCTGACTCTGGGCTTCCGCCACCCCGACCCCCAACCCGGTGGCGGCGATCCCCGCCGCCGCAAGCGTCGAGCCGGTGATCAGCCCGCGCCGCGTCGGCGACAGCAGATCGGCCCAGGCCTGATCTTCGGCACTATTCGGAGCGATGGTCTCTTCGTGCATGCTTCCCCCCGGGAGCGGTTCGCCTGACGATCCCCTCATCGCGCCCACTGTGCCAGCCAGTCGGCCAGCGCCTGCGGCGTGAGGCTGCGGGCATCGGCCAGTGCCGAAACGCGCCCGGCGTTCAGCAGCTTGTCGGTCTTGGGGTCGACAACAAGCAGCGCGGGCACGCCTTCCGGCCGCGACCCGACGCCGTAGCGGACCGGGATCGCAAGGTTGCGATCGAACCGGCCGATGTCGACGGTCACCAGTTCATAATGCCGAGCCACCCAAGGCTTGAGCTTGGGCAGTTCGATCGTCCCGGCGAGCAGGCGGCAATCGAGGCACCAGTTGCCGCCGAGATCGATCAGCAGCAGCTTGCGCCCCTTGAGCGCACGCGCCTTGGCCGCCTTCACCGCCGCTTCGGCATCGGCCTTCTCGTCATAGGGCAGCGGCAACGGCTTGGGCAGCGCCTCGAAGCTGGCGACACCCACTGCCGGGGCGCGATCCGGCGGCGGGCAGCGCGAGGACGCATGCGAACAGTGCAGCGGTAATGGGAAATTGCATATTGCCCCCTTTTGGCGCGCGACACGCGCGACATATCGAGGCACAAACTCCCATTCAATTTATAGGATTTGAACGTACAAAAACTGTCTACGTCTTCAAGCTCGGCTTTACCCCACGTCGGCGCACCGCCTGCAACGGGCGCCTTTTTACGCCAATGCGCGTCGATCCACGCACCCCCGCGGCCGCTTCTGCAGCCCCAACAATTTCTTCGCTACAATTCCTATCTATATAAGGGACATTAGTGCCTGCCGGTCGTCGGCCACAGGAGGATTTCCATGTCGCTCAAGATTCTCGACACCTTCCCAGACTTCACCCAGGAATCGACGCAGGGCCCGCTCAACTTCTACGACTGGGCCGGCGACAGCTGGGTCGTGCTGTTCTCCCACCCCAAGGATTTCACGCCCGTCTGCACCACCGAACTGGGCGCGGTCGCGAAGCTCAAGCCCGAGTTCGACAAGCGGAACGTCAAGGCGATCGGCCTCTCGGTCGACGCGGTCGCCCAGCACCTCGCCTGGGCCGGCGACATCGAGCGGACGCAGGGCGCGGCGCTCAACTTCCCGCTGATCGCCGATGTCGACCGCCGCGTGGCAACGCTGCTCGACCTGATCCACCCCAATGCCTCGGATACCAACACCGTGCGCAGCGTGTTCGTGGTCGATCCGGCCAAACGGGTGCGCCTCACCCTCACCTATCCCGCCTCGACCGGCCGCAACTTCGACGAGCTGCTGCGCACGATCGACAGCCTGCAGCTGACGGATGCGCACAAGGTCGCGACCCCGGCCAACTGGCACCAGGGCGACGACGTGATCATCCTGCCGTCGCTGGACACGGAGGCCGCCAAGGCGCTGTTCCCGGCCGGCTGGACCGAACACACCGCCTATCTGCGCACGGTGCCGCAGCCCGAAGGGGTGGACTGAGCGCATGGCCCGATTCGTCCGCCGCGATCCCGCACCGGCCGCCCGGCGGCCGGTGATCGGCGTGCTCTGCTGCAACGAAGTGGCGGACCGGCCCATCCAGGCGGTGGCCAGCCGCTTCATCGAGCCGCTGTCGCGGATCTCGGGGGCGACGGTGCTGCTGGTCCCCGCCCTGGTGGAGGTGGCCGACGTGGCAGCGCTCACCGGGCGGCTGGACGGGCTGCTGCTCACCGGCTCGCGGTCGGACGTCGAACCCCACCATTATGGCGGGCGCGCGGTGCCGGAGTCCCACGCCGACCCGCAGCGCGACCGCGTCGCTCTGGCGCTGGCCGAGCGGATGATCGAGAGCGGGCGGCCGGTGTTCGGGATCTGCCGCGGGCTGCAGGAGATCAACGTCCTGTTCGGCGGCTCGCTACGCCGCGACCTTGGCGAGGAGCATCACCGCGCCGGCGACCTGCCGTTTGAGGCATTGTTCGACCAGCGCCACGATGTAACGCTCACGCCAGGAGGGCTGCTGGGCGGGCTGTCGCCGAGCGCCCGGATCAGCGTGAATTCGGTCCACCGGGAAGGCATCGGCCGGCTAGGCGACGGCCTGGCCATCGAAGCATGCTCGCCTGACGACGGGTTGATCGAAGCGATCTCCGCGCGCCCCTGCGGCGCGGAAGTGCTGGCGGTGCAATGGCATCCCGAATGGGATGGGGCAAGGGCAGCAGTGGATCGTGCCTTTTTCGAACGGGTCGGCGCTAGCTTGGGGGGCCAAGCTGCAGACGAGCGGCGTTCGCGCGGCGGAGTTTATCGGGGACATTGATCTCAAGCCACCGCCGGATGCGCGAGCGTCTGGTCCCACGGAGCCGCACACCGGCTGCGGGCGGCCAAACGCAAACAAGCCCCGACGTGGATGCGTCGGGGCTTGTTTGCGTTA
>NZ_BCTR01000003.1 GCF_002091475.1 Sphingomonas azotifigens NBRC 15497
GCGCCAAGGTGGTGCTGGTCGGCGATCCCGAGCAGTTGCAGGCCATCGAAGCGGGGGCGGCGTTTCGGTCGTTCGCCGAACGGCATGGCGCCATCGAGATCACCGACATTCGCCGGCAGCGCGAAGACTGGCAGCGGCTGGCCACGCGGCAGCTCGCTACCGGTCGCACGGCTGAGGCGCTGGAGGCCTATGCGGAGGCCGGCATGGTCATCGAATCGGAGACCCGAGTCGAGGCCAGATCGGCGCTGATCGGGCGCTGGGACCGAGAGCGGATCGCCGATCCGGGTGCGTCACGCATGATTCTCACCCACACCAACCAGGAATGCGATGAACTGAATGCGCTGGCCCGGGACGCGATGAAACGCAGTGGGTCCTTAGATGCTGATATCGCTGTCGAAACCACGCGTGGAGAACGCTTGTTTGGGGCTGGCGACAGGGTCATGTTCCTGCGCAACGAACGCAGCCTGGGTGTGAAGAATGGCAGTCTCGGCACCATCGAACAGGTCGATCACGCCCGCATGGCGGTGCGGCTGGACGATGGTCGTCAGGTCGCCTTCGACCACAAGAACTATGGCGATGTCACCCACGGCTATGCGGCCACGATCCACAAGGCGCAGGGTGTCACCGTCGACCGGGTGCATGTGCTGGCGACGCCAGGGCTTGACCGGCACGCTGCCTATGTTGCGCTGTCACGCCACCGCGACGCGGTGCAACTCCATTATGGTCGTGACGACTTCGCCGACCAGGGCAAGCTCGCTCGTACCCTGTCGCGCGATCGGCCGAAGGACAATGCCCTCGACTATGATGCTGTTGCCGAGCGCTTCGCCGCCCGGCGCGGCGTTGAACGGTCGCGCATCCTCGATACGCTTGCCAAAGAGCCGATTGACGAACCCGAGCGCAGCGCGCCTGCACCGGCACGGCGCCGAAGCATGTTTGACGGGTTGCGGCTGTCCATCCCCGAGCCGGAGCGAGCGCCCACAAAGCTGCGCTTTGATGGGCTCAGGCTGTCGATGCCGGCGACTGCGCCCGAGGCATCCGCAACGCAGAAACTGGAGCGGGCGGTCGAAGGCTATGCGCGTGCCGTGCAGGATGCAGGCCGTATGACCGGGCAGGGCCGTTCGCCGCTCGAAGTTCAGAAGGCGGCGCTTGCGCGCACCGCCGAGGCGGTCAACGCGCTGCATCCCCACGGCGCGCACGATCTCGACATGGCGTTCGAGCGGACGCCGGGGCTGATCAGCGAAGCCGCCAATGGCCGCACCGCCAATGCCATTCGCCAGATGCAGCTGGAATCAGAGGTGCGCGCCAACCCTGAGCTGCGTGCAGACCGGTTCGTGCAGGCCTGGCAGCAGCTTCAGGCGCGGCGGGGCAAGCTGAGCGGGTGGGAGAATGAAGAGAAGCGCGCCGGTGTCGAGAATGCCATGCGCTCGATGGCAAAGGGGCTGGAGAAAGACCCGGCGCTAGGCGCGGCGCTCAGCCGACGGGGCAGTCAGCTGTTCGGCCGACAGTGGTCGCCGGAATGGGCGCCGGGTAGCCGCGACGGCGGCGTCAGTCGGGCGCTCGGCGATGATGCCCGCACCCGCTCGATCATCCGGCAGCTCACCTTCTCGATCGATCGCGATCGGGGCCTTGGGATTGGAATGTAGCCATGGGAATCCACGAACATCCCGTAGAAGCAGACCAGACCGTCCAGGCGTTCAACGACATGTCGCGCAAGCTTGCCGGGCTGACCGCAGCGGTCGATGGCTTCGCCGCGCGACAGCAGGAGCTGCATGCGCGTGACTATGGGCCTGACCTGGAGAAGATCCGAGACGGCTACGACAAGGTTTGCGGTGCTATCAACATTCTTGCCAAGCGCCCGGCGATGACGCTGACGCCGCAGGATGTCGCCAGGCAGATTGAAACGGCGGGCACGCAGGGGCGTGCAGACGATCATCGGGCGTGGAACGGCGCCAGCCATGCGCTTGTCGGTGCAGTGCAGGAGCTGAAGGGGATGGTCGCGTCGGCCCATTCCGCGAAGGCCCAGAAGCTGTGGATCTCGGGGGCAGCCGCATTGGCGCTATTGGTAGGCTTCGTCTCCGGCACCGCCGTCCCGACCGTTATCGCTCAGCTCGCGCCCGAGAGCTGGCATTGGCCAGAGGAACGGGCTGCAGCAATGCTCAGGCGGACACCTTGGGACGCGGGCGTGCGCCTGCTGCGGGTTGCCAACCCGCAGCAGGCGCAGGCGCTCGCTGAGGCCGCTCGGCTTTCAAAGGATAACGCTGACGTTCTTCAAGGTTGCCGGAAACGCGCCGAGCAGCTCGTTGGCACGGTGAACTGCTCCATCAAAATTTCGAACGCTAGGCTCGATTGAAGATTTTCCCCGTTGCCGCCAGTTAGAAAAGGCGCATTCCGCAGCAAGATAGAAATGGCACAACGCTACTGGCAGCGGGGGCTGCGTGGAGCCATCCTCATAGCGCAGCGCTGCCCCCGCTGATGCCCCACACTCCCGGCTCCTGTCCCCGGACCCGCTGCGCACGCAGCGGGCTCGGTCACATCGCCTCAGCGCTGATGCTCGTGCTATCGGGTAGGCGTCGATGGCCGCTTCAGCAAAAGAGAGGACAGGCAGCTCACGCTCAAGGCCGAATATCAAACAGGAGGCGCGGCTCTCGGTTAACGGCGGTTGCGGATGTACGAGAAACACCTGTTTGTCGTACATTGGTCCGCAGGAGGGCGTCAGCAGTGGTGGCTGGCCGCAGCGATCGCTTTGTCAAAGCAGCCGCTGCCACCACCCAACATCGTGCCAGCGCCCAAATTTTGAGCCGACCTCTCGATAGACGCCCAGAGCTGTGAACCCCATTCGCTCGTGAAGTGCGATGCTCCCCGGGTTGGGCAAAGCGATGCCAGCGAAGGCGGCATGGAACCCTCTCTCCGCCAATTCAGGAAAGAGGTGGGCATAGAGGGCGGTGCCCACCCCCGATCGCCGTGCTTCATCGGCAATGTAGACGGTGACATCGACAGACCAGCGATAGGCCGCGCGGGTCCGGTGCTGACTGGCATAGGCATAGCCCAGAACCGCGCCATCTCGCTCCGCGACAAGATACGGGTAGTCCTTGGACGTCGCTTCGATGCGGGCCGCCATCTCTGTGATCGACGGAGGCACTTCTTCGAACGAGATCGTTGTATGCGCGACGACTGGCGCGTAGATGGCATGCACGCCGGCGGCGTCGGCTACGGTTGCCGGCCGCACGGAAACGGCGCTCAAGCGCGCGTTCCCTGCGGCGCGATGGCGATGCTCGACAGATCCGAGGTGGGATCGATTGGCAAGCCGGCCTCCTTCCGCTCAGAATAACGGTCGACCAACTGGTCGACGTGCGGGCGCAGCAGCACGGTGAAGCGAACCAGCTCCTCCATCACATCAACGATGCGATCATAATAGCTCGACGGTTTCATGCGGCCCGCATCATCGAACTCGTTGAAGGCCTTGGCTACCGAGGATTGATTGGGGATGGTGAACATCCGCATCCAGCGGCCGAGCACGCGCAGCGTGTTCACGCTGTTGAACGACTGCGAGCCCGCCGATACCTGCATCACGGCCAGCGTGCGGCCCTGCGTGGGGCGCATGCCGCCCATGGCGAGGGGCAGATGATCAATCTGCGTCTTCATGATGCCGGTAATCTGGCCATGCCGCTCAGGGCTGCACCAGACCTGGCCTTCCGACCAAAGCGAAAGTTCGCGCAGCTCGTGAACCGCAGGGTGATCGTCGCCGGCCACCTGATCGGGCAACGGCAGTGTCGCAGGGTCGAAGATGCGCGTTTCACAACCGAAAAACTGCAGCAGCCGCGCCGCTTCCTCGATGCACAACCGCGAATAGGAGCGTTCACGCAGCGAACCGGACAGCAGCAGGATGCGGGGCGGCGGATCGCCCGCGCCCAACCCAAGGGCAGGCCGCTGGCGGACATACGCTTGGTCCAGGGCCGGCAGGTAATCGGGATCGTTCAGCGTTCGGAGGGGCATGCACAATCGTCCATCGGTAGTGGGCACGACGGGTGACGAAGCCAGCTCATGTCAGGCTGATCCGCAGCGCCAGCGCCGCCAGGGTGATGAGCAGGACCGGTATCGTCAGCGTGACGCCGACGCGGAAGTAATACCCCCAACCGATACGAATGCCCTTCTGCGCCAGCACGTGAAGCCAGAGAAGCGTCGCCAGGGAGCCGATCGGCGTCAGCTTGGGACCAAGATCGCAGCCGATTACATTGGCGTAGATCATCGCTTCCTTGACCGCGCCGGTTGCGTGCGCGGCATCGATCGACAAGGCACCAACCAGAACGGTCGGCATGTTGTTCATGATCGACGACAGCACGGCCGCGATGATGCCCGTGCCAAGCGCCGCTCCCCAGATGCCGCCAGCGGCGGTATGATCCAGCAGCGCCGCCAGATGCTCGGTCAGGCCGGCATTTCGTAGGCCGTAGACGACCAGGTACATGCCCAGCGAGAAGATGACGACCTGCCAGGGTGCCCCGCGCAGCACCTTTCGGGTGGTGATGACGTGGCCGCGGCCAGCGATCACCAGCAACAGCACCGCACCGGCAGCAGCGACCGCGCTTACCGGCACGCCCAGCGGCTCCAGCAGGAAGAAGCCGGCAAGAAGCAGCGCAAGAACGACCCAACCGGCCCGGAAGGTACTGGCATCACGAATGGCTTCGCGGGGGGCGCGCAGCTGGTCGACATCGTAGCGCCCCGGCAGATCGCGCCTGAAGAACAGCAGCAGCACCCCCAGGGTTGCCGCGATCGAGGCGAGATCAACGGGGACCATCACGGCCGCATAGGTGCCGAAGCCCACATGGAAGAAGTCGGCCGAGACGATGTTGACCAGGTTGGAAACCACCAGCGGCAAGCTGGCGGTGTCGGCGATGAAACCGGCTGCCATCACGAAGGCGAGCATCGCCCTCTCTTTGTAGCCGAGGGCGCGGAGCATCGCGATGACGATCGGCGTCAGGATCAGCGCGGCACCATCATTGGCAAACAGCGCCGACACCGCGGCGCCGAGCAGGACGATCATTGCGAACAGCCGACGCCCATCGCCGCCGCCCCATCGCGCGACGTGCAGCGCTGCCCATTCAAAGAACCCAGCTTCGTCGAGCAAGAGGCTGATAATGATGATCGCAACGAAGGCGGCGGTGGCATTCCAGACGATACCCCAGACCACCGGCACATCGCTCAGGCCGACAACGCCGCATAACAACGCCAGCGCAGCGCCGCCCATGGCGCTCCAGCCAATGCCCAGGCCCTTGGGCTGCCAGATGACCAGCGTGATTGTGGCGAGAAAGATCGCAGTCGCGAGCAGCAGCATCAGACAAGCCGCTGTCCGGCAGCATCGACCACCTGTTCGCCGTCTTCCTTCGCGAAGGCGCCAAGCTGCGGCGATGGCAGAAGGTCGAGCACAGCTTCGGAAGGCCGGCAGAGCTTTACGCCGAGTGGCGACACTACAAGCGGGCGATTGATCAGGATTGGATGTTCCATCATCGCGTCAATGAGTGTCTCGTCCGATAGCGCCTCGTTTCCAAGTCCCAGCTCGGCATAGGGCGTGCCCTTCTCGCGCAGCAGGTCACGTGGCCGCATGCCAGCGCGTTCGATCAGTTGCACGAGAAGCGCCCGCGTCGGCGGAGTCTTCAGATATTCGATCACATGCGGCTCGATGCCGGCGTTGTGGATCAGGCCAAGGACGTTGCGTGACGTTCCACAGGCAGGATTGTGGTAGACGATGATGTCCGTCATGCGAAATTCCCAAGGTTCAGGTTGGACTCTTCGAGGAGGTCGTCGTGAATCGCCTGCAGCCGCTGGCGGATGGCCATGGCCGGCACCTCCCGGTCGAGGATCGGAAGCTCAACCAGCTTGGCGAACCGCTGCGTCAACGCTGTATGCGCCTCTTCGAAAGCCGCATCGACGGCTTCGTCGTCACCGACGATTGCCGCCGGGTCGGGCGGGCCCCAGTGCGCCTTGATCGGGTGACCTGGCCAGATCGGGCAGACCTCGCCTGCTGCATTGTCGCAGACCGTGATGACGACATCGATCCGGGGTGCGTCGCTCCCGCTGAACTCGTCCCAGCTTTTCGAGCAAAGCCCCTCGGTCGAATAGCCGTGGCGTTCAAGAAGCCGCAGAGCGCCGGGGTGTACCTGTCCCTTCGGGAATGAGCCGGCGGAGTAGCCCCGGAAACGGCCCTTGCCCAAGTGATTGACGATTGCCTCGCCCAGGATCGAGCGCGCGCTGTTGCCGGTGCAAAGCACGAGCACATTGGTAAGTTCGCCCATCAGATGGATGTCTCCACACTACAGTGACTGCGCAGCACGATATCGGCCAGTGACGCGCAAATTTCGGGGCGCCCGCCGCAGCAATCGTGCATCAGGAACTCCAGAAGCTCGGTCATCTCCTCGTACCGCGCGGTATAGATGATCGAACGTCCCTGACGCTTGCCCTCAATCAGATCGGCGTTCGACAGGATGTTCAGGCTCGCCGAAAGCGTGTTCGGAGGCACCTCAAGCTGGCGCGCGATCTCCCCTGCAGGCATCCCGTCCTTGCCTGCCTGAATGAGCAGGCGGAACGCGGCGAGACGCCCTTCGTGGGCAAGGGCGGACAGTGCTGCGACGGCGTTCTTCAGTTCCATATTTCCTGTCTACTGGATATGGCGAGAAGACCAAGCACCGCTGCGCCGTTCGGTCGCGATTACGGCTTCAGCTCAAAGGAACCTGCGGCACCCTTTCGGAAGGTCTGCACGCATTGGCTCGCATCGTCGCTCTTCAGCGGGCACTTTGAGGCCGGGGCAACGATCGTTACCGTCAGGGGCGCTCCCCCATGATTGGTGAACGCGCACGACGCGGTGCGCGCGTTCGGCATCTGTAGGCTTGGGCGGTCAGGGGTCAGGAAGCGAACGACTTCGTTCTCTCCAACCGGCTTTACGTGGCAGATCATTTCCCATCCACGGGGACCCTGAACGGTGATTCCAAGCGGAGTAGCTGTGGTCTGGGCAGATGCACCCAGCGGGGTAAGCAAAAGCGCTAGAGTCTGCCCGAAGGCGAGTGCACGCGCTGCGAAACCATACTTGCTCATAGACCCTCCCGATTCGATAATTCCACGATATAGGAAATATGGAATGGAGCAAGAGCCTACGGACGGATTCGTCCTCAACCTGGTTTCCTACTGAGCCAAGCGATTTTTCAGAAGTAGCGAATGTGAGCACCGAGGCCGGAGAGGCAGCATGACGCTCTGACGGAAAAAACATGATTTTCGACACCCTGAGCGACAACCCTGTTTCCGCATGTGAACGCGCACGCTGTATGGCGGCGTTCTGCTCGCGATCTCTGTCAGTTGCCGGACCCGATTACGAGAGAGCTTCTGCGGCCTGTGTATCGTCGGCATTGACGAACTAGCGGCCCATCCGCATATGCGCGGCAACGGCGATGGATTTCCGCCGGGCTTTGGCCGAACCGCCCTCGCAAGGGCCGATGATTCCTACCAAGCGCCGCAAGGCGGCAAGGAGGAATCGTGCGCGCTACTTTCCGTACCCTGATCGATCAGTTCAACCTGGTGGCATTCTTCCGCGACCGTCATGACCACGCGCTGTCGGTGCTGCGCTGGATGCTGCTCCTCATGCCAATGGCGGTAATGGTCGGTACGCTGTGCGCGGCTTTCCTGTGGAGCCTGGACGCGGCGACGAAGGCGAGGTTCGATCATCCCTGGCTGCTATACCTGCTGCCGCTGGGTGGCGCTGGAATCGCACTGCTCTACCACTGGCTCGGGCGATCGGTGGAGGCTGGCAACAATCTGATCGTCGAGCAGATCCATGACCCCGGCGGCGGCGTGCCGTTGCGGATGGCGCCCCTCGTGTTCCTCGGCACCATCGCGACGCACCTGTTCGGCGGATCCGCGGGACGCGAGGGGACTGCGGTGCAACTGGGCGGCAGCCTCGCCAGTGCGGTGGCGACCCGCTTCCGGCTCGATGCGCCCAGCGTGCGCATCCTACTGATGGCTGGCGTAGCGGCGGGGTTCGGCGCGGTGTTCGGCACGCCGCTGGCGGGAGCGGTGTTCGCGTTAGAGGTGCTGGCGGTAGGCCGCGTCGAATATGCAGGCATCGTGCCGTGCCTGCTCGCTGCGCTGGTCGGAGACTGGACATGCCATGCGTGGGGGATTCACCACACGCCCTACCATATCGCTACCCCGGGTGCGGTCGGCGGTGCGCTGCTGGTCGAGCCGCTGCTGCTCGCCAAGGCTGCGCTGGCCGGCGTGTTCTTCGGCGTGGCGGGCTTGGTATTTGCCGAGGCAAACCATGCGCTGGGAGGCCTTTTGAAGGCGCGCATTCCCTATGGTCCGTTGCGGGCAGCGTTGGGCGGCGTGCTGGTGATCGTGCTGGTCTGGATAATCGGTACGCGCGGCTATCTCGGGCTCGGGGTCTGGTCTGCTATCCCTGGCGACCCGACAATCGCCGGGTTCTTCACGGGACCGATCGACCCTTGGAGCTGGGCGCTCAAGATGCTCTTCACCGTCGTCACGCTCAGCGCCGGCTTCAAAGGCGGCGAGGTGACGCCTCTGTTCTTCATCGGCGCGGCGCTAGGTAATGCACTGGGCGGGCTGCTCGGCGCACCGATTGACCTGTTCGCAGGGCTTGGCTTCGTCGCGGTGTTCGCCGGCGCGGCCAACACGCCGCTCGCCTGCACGATCATGGGCATTGAGCTGTTCGGCGCCACGCATGCGGTGCCGATCGCGGTCGCCTGCTTCGTCGCCTACATCTGTTCGGGCCATAACGGCATTTATCTGTCGCAGCGGATCGCGGTACCCAAGCGCGCCTCGCGCCTATCCGCCGGCGCCGCGACGTTGCGCGAAGCGCGTAGCGCGCGCCGAGCCCCACCGCCGATTTCCACCCCAGCGACCACGAAGGAGCGTTGATGTCTTCTCCCCAGCACCGAGTCACGCCGAGCGAGATCGGCATGATCCGAATCTACATGAAGCCGTCGGACAAGGCACCGGGAGCGACGCGCTGGTCGCGCAAGCCGCTGTACCGCGCGCTCGTCGCCCAGGCCAAGCGCGACGGTATCCTCAATGCCGTCGCCCACCACACCCACTATGGGTACAGCAATCACGGCCCGATGCGCGAAAATGGCGCGGAACTGGCCGACCCGCATTTGACCATGTGCGTCGAGCTGATCGGGCAACGCGGCGAACTCGAGAGATTCTGCGAGACGCACGGTGCGCTGCTTGCCGACAAGGTGATCGTCTACAAGCACCTGGAGCAATGGCGCGTAGGGCCGCAGGGCGTGCGCCACGAGGATGCCTTGCCCGATTTGTTCGTCGCCGAGCCCGACTGAAAGCATCCCGCCGAAGGAGAGAATGCCATGAAGCTGCTCGCCATCATCGTCGGCGCGGATAGCGCACCGGCTTGCCTCGACGCCGCCGCCATCGCAGCGACATCGCTGGGTGGCGCCTCGGTCGAGGCGCTTAACGTGGTTGTAGATCCGGAGCATATCGTCGCACCAAGCGAAGAAATCGCATTCCAGCAGCTCCGCGAGCGCGATGAGGGCACAGCGCAGGAGCGCGCTGACGCAGCGCATGCCGCCTTTGTCTCTTGGCATGCCGAGGCAGGGGAGCCCACGCCAAGGATGGAATGGTGGTCGATCGTCGGCACGGAGGAGGCGGTCGTGACGCAGGAAGCGGCAAAGGCCGATGCGCTGATCGTGATTGCGCGCGAGCGGACCATGGACACGGCCGACGCGCTGCACGCGGCGATCTTCTCCACCGACAAGCCTGCGCTGATCGTGCCGCCGGGATGGCGCGCCAACGGCCGAACCCGCTTCGCCCATATGGCAGTGGGGCTGAGCGACAGCGACAATGCCCGGCACGCCATCGAGCACGCGGCCCCATGGCTGCGGGTGGCCGAGCGAGTCACCGCTATCCATGTTGGCAAGGCGGGCGATCCAGCGCTCCAGCTCGAAGCGCTGCTCGACAGCATCTGCATCCGCCACGAACGGCGCATCGTGCCCCGGGTTGGCGACAATCTCGGCGCCCAGCTGGTAGCCGAAGCGAAGGCGGTCGAGGCGGATCTGCTGGTGACCGGCGCCTATCGCCATAATCAGCTGATCGAATGGCTGCTCGGCGGCACTACCCGGCACATTCTTGCCGCCGCCGACATGCCGCTGCTGATGGCGCATTGAGGGAGGTTGCGACGCCATGCTCGCGATCTGCGCACTCCTGATCGGTTCCTTTGTCGCCGCTGTGATCTCCGGTTCGGCGGGCTTCGGAGGGGCATTGCTACTCCTTCCGCTGCTCAACCAAGCCGTAGGGGTGACGCTGGCGGTACCGCTGCTGACGATCGCCCAACTCGTCGGCAACCTGTCCCGCGTGGCCTTTGGATGGCGGGAAATCCGGTGGCGACCGGTGCTGTTGTTCCTGGCCCCTGCGCTTCCCGCAGCGGCGCTGGGCGCTTGGTGGTTTACTGCGCTTCCCAAGGCGCTGACCGTGCGGTGCCTGGGTGCCGCAATTTTGCTGTTCGTCATCCTGAAGCTGCGGGGCTTGAACTTCCGGCCATCGCCGCAACTGCTGATCTGCGGGGGCGCCGTGGTGGGTCTGCTTTCGGGCCTCGTCGGTAGTGCGGGGCTGATCGGTGCAGCGATCTTCCTGTCGCTGGACCTGCCGCCAGTAGCCTATGTGGCGAGCGAAGCGACCACGGCGGTTGCCATGCACCTCGTGAAATGGGCGGTATACCAACGCGTGATTGTTCTCGATGGGGCCTTCTGGTCCCTTGCTGCAGGCATGAGCGTGGCGATGGTCGCCGGCACCTGGGTCGGCAAGCGGCTAATCGAGACGCTTTCGGTGGCGCGCTTTCGCCTGCTTGTCGCAGGGCTGTTGGCGGTGACCGCCGTTCAGATGCTGTGGATGGGGTGATCGGCCGACCGCGCTTCCGGGATATCAGGCCAGCGGCGCCGTCAGCGCGGAACCTGTCGAGCAGCCGATAGACCTGGCGCCGGCATAGCCTGAGCAACTCGCCAGCCTCGCTTGCGGTGATCTCGCCGCGCTCGACGCGCAGCAGCGTTTCGTACCGTGACAACTCGCTCCGGCTCATCCCGACCACCGTCATCAGCGTGCCCCAACTGCTCGGGCGGCATGCCACTCGGAGGGCGCCGACCAGAGATTGCGACATTTCTATCTGGCGGATGAGTGACATTTGTACGTTGCGCTTACACTTTGAAAAATTTTGGCGAACGAGAGACTTAGTTATGTTTACCTGCGGCAGCTCGTCGCGCGTCGTGGGCGCTACATCGAATTCACGAGAACTTGGGGTATCATCAGGGGTACAACAACGGGTGGTATGAAAAATACCTCTACAAATCAAGTGGTTATAAAGTGTGCGGTCTCCTAGATGGTCCTGCCCCCGCAACCAACAAAAAAGCCGCTGACCCAATGGGTTGGCGGCTTTTGTCGTTTCTGGCGCCAAGCGCATTCCGACTTTTCCGAAATCGGAATTCCGACTGTTACGGCACCGTCTCGCAGATGGCGCCACCTTCAGTTGTCCATGTGCGGATATCGATGTCCGGCCGCACCACATAATGATCGAAGAGGCCGGCCTCCAAAGCGTCGATCAGGGCGGCGCAATTGGGGGAGGAGCAATAGCTATATTCCGGCGCGCCGCAGGGGCATCGGAAGGCATCCCGCTCCTGCCATGTCGCGAAGTCTTTAACGCGGAGGCAATCGCCGCACGACGCACGGAGGGCTTTGCCATTCACTTCCTTGCTCATGCCTGCCCGTCCTTCCGTTCCTTCAGCGCCCGCTCGGCGCCGAGCAGGGCGACGATGCCCCGGCCGGCCTGTGCCGCGATGCGGACCAAGTAGGTTTCGATAATCCGCTCGACCGTCTTGATACGGTGGCCGGTGATCGCCGCGATCGTCGGCACCGACATGCCGAGGTTTGCCAGGCGCGTCACGCAGGCGCGGCGGGCGTCGCGGAACTCCAGGCCTTCCAGTCGCTCGGCCAGATCCTCGTTGCCCTGCTCGCGTGCCTGGGCGGCGGCGTGGGCGCGGATGATGCCGAACTTCTCGATAAAGTCGCGCTGGCTCCAGGGCTCGCCGGTCATGTGGCGGCCGCGCCACTTGTCGCCGGTGAAGTCGCGGACGATCAGGTTCGTCGCGCCGATCGGAACGGGCGTGCCGGTGGCCTTGTAGCCGTGAACAGCCGGCTTGCCCTCGTTTTTTGCCCAGCGCGCGTTGGCATCGCCTTCACTGGCCGAGGTGATGATCGTGACATCGAGCAGCGTACCGGTCTTGACCGTCACCGCCTTTGATTTGCGCTGCGCAGTCACTGTTTCGAACAGCGACCGGTCCATCTGGCCAGCAACCAGCAGCCAACGAAATCTGACGAGTGCAGTTCGCTCGGGCGTCGCCTCGGTGGCGGAGAAGCCGCAGAAGCGGCGAGATGAGGCTCGATCGTCGAGCGCCTCCAATTTCACGTCAGACAGATCGTACCAGATCGGCAGAAGCAAGGCTTTGAACATCGCCAGCGGCGGCCAGGTGCGGCAGCACCTCGGCGACTTCGTCGCCGCCTACAACTTCGGCCGCAGATTGAAGACCCTGCGAGGCCTGACACCCTACGAAGCCATCTGCAAGGCTTGGCAGCTCGAGCCAGCACGCTTCACATCAAATCCGCACCACCAAATCCCGGGACCAAACAGCTAGCCTTGATTCGAGTGGACTTCGCCGAATTCCGGTTGGAGCCGGCGACTGGACCAGGGGGGAGCCAATCGCCGGCGCCGCCGTCAGAAGCGCTGGCGCAGTCCGACGGTAACCGAGGTAGCCGAGAGCTTCGGCCGATAGGTAGCGGCGCTGCTGCCGCCCGCCGCGAGCGGCAGCCGTCCGGCGAATTTGAGACTGGAGCTTTCCGCATAGCGCGCGGCGAGTTCGAGCGTGGTCTTTTCCGTCAGCTGGTAGCCGAGGCCCGCATCCAGGTGCCAGCGGAACCCCCAGTCGCGGCCGGCAATGCTGCTACCCTGGCCGGTGGCGGAAAGGCGGGTCAGGCGTTCGGTCACGCGGACGGCGTCGATGCCGCCGCCGACAAACGGACGCAACCGGGTGCCGGTATCGATATCGTAATAGCCCGCGACGCCGAGGCTCAGCGTCTTGGTGCGGCCACGGGTGGTTAGGCCCCCCGTGTTGAGCTGCGACGCATCGACATTGGCGGCGGTGTAGCCAATCGTGCTTTCCACGCGGACATTGCCGAAATCGTAACCGACACCGCCTTCGAACGCCTTGCCGCTGCGCAGGTCGACGTTGCGTGGCAGGGTAGAGGGGGCGGCGATGTCCTTGCCCTTGAACTTCAAGTCACCGTCGACCTGCGATCCGATGCGGCCGACGACATAGGGCCCCTGCGCAGAGCTCTGCGCCATGGCCGGCGCTATGGCGAACAGCATTCCGCCAAATGCGGTTAGACCAGCCACGCGCTTGTACATCACGTTCATGTATACACCTTGCTTTGAGGATCGGTTCGCTTTGTTGCGAGCCTTCGCTTCTTCGACGAAGTCGTGCCGCAGGTGCCGCAAAGCTTTCGACATTTAATTTCAGCGGCAGCGGTCACGACGGTGCACGGCATCCCCGACCACGCCGCCGGCCAGCGCACCCAGCATCGTTCCGATCAACTTGTCATCTGCGCCCGCGAGCAGATGGCCGCCGAGGCCACCGCCGATCGCGCCAATCACGGCGCCTTGCGCACCGGTGGAACGGCAGGGATCCCGCTGCAGGCTGCCGTCGCGCCGGCCGTCCGCATAGCCGCTGCGATAGCCGTCGCCGCGGCCATGATCATAGCCGTCAGCACCCCCTTCGGCATAGCCGTCGTCGTGGCCCTCGCCATAGCCGTCGCCATAGCCATGGTGATAGCCGCGGACGCTTCCGACAATATACCCGTCCCGCTGCCCGCGCTGCGCCAGGGCTGGCGGAACCAGCGCGCAGGTGGAGACCAGGGCGGCAAGCACGCAAAGGGGCATGTAGCGCATCGTTCATCCTTTCCGTCCCGACGGCATGTCGGGGTTGGCTATCGACGAAGCCGCGGCGTGCGCGCCGCATGCCGGATGCGCGTCACGCCGGGGACGCGAAAAATTCCAGGCCGTCGTCCGGCTCTGCGGGTGCGCCTCCGTCATGGGATCGGACGCGCCGATGAAGCGCGATCCAGAACGATAAGAAGGGTCTATCATGAAGATTACCGGATGGACGTTCGTCGCCACGCTGGCCGTTGCCTTTGTAGGCACGCCGGCCCTGGCGCAGACACCCGCGCAAGGCCAGGCCAGCAAGAAAGCGGTCCCCCCGTCGCACCTGCCGAAGCCGCACAAACAGGCAAGGCAGGACAAGGCGAAGCCTCCGGCCACCTCGCCCAAGCGCTGAGGTGGGCGCCCGCCCGCTCCCCGTGGGCGGGCGCTTCCTCTCCCACGCGAAGATCGCTGCCGCCCGCCGGCAGCGCAGGTGGAGAGCAACCATGCATCACGACAGCAATTTCGACTGGATGGCGAAAGCGGAGCAGGTTCTGCACCTGGCGTTCCTCCATGTGCATGAGCAGGGTGAGGACACGCTGATCGAGAAGCTACCGGCCCGCTCGCGGCTTGCTATCATTCTGCTCGCGGCATTTGCGTCCTGGGCGGCACTGGTCGGGACCGTCTGGGTACTCGTGACCGTCGCCCGCATGACAGTGTGGCACTGAGCCGTGGCCCTGCACCAGGGGGCTCGCGCCGTCCGCACAATCCCCCACTTGGCCCGTCGGCCTTCCGCAGCTATGCGCAGCGATGCTTGCCTCAGTTCCAGCGGAAAGGCGCGTACCCGGTCCATGCCCGAACCTTCTGCGTTGATCGCGGCATTTCTGGCGCGACGGACGGCGCTATTGCATTACTTTTCCAAGCGGGTCGGCGAGGTGGAGGCAGAGGATCTGCTCCAGGAAGTCTATGTCCGCATCGCGACCCTGCCCGATGAGGATATCCGCAACCCCGGTGGTTACCTCTATCGGCTGGGTAGCAACATCATGCTGGATCGATTGCGCCAGAACCAATCCCGGGCGGCGCGCGATCATGCGTGGCGCGAAACCCATCATGTCGTCACCGATAGCGGCGAGGACGTGAGCGACACCGTGCCGGCAGACGAAGCGCTGATCGCGCGCGACCAGGTCCGCCATATCGAACGGGCGCTGGGCGAACTGCCAGAAGCGGTGCAGCAGAGCTTCCGCATGCACAAGCTGGAAGGGCTCTCGCACGCCGAGGTGGCGGAGCGCATGGGGGTTTCGCGCAGCCTCATCGAAAAGCACATGATGCGGGCGATGCGGCACCTGGTGGCGAGCGTCGGCCGATGACCTGGCGACGCCAACCTTGGTCTTGCGGCGCATGGCGGCTGGCTTCGTCCATCGTCTTGTCGGGGCAGAATTTCAACGGGACGAACAGGTGATGGCACGCGTTGATGCTGAAGAAGCGGCGGTCGAATGGTTCTTCCGGTTGCAGGACTGTGAGGACGAGCAGCCATGGCTCGACCACCTGGCCTGGATGGAAGCGGACCCGGCCCATGCCGAGGCCTATGCCAAGGTAGAGCGGCTCTGGATCGCCGCAGAGGCGCTGCCGCCGATCGCGCCCGCGGCAGCCGATGCACCGGCCGAGATCGTGTCGCTGGACGCCCACCGCGCGGCGAAGCAGCGCAGGGTGGCGCGATGGTGGCTGCCGGTTGGGATCGCGGCGGCGGCTTCGGTGGCGGCAGTGATCGGCTTGCCCCAGTTGGGCCATCTCGGCGATCCTGCGGCGCAGACCTATCGCACCGACGGCACGTCCACCAAGGTCGTCGCGCTGGCGGACGGTTCACGGCTGACGCTGAACCGGAATACCGAGCTGACCGTGACGCTGGGCGACAAGGTGCGCACTGCCGAACTGCGCTCGGGCGAAGCGATCTTCGACGTGCATCACGAGCCGTCGCGCCCGTTCACCGTGGCCGCAGCCGGCCGCGAAGTGCGCGTGCTGGGCACCGAATTCGACGTGCTCAGCCAGAACGGCACGTTCGGCGTGGCCGTGCGGCGCGGACTGGTCGCGGTTTCTCCGGCGCAGGACGGCGGCGCGGTGACGCGCCTTCCGGCCGGCACCGGTCTGCGCCGCGTCGCTGGCGACACCGCCGATCGGGTGGAGAAGATCGCACCCGACGACGCGCTGGCCTGGGCCAAGGGACGCCTGATCTATTCGGACAGCCCGATCGAGACGGTCGCCCATGATCTGGAGCGCTACACCGGAACCCGGGTCAGCGTTTCGCCCGACCTCCGCAGCCTGCGCGTCAGCGGCGTGCTCACCATCGGCGATCCTGCGGCGGTAGACCGGCAGATCGAGGCATTGCTGCCGGTGCGGGTCGAAAAGGTAGATGGCGAACGGAGGCTTGTCCGCGCACCGTGACCGCACCTGCTGCATGACCCGCCCCAAGGGACAGTCCGCCCGGTGCCGCACCGGGCTGGGGATCGCCTGCATGCTAGTCGCCACTTCACCGATGGCGGCGGTTGCTGGTCCGCGCCGGCAGGAAGCGAGTGCGCCGCTGACCTTCCACATTCCAGCGGGCCCGCTCGCCAGCGCGATCATCGCGGTCGGCAGCCAGGCTGGCGTGAGCGTGGCAACGACCGATCCGGATCTGGCGCGCTGGATGCTGCGCCGGCCCATTCACGGCCGGATGACCGTGGAAGAAGCGCTGGCAAGGGTGCTGCAGGGTACCGGGATGCGCAGCGTGCGGTCGGGAGTCGGCGTGTACCGCATCGAGCGGATCCCCGTGCCCGCCCGACCCGAACGCCAAGCGCCACCACCACCACCCCGGTCCGTGGAGCCTGAGCCTGCGCACATCGTCGTGACCGCCACCAAGCGAGGGACGGAGCTGCGCCGCTATCCCGGATCGGCCTGGGTGCTGGACCAAGATCGGCTGGCGCTGGGCGCCGGCGTGGCGCGGGACAGCAGGGCCATCGTCGCGGCCCTGCCTTTTCTGGCGGCGACCACTCTGGGACCCGGCCGCGAGAAGCTGTTCGTGCGGGGCGTTGCCGACAGCAGCTTCACCGGCGCCAGCCAGGCGACTGTCGGCCAGTATCTGGGCGACGTGCAGCTCAACTACAGCGCCCCCGACCCCAATCTGGCACTGTACGATATGGATCGTGTCGAGGTGCTGGAAGGGCCGCAAGGCACACTCTACGGCGCAGGGGCGCTGGGCGGCATCGTCCGCGTCACACCGCGAACGCCCAAGCTGGGGACGTGGGAAGGTGAGGTTGCCGGCGGAACGACGCTGGTTTCGCATGGCGGTATCGGTGGCGATGCGATGGCCATGCTCAATGCGCCGGTCGGGGACCGCGCGGCGCTGCGGCTGGTCGGCTATGGCGGGCGCGATCCCGGCTATATCGATGACGTGCTGCGCAGGCGGCGGAACGTCAATCGCACCGATCTCGCCGGCGGGCGCGGGGTGCTGCGGTTCCGGCCCGGCAATGGTTGGACCATCGACATCGGCGGCGTGTACCAGCGCATTTATCATGCGGACGGGCAATATTCCGAGACAGGCAATCCGCCGCTGTCGCGGCGGTCGGCGATCGCCCAGCCGGCGCTCAACGACTTCCGCCTCGCCTATGTGGCGGCTAGGCACGATTGGGCCGACGGGCAGACGCTGACGGCGGCCTTCTCGGTGATCAACAATCATCTGACCGCCCTGTATGAGGCAACGCAATCCGGCGATCCTGTCATTTCGGGCACGGCGACGGACAACCGCGTGCGCGTGTACAATGGCGAGGTTCGGCTTTCACAGCGGGGTGATGACGGTACCGGCATCGTGCTCGGTGCCTATGCCACGCTGAGCGATGACCGACTAACGCAATCGTTGAAAATTGCCGATATCGACCAGCCGTTTCGCGGCGTGGGCAATCGCGTGACCGACATCGCCCTGTTCGGCGAAGCGACCGTGCCGATCGCGCCGCGGCTGCAGGCGACGATCGGTGGCCGCGCTGCCTATAGCGACCTGAAGGGAACGAATATTCTGCCTGAAGGCGTCTCCGACCTGGAAGCGTCGGTCGACGTGCCGGGCGCGGGCGATGTCAGCTTCCTGCCAAGCGCTGCGATCAGTTGGGCACCGGTACCGCGGCTTACGGCCTATTTGCGGTACCAGCGGGGCTATCGGCGGGGCGGGTATGCCCTCAACGCGCTGGCCAATTTTGATGGCGCGCCCTTGTCTGGCTTCGTGGTGTATCGTCCGGATACGCTCGATACGGTGGAGGCCGGGCTGCGCATGGGCACCGGCGCGGATGGCCTGTCCGGTACCCTTTCCGTGTCCACGACCAATTGGCGGCGGATCCAGTCGGATCTCTATACCGCCGCTGGGCCGATCACGGTCAATATCGGCAGCGGCAGGATCCATGCCTTGGAAGCCAGTCTCAACTGGCGGTCGCCGGGTGGGTGGCGGCTGTCCGGCGCGATGCTTCTCACCCGCGCCGTGCTGGACCGCCCGAACGAAGCGTTTGCCGGCGATAGGCCGCAGGCACTGCCGAACACGCCCGCGATCACGGTGCACGCCGCCGCCGAGCGCGAATGGGCATTGCGAGACGGTAGCCGGCTCCTGCTCCGGAGTACCGCGCGGTACGTCGGACGCTCCTGGCTCGGGGTAGGCGATCTGCACCTGCCGCAGGGCAATTATGTCGAGCTCAACGCGGCGGCGGCATGGTCGCGCGGTCCCATCACGCTGTCGCTGGATGCTGCCAACCTGCTCAATGGCCAGGCGAACCGTTTTTCGCTCGGCAACCCCTTGTCGGTAATCGACGGCACCCAGCGCACGCCGCAGCAGCCCCGCACCGTGCGGCTGGGTGTCAGCTACCGCTTTTAAGGCCGCTGCTCGCCCCCGCCAGCACCGCTATGTCGCGTCGACCGAATAGCCGCCGCCCAGTGCCTGAAACAGGGCGACAGTATCGGCGAGGCGCAGGGACCGGGCGGCGATCAGCTCGGTTTGCGCCTCGGCGCTGGCGGTGGCGGCGTTCATCACTTCCAGCGTGCCGGAAGCACCCAGCCGCACCTGCTGCGATACCAGCGCCAGCGTATGCTCCGCCGCTTCATGGGCGGTGCGCGCGGCGCGGACCGCTTCGCCATCCTCGCGCACCGCGAGCAGGGCATCGGACACGTCGGCCAGCGCGGCCAGGACGACCCCGCGATACTGCGCCTTGCTTGCGTCGAACGCGGCCTGCGCATCCTCCTGCTGGCGCCGGAGCGCACCGCCGCGAAAGATCGGCTGGGTGAGGCCGCCGATGATCGTCCAGAAGGGATTGCTGCCGGCGAACATCCGGTCGAACTCGATCGCCCGGCCGCCGACATTCCCGCTGAGCGTGACGGCGGGCAGGCGTACGGCGATGGCAACGCCGACATCGGCGCTGGCTGCGTGGAGCTGGGCCTGCGCGGCGAGGATGTCGGGGCGCTGCCGGACGATTGCGGCCGGCAGGCTGAGCGGCAGGTCCTGCGGCAGGTGCAGCGAGTCGATCGTGATCGTCGGCAGGGAAACCGCGCCGGGCTCGCGACCGAGCAGCGTGTCGATCGTCGCCCGCTCATGCGCCTCGGCCTTGCGCAGCGGCGGCAGCATGCCCTCCGCGCGGGCCAGCGCGGTCCGCTGCGCCTCGAGCTCCGCGGTACCCACTTCGCCAAGCGCCTGGCGGCGGCGGAACAGGTCGAGCAACTGCCGCCGCAGTTCGATCGAGCGGCCGAGCGCGTCAATGCGGTCCCGGATGGAGGCAAGCCGGATCACCGCAAGCGCGGTGTTGGTCGCGACGGTCAGCCGCGCGGCGGCCAGCCGGTGCGCCTGTACCTCGGCCGTCGCCCGCGCGGATTCGCCGCGCCGCTTGAGGCCGCCGAACAGGTCGAGCGGATAGTTGATGGAAAGCTGCGTCGTGCTGAGCGAGTAGAGATAGCGCTTGTCGTCGGCGAGGACGCCGGACAGCGAACGCGAGGTACGGGTCTTCTCGCCCTGGAGGCTGAGATCGGCCGTGGGCAGGCGTGCAGCCTCCACGACCGAGGCCTGCGCGCGCGCCTGGCGCAGCCTTGCCTCGGCGGTCGCGACATCCGGATTGGCGCGCAGCGCCTCCTCCACCAGCGTGTCGAGCGCGGGGTTGCCGAACAGCGTCCACCAGCGTTGCGGCACCGCTGCGCCCGCCACGAACCGCTGTCCGTCCCCTGGGCCCTGCTCCGCCTTGGCGAGCGGATAGCTCTGGCTGGCGGGCGGGGCGGGCGCGCGGAAATCCCGGCCCGCGGTGGCGCAGCCGGCAAGGGGAAGGACGAGCAGCGGGAACAGCGAGACGCGCATCATGGCAGGACGACTTCCGACGAGGTGGAGGCATCCGCGCGGCGGCCGCGCGGGGAGACGAGGTCGATCAGGACCGGCAGGACGAGCAGGATCAGGATGGGGGCGAGCATCATCCCGCCGACCACGACGAGCGCGAGCGGCTTCTGCACCTGGCTGCCGATCCCGCTCGACATCGCGGCCGGGAGCAGCCCGATCGCGGCGACGATGCAGGTCATCATCACCGGCCGCAGGCTGGTCTCGCAGGCCTCCGCGAGGGCGGCGGCGCGCTCCATCCCCTCGTCCACGGCCTGGTTGAACGCCGTCAGCACGATGATCCCGTCCATCGCCGAGATGCCGAGGAGCGCGACGAAGCCGATCGCGGCGGAGATGCTGAACGGCGTGCCGGTCAGGGTCAGCGTCAGCACGCCGCCGATCAGCGCCATGGGCATGACGGAGGCCGCCAGCAGCATGTCGATCGCCGACCCGAAATTGACGAACAGCAGCAGCAGGATGAGCGCGAGGCTGACCGGCACGACGACCTTGAGCCGGGCGACGGCGCTGTCGAGATTGCCCATCTCGCCGGCCCATTCGATATGGTAGCCCGGCGGCAGCGCCACTTCGGCGGCGACGCGGCGCTGCGCCTCGGCCACCGTGCTGCCCAGGTCGCGGCCGCGCACCGCGAACTTGACCGGAATGTAGCGCTCCTGATGCTGGCGATAGATGAACGACGCACCGGAGGTCAGGCGGACATCGGCAATTTCGGACAGCGGCACTTGGCGCAGGCCGCCGCCCGGGGCCGGCGCGCCGATCGTGATCCGGCGGATCGTCTCCAGGCCGTCGCGCTGTTCCGGTTTCAGGCGCACGACGATCGGGAAGTTGCGGTCCGTGGTCCGCTCATAGAGGCGACCGGCCTCCTGTCCGCCGATTGCGGCACGGACGACGTCGTTCACATCGTCGGTATCGAGGCCGTAGCGCGCGGCGCGGTCGCGATCGACCTCGACCTTGACGGTGGGCTGGCCGAGCAGCGGGAACGCACCCAGGTCGGCGATGCCGTCGACCTTGGCGAGCACGTCGCGCACCCGGTTGCCCAGCCGCTGCAGCGTTTCCAGGTCGGGCCCGAACAGCTTGACCGCATTCGCGCCCTTCACGCCCGAGGCGGACTCGCTGACATTGTCCTCGATATATTGGGAGAAGGAGAACTCCACGCCAGGGAAGCGGTCGGTCAGCGCCTTGGTCATCCGCCTGGTCAGTTCTTCCTTGCTGATGTGCTGGGGCCAGTCGGCGGCGGGCTTGAGCGGCGCGAAATATTCCACGTTGGAGAAGCCCGAGGGATCGGTGCCGTCGTCCGGGCGGCCCTGATGCGACACCACCGTCTCCACCGCGCCGAAGCCGTGGATGGTGCGACGGATGTCGTTGACCACCTTCTGCCCCTCTTCGATCGAGATCGAGGAGGGCAGGCTCGCGCGGATCCACATATTGCCTTCTTCGAGGTGCGGCAGGAACTCGACGCCGAGCGAGCGCACCCCCAGTCCGGCCGTGACGAACAGCAGCGCCGCCATGCCCAGCGTGAGCACCCGGTTGGCGAGCGCGAAGCCGACCGCCGGCCGATAGAGGCGGCGCAGCAGCTGCACGACTTTAGTCTCGACCTCGGAGAGATGCTCCGGCAGCAGGATGGCCGCGAGGACGGGCGACACCGTGAAGGTCGCGATCAGGCCGCCGATGATGGCATAGGCATAGGTCTTGGCCATAGGACCGAAGATGTGCCCTTCGACGCCGGAGAGGGTGAACAGCGGGATGAAGCTGGCGATGATGATCGCGGCGGCGAAGAAGATGCCGCGGTTCACTTCACCGGCCGCCGTCTGAATGGTGCCCAGCCGCGCGCTAGGCAGCGCCTTGGGCTGGCCTAGGCCGGCGCGGTGGGAGTGCTCGGCCAGCCGCCGGTAGATGTTCTCGACCATGATGACGGTGGCGTCGACGATCAGCCCGAAGTCGAGCGCCCCGACCGACAGCAGATTGGCGCTTTCCCCGTTCGCGATCAGGATCAGCACGGCGAAGGACAGGGCGAAGGGGATCGTCACCGCGACGATCACGGCCGAGCGGAGATTGCCGAGGAACAGCCACTGGATCACGAAGATCAGCAGCATGCCCTCGATCATGTTGTGCACGACGGTGCTGGTGGTCAGCCCGATCAGGCCGGCGCGGTCATAGATGCGCTCCAGCGTTACGCCCGGGGGCAGGGCGCCGGAGGCGTTGATCTCGTCCAGCTTCGCCTTCACCGCGGCGATCGTCGGGGTCGACTGGGCCCCGCGGTGCATCAGCACAATACCCTGGACGATGTCGTCGTCGGCGTCCTGGCCCGAAATGCCGGTGCGCGCGAGATGGCCGACCTGGACGGTGGCGACGTCCCGCACCATCACGGGGGCGCCGTTCCGCGTTCCCACCAGCACCGCGCCGATCTGCTCGGGCGAATGGATCAGCCCGATCCCGCGGACGATCGCGGACTGCGGGCCGAAATTGATCGTCTGCGCGCCGACATTGGCGTTGCTCTTGCCCAGCGCGGCGAGCACCTGCTGCACCGTCATGCCCTGAGCGACCAGCCGGTTATTGTCGATCACGACTTCGTAATTGCGGGTCTTGCCGCCCCAGCTGATCACGTCGATCACGCCGGGAACGGCCTTCATCCGCCGCTCGACGACCCAGTCCTGGAGCGTTTTCAGGTCCATCGTCGAATAGCCGGGCGGCCCCTTCACCCGGTAGCGGAAGACGTCGCCGATCGGCGAGGTCGGGGAGATGACCGGCTTGGCGCCATAGGGCAGCGCCGACATCTGTGACAGGCGGTTGATGATCCGCTGCTGCGCCTCGTCATAGCTGAAGTCGTAGCTGAACTGGACGCGGATGTCCGACAGGCCGAACAGCGTCGATGCGCGGATGGCGGTGACGTGCGGGATGCCCGCGAGCTGCACCTCGATCGGAATGGTGATGTTGCGTTCGATCTCCTCCGCCGACAGGCCGGGGGCCTGGGTGACGATCTCGACCATCGGCGGCACCGGATCGGGATAGGCCTCGATGTTCAGCTTGCTGAAGGCTACGCCGCCCGCGCCGAGCAGCGCGATCAGCAGGATGACGATGAGCGTGCGCTGGTGCAGCGCGAAGGCGACGATACGGTTCATGGAGCTTTCGCTGAAAGGAGGCCGGCGGAAGGGATGCAGGGCTGGCGGCTGCTCAGCCCTGGGTCCCCGCTTCGTTGACGAACAGCGCACCGCCGGTGACGATGCGCTCGCCGGGCCGCAGCCCGCTGAGGACGTGTACCTTGCCGTTCGCGCGCTCGCCGGTGGTGATCACGCGGGGAACCAGCGTCCCGTCGTGCCGCGCAATCCAGACCCGGGACTCCTCGCCCTCGCGGATCACCGCACTGGCGGCAATCAGCAGGGCAGAAGCCGCGGGGCGTGCGCCGAGCTGGATCGAGAAGCTGGCGAACATGTCCGGCTTCAGTGCACCGTCGGCGTTCGCGATCGTCGCGCGCACCGGCAGCCGGTGCGATTCCGGGTCGAGCCCGGCACCAACCTGCGCGACGCGGGCGGTGAACCGCCGGCCTGGCCAGGCCGGCGTCGTCACCGTCACCGCATCACCGACGCTGACCTGCGCGGCATCGCTCTCCGCGATCTGTGCGATCAGCCATACGGTGGAAGGTTCCGTGATGACGAACGCCGCCGATCCCTTGCCGTCGATGAACTGGCCGGCCGAGACATCCCGACGCGCGATAACGCCGGCGATGGGGGCGCGAACGATCGCCTGCGTGGCGGACGCTGCACGCCCGATCTCGAGCGTCTGCAGAGTCGGCGTGGCCATGCCATAGACGGCAAGCTTGCCGCGTGCGGCAGAGACACTCGCCTGCGCGGCCTGAACGGTGCCCTGGGCGGTGGCGACGGCGCTCAGCCCCTGCTGATAATCCTTCAGTGCGCCGCCCGCGGTGCGGTACAGCGCCTCGTAGCGGTCGGCGTTCTGGCGGGCCAGGCGCAACTGCGCGTCGGCGGCGCGATACTGCGCGCTTGCCGAGGCGAGCGCATCCCGTGCCTCGACATATTCCACCGACTCTATGATCATCAGCGGCTGGCCCTTGGCCACGCGCTGACCGGGTTCGACCAGCAGGCGCGTCACCAGCCCGCTATAGGGCGGGGATACCGGTGTACTGTGATTGCCGTCCACGGCGATCGTTCCGGTCGCCTCGATCACGGATCCGGCCGAACGCATGCTGCCCACCGTCTCGATGGTCAGCGCCTTGCGCTGCTGGGGCGACGGAAGAAAGCCTTCGTGTCGGGCAACGGTGGATGCGGTTTCGTGAGCGGCACGGAGATGGGAGACGGTGAAGGCGCCGGTACCGGCTGCAAGCATGCCTACGGCGGCTGAAAGGGCCGTTACTTGGGTGCGGGGAGACAGGCGTCGCGCAACGCCGGGCTGATTGTTCTGCATGTGATGCAATCGGACCATGAACGAAGGGGGTATGCCGCACCAAGGTGGCTGCGCGGCATTCCGCGGTTGCCGGTTGGCGGCTGAGGCGAGGTGGAGAGGAGGCTCGCAACGGCACCATGTTGGTCACCGGCGGCAGGTGTCACCGCCGTGGCCTCTGGTTGATGATGCTGGAAGTTGGAGATGCTTCGCCGCACTACCCCGGCCACAGCTCCCAGCCGCGGCGGCGCTACGTCAAACCGGGGAGGGCAAGCTTGCCTCCGCATCCGGAATGGTGGGGCGCAGGGACAGGCGCTTGGCATGGAGCCGCTCCCAGTTGAAGTCCGCATGGATGTGTTCACGGATCAGGGACGTAGCCGGGGCAGAACTGCCTCAAGCCGAAACTTTACAAATTGCATCGATCGCTTCGAGTGCTGGGCACGCCGGCCGGTACCACGCGAATTCATTCAAGATCGGGAGGAGAGCCTGTAGGTGACGCCGCGCACACCTTCCGCCAAGTCGGGTGCGCGCCACATAGGCTAGCTGTTTGGTCCCGGGATTTGGTGGTGCGGATTTGATGTGAAGCGTGCTGGCGCGAGCTGCCAAGCCTTGCAGATGGCGTCGTAGGGTGTCAGGCCTCGCAGGGTCTTCAATCTGCGGCCGAAGTTGTAGGCGGCGAAGTCGCCCAGGTGCTGCCGCAGCTGGTCGTGGCTGTCGTAGTGGTAGCGCTTGGCGGTCGCTTCCTTGATGGTGCGGTTCATCCGTTCGACTTGGCCGTTGGTCCAAGGATGCTTCGGTTTGGTGAGCCGGTGTTCGATATCGTTCTCGGCGCAGGCGCGCTAGACGGCGTGGGGCCGGCGCTCGACGCGCTGCATGCCAAGCATCCGGAACTGCCGATAGGGCTCAGCGAATATGGTGCCGGCGGCGCGCTGACCCAGCATAGCGACAATCCGCTTGGCGGGCCGGCCGCCGCCTATGGCCGCCCGCAGCCGGAGGAATTTCAGAGCCTCGTCATTGAGGAGAATTGGAAGCAGATCCGCGCGCGCCCGTATCTGGCGGCGAGCTGGTTGTGGAACCTGTTCGATTTCGCCACGACGATGCGCAACGAGGGTGACGCGACCGACATCAACACCAAGGGCCTGGTCTCCTACGATCGCAAGACGCGCAAGGACGCATTCTACTTCCTCAAGGCCAGTTGGACCGATACGCCGACGCTGCATCTGAACAGCCGGCGCTATGTCGATCGCGCCTATGCGGTGGCCGATGTGCGCGCCTATTCCAATGCCGATCGGGTTTCGTTGTCGGTCAACGGCAAGCCGGTGGGTGAGGTTTCCTGCCCCGATCGCATCTGCGCCTGGCCCGGCGTGGTGCTGGCGCCTGGGCCCAACCATGTCGTCGCCACCGCGACGATCGGCGGCAAGCAGATCAGCGATGCGGTCGACTGGAACGCGCCCGATCCGCGCAAGGGCGTGTTCATCGATGTTGGCGCCATTGCCGGCAGCGTAATGGGTGGCGACCGTTATGGCTCGGACAATTTCTTCCGCGGCGGCACCGCCAAGGTCCTGTCCAGCCGCAACCCGATGGCGCCGCCGCCCAAGGTGGAAGGCACCGACATGCCCGCGCTGTTCGGGAGCTACCGTGAGGGCCAGTTCAGCTACGACGTGCCGCTCCCGGACGGGAGCTGGACGGTGACGATCGCCAGCTTCGAGCCGGAGGCGGCGAAGGGCGCCGGGCGCAGCTTTCAGGTGCTGGCAAATGGCCAGTCCGTAATCGAGCGGTTCGCGCCGATGGAAGCGGGTGGCGGCGCCAGGAAGGCAGTCTTGCGCAGCTTCGGGGCGCATAGCAGCGGGGGGCACTTGATTCTGGAATTCAAGCCGGTTGGAGGGGACGCCGTCGTGGCAGGCATCAGCATCCGGCCGAGTTGATGGGCGCAGCGGGCCTGATGGCGCCGGCGAGGTCCCTGATCGGCGTGTCGGCGGGCAGGTTCACGCGCATCCCGCCGCTGCAGGCATGTACGAGGCACAATAGGGCGCAAATGCTAATACCCTCAATGGTATAAAGTGCGAAATTTCGAAAAGTTTTCGCCGATTTAACCATGAGGCCGGCGGGGCGCCTAAAATGAGAGGAGCAGGGTTTTCGGGTCTCGCGGCGCCTCCCAGGCACCAACGCGATCATGGGACTGCCGCCGTCCAGTTGCGATCATGGGTTGCCAGCACGTGATCGTAGGCTTCGAGCTGGGAAAACGATCAAGAGCCGGGGTTCCGATGACAAGTGCTACGAAGACCAAGAAGCAGCATGCCGAAGTGCAGGGTGCACAAGTGAATGGCGCAATGCCGCTTTACGTCGTACCCCAGGCCGTGCACAGCGTAACACATCGGGAAGTTTCGGTTCGCACGGGGGAGGGCACTTTCGCTTTTGCGGAAAAGACGCCGATCATCGAAGTGACCGTCGATGAGTTCGAACGCGCCGCCCTCGATTTTCCGATCGTCTTCGTCGGCGAAAGCCTCCAGCCCTTTGCCGTCATGGGCCTCGAAGCAGATCGCAATCAGTTCGTCAGCGCGGGGAGCTATCGTCCTGGGGCGTATGTTCCCGCCTATCTGCGTCGCTATCCGTTCGTCTTTGCACGCGACGAGGGCAGCGAGGCGCTGATCCTGTGCCTCGATCATGCGTCGGAGCGCGTCGGCAAGGCAGGCGATGCGGAGGCAATGCCGTTGTTCGACGGCGAGGAGCCGACCGCGCTCACCCGCCAGGCGATCCAGTTCTGCGAGAACTACGAGGCGGCGCGCGCGCGTACCTCCGTCCTCATCGGGCTGCTGCGCGAGCTTGATCTGCTCGAGGCGCGCCAGGCGACCCGCGAGGGGGCCGACGGCGAGGGGGCTACGCTGCTGCTCGAGTATCAGACGATCGATGCGGCCAAGCTCGATGCGCTCGATGCGGACGCTTTCCAGCGTCTCCGCTCAGCAGGTGCGCTGCCGGCGATCTATGCGCAGCTTGCCTCGCAGGCAAACTGGCAGGTGCTTGCCGTAACGCGCCCGACGGCGTGAAGCACCATCAGGACTTTAACTTCGGCAGATCAACGCCTTAGTGATAAATTCGTCCTATAAAGCATTGAGAATTTGAAATTTCTGCTGCGCGCAATTAGTACGCAAACGAAACGATCCAGGCGTGCGTGGTCGTCCCCTTAGGGGGACGACTTGTGCCCTCATGGGCTGCGCGGCCGTTTTGGGGGAATAACGTGGTAGCAATAGTTGGTGGGGCGTCCGAAGTCCGCTTCGGGCGTACGGCGGTCGTCAAGTCTTGGCGTTCGGGCACGTCGGTTGCCGCTGTTGCCGCCGCGCTCATGCTGGGTGGTTATGCGTCCATCCCGACCGCTGCCGCGCAGTCGACCCCGACGCCGTCTCCCACGCCGACGCCGACGCCGCCCCCGGCGATCGTGCTGCCGCCTGTCGGCTCCCAGGTGCTCAATCCGGCGACCGGCCTCTACGAGGTCGTCACGGAGGTGCAGGCGCCGATGATGGTGACGACGGATCAGAACAACGTCATCGTCGTCGCGAACCAGGTTGGCCAGACCTTCAGCGTCACCGACGACAGCGGCACGACCAATTATACCGTCACCGCCGTGACGCTCGACAGCAATGGCCATGCCACGGCCGTGGACCTGACCAATGCGGCGGACGGCAGCATCAGCAAGACCGACATCGTGACGTCCATCGCACCGGCGACGGACGCGACGAGCGCCGATCCGGTGAGCTTCCCCGCCGGCGGCACCGGCGAGCACCTGTATCGATACGTCTCCCGCGGCGGCAATGGCGGCAACGGCCATATCGGCGCGCTGTTCATCAAGGCCGGCAATGGCGGCGGCGGCGCCAATGGCGGCGCCGTCAACCAGACGCTCAGCACCGGCTATGGCGACATCGTCTCGCATAGCGCCAACACCGCCGGCGTGATCGTCCAGAGCATCGGCGGCGATGGCGGCAAGGGTGGTAACGGCTATCTCGGCTCCCACGGCGGCCGCGGCGGCACTGCCGGCGTCGGCGGCAATGTCGACTTCATCAGCAACGCCAAGGTCACCACCGACGGCGAAAAGAGCTACGGCATCCTCGTCACCAGCTCGAGCGGCAAGGGCGGCAATGGCGGCAGCGGGTTCCTGTCGAGCGGCGGCAGCGGCGGGGGTTCGCCCGGCCGCGGCGGCAACGCGACGGCTACCAACAACGGCCAGGTCGCAACCGCGGGCGACGGCTCGGTCGGCATCTACGCACAGAGCCTGGGTGGCTCCGCCGGCAATGGCGGTGGCAGCCTGGGCATCGTCGCATCGGCGGGCGGCGGCAGCTTCGGCGGCATCGGCGGCGACGCGCAGGTCAACCAGAACGGCACCGTCCAGACTGGCGGCGTCGGCTCGCACGGCGTCTATGCCCAGTCGATCGGCGGCTCCGGCGGCGATGGCGGCGGCGGCGGCGGCCTGTTCGCCAGCGGCAGCAATGGCGGCGCGGGCGGCGCCGGCGGCACGGCGATCATCACCGCCGGCAGCAGTTCCTCGACCTGGACCCAGGGCAATTTCGCGCATGGCCTGTTCGCGCAGTCGGTAGGCGGCGGCGGCGGCAATGGCGGTGTCACCGCCGGCGCCATCTCCCTCGGCAGCACCGGCAGCCAGGGCAGCAACGCCGGCGCGGTGCGCATCACCGCCGCGGACGGAGCCTATATCCAGACCGACGGCCTGGGATCCTATGGGATCATGGCGCAGTCGATCGGCGGCGGCGGCGGTAGCGCCGGCGTCACGGCCGGTCTTGCCAGCCTTGGCGGCGGCGGCGCCGGCGGCGGCGACGGCGGCAGCGTGACGGTGAACACCGGCGCGACGATCGTGACCAACGGCATCGACGGCAAGGGCATCTTCGCCCAGTCGGTCGGCGGCGGCGGCGGATCTGCCTCGGGCACCGGCGGCCTCGTTTCGCTCGGCGGCTCCGGCGCGGGCGGCGGCGATGGCGGCAGCGTCAGCGTGACGCAGTCGGCAGCCGGATCGATCACCACCAACAGCGACTGGGCGGACGCGGTCTTCGCCCAGTCGGTCGGCGGCGGCGGCGGCAACGGATCGGGCGCAGCCGGCCTCGCGGCACTGGGCGGCAGCGGCGGCAGCGGCGGACGCGGCGGCGTCGTCTCGGTTTCCAACGCAGGCGAACTGCGCACCCGCGGCAACGACGCGCGCGGCATCTTCGCCCAGTCGGTCGGCGGCGGCGGCGGCAATGGCGGTAGCGGCGGCGGCATCGTCGGCATCGGCGGCAGCGGCGCGGGCACCAGCCCGGGCGGCACGGTGGTGGTCGACAATTCCGGCGCGATCTTCACGCGCGGCATCAATTCGACGGGTATCGTCGCGCAGTCGATCGGCGGCGGCGGCGGCAATGGCGGCACCTCGTCCGGCCTGATTTCGATCGGCGGCGGCGGCGGCGGCGGCGGTGCAGGCGGCGCGGTGAGCGTTGCCAACAGCGGCACGATCACCACCAGCGGCAAGAACGCGCTCGGCATCATCGCCCAGTCGGTGGGCGGCGGCGGCGGCAATGGCGGCACCAGCGGCGGCGTGCTCGCGATCGGTGGCTCGGGCGGCGACGGTGGTGTCGGCGGTCGGGTTACCGTCAACCAGACCGGTCTGGTCTCGACCTCCGGCGACGATGCCATCGGCATTTTCGCGCAGTCGATCGGCGGCGGCGGCGGCAATGGCGGCGGCGCGGTTTCGGCCGGCGCCTTCGTCAGTGCCGCCTTTGGTGGCTCGGGCGGCGGCGGCGGCGCTGCGGGCGCGGTGTGCGTCAACGCCGATTCCAGCTGCTCGGTCGCCTCGTCGAGTGCGGGTGCAGCCTATATCCAGACCTATGGCGATCGCTCGACCGGCCTGTTCGCGCAGTCGATCGGCGGCGGTGGCGGCAATGGCGGCTTTGCGATCTCGTCGTCGGTAGGCATCGGCGCATCGGCAGCGATGTCGTTCGGCGGTTCCGGTGGCGCGGGCGGCAGCGCCGAGAAGGTGGTGATCGGCCTGCAGGGCTCCATCGCGACCGCGGGCAAGCTCTCCAACGGCATCTTCGCCAGCTCGGTCGGCGGCGGCGGCGGCAATGGCGGCTTCTCGGTCGCGGCCAATGCCTCGCTCGGCGGCTCGATGTCGATGAGCTATGGCGGCGCCGGCGGCGTCGGCGGCGCGGGCAATCTGGTGACGGTCAACAGCTCGACCGACATCACCACCGGCGACGACCAGTCGCGCGGCATCTTCGCCCAGTCGATCGGCGGCGGCGGCGGTAACGGCGGCTTTGCCGCCAGCGCCGGCCTGGGCGGCCTGGGCGGGGTGACCAGCACCTTCGGCGGCGCCGGCGGCGCCGGTTCGGACGGCGCGGCGGTCAATGTTGCCTCGGTGGGCACCATCGCCACCAAGGGCACCCAGTCCGACGCGATCTTCGCCGAGAGCATCGGCGGGGGCGGCGGCAATGGCGGCTTCGCGGTCGGCCTGGCCGGTGGCGGGGTCGCGGGCGCAGCCTTCACCTTCGGCGGCGGCGGCGGCAATGGCGGTCGCGCCGGCGTGGTCACGGTCTCCTCGCAGGGCGCGCTGTCGACCGACGGCCTCGACGCCAAGGGCATCTTCGCCCAGTCGGTGGGCGGCGGCGGCGGCAATGGCGGCTTCGCGGTTTCGGCCGCGGGCGGCGGTGCCGGCGGCATTTCGGCGGCGTTCGGCGGCAGCGGTGCCAATGGCGGCAGCGGCGCGGCGGTCAATGTCACCAACAATGGCGGCATCCACACCAATGGCAGCCTGTCCTACGGGATCCTCGCCCAGTCGGTGGGCGGCGGCGGCGGCAATGGCGGCTTTGCGGCCAGCCTTGCCGGCGGGGGAATCGGCGCGGCGGCGCTCTCGATGGGCGGCAGCGGCGCCAATGGCGGCCGCGGCGATGCGGTGCGGGTCGATTCGACCGGGAGCATCGCGACCAACGGCGTTTCGGCGGCGGGCATCCTTGCCCAGTCGGTGGGCGGCGGCGGCGGCAATGGCGGCATGGCGCTTTCGGCCAGCGGCGGCTGGGCCGGCGGCGTCTCGCTCGCGTTCGGCGGCGGCGGCGGCAATGGCGGCTCGGCGAGCGGCGTGACGCTCAACAGCCATGGCGACGTGACGACCAACGGCGCCAGCTCGCAGGGCCTGTTCGCCCAGTCGCTGGGCGGCGGCGGCGGCAATGGCGGCGGCACGATCACTGCAGCGGGCGGCCAGGGCGGCGGCGCAGCGCTGAGCTTTGGCGGTTCGGGCGGCAATGGCGGCGCGGCCGGCGCGGTTGCGCTGGGATCGACCGGCAACATCACGACCAACGGTGCCAATGCCGATGCGATCTTCGCGCAGTCGCTGGGCGGCGGCGGCGGCAATGGCGGCTTCGCCATCGCGGTCGCCGGGGGCCAGTTCGGCGCGCTCAGCGCTTCGATGGGCGGCAAGGGCGGCGCGGGCGGCACCGCCTCCGACGTCGGCGTCCAGTCGGCCGGCAACCTCACTGCGGCAGGCGATTTCGCAACGGGCGCGCGCGCCCAGTCGATCGGCGGCGGCGGCGGCAATGGCGGCTTCGCGATCAGCGCCTCGGGCGCGCAGTTCGGCGCGGTCTCGCTCAGCTTCGGCGGTGCGGGCGGCAGCGGCGGTACGGCGGGCAACGTCACGCTCGCTTCGGCTGGTACGGTGCAGACCAGCGGCAGCAACGCGCAGGGTCTGTTCGCCCAGTCGGTCGGCGGCGGCGGCGGCAATGGCGGCTTCTCGGTCAGCGCCTCGGGCGCGCAATATGGCGCGGCGGCGCTCAGCTTCGGCGGGTCGGCCGGCAACGGCGCGCGGGCGGGCAATGCCAGCCTGACCAACAATGGCGGAATCCTCACCCAGGGCGATTTCAGCGCCGGTGCGCAGGTCCAGTCGATCGGCGGCGGCGGCGGTAACGGCGGCTGGTCGGCAAGCGCGGCCGGCGGCCAATATGGCGCGGTCGGCCTCGCCTTTGGCGGCGCGGGCGGCGGCGGCGGCGCGGCGGGCAATGTCAGCCTCGCCTCGATCGGCCCGATTGGCACGATGGGCGCGCAGTCGAACGGCCTGTTCGCGCAGTCGATCGGCGGCGGCGGCGGCAATGGCGGCTTCGCGGCGAGCGCGGCCGGTGCGCAATATGGCGCGGCCTCGCTCTCCTTCGGCGGCGGCGCCGGCAGCGGCAGCGACGCGGGCAGCGTCACCCTCACCAACAGCGGCGCGATCCAGACGCTGGGCGCGCTCTCCAACGGCATTCTCGCCCAGTCGCTCGGCGGCGGTGGCGGTAACGGCGGCTTCTCGGTCGCGATCTCCGGCGCGCAATATGCGGCGCCGGCGCTCGCATTGGGCGGTGCCGGCGGCAATGGCGGCAAGGGCAGCGCGGTCTCGGTCGACTCGACCGGCGCGATCCAGACCGCGGGCGCCATGGCCTATGGCATCCTCGCCCAGTCCCTGGGCGGCGGCGGCGGCAATGGCGGCTTCGCGATTTCCGGCTCGCTGACCGCGAGCGGCAACGGCCTGTCGGCCGCGATCGCGGTCGGCGGCCAGGGCGGCCTCGGCGCGACCGCGGGCAATGTCCATCTCGGCAGCACCGGCGACATCGCGACCAGCGGTGCCTCGGCGGTCGGCCTGTTCGCCCAGTCGGTGGGCGGCGGCGGCGGCAATGGCGGCTTTGCCGGTGCGCTTTCGGCGTCGCAAGGCAATGCGGTGGGCGTCGGCATCGGCGGCTCGGGCGGCAGCGGCAACGCCGCCGGCAACGTCCAGCTCGCCTCGATCGGCAATGTCTCCACGCTCGGCGACAATGCGGCCGGCATCCAGGCCCAGTCGATCGGCGGCGGCGGCGGCAATGGCGGCTTCAGCCTGACGCTCAGCGCGACCATGAAGGGCCAGTCGATCGGCCGCAACGCCGGGGGCACCGGCGGCAGCGGCGGCGTGGCCGGCACGGTCGACCTCGCCAGCACCGGCACGGTGCAGACCAGCGGCAACCTCTCCAACGGCATCTTCGCCCAGTCGGTGGGCGGCGGCGGCGGCTCGGGCGGCTTCTCGGTTTCGCTCGGCGTGTCGATGAAGGGCAGCGCCGATACCCAGGGCATCGGCGGCAATGGCGGCAGCGGCAACGATGCCGCGGCCGTGACCGTGCGGGCCGATACCGGGGCGACTCCGGCAATCGTCGGCTATTCGGTGGTGACGCGCGGCGTAGGTGCCAACGGCATCTTCGCCCAGTCGGTGGGCGGCGGCGGCGGCTCGGGCGGCTTCGCGGTGGGCGGCGCCTTCTCGGCCGATGACGATGCGACCTCCAACCAGGTCGGCGGCGGCGGCGGCGCGGCGGGCAATGCCTCGACCGTGAGCGTCACCAACACCGGTCAGATCGCGACGATGGGCGCGACGGCCAACGGCATCTTCGCCCAGTCCGTGGGCGGCGGCGGCGGCAATGGCGGCTTTGCCGTCGGCGCGGCGGTGTCGATCAAGAAGAATGCGAGCTCGTCGGTGGGCGGCGGCGCCGGTGGTGCGGCGGGTCAGGCCGATGCGGTGCAGGTTGATACGACCGGCCTGATCACCACGCTGGGCGATGCCGCCAATGGCGTGCTCGCCCAGTCGGTGGGCGGCGGCGGCGGCTCGGGCGGCTTCACCGTGAGCGCGTCGTTCAGCTCCGAAGGCGATGCGGCGAGCGACAGCGTCGGCGGTGCCGGCGGTTCGGGCGGCAATGCGGGCAGCGTCACCGTTACCGCGCGCAACGGCATCACCACCAAGGGCAAGAATGCCAACGGCGTGTTTGCCCAGTCGGTCGGCGGCGGCGGCGGCTCGGGCGGCTTCGCGGTCGGCGCGGGCTTCTCGCTCAAGGGCAATTCGGAATCCAAGGTGGGCGGCGGCGCCGGCTCGCTCGGCGGCGTGGCCGGCGATGTGCATGTCACCACCAGCGGCGCGATCTCCACCGACGGCGCGACGGCGAACGGCATCTTCGCCCAGTCGATCGGCGGCGGCGGCGGCAATGGCGGCTTTGCCGTGGGCCTCGGCTTCTCGAGCCAGGGCGACACTACATCCTCCTCGGTCGGCGGTGCGGGCGGCGGCGGCTCGATCGCGGGCGCGGTGCGCGTCGACGCGGCGAGCGACATCCACACCCGCGGCGCGGCGGCGAACGGCGTGCTGGCGCAGTCGATCGGCGGCGGCGGCGGCACCGGCGGGTTCAGCGCCGGCGCGGGCATCTCGCTGGAAGGCAAGGCGGAATCCTCGGTCGGCGGCGGCGGTGGCGGCACCGGTTCGGATGCCGGCAATGTCGCGGTGCGCGGCGCCGGGCTGATCCTCACCGAGGGCGCGGACGCGAACGGCGTGTTCGCCCAGTCGGTGGGCGGCGGTGGCGGCAGCGGCGGCTTCTCGGTCGGCGCGGCCTTCTCGACCAAGAATGAATCCGCGAGCGACAGCGTCGGCGGCAATGGTGGCGGCGCTGGCAATGCGGGCACCGTGCTGGTCGATCGCAGCGGCGCTATCGGCACCAGCGGCGCGAATGCGGCGGGCATCCTCGCCCAGTCGATCGGCGGCGGCGGCGGCAAGGGCGGCTTTGCGGTCGGCTTCGGCGCGTCGCTCGAAGGTGACACCAAGTCGTCGGTCGGCGGCGGCGGCGGCGGCACGGCCGGCAACGGTGCGAGCGTGACGGTTGCCCAGGCCGGCACGATCGTCACCGGCGGCGACGATGCGGCGGGCGTGTTCGCCCAGTCGGTCGGCGGCGGCGGCGGTTCGGGCGGCTTCTCGGTCGGTGCGGGCTTCAGTTCCAAGGGCGGCGCGGCGTCGAGCAGCGTCGGCGGTGCGGGTGCGGGCGGCGGCGATGCCGGCGACGTCTCCGTAACGGTCAATGGCGATATCGGCACCAGCGGGCGCCTGTCGCACGGCATCTTCGCCCAGTCGGTGGGCGGCGGCGGCGGCAATGGCGGCTTCTCGGTCGGCGCGGGCTTCAGCCTCGAGGGCGATTCCAGCTCCTCGGTCGGCGGCGGCGCGGGCGGCGGCGGCGGCAATGCCGGCGCGGTCGAGGTAGCCGGCAACGGCGTGATCGTCACCAAGGGCAGCTCGGCCAACGGCGTGTTTGCCCAGTCGGTCGGCGGGGGCGGTGGTTCGGGCGGCTTCGCGGTCGGCGCGGACTTCTCTTCCAAGGGATCGGCGGCGAACGAGACGACCGGCGGCAGCGGCGGCGCCGGTGGGCGCGGCAGCACCGTCACGATCGATCGCAGCGGCGGCATTTCGACGCTGGGCGACAGCGCCAACGGTATCTTCGCCCAGTCGGTGGGCGGCGGCGGCGGCAAGGGCGGCTTCGCGGTCGGCCTGGGCTTCAGCCTCGAAAGCGACGCCGAATCGAAGGTCGGCGGCGGCGGCGGCGGTGCCGGCAACACTGCGGCGGCCGTTTCGGTCACGCAGAACGGCGCGATCCTCACCAATGGCGTCAGCGCCAACGGCATTTTCGCCCAGTCGGTGGGCGGCGGCGGCGGCTCGGGCGGCTTCTCGGTCGGCGCAGCTTTCTCGTCCAAGGGCGCCGCCTCCAGCAGCAGCGTCGGCGGTGAGGGCGGCCAGGGCGGCACTTCGGGCGACGTGACCGTCGTCCAGACCGGTGATATCGCGACGGTGGGCGTGCTCGCCAACGCGATCCTCGCCCAGTCGATAGGCGGCGGCGGTGGTTCGGGCGGCTTTGCCGTGGGCCTCGGCGCGTCGATCAGCGGCGCCGCGGACTCAACGGTCGGCGGCGGTGGTGGCGGCACCGGCGGCGATTCCGGCGCGGTGAGCGTCACCGCGAACGGTGTGTTCACCACCAAGGGCTTCAACGCAGCCGGCATCTTTGCCCAGTCAGTGGGTGGCGGCGGTGGCGTCGGCGGCTTCGCCGTGGGTGCGGGCCTCTCGTCGGACGGCGGTGCGGCGAGCGCGAGCGTCGGCGGTGCCGGCGGCGCGGGTGGCAGCGCCTCCAGCGTCACGATCGGACACACGGGCGGCATCCGCACCGAAGGCGTGCAGGCCAACGGCATCTTCGCCCAGTCGGTGGGCGGCGGTGGCGGCGTGGGCGGCTTCGCGGTCGGCGCGGGTGCGTCGCTCAAGGCCGATGCCAAATCGAGCGTCGGCGGCGGCGCCGGCGGTGCGGCGGGCAGCGCTTCGGATGTGACCGTTACCCAGAAGGGCGTGGTCGTCACCAAGGGAGACAGCGCCAATGGCGTGCTCGCCCAGTCGGTGGGCGGCGGCGGCGGCGTCGGCGGCTTCTCGGTCTCGGCGGCGCTGTCGTCGGATGGCGGCGCGTCTTCGGATTCGACCGGCGGGGCCGGCGGTTCGTCGGGCAATGCCGGCAAGGTCGAGGTCAGCGTCGAAGGCGACATCCAGACGGACGGCGCCCATGCACGCGGCGTGTTCGCCCAGTCGGTGGGCGGCGGCGGCGGCGCCGGCGGCTTCGCGGTCGGTGCAGGCGCCTCGGTCTCCGGCGATGCCAGCTCGGCGACCGGCGGCGGCGTCGGCGGTTCCTCGGGCAATGCCGACTCCGTCGCGGTGTCGGTGACCGGTGACATCATCACCAAGGGTCTGGCGTCGAGCGCGATCATCGCTCAGTCGGTGGGCGGCGGCGGCGGTGCCGGCGGCTTCGCGGTCGGCGCGGCGCTGTCGTCGCAGGGCGGCACCTCGTCGGAAAGCACCGGCGGTGGCGGCGGCTCGGCCGGCAATGCCGGCGCGGTGGCGGTGACCCACACCGGCGGCATCGAGACCTTCGGCGACCAGTCGGGCGCGCTGCTGGCGCAGTCGATCGGCGGCGGCGGCGGTTCGGGCGGCTTCGGCGTGGGCGGTGCGCTCAGCGTCAAGGGCGCGGCCAATTCCAGCGTCGGCGGCGGCGCGGGCGGCTCGGCGGGCGACGCCGATACGGTCGCGGTCGAAAATACCGGCGACATTCGCACGCATGGCGCAAATGCGGCGGCGGTCACCGCGCAGTCGATCGGCGGCGGCGGCGGCCAGGGCGGCTTCTCCGTCTCGGCCGGCGCGGCGCTGGCCGGTGCCGACGCGGTATCCAGCTCGACCGGTGGCGCCGGCGGCTCCGCCGGCAAGGGCGAGGCGGTTACCGTCACCCAGTTGGGCAACATCGAAGTGCTCGGCGATCACAGCCGCGGCATCGTCGCCCAGTCGATCGGCGGCGGTGGCGGCGCGGGCGGCTTCTCGGTCACCGGTGCGATCGCAACCAAGGGCTCGGGCGCTTCGGACAGCGTCGGCGGCAGCGGCGGCGCGGGCAATGCGGCCGGCGCGGTCTCGGTCACCGCGCGCGGCGAGATCCTGACGCGCGGCGACGCTTCCAATGCGGTACTGGCGCAGTCGATCGGCGGCGGCGGAGGTGCGGGCGGCTTCTCGGGCAGCCTGTCGGCAGCGGCGGGCGGCGGCTCGGCGAACAGTTCGGTCGGCGGCAATGGCGGCATCGGATCCGATGCGGGCGCCGTGTCGCTGGTGCTCAGCGGCGCGATCGGCACGCTCGGCAACAATTCGGCGGCGGTGGTCGCCCAGTCGATCGGCGGCGGCGGCGGTGTCGGCGGCTTCGCGATCGGCGCGTCCTTCGCGTCGAACGGCGCGGGCGCGTCCGACGTGACCGGCGGTGCCGGTGGCAACGGCGGCGTGGGCGCCGATGTCTCGGTGCAGAACAGCGCGCTGGTGCAGACGCACGGCGCCCTTTCCGCGGGCATCCTCGCCCAGTCGGTGGGCGGCGGCGGCGGTGCCGGCGGCTTCGCGGCGTCCGGCACGCTGGCGCTCGGCGAGAACGCCGCGTCCAGCGCCACGGGCGGCGCGGGCGGCACCGGCCAGAACGCCGGCAAGGTCACGGTGATGAACGCCGGACCGGTCTACACCTTCGCGGCGGCCTCGAACGGCATCGTCGCGCAGTCGATCGGCGGCGGCGGCGGCCAGGGCGGCTTTGCCGGCTCCTTCACCATCTCCTCGACCAGCAAGGCGGTAAACAACAGCCTGGGCGGCGCCGGCGGCGTCGGCGGCGACGCGTCGGCGGTCAAGGTCGTCAACAATGGCGACGTGCTGGTGAATGGCGATCGCTCGGTGGCGATCATCGCCCAGTCGATCGGCGGCGGCGGCGGCGCGGGCGGCTTCTCGCTCGGCGCGGGTGCGTCGAAGGCGGCGGCGGCCAGCGACACGGTCGGTGGCTCGGGCGGCGCGGGCGGCAATGCCGGTACGGTGGAAGTGGCGAACGGTGCGACCGGCACGGTCGTGACCACCGGGCGCTTCGGCTATGCGGTGTTCGCCCAGTCGATCGGCGGCGGCGGTGGTGCCGGTGGCTTCGCGGCGGGCGGCGCCCTGTCGCTGAACGACGGCGCGAAGTCCGCCATCGGCGGCGGTGCCGGCGGTGCGGCGGGCAACGGCAACGACGTCAGCGTCAACAACTATAGCGGCATCCAGACGAGCGGCATCGGCGCGACGGCGGTGTTCGCCCAGTCGATCGGCGGCGGCGGCGGCGCTGGCGGCTTCGCGGCCGGCGGCGGCATCGGAGGCGGCACGGCCTCGACGCTCTCCAACGCGATCGGCGGCGGTGCGGGCAGCGGCGGCTCGGCGGGCAAGGTCTCGCTGGTCAATGACGGCACGATTCTCACCGAAGGCGCGAACGCAACGGCGGTGCTGCTCCAGTCGATCGGCGGCGGCGGCGGCAAGGGTGCCTTCGCGGTCGGCGGCGCGCTGTCCAAGGGCGGCGCGGCGAGCGACAATGTCGGCGGTGACGGCGGCGCGGCGGGTTCGGCGGGCGACGTGACGCTCACCAACACCGCGGCCTCGACGATCGTGACGCACGGCGCGATGGCGATCGCCATCCAGGCGCAGTCGATCGGCGGCGGCGGCGGTGCCGGCGGCTTCTCGGTCGGCGCAGGGCTGGCGCTCGACGGCAAGGCAAGTTCCAAGGTCGGTGCGGGCTCGGGCGGCGCGGGCGGTTCGTCTGGCGCGGTGACGATCACCAATGCCGGTGCCGTGGGCACCGAAGGCGACAATGCGCTGGCGATCCTGGCGCAGTCGGTCGGCGGCGGCGGCGGCAGCGGCGGCTTCGCGGTCTCGGGCGGTCTCACCGCCAAGGGCGGTGCGGCGAGCAACGCGATCGGCGGCAGCGGTGCCGGTGGCGGCACCGGCGGCCTCGTCGCGATCAGCAATGCGGGCCTCGTTCAGACGATGGGCGCCAATGCGACGGCAGTGTTCGCCCAGTCGGTGGGCGGCGGCGGTGGCGTCGGCGGCTTCTCGGCCGGTGCGGCCGGCGGCAAGGCCGATGCGGCCTCGAACCTGGTCGGCGGCGATGGCGGCGCGGCCGGTGCCGGCGGCGACGTGACGATCGACAATGCCGCAGGCGGCACGATCCAGACCGCGGGCGCCTTCTCCAATGCGCTCTATGCCCAGTCGATCGGCGGCGGTGGCGGTGCCGGTGGCTTCGCGGCCGGCGGTGCCCTAGGCCTCGACGGCGACGTCAAGTCGGGCGTCGGCGCGGGTGCCGGTGGCGGCGGCGGTGCGGGCGGCGCGATCGCCATCACCAATGGCGGTTCCTTGCTGACAGCCGGCGACAACGCGATGGCGGTATTCGCCCAGTCGGTGGGCGGCGGCGGCGGCCATGGCGGCTTCGCGGTCGGCGGCGGCATCAGCGCGCAGGGCGGCGTGGCCTCCGACTCGGTCGGCGGCGCGGGCGCCGGCGCGGGCGCCGGCGGCGTGGTGTCGGTCAGCTCGACCGGCTCGATCGGTACCCAGGGCGCCAACGCGACGGCGATCTTCGCCCAGTCGATCGGCGGCGGCGGCGGTGCCGGCGGCTTCTCGGTTGGCGCGGCGGGTGCCAAGACCGACAGCGCCTCGAGCGCGGTCGGCGGCACCGGCGGCGGCGGCGGCGCGGGCGGCGATGTGACGGTGGCCAACGGCACCGGCACGATCACCACCGCAGGCGCGCTGGCCTATGGTGTCTATGCGCAGTCGGTGGGCGGCGGCGGCGGAAAGGGCGGCTTCGCGGCCGGCGGCGCCATCGGCCTGACCGGCGATGCGGAATCGAGCGTCGGCGGCGGAGTCGGCGCCGGCGGCGGTGCAGGCGGCCTCGTGTCGCTCGACAACCAGGGCACGATCGCCACGAGCGGCATCGGTGCGATGGCGGTGTTCGCCCAGTCGGTGGGCGGCGGCGGCGGTGCCGGCGGCTTCGCGGCGGGCGCAGGCCTGGCCGCGCAGGGCGGCTCGGCCTCCGACGCGGTCGGCGGTTCGGGTGGCGCTGGCGGCGCCGGTGGCAAGGTCAGCATCACCACCAACGGCCATGTCCAGACCGAGGGCGCGAATACCGGCGCGATCTTCGCCCAGTCGGTCGGCGGCGGCGGCGGCAAGGGCGGCTTTGCCGTGGGCGCGAGCGCGTCCCAGGCGAAAAGCGCCTCTTCGCAGGTCGGCGGCTCGGGCGGTGCCGGCGGTGATGGCGGCGATGTGACCATCGCCAATGGCACCAGCGGCTCGGTCGCGACGCTGGGGGCGCTGTCCTATGCGGTGTTCGCCCAGTCGGTGGGTGGCGGCGGCGGTGCGGGCGGCTTTACCGCCGGCGGCGCGCTGGCGCTGGAAGGCGACGCCACGTCGACGATCGGTGCCGGTACGGGCGCCGGCGGCGGCAAGGGCGGCCTGGTGTCGGTCCGCAGCGACGGTTCGATCGGCACCGCCGGTGACGGCGCGGTGGCAGTGTTCGCCCAGTCGGTGGGTGGCGGCGGCGGTGCCGGTGGCTTCGCGGCCGGCGGTGGCCTGACCCTCAAGGGCGCGGCGGCGTCGCAGACGATTGGCGGGGCCGGTGGTGCCGGTGGCGCCGGCGGCCTGGTCGACATCACCAATGGCGGCCAGGTGCAGACCGAGGGCGCCAATGCGACCGCGATCTTCGCGCAGTCGGTCGGCGGCGGCGGCGGCAAGGGCGGCTTCTCGGTCGGCGCGGCCGGCGGCGAGGCCGGTGCCGTGTCGAACGTGGTCGGCGGCTCGGGCGGCAACGGCGGCGATGGCGGCGCGGTGACGCTCGCCAATGCGGCCGGCGGCGCGGTGCTGACCAAGGGCACGATGGCGTTCGCGGTGTTCGCGCAGTCGGTGGGCGGCGGCGGTGGCGCCGGTGGCTTCACGGCCGGCGGCGCGCTGGCAGCGAGCGGCGACGTGACGTCGAAGATCGGCGCGGGCAGCGGTGCCGGCGGCGGCATCGGTGGCGCGGTGACGCTGTCGAGCCTGGGCGCGATCGGCACGCTCGGCGACGGATCGGTGGGCGTATTCGCCCAGTCGATCGGCGGCGGCGGCGGTGCCGGCGGCTTCGCAGCGGGTGGCGGCCTTACCGTCAAGGGTGGTGCGGCCTCCGAGACGATCGGCGGCGCCGGCGGCGCCGGCGGTGCGGGCGGCCTGGTCGGCATCACCAATGGTGGCGTGGTCCAGACCGCAGGTGCCAATGCGACGGCGATCTTCGCGCAGTCGGTCGGCGGCGGCGGCGGCAAGGGTGGCTTCTCGGTCGGTGCGGCCGGTGGCCAGACCGGCGCGGCGTCCAGCGTGGTCGGCGGTGAAGGCGGCGCGGGCGGCGATGGCGGCGCGGTGACGCTCGCCAACGCGGCCGGCGGCCAGGTATTGACCAAGGGCGCCATGTCCTTTGCGGTGTTCGCGCAGTCGGTCGGCGGCGGCGGCGGTGCGGGCGGCTTCACGGCCGGCGGCGCGCTGACGGTAAGCGGCGACGCGACCTCGACCATCGGCGCGGGCAAGGGTGCCGGCGGCGGTATCGGCGGTGCGGTGACGCTGTCGAGCCTCGGCACGATCGCCACTGTGGGCGACGGATCGGTGGCGGTGTTCGCCCAGTCGGTGGGCGGCGGCGGCGGTGCCGGCGGCTTCGCGGCGGGCGGCGGGCTGACCGCCAAGGGCGCGGCGGCGTCGCAGACGATCGGCGGGGCAGGCGGTGCCGGCGGCGCCGGTGGCCTGGTCGGTATCACCAATGGCGGCATGATCCAGACCGAAGGCGCCAACGCGACCGCGATCTTCGCGCAGTCGGTAGGCGGCGGCGGCGGCAAGGGCGGCTTCTCGGTCGGCGCGGCCGGCGGTGAAGCTGGTGCCGTGTCGAACGTGGTCGGCGGCTCGGGCGGCAACGGCGGCGATGGCGGGGCGGTGACGCTCGCCAATGCGGCCGGCGGTTCGGTGCTGACCAAGGGCAGCATGGCGTTCGCGGTATTCGCCCAGTCGGTGGGCGGCGGCGGCGGTGCCGGTGGCTTCACGGCTGGCGGTGCGCTGGCGGCAAGCGGCGACGTGACGTCGACGATCGGTGCCGGTAGCGGTGCCGGCGGCGGCATCGGCGGCGCGGTCACGCTGTCTAGCCTAGGTGCGATCGGCACGCTCGGCGACGGATCGGTGGGCGTGTTCGCCCAGTCGATCGGCGGCGGTGGCGGTGCCGGTGGCTTCGCGGCCGGTGGTGGTCTCACTGCCAAGGGCGGTGCGGCCTCCGAGACGATCGGCGGTGCTGGCGGCGCTGGCGGTGCGGGCGGCCTGGTCGACATCACCAATGGCGGCCAGGTGCAGACCGAGGGCGCCAACGCGACCGCGATCTTCGCGCAGTCGGTCGGCGGCGGCGGCGGCAAAGGTGGCTTCTCGGTCGGTGCGGCCGGTGGCCAGACCGGCGCGGCCTCCAGCGTGGTCGGCGGTGAAGGTGGCGCGGGCGGCGATGGCGGCGCGGTAACGCTCGCCAACGCGGCCGGCGGCAAGGTGCTGACCAAGGGTGCGCTCGCCTATGCCGTGTTCGCTCAGTCGGTAGGCGCGGGCGGCGGCCAGGGCGGCTTTGCGGCCGGCGGCGCGCTGACGGTGAGCGGTGATACCAAATCCTCGGTCGGCGCCGGCACGGGTGCCGGCGGCGGCATCGGCGGTGCGGTGACGCTGTCCAACCTCGGCACGATCGGCACGACCGGTGACGGATCGCTGGCGGTGTTCGCCCAGTCGGTGGGCGGCGGCGGCGGTGCCGGCGGCTTCGCAGCCGGCGGCGGCATCACCGCCCAGGGCGGCGCGACCTCGGACAGCATCGGCGGTGCCGGTGGTGCGGGTGGTGCCGGCGGCGCGATCTCGCTCGACAATGGCGGCCTGATTGCCACGACCGGCGCCAACGCGACCGCGCTGTTCGCCCAGTCGATCGGTGGCGGCGGCGGTACTGGTGGTTTCGCGGTCGGCGGCACGGGCTCGCGGCTGGGTGCGGCGTCGCAGGTGCTGGGTGGCACCGGCGGGGACGGCGGGCTCGGCGGCGACATCACCATCACCAACAGCGCGGCCGGCGCGATCCAGACCCAGGGTGCGCTCGCCTATGCGGTGTTCGCCCAGTCGGTCGGCGGCGGCGGCGGCAAGGGCGGCTTCGCGGCCGGCGGTGCCGTGGCGGTGGACGGCGATGCGACCTCGATCGTCGGCGCGGGAGCCGGCGGCGGCGGTGGCCAGGGCGGCACGATCCGCCTGACCAACGACGGCGCGATCGAAACGCTCGGCGCGGGCGCGATCGCCGTGTTCGCCCAGTCGGTGGGCGGCGGCGGCGGTGCCGGCGGCTTTGCCGGCAACCTGACCGGTTCGGGCGGCAGCAGCTTCGCCTCGACGATCGGCGCGGCCGGCGGCAGCGCCAGCTTCGGCGGTGCGCTGACCCTGACCAACACCGGCCAGATCCATGCGGCGGGCGATAACGGTGCGGGCGTGTTCGCCCAGTCGATCGGCGGCGGCGGCGGTGCCGGCGGCTTCGCGCTCTCGGCCAGCGGTGGCGTCTCCAGCGTGTCCAACACGCTGGGCGGGGCCGGCGGCGCGGGCGGCGATGGCGGGGCGATCAGCCTCACCAATGCCAAGGGCGCGACGGTCATCGTCGATGGGCAGCTGGCCTACGGGGTGTTCGCCCAGTCGGTCGGCGGCGGCGGCGGCAAGGGCGGCTTCGCCATCGGCGGCGCGCTCTCGGCCGGCGGTGCGGTCGACCAGCGCCTCGGCGCCGGTGCGGGTGCCGGTGGCGGCAATGGCGGGCTGATCACGCTCGCCAATGCCGGCAACGTGCTCGCCAAGGGCCTGGGTTCGGTCGCGGTGTTCGCCCAGTCGGTGGGCGGCGGCGGTGGTGCCGGTGGCTTTGCCGGTGGCCTTACCGTCGGCAGCGGCGGCTCGATTGCCCAGAGCGTGGGTGGCGCGGGTGCCGGCGGCGGCAATGGCGGCGCGATCCGGCTCGACAATAGCGGTGTGGTGCAGGTGCTCGGCGCCAATTCGATGGGCGTGTTCGCCCAGTCGATCGGCGGTGGCGGCGGCCTGGGCGGCCTGTCGGTCGCCGGTTCGGGCAGCGGCGGTTCGACCACGGCGAGCAGCCTGGGCGGCAGCGGCGGGGCGGGCGGCGACGGCGGCACGATCACGATTGCGAACAGCGGCGTGATCAACGCCAAGGGCGACCTGTCCTACGGCGTGTTCGCGCAGTCGGTGGGCGGCGGCGGCGGCGTGGCCGGCATGGCGGTGGCGGGTGCGCTCGGCACCGGCCCCGGGGGCCTCACCTCGGCAGTCGGCGGCAGCGGCGGCGACGGCGGCAATGGCGGCGTCATCACCGTCACCAACAGCGGCGACATCGTCGTCGAGGGTGCCGCGTCGGTGGGCGTGCTTGCCCAGTCGATCGGCGGCGGCGGCGGTGCTGGCGGCTTCGCGGGCGCGCTCGGCGTCTCCGGCGGCACGCTCGGCAACAAGGTCGGCAGCACCGGCGGCAAGGGCGGCGACGGCGGCGACGTCACGGTCACCTCGACCGGCAATATCGTCACGCTCAAGGACGACTCGGTGGGCGTGCTCGCCCAGTCGATCGCGGGCGGCGGCGGCCAGTCGGCCTTCGCCATCTCGGCCCAGGCCGGGCGGTTCGACAATGTCGACCTGCGCCTCGGCGCCCAGGCCGACGGCATTGCCGGCAAGCAGGGCAAGGTCGTCGTCAACCTCTCCGGCGGCGCGATCCAGAGCGCGGGTGCGCTGTCCTATGGCGTGCTGGCGCAGGCGATCGGTGGCGGCGGCGGCAACGCGGCCATCTCCGTGCCGGATCCGCTGGAAGTCGGCGCGGGCGGCCTCACGCTCGCGCTCGGCAGCGACGGTGCTGTTACCGGCGACGGCAATGTCGTGCAGGTCACGAACGCCAACGCCATCCTCACGCTGGGTGCCGGCGCGGTGGGCTTCTCGGCCCAGTCGATCGGCGGCGGCGGCGGCATGGAGGGCGTGACCGGCGACGTCCATCTGGGTGCCGGCGATGCGACCTGGGCCACCCGCATCGGCGCCAGCGGCGCGGCGGCGGGCAACGGCCAGGCCGTGACCATCGCCAACACCGCGGCGATCGCGACCAAGGGCGACGGTGCCATCGGCCTGCTCGCCCAGTCGATCGGCGGCGGCGGCGGCGACGGCATGCTTGCCGTCGGCAAGGCCGATGGCGCACTCAATGCGCTGTCGCTCCAGGTCGGCGGTTCGCAGCGTGCGGCGGCCAATGGCGGCGACGTGACCTTCACCACCGCGACCGGCGCGATCCAGACCGAAGGCAAGCTCGCCTCGGGCCTGGTCGTCCAGTCGATCGGCGGCGGCGGCGGCGTCACCGGCTTCACCTCGGAGACCGGGGCGGCGATCGGCGCGGGCGGCATCACGCTCGCGGCAGGCGGCAGCAATGGTGACGGCGGCAACATCACGCTGACGCAGAAGGCCAATGTCGTCACGACGGGGGCGGGCGCCAACGGCGTGGTGCTCCAGTCGATCGGCGGTGGCGGCGGCTATGCCGGCATCGACAATGCCGGCGGCACCGGTGCGCTCACCGGGCTGCGGCTCGGCGGCGGCAATGGTTCGGGCGGCGCGATCGACTTCACCCTCGACGCGAACATCCAGACCAGCGGCGTCGGTGCGGCGGGCCTCGTCGTCCAGTCGATCGGCGGCGGCGGCGGCTTCGTCAGCAGCGTCGGCGCGGCGGTGGCGGCACCGCTCGTCACCGGCGCGGCGAACGGCGCGAGCGGCAATGGCGGCGCGATCAAGCTCGTCACCAACGGCACGATCCGCACCACCGGTGCAGGTGCCACGGCGCTGATCGTCCAGTCGATCGGCGGCGGCGGTGGGGCTGCGGTGGCGGTGGATGCCGCCGGCGTGCCCCAGGCGATCACCACCCAGCCGTTTGCGCGGCCGGTGGCGAATGGTCAGGCGGCGCAGGACGGGATCCGGGCGCTGGCAACCGCACAGGCGATCGGTGGCACCGGTGACGGTGGCGCCATGGATATCACCATCGGCGCAGCGGTGCTCGCCACCGGCGCCAACGCCAATGGCGTGGTGATCCAGTCGATCGGCGGCGGCGGTGCCAATGGCGGCGACAGCCTCGGCACGCTCCAGGGCAATGGTGCAGGCGCACCGGTGAAGTTGACGGTCAACGCCGATATCGGCGCGACCGGGGCCGGCGGCACGGCGCTGAAGGTGGAAAGCTCGGGCGGCACCGGTGCGGCGCCGGTCGTGCTCGACATCGGCGCGGTGAAGCTGGTCGGCGGCACCGGCGGCCATGCGCTGTCGCTGCTCGGCGGCGGGGACAACAGCATCCGCACGGCCGGCACGCTTTCCACGGCGGACGGCAAGAGCGGCATGGTGATCTTCGCCGAGGGCGGCAACAACCGCATCGTCAATGCCGGCGTGATCCAGGGCTCGGTCGATCTTGGTGCAGGCAACAACAGCTTCACCAACGTCGAAGGGGGCGTGTTCCTGGCGGGCCCGACGGTGAACGTGGGAGCGGGCAGCTTCCTCAACTCCGGCGTGATCAACCCCGGCACGATGGGCGGTGTTGCCGATCTGGCGATCAGCGGCGGCCTGACGCTGGCGTCGACCAGCATCTTCAATGCCGATGTCGACTTCAAGACGAACACCGCCGACCATCTCTCGGTCACGGGCGCGGCGGTGCTCAACGGCACGGTGATGCTGAACCTGCAGAACTTCGGCTTTGCGGCGACCGGCAGCCACGACATGGCGCTGATCGATGCAGCGGGCAGCGTGATCGGGGGGCAAAGCGTGAAGCTGGTGGCGCCGAACTCGGCGATCGCCAAGTTCGAGCTCGCCTATCCGACGGCCAACCGCCAGGCGCTGCGCACCACCATCGATTTCGCTCCGGCAGGGCTCTCCGCCCGGCAGGCGCAGATCGGCGGCGTGCTCAACCGCATCCAGGCGACGCCGACCGCGGCCTTCGCACCGACGGCGGAGGCGCTGTTCGCGCTGCCGACCGTCGCGTCGCTGGCACCGATCTACGACAGCCTGACCGGCGAGGGTACGACGGCGGCGCAGACCGCCGCGCTGGCGGGGATCGCCGGCGCGCACGAACTGGCCGATGGCCAGATCAGCATGCGCGTCGGGCCGTTCGCGGCGCCGTATCGCTCGGAGCGGCTTGGGGTGCTGTGGATCGCGATGAAGGGCGGCAACCAGCACCAGAACGGCACCCAGGGCGCGCACGACATGCGCGGCCATGGGCTGGCGGTGCAGGGCGGCTGGGACTACCGCCCCTCGGCGGATACGCTGGTGGGTGCCACCTTGGGCTATGACCGCGAGACGTTCGCCGTCTCCGCGCTCAACACCTCGGGCCGGGCGGCGGTGGTCAGCGGCGGCGTCTATGCCGGCTATGCACCGGGCGCGTGGACGCTCAGCGGCTCGCTGCTCTACAGCGGTGTCGATACGCGCCACACCCGGTTCCTGTCGGCACCGGGCAAGGGCAGCCTCAACGCCTATGGCGATTACGAGATGCATGCCTGGTCCAGCCGGGTGCAGCTGGGTCGTCACTTCGGGGCGGGGCCGGTGCAGTTCCAGCCCTATGGCGCGGTGGAGTACACCCGCCTGAAGCTGCCGGCGTACAGCGAGACGTCCGGTGTCGCCGGCGGCGGTGCGGGAGCCTTCGGCCTGGCCTTCGCCGAGAAGCAGCTGAACCGCACGCGTACCTTCCTCGGCACGAACGTCTCGGGCCAGGCGCAGCTGTCCAACCAGGTCACCCTGGTGACGACGCTGCGCGGCGCCTGGGTGCATGATTTCGATCCGGCACGGACGGTACGGGCGAGCTTCGCCAATGCCGCCGACGAATGGTTCGAAACCAGCGGCGCGGCTGCCCGCAAGAACACCGGCCAGCTGGACCTTCGCGCCGCGCTGCGCAGTCAACGCCTGGAATTCCAGGCCGGTGGCGGCGTCAAGTTCGGCCAGGGCTATCGCGACCTCAGTGCCACCGCCGGCATCCGGATCCGCATGTGATGCGGATCCGGCGCCAGATCCTCCTTTCATCCTGCAATCACGAAGCGCGCCGTTGCGCGCGAACGGGAGAATAATAGTGAAGACGACGCTCCTGGTCGGCGCATCGGCGCTGGCTTTCATCCTCGCCACCCCCGGCGCGGCGCTGGCCGACGGCGAGTGCGGCAATCCCGACGTCTCGTCGGATCCGAACATCGTCTCGTGCGTGTCCGATCCCGGCCGCTATCCGAACGGCATCACCTATAACCAGGCAAGCTATGCGACGCCGGCCGGCCTGCGGCTGGACCTGTACGGCACGCTGATCGTCAACGCGACGAACGGCGGTACCGCGGTGAGCGTGATCGGCTCGACGAACCAGGCGGCGCTGATCACCGCGCGCACCGGATCGCGCTTCACCGCCGGCACCACCGGCCTGTCGTCGACGGCGACCGGTACCGGCCTCGCGAGCGTCGACAGCCACGGCATCGTCTCTGCCGGCCTGAACGGGCTGGTCGCGAACGCCGACCTCACCGGCGGCAGCGGCCTCGGCTCTGTGCGCAACCAGAGCGACGCCACGGTCACGCTCACCCAGACCAACCTCAGCGGCAACAGCGCCGGCCTGCTCGCGCGCGGCGGCTCGGCGAGCGCGACCAACAACGGCGCGATCACCGCGACCAGCGCTACCGGCGGCACGGCGAGCAGCACCATCTACGGCATCGCCGGCGAAACCCACGCAGCGGGCGGCACGATGACGCTCGCCAACACCGGCACAGTGACGCTGCGCGGCGCGACCAACCTGGTCGGCATGGGCAGCGCCAGCAGCACCGGTGCGGTGTCGATCAGCAACACCGGCACGATCAACGTCACCAGCCAGAACGGCAGCGCCACCGGCTTCCTGGTCGGAGCGAGCGGTACCGCCGGAGCGGTGACGGCGACCAACAACGGCACGTTGAACGTGAGCGCCAGCGGCATCGCCGCCGGCATGGCCGTGCTGCAGGGCAGCAGCGTCGCGTTGACCGCCCAGCGTACCGGCGCGACCGGCGGCATGAGCGTGAGCGGCAGCAGTGCGGCAGGATTCTACGTCGCCAACGCCACCGGCGCCGTGAACGTGCAGAATAGCGGCTTCGTCCAGCAGGTTACCGGCACTGCGGGCGTCGGCCAGGGCGTGGGGATCAGCGGCGGTACCGCCCAGAGCGTCACCTTTGCCGATGCCGTGATCGGCGGGACTATCTTCAAGGGCGACCTCAGCGTCAGCGCCACCAGCACCGCCCAAGGCGTGGCGCTGTCCGGCGGGACCGGTGCGGCGTCGGTCAATTTTACTGGCGCAGCGCTGACTGCGACCAGCACCGGCGCGGACGCCAGCGGCATCCGCGTGGCGAACGGCACCGACGTGACGATCGTGACGGCCGCGAATGCGACCACCGGCAACGGCGCGGCGATCGCCGTCAACGCCGCCGGCAGCAACGCGCTGGGCGTGGGCGTATCGGCGGCGAGCGGCGCGGAATCGGTGACGCTGGGCGATAGCCTCACCGTCGCCAACATCGCCGGCAGCGCGACCGGCGTGTCCCTGCAAGATGGTTCCAGCCAGACCGTGTCGCTCGCCAAGGGCGCCACCGTGACCGGCATCGGCGCCACCGGCGCAACGATGACCGGCAGCAGCGGCGCGGTGCGCCTCACCAGCGTAGGCGCGCTCGCCGTCGATGGCGGCACCGGCGGCGCGACCGGCGTGGTGCTCGGCGACGGCACGACCCAGACGGTCGATGCGGCGGCGGCGATCACGGTCCGCGCCAATGGCGGCACGGCCAGCGGCATCGCGAGCAGCGGCGCCGCGAGCGACGTCCAGCTCACCGCGCGCGACGTGTTGAGCGTGCGCAACGGGGCAGGCAGCGCGACCGGCATTTCGATCGGTGCCGGGGCGGGCGAGACGGTCTCGCTTGCCCGCGGCATCGACGTGCAGGGCAGCACCGGCGCGACCGGCGCGAGCCTCACCGGCACGGGCGCGTTCGCCCTTGGCGCGATGCAGGATTTCGTGGTGAGCAGCAGCGCGGGCAACGCGAGCGGCGCGAGCTTCTCCGGCGGCACCAGCCAGGCGGCGAACTTCTCGGCGGGGCTCCAGGTCACCGGCGCGGGCAACGCCCTCGGCGTCCGCCAGACCGGCGGCACGGGTGCGTTGTCGACGATCGTCGCAGGCAATGTCGCGGTCGCCGGCGGTCCCGGCGGGGCGACGGCGGTCTCGCTCGCCAATGGCTCGACCCAGACGGTCCAGCTGGGCGGCACTCTCGCGGTTTCGGCAACCGACGCCGCCGCCAATGGCGTGCTCCAGAGCGGCGCCAGCGGAGCGGTCGCCACCGCCGTCACCGGCGCGGTGACGGTGCAGGGCGGCACCGGCGGTGCGACCGGCGTTTCGGTCAGCGGCGGCACCACCCAGGCGCTTCAGCTGGGCAGCACGGTGTCCGTGAAGGCAAATGACGGCACCGTCGTCGGCCTGGCCCAGTCGGGTGCGTCGGACGCAGTGAGCACCAATGTCACAGGTGGCGTCCTCGTCGCCGGTGGAGCAAGCGGGGCGACCGGCTTCACGCTTGCCGGCGGTACCAGCCAGACGGTGCAGTTCGGCAGCACCTTCGGCGTGTCGGCGAGCAACGGTAGCGTCACCGGCCTCAGCCAGTCGGGTGCGTCGGGTGCCATCCGGACGGGCGTGACCGGCGATGTCAGCGCGAGCGTCAGCAGCGGCACCGGTGCGGTGCGCGGCGTCGCGGTGGCGAATGGCAGCAGCCAGGCGGTCCAGCTCGGCGGCATGCTCTCCGTCACGGGTGCCAATGGCAGCGTGACTGGCCTCAGCCAGTCCGGCGCGTCCGGCACCGTCAGCGCGAGCGTCGTCGGCGCGACCACCGTCAACGGCGGCACCAGCGGGGCGACCGGCATCACGGTTGCGGGCGGTTCGACGCAGACCGTGCAGCTTGGCAGCACGCTGACCGTTGCAGCTAGCGACGGCAGCGTCATCGGCCTCAGCCAGTCGGGCGCATCGGGTGCGGTCAGCACCGGCGTGACCGGCGCGGTCACCGTCGGCGGCGGCGCGGGCGGTGCGACCGGCGTTACGGTCGCGGGCGGCACCACCCAGGCGGTGCAGCTTGGCGGCACGCTTGGCGTCACGGCTTCCAACGGCAGCGTCATCGGCCTCAGCCAGTCGGGCGCGTCGGGTGCGGTCAGCACCGGCGTGACTGGTGCAGTCACCGTCGGCGGTGGAGCGGGCGGCGCGACCGGCGTCACGGTCGCGGGCGGCAGCAGCCAGGCGGTGCAGCTTGGCGGCGCGCTTGGCGTCACGGCCTCCAACGGCAGCGTCATCGGGCTCAGCCAGTCGGGGGCAACGGATGCGGTCAGCACCACGCTCGGTGCGGTCACCGTCGGTGGCGGCGCCGGCGGGGCGACGGGCCTCGCGATCGCGGGCGGCACCACCCAGACCGTGCAGCTCGGCGGCGCGCTCGCCGTCACTGCGACCGATGGCACCGTTCTCGGTCTTGGCCAGTCGGGCGCTTCGGACGCAGTCCGCACCACGCTGGGGGTGGTCACCGTCACGGGTGGTACCGGCGGCGCGACGGGCCTTGCGGTTGCGGACGGCACTAGCCAGACCGTGCAGCTCGGCGGCGCGTTCGGCGTTTCGGCGGGTGGCGGCACCGCGCTCGGCGTGCAGCTTCAGGGCGGCCAGTCGGCAGCGCTGACCGCGGCGGATTTCACCGTCTCGAACAGCGCCGGTGATGCGACCGGCATCGCCAGCAGCGGCCCGGCGGCCACCGTCCAGCTCGCCAAGGGCGCGACGGTCTCGGCAACCGGCGTGGCGATCGGGGTGCAGTCGCGGGGCGGCACCACCGTTTCGACCGCGGGCGCGCTGTCGGTGACGTCGACCGGCGGCGAAGCGCACGGCATCGACTTCGACAGCGCGACGGCGGCCACCACCGTCCATCTGCCGACCACGCTCACAGTGCGCAGCACGACCGCCGATGCCTTTGGTATCGTCGGTCGGACCGGCGCCGGCCTTACGCTGGACGGCGCGGGCACGATCGACGTGCGCACGGCGGGCAATGCGGCAGGCATCGGCACCGTCAACCAGAGCGGCGCGCAGAACGTGACCGTCGGCACGGTCACCGTCACGTCGACCGACAAGATGGGCGTTGGCATCGCGCTGGGTGGCAATGCCGCTACCCAGCTGACCGCTGGTACGGTCGCCGTCACCGCTGCGACTGGTGGTGCGGGCGTCGCGCTTATCGGCACCGGCGCGACCGGGGACGTGCAGGCGACGCTCGGCACGGTGAGCTTCACCGGCGCCAACGGCACGGGCGTCACCCTGGCGCAGCGCGGCGGCGCAAACGTCCAGGCGGCGATCAACAGCGTCACCACCAGCGGTGACGGCAGTGCGGGCGTGATCGCCAGCGCCGCCGGCACCGGCACGGTTGCGCTGGCGATCGGCCGCGCGCCGACCGCCGGTGTGGCGACGGCCCAGGCCGTGGCGGTCAACGGCGTCACCACCGGCGGCGCGAACGCCACCGGCGTCAGCGTCACCGTGGCGGACGGCGCGGGCAGCGTGGTCAACAACGGCACCATCGCCACCACCGGCGCCAATGCGATCGGCATCGCCGGCACGGCAACCGGTGCCGGCTCGCTCGCGGTGACTAGCGCGACGGTGACGACCAGCGGCAGCGCCGCGCACGGCATTGCCCTTACCGGTGGCAATGGCGCGCAGACGATCGTCGCGCAGTCGGTGACGGTGGCCGGGGCAGGCGCGCAGGCGATCAGCGCCACCAGCACCGGCGGCGCGATCGCGGTGCAGAGCGGCACGCTCGTCGCCCAGCAGGGCGCGGGCTTTGCCATCGGCGCCACCAGCGGCAGCGGCGCGATCACGATCACGGCGGCGAACAGCAGCAGCGCCAGCGCCGACGCGATCCACCTGACCTCGACCAGCGGCACCATCGCGGCGACGCTGGCCGATGGCGGCACCACCCGCTCTGGCACCGGTGCCGGCCTGTCGATCGATACCGGCGGCACGGCGACGATCAACCTGGGCGCGACGGCCACCACCGCCACGCTGCTGGGGGCGACCGCCGGCCTCTCCTCGCGCGCGGCGGGGGGCCAGACGGTGACCCTGTCGGGCACGGTAGGCGCCGACAACGGCATGGCGATCCGCCTCGCCGGCGGGGCGGCGACGCTCGTCAATCGCGGCGTGATCAACGGCAGCGTCGCGGTGACCAGCAGCCGCCTGGCGTTTACCAACGCCGGGACCTGGAACGTGACCGGCACGCCGAGCTTCGGCGGCAACGCGGTGCTCACCAACAGCGGCACGATCAATCTCGCCGCCGGGACCACGCAGTTTGCCGGGCTCACCAGCCTCCAGAACAGCGGCACGATCAACCTCGCCAACGGCAAGGTCGGCGACGTGCTCGATCTGGGCGGCGCGGGCTTTGTCGGTGCGGCCGGTTCGCGGGTGGTACTCGACGCCAATCTCGGCGGCGTGGCGGTGAACGGCGCCCCGGCGCAGAGCGCCGATCTGCTGCGGGTGGGGGCGGCTTCCGGCACGACCACGCTCGTCGTCCATGATGTGAGCGGGACCGCAGGGTCTCAGTTCAACTTCACCGGCGTGCGGCTCGTGAATGCGGCCTCGGCCAGCACGAACGCCTTCGTGCTCGACAGCGGCAGCCTCAACAAGGGCTTCGCCCAGTATCAGCTGGTCACCGATGCGGCGGGCAACATCAACCTGGTCGGCCTGCCGACCGCCCAGGCCTTTGCGGTGGTGCGCACCGGTGCGGAAGCGCGTCGCTTCTGGCGTCGTTCGGGCGATGCGTGGAGCGAGCAGATGCGCGCCGCCGCTCCCAAGCGGGGCCTGCAGGTATGGGGTCAGCTGTACGGCGGCGAGGAGACCAACCGTTCGCGGCCGGTCTATACCGAAACCGTGCTCGGCACGCCGACCGTGTTCACGCCGAATCTCGACGTGCGCGACAGCTGGGGCGGCGGCCAGCTCGGCCTCGATTGGGGTCAGGGCGACTGGAGCGTCGGCGTCACCGCCGGCTATCTCAGCCAGCAGGGCCGCCTGACCGCGACCGGCGACCAGCTCAAGCTGAACGGCGGCAACCTCGGCGTCTATCTCCGCTATCGCTCGGCGGACGGCTTCTTCGCCCATGCGCTCGGCAAGGTCGATCGCTACTCGGTCAAGTATCAGCTGGCCGGTGTCGCGGGGACGCCGAAGGTGGACGGCACCAGCTACGGCTTCCAGCTGGAGGCTGGATACCATGTGCGTGCCGGTGCGCTGTTCTTCGAACCCGCAGCGAGCATCGCGGTGTCGCATGGGGATGTCGATGGCCTGCAGGGCGCCACGAGCGGCATGTCCGCCACCTTCGACAAGACGGACGGGGCCTATGGCCGCGCCGGCCTGCGCGCGGGCGTGGAGACGGTCTCCGGCGACTGGTCGCTCAAGCCCTATCTGGGCGCGGCGTGGGAAGGCGAATTGTCGGGTCGCCCGGGCGCGACGCTGGGGTCGGGCGGTACCAGCCTGCACTTCGAGGACCAGAACGAACGCGGTCGCGCTCGGATCGAGGCGGGGGTCGAGGGCGGCAGCAGCCGTGGCTTGGCCGCCTTCGCCAAGGTCGAGGCGGTGAGCGGTGCGAAGGCCAAGGGCTTTGGCGGTCGCGCCGGCGTGGCGCTGCGCTGGTAACGATGGGATGGCGGCGAGCGCTGGATCGGGCTCGCCGCTGTTCCGCAACCAGCGCTGGAGAACGCGACAACGCCGCCCCCACGGGCGGCGTTGTCCTGTCTGGGCCGTTGGCATTCCGATCGGGGCCCCGACACGAAGTTCCTCGCTGGCCCGGGACATATTTTTCGCTGCCGAGTAGCGGTTCGGGCGGCGTGCGGCATCGGACGGGGCGGGGGCGGCGAAAGGCCGCCGGGGAGGGCCTCATCCGATGCTTCGTCGTTCGACCACGATTCTGCTGCTTTCGACCGCGGCCATCGCCGCCATGCCAGTGCCCGCGTTCGCGGCCCGATCGGCCGCGACCGCGCGCGTCCGTTTCGACATTCCCGCGGGCGATCTCGCCGCCGCGCTCAACGCAGTCGCGCGCCAGTCCGGTATCCGCATCGCCTTTCCCTATGATCGTGCCGCCGGGCGCCGGGTGGCCGGGCTCAAGGGCGAGATGGCCGCGGCCGATGCGGTGCGTCGGCTGGTCGCGGGCACCGATCTGAAGCTGGTGGTCGCCGATGCCGACCATATCCTGCTCGCCGCCGAGCCCTCGCAGCAGGCGCCGTCGGTGGAGACGGCCGCGAGCGACGCGGGCGAGGAAATCTTCGTCACCGGCTATCGCCTCTCGACCCGCCGCGCGCTCGCCAGCAAGCGCAAGAGCGACCAGGTGATCGACGCGGTCAGCCAGGACGAGGTGAGCCAGCTGCCCGACGTCAACATCGTCGAGGCGGCGCGGCGCATCCCCGGCCTGTCGGTGATTTCCGAGCGCGATTCGACGCGCGGCCACGACAATTACCAATATGTCACGATCCGCGGCCTCGACAGCCGCTACAATCTGGTGACGGTGGACGGCGCGCAGGTCGCCAGCGCCGATGCGAGCTATCGCGGGGCCCAGCTGGCGATGCTGCCGGCGACGCTGGTGAGCGAGATCCAGGCGATCAAGACCGTGACCGCGCAATATGACCCGCACGCACTGGGCGGCCAGATCAATCTCGTCTCGAAGAGCGCGTTCGATACCGGTCCGTTCGTCACGGCCCAGGCGCTGGGCGGCTGGACCTCGCAGGGCGGCAAGGTGGTGCCGGACAAGCGCGCCAATCTGCGCGCCAGCGCCACCGCCGCCACCACCTTCGGCAGTGCGCACCAGTTCGGCGTGGTCCTGTCCGGCGAGTATCAGCGGCTCCAGGCCTCGGCGCTCGCCAGCCTGCCGGGCGATACCGGCGGCGCCGGCTGGACCTATTACACCGCGGCCGGCGCCCAGACCGCGAACATCGCTGCATCCACCGGCCGCGCCGTGCCGGTGCGCGTGCAGGACTATGCTTTCGACGTCCAGCGGGAGCGCTACAGCGTGAACGGCAAGCTGGAATTCCGCCCCGGCGACCGGTTCGAGGCATCGCTGTTCGGCGGCTATTACCGCGAGCGATCGGACGAGGACCGCTACGAGGCGCTGGCGCTGCCGGCGGCGGGCTATACCCCAGGCGCGAGCGCCGACACGGGCAAGCTTAACAGCGGCAACTATCAGTTGGGGCTGGTCGCGCAGCCGGAAACGCGCAAGACCTGGTTCGTCAACGGCAGCGCCCGCTATGCGATCGCCGATCGGCTCAAGCTGCGGGTCGGCGCGTCGGACTCGGACGCGACGTACAACCAGAATCGCTGGATGTACAAATGGAACACCGGAATGGTGATCACCGCCACCTCCGCCGGTACCTCGAACCAGCCGGCCTATGGCTATGGCTACCGCGTGGTGGGCGGCGAACCGATCATCACGCTCAACGATGCCGCCGCTGCGGCCAATCCGGCCAATTACGGCCCGCGCTACTGGCGCAACATCGTTGCCGACATCACCAACACCGTCCGCACGCTGCGCGGCGATCTCGGCTGGAACTTCGACCCCGAAGATCGCGGGCTCGGCCTCAATCTCGGCGTCAACCACACGCTGACCCGGGTGGAGAACACGCTCGACTATCGCGAATGGTTCGCCAAGGATGCCGCTTCGGCGGCACTGATCGGTACGCTCGATCGCTATGCCCAGCCCATGGTGCTGACCCCGATCATGGCGCCGGGGATCAACTTCTACCTGATCGACGCGGTCAAGGCGCAGGGCGTGCTGGTCGACCATCCCGATTGGTTTCGCCAGAGCACCGCGCGCGTCGCCGATAGCAACAATGCCTATTTCAAGCTCCGCGAGTCGATCGCCGCGGGCTATGGCCAGATCCGCTGGAGGGCGGACCGGTTCAACCTCCAGGCCGGGCTGCGCTACGACGATACCGCGGTGGACGTGACCACGCGCGTCAACGGCACCAGCCGCACGCTGCAGCGCCACCGCGACTATGGCTATGCGCTGCCCTCTGCAGTCGCGACCTTCGATGCGACCGCGGCGATCAAGCTGCGCGCCGGGGTGAGCGAAACGATCGGCCGCCCCGATTACGGCCAATATGGCGCCACCACCACCTACTCGGTCAACGCCGTCACCAATCCCGACGGCTCGCCCGCCAGCCTGTTGACGATCACCCAGGGCAACGCCGCGCTCCGGCCGCGCCGGGCGTGGAATTACGATCTGTCGGCGGAATGGTATCTCGGCCGGGGCGGGCTGGTTTCGGCGGCGCTGTTCCGCAAGGACATCACCGACGAGATCTTTACCAAGACGATCAGCTACACCAACTATGCGTTCGAAGGTACGACCTATCAGAGCGCCACGGTGTCGCAGCCGGTCAACGCCTCGTCCGCGCGGGTGCAGGGGATCGAGGTGCAGCTGGTGCAGGACAAGCTGGACTTCCTGCCCGGGCCGCTACGGGATCTGGGCGTCTCGCTCAACGCCAGCTGGCTCGACGGGCATTTCGATTTCGTGATGAGCAACGGCAGCAATCGCCGCATCGGCGCGCTGTTCAACCAGCCGGACCATATCTACAACGCCTCGCTCTTCTATTCGCGTGGGCCGGCCAATGTTCGCTTCGCCTGGAACCGGATCGGCGCGGCGCCGGTATCAGTCGATTCCGGGGCGGCGTGGCGCGACATCTGGCAGGATGCGCGTGACCAGATCGACTTGCAAGGCAGCTATTACGTGACGCCATGGCTCCAGGCGACGGCGCAGGTGCAGAACCTCACCAAGGCGCCGTTCCGCGCGCGGCTGGGCGAACAGCGCGAGCTGCTCCAGACGCGCTATCCGGTGGGGCGCACGCTCTGGTTCGGCCTGGTGTTCAAGCCGGGCGTGGCGAAATGAGGCGCGGCGGCGTCCCCGCGGTGGCGCGCCGGGACGCTGCTTTTTCGTGCGCGGTCGGGCGATTGTCACAGCCGCGTATCAATCGCCGTCTAGGTGAAGCCATTCTTTCCCTTTGCAGGCTTTTCCATGTCCTGGCTTCGCCCGATCGACGCCTGGTTCGCGTCGGCCATCCTGCCGCACGAGGCGGCGCTGCTCCAGCAGGCGCGGCGCTGGACGGGCGACCCGGACGAGGCGCGCGACCTGCTGCACGAAGCCTATGCCCAACTGCTCCAGCTGCAGGCTTGGGAGGGGATCGCCAACCCGCCGGCCTATGCCGTGCGGACGATCCGCAACTGCGCCCTGCAGCGCATGCGCCGCGCCCGCATCGTGCCGATGCGGCAGTTCGCCGCCCTGGAGGAGGTGGAATTTCCCGATCCCGCGCCGGACAGCTTCGCGGTAGCGAGCGGGCGCGAGGAGCTGGCGCGGATGATCGCAGCCGTCGATGCGCTGCCGCCGATGTGCCGCCGAGTCGTCCAGCTGCGCAAGTTCGAGGAGATGGCGCCGCGCGCGATCGCCGAATTGCTGGGGATCAGCCTGTCGACCGTCGAGACGCATCTCGCACGCGGCACGCTGGCGGTGGCGCGGGCGCTCCGCGCCGAGGCGAGCGACGGCCCGGCGCCCGCAAAGGCGCCTGCCCGCCGCAAGGCGTGAGCGGCGCAGTAGCGGTTTTGCCGGCGGCGCGCATCGTTCATACACGCGCCATGCGCGAAGAGATGGACGGCACCCGTTGAGCGAACCGCAGGATCAGGACCCGATCGAGGCAGAGGCGGCGGCGTGGCTGGCGGCGCTCGACTGCGGCCGTGCGGATCCCGCCGCGTTCGAGGCGTGGCGGGCGGCCGATCCGGCCCATGCGATCGCGTTCATCCGGCTCAACCAGGCATGGCGCGGGCTGGACCGCTTTGCGCGCACCGCCGCCAAACCGGGTGCGCCCGAAGCTCCGGTGTCGGAGGAGGTGGAGGTGCCGGTACGCCCGGCGCGGCGTCGCCTGCTTCAGGCTGCGGGGCTGGGCGCGGTCGCAGCCGGCGCGGGCGTTGCGCTCAGCCTGCAGCGGGCTGCCGCGCATACGGTGGAGACCGCGGTGGGCGAGCGGCAGCGTTTCTATGTCGACGAGCGCGCCTGTTTCGATCTCAACACCGCCAGCCGGTTGCGCTGGTGGCGCAGCGGCCAGGGGCTGGAAGTCGCGCTGGAACGCGGCCAGCTCCGGCTCGATCTCGCCCCTGGAGCGCCCGCGTGCACGGTGCATGCCGGCCCTGCGACACTGCAGCTGGGAAGCGGCGCGTTCGATCTGCGGCTGCTCGCGCCCGAACGCGTGGATGTCGTCGCGATCAGCGGCGAAGCGGAACTGCTCGCCCGCAAGGGCGGCGCGGGGGCGGTGCGGCTGACCCGGCGCCATGCGGTGTCGGTCTCGGCGGAGGCGCCGGCGATCCCCCGGCCGGTGGCCGAGGACGCGCTGCGCGCCCGGTCCGCCTGGCGCGAGGGCGAACTGATCTTCGAAGGGCAGACGCTCGCCGAGGCCGTGGCCGAATATAACCGCTATCTGCGCACCCCGATGGTGCTCGGCGATGCCGAGGCCGGGCGGCTGCGGCTGGGCGGGCGCTTTCTCACCAGCGATCCCAGCGAATTTCTCCAGGCGCTGGCGCTGAACTTCGGGCTGCGCGCCGAGCACCGGCCCGATCGCATCCTGCTCTACCGCGAAAGAACCGCGCCATGACCGATCCGTTCGCCGCCCCGTGGAACCGTCGCGCGCTGCTCTGCGCCAGCGGGGCAGGGGCTTCCGCTGGCCTGCTTCTGACCGCGGTGCGCGCCGCGGGGCTTTCCGCGCGGCCGCTGTTCACGCTGGGCGTCGCCTCCGGCGAGCCGCTGCCGCAAGGATTCGTGCTGTGGACGCGGCTGGCACCCGAGCCGCTGGCGATCGATGGCGGGATGCCGGCCCGCACGGTGCCGGTGCGCTGGGAAGTCGCCGAGGACGCGGCGTTCCGGCGGGTCGCCGCGCGCGGCACCGCGCTCGCCGAGCCGCGCTGGGGGCATTCGGTCCATGTCGAGGTTGCCGGCCTCCGTCCGGACCGCCCCTATTGGTATCGCTTCCTCGCCAATGGCGAGGCGAGCCCGATCGGGCGCACCCGCACCGCCCCTGCGGCCGATCAGCCGGTCGATCGCCTGCGCTTCTGCTTCGCCTCGTGCCAGAAATACGAGGCGGGGCAGTATGCCGGCCACCGCCTGATCGCGGCCGAAGCGCCCGATCTGGTGGTGTTCCTGGGCGACTATATCTACGAGAATGGTCCGCAGCAGGACGTGCGCATCCACCGCAATCCGGAACCGGTCGATCTGGGCGGCTACCGGGTGCGCTATGCCACCTACAAGACCGATCCGCTGCTCCAGGCGGCGCATCATGCCGCGCCCTGGGCGGTAATCTGGGACGATCACGAAGTCGCCAACGACTATGCCGATGCGGTGGACGAGGACAATGGCGATCCTGCCGCCTTTCTGCGCCGCCGGGCCGCCGCCTACCAGGCCTATTGGGAGCATATGCCGCTGCGCCGCGCGAGCATGCCGCAGGGCCCGGCGATGCAGCTCTATCGCAGTTTGCAATGGGGCCGCCTGGCCGCGTTCCAGCTGGTGGACGATCGACAGTATCGCAGCGCCCGCCCGTGCCAGCCGCCTGAGCTCGCCGCGCAGCACCGGCCCTATCGCACGCGCACGCCCGATTGCCCCGAGCGGCGCGATCCCGCGCGCAGCATCCTCGGCGCGGCGCAGGAGCGTTGGCTGCACGATGCCTTCGCGCAATCGCGCGCGCAGTGGAACCTGCTCGCCCAGCAGACGCTGATGGCCGATGCCCCGCGGCTCAACCCCGCGCATCTCGATGCCGCCCCGGATCAGTACACGCTCGACAATTGGGGCGGCTATCCCGCCACGCGCGAACGGATTCTGCGGCACTGGCGCGATGCGAAGCTGGCCAACCCGCTGGTGCTGAGCGGCGACATCCACGCCTTCGCCGCGGTCGACCTGCTCGATCCGGACCGGCCGGACGCGCCGCCGATCGCCAGCGAATTCGTCGGCGGATCGCTGACGAGCAAGAACCACGATCCGCTGTTCAAGCAGAGCGCCGCGCGGACCCCCGGCTTTCGCTTCGCCGAACATCAGGTGCGGGGCTATGCCTCGGCGACGATGACTCCTGCGGAATGCGCGATCCGCTTCGTCGGACTGGAAGATCCCGCCAATCCCGACAGTCCGGCGCGGACACTGGCGCATTTCACCGTCGCTGCAGGACAGCGGGGCATGCGCGTCGGCTGATCGTCGGGGCAAGCCGGGGCCCCCTCGGATTCGATGCGAAGAAGATGGGTTGGGGGGCGCTACCCCGATGTCGCCGCCACGGGTTCGCGGCGTGGCAACAGGATGCGGAACATGGAGCGGTCCTCCGTCCGCAGATAGCGCGCCTCGCCGCCATGCGCGCGGGCGATCGCCTGCACCACCGCCAGGCCGAGTCCGGACCCGCGCGACGGGCCCGGACCTCGCACGAACTGGCGAAACGCATCGACTTCAAGGCCGGCAGCGAGACCGGGCCCTTCGTCCGCCACGGTGAGCACCGCCATGTCCCCGGCGAACGCGGTCGTGATGCGCACCGTGCACCGATCGGCGTGGCGTACGGCATTGTCCGTCAGGGCGATCACCGCCTGTCGGATGCGGATCCGATCCGCCCGTACGATCCCGGGTTGCAGGTCCAGCTCGAGCCCGAAGCCCGCCGGCGCCAGCATGGCCGAGAGGGTGGGGGCCAGCGCCGCGAGCTCGGCGGCAAGATCGATATCGGCGAGCTCGACTTCCAGCCGGCCGCTATCGGCCAGGCTGACGCTGCGCAGATCCTCGACCAGCCGCGTCAGCCCCTCGACCTGGACGAGCAGCCCCGCCACCAGCTGGGCGTCGAGCGCGAACACGCCGTCCTGGGCGCCTTGCAGCCGCCCCCGCAGCACCGTGAGCGGTGTACGCAGCTCATGCGCGATTTGCGCGTTCCAGACCTGCACGTTTTCCGACATCCGCTGGAGGCGGTCTGCCATCGCGTTGAAGTCGGCGATCAGGCGCGAGGTCTCGCCATGGGCATCCGGGCTCGGATCGATCCGCGTGGCGAGATCGCCCTCGGCGATCCGTCGGGCCGCGTCGCCCACCGCACCCAGCGGGCGGACGATCCGCCGTGCCACGCGCACGGCCACCGCCAGGGATATCCCGACCCCCGCCACGCATGCGGCGAGCGTGATGCCGATATCCAGCCCGGTGGTGTCCTCGACCCCCGGCGGCAGCGGCGCGACCACGCGCAGCCGCTCGAGCACGCCATAGACGAGGTAGAAAGCCGCCGTGCTGACGATGGTCGCCATCGTCGCCAGGGCAGCCATCGCGACCCCCAATTGCCGGGCCAGGCTGATCCGCTTGGTCATCCCCGCGACCAGAGCCGGTAGCCGACCCCGCGCACGCCCTCCGGCATGTCGGCGGCGCCGGCCTGTTCCAGCTTGCGGCGCAGCTTGCTGATGTGGCTGTCCACCGTCCGGTCGAGCGCGTCCGATCCCGGCAGGCAGGCATCGACCAGCTCGCTGCGCGAAAAGACTCGGGTCGGCGTGCGCGCCATATGGCTGAGCAGGCGGAACTCGGTAAGCGTCAGCGCTACCTCGCCGCGGTCGGTGCGGACGAGATGGGCGACGGTGTCGATCTCGACCGGGCCGACGCGCAGCACGCCCGCCGCGGCCGCGGCACCTGCCCGGCGCAGCACCGCCTTCACCCGCGCGACCACCTCGACCGGGTTGAACGGCTTGACCACATAATCGTCGGCACCGACGCGCAGCGCCTGGAGCTTGTCGATATCCTGGTCGAGCGCGGTGATGACCAGCACCGGCGTGCTGCCCCGGCGGCGCACCTCGGACAGCACCTCCCAGCCGTCGACCAGCGGCATCGACAGGTCGAGCAGCAGGACATCGGGCTTGAGCGCCAGATGCAGGTCCAGCGCGGTGCGCCCGTCGCCTGCCTGCACGGTGCGGAAGCCTTCGCGCTCCAGATAGGCGCGGAGGATGTCGGCGATGTCGCGCGCGTCCTCGGCGATCAGCGCGAGCGGGTTCATGGGGTGCGGGCTCCGACGGGCATAGCGCTTCCTATCAGCGGAGCCGGCAACGCCGCCAGTCGGCCTCCACATAGTCTCCACACAATCTCGATGCGGTCGCAACCACGTGCCCGGATAGGCGCGGCCATGATCGGATCCCTTGCTTTCCCCCGCGCCATTGTGCGGACCTTGCCGGCCGCACTGGTGCTCGCCGGCTGTTCCGCCGAGCCGCCGCGTGACTCCGCCCCCGAGGTCGAGGTGCGCACGCTGCGCGTCGCGCCGAGCCCGGTTGCGCCTACCGACGAACTGCCGGGCCGCGTCGTCGCGTTCCGTACCGCCGAGATCCGGCCGCAGGTGGGCGGCATGCTCACGCGGCGTTCGTTCGAGCAGGGCGCGGCGGTGCGGGCCGGCCAGCTGCTGTTCCAGATCAACCCGGCGCCGTTCCGCGCCGATGCCGATAGCGCACGCGCCACGGTGGAGAAGGCCGCCACGGCCTATACCCGTGCACGCACCCAGGCGGACCGGCTGAAGCCGCTGGTCGATACCGATGCGATCAGCCGGCAGAGCTATGACGATGCCGTGGCGGCCTGGAAGCAGGCTGCCGCCGAGCTGGCCGAGGCGCGCGCCGCGCTGCGCCGCCGCCAGGTCGACCTGGGCTTTGCGCGAATCGTCGCGCCGATCTCCGGTCGCATCGGCGCCGCCAACCTTACCGAAGGCGCGCTGGTCACCGCCGCCGACACCGCGCCGCTGGCGACGATACAGCAGATCGACCGCGTCTATGTCGATGTCCGCCAGCCGGCCGAGCGCTACGCCGCGCTGCGCGAGGCCGGCGGTACGGCAGGGCCGGTGGAGATCGTGACGGCCTCGGGGGCAGTGCATCCGGTGAAGGGCCGCATCCTCTTTTCCGGCATCGCCGTCGATCCCGGCACCGGCGATGCGCTGGTGCGGGTGGAGGTCGCCAATCCCGGCGAGCGGCTGCTGCCCGGCATGTTCGTCCGCGCGCGGCTACCGCGCCCCGGTATGTCCGCTGCGCTTACGGTGCCGCAACAGGCGGTGACTCGCGCCGACGACGGGACCGCCCAGCTTGCGGTGGTCGATACCCAGGACCGGGTACATGTGCGGCGGGTCCAGCTCGGCCCGATCGTCGACGGGCGCTATGTGGTCCTCGCGGGCCTTCGCGCCGGCGAAGTGGTGATCGTCGAGGGGCAGGACCGCGTCCAGCCCGATACGCCGGTGAAGCAGATCCCCTGGCAAAGCGGCGCGGCGCGCTGAGATGCCCCAGTTCTTCATCCATCGCCCGGTCTTCGCCTGGGTCATCGCCATCGCGATCGTGCTGCTGGGCGTGCTCGCCATCCCGCAGATGCCGGTCGCGCGCTTCCCCAGCGTCGCGCCGCCGACGGTCAGCATCTACGCGAGCTACCCGGGGGCCACGCCGCAGACGCTGAACGACAGCGTCGTCTCGCTGATCCAGCGCGAGCTTTCGGGCGTGAAGAACCTGCTCTATTTCGAGAGCTCGGCCGATACGTCGGGATCGGCGACGGTCACTGCCACCTTCCGCCCGGGCACCAATCCCGAGATGGCGCAGGTCGACGTGCAGAACCGGCTCAAGGCGATCGAAGCCCGGCTGCCGCAGGTGGTGCGCCAGACCGGCGTGACGGTCGAATCCGCCTCGTCCGGCTTTCTGATGATCGTCAGCCTGCTTTCGGACGGGCGGCAGGACGAGGTCGCGCTTTCCGATTACATGACGCGCAACATCGTCGACGAGCTGAAGCGCGTGCCCGGCGTCGGCCGCGTCCAGAATTTCTCTGCGGAGCGGGCGATGCGGATCTGGATCGATCCGGCGAAGCTCGCCGGGTTCGGCCTTACCGCCGCCGACGTGACGGCCGCGATCGCCGAGCAGAATGTCCAGATCGCGCCCGGCGCGCTGGGGGCGGAGCCGACGGCGAACGGCCAGCGCGTGCTGGTGCCGCTCACCGCCGACGGCCAGCTCAAGACGCCGGAGGATTTCGCCCGGGTGATCCTGAAGGCGAATCCCGATGGGTCCAGCGTCACGCTCGACAAGGTCGCGCGGATCGAGCTGGGCCGGCAGAGCTTCGGCAACGCCACGCGCGAGGCCGGCAAGGTCGCTGCCTCGGCCGCGATCCAGCTGAGCCCGGGCGCCAACGCCGTCGCCACCTCGCAGGCGGTGCGTGCGCGCATGGCCGAGCTGGCGCGCGCGCTGCCGCCGGGGATGAGCTGGTCGGCGCCGTTCGATACCGCGCCGTTCGTGCGCATCTCGATCGAGAAGGTGCTGCACACGCTGGCCGAGGCGATGCTGCTCGTCTTCCTGGTGATGTACCTGTTCCTGCAGAAGGTCCGCTACACGCTGATCCCGGCGATCGTCGCGCCGATCGCGCTGCTCGGCACGATCGCGGTGATGCTGGCGGCGGGCTATTCGATCAACGTGCTCACCATGTTCGGCATGGTGCTGGCGATCGGCATCATCGTCGACGATGCGATCGTCGTGGTCGAGAATGTCGAACGGCTGATGCACGAGGAGCATCTGTCGCCGCGCGACGCCACGTCCCGGGCGATGCGCGAGATTACGCCGGCGGTGATCGGCATCACCCTCGTGCTGTCGGCGGTGTTCATCCCCATGGCGTTCGCGTCGGGATCGGTGGGCACCATCTATCGCCAATTCTCGATGGCGATGGCGGTGTCGATCCTGTTCTCCGCCTTCCTCGCCCTCACGCTCACGCCCGCGCTGTGCGCCACGCTGCTCGAGCCGCTGGACGAGGCACCGCGCAAGCACCGCTTCTTCGCCTGGTTCGATCGGCAGTTCGATGCCGCGACCCGGCGCTACCAGGGCTGGGTGCGCGCGCTGCTGAAGCGGAGCGCGCGGATGATGCTGGTGTTCGCCGGCATCGTCGCGCTGCTGGGCGTGGCCTTGCTCAACCTTCCCTCGTCGTTCCTGCCCGAAGAGGATCAGGGCTATTTCATGACCAGCTTCCAGCTCCCCGCCGACGCCACTTCCGCCCGCACGCTGGAGGCGGTGCAGGCGTTCGAGCGGCACATGCACGGCCGCCCCGGCATCGATACCACCGAGGCGATCCTCGGCTTCGGCTTTTCGGGCTCGGGCCCCAACGCCGCGATGGTGTTCACCATGCTGAAGGACTGGGGCGCGCGTGCCGGCACCGACGTGCGCCGCGAAGTCGCCGCCGCCGATGCCGCGATGGCAAGCGCGGTGCACGAAGGCCAGGTGATGAACCTGATGCCGCCGGCGATCGACGAACTCGGCACCTCGTCGGGCTTCACGCTGCGGCTGGAGGATCGCGCGGGCAAGGGGCGGCAGGCGCTGTTCGCCGCGCGCGACCTGCTGCTCGGCTATGCGGCGCGCAGCAGCAAGCTGGCGAACGTCTATGCCGAGGGGCTGCCCGCCGGCACCAGCGTGCGGCTGGACGTCGACCGCGCCAAGGCGCGCGCGCTCGGCGTGTCGTTCGCGTCGATCAGCGACATGATCGGCACGGCGCTCGGCAGCAGCTATGTCAACGACTTCCCCAACCAGGGGCGGCTGCAGCAGGTGATCGTGCAGGCCGATGCCAAGGATCGCATGAACCTGGACGACGTGCTGCGGTTGCGGGTGCGCGGTGCCGAGGGCAGGACGGTCGCGCTCGCCGAACTGGTGACGCCGGTCTGGAGCACCAGTCCGCTCCAGCTTTCGACCTATAACGGCTATCCTTCGGTCAGCATCACCGGCAGCGCCGCCCCCGGTACGTCGAGCGGGGAGGCGATGCGCGAGATGGAAGCACTTGCGGCGCAGTTGTCGCCGGGCTTTGCGATCGAATGGACCGGCCAGTCGCTGCAGGAGCGCGACGCCGGCGCGCAGGCGCCGATGCTCCTCCTGCTGTCGATGCTGGTCGTGTTCCTGGTGCTGGCAGCCTTGTACGAAAGCTGGTCGATCCCGGTGGCGGTGATGCTGGTGGTGCCGCTTGGCCTGATCGGCGCAGTGTCCGCGGTGGCGCTGCGGGGCATGTCGAACGACGTGTTCTTCAAGGTCGGGCTGATCACCATCATCGGGCTGAGCGCCAAGAACGCGATCCTGATCGTCGAATTCGCCAAGCAGTATCGCGCGGCCGGCAGCAGCCTGGTCGAGGCTGCGATCGCCGCGGCGCGGGTGCGGCTGCGCCCGATCGTGATGACCAGCCTCGCCTTCACGCTGGGCGTCGTGCCGCTGATGCTGGCGGGCGGGCCGAGCGCGGAGACGCAGCATGCGATCGGCACCGGCGTGTTCGGGGGCATGATCACGGGTACCGTGCTCGCGCTGATCTTCGTGCCCGTATTCTTCGTGGTTGTGGTGGGGCTGGCCGAGCGCTGGCGTACCCGCGGAACGGGCCGGGAGGCGTGACGATGCGCATTCGGGCGCTTCCCCTGCTGCTGGCGGCCTCCGCCTGTTCGATGACGCCGAAGCTCAGCCTGCCGGCTGCGCCGGTAGCCGCTGCCTATCCTGCTGCCGATGGGGTGGAGGCGCTTCCCGCATGGCGCAGCATGTTCGGCGATCCGCGGCTGCAGCGGCTGATCGAACTGGCGCTGGATTCCAATCGCGACCTGCGGATCGCGGCGCTGCATGCGGAGGCGGCGCGGGCCCAGGTGCGGATCCAGCACGCGCAGGCCTTGCCCGCAATCAATCTCGACGGCGGCTATACCCGCCAGCGACAGCCCGCCAGTGTCGCAGGGGCGGGCGTCGGCCTCGCGTCCGGCGCGGGCAGCGGCGCCAGCGGGTTCGAATTCGGCCAGTTCAGCGCACAGGCGGCGCTGACCAGCTTCGAGATCGACCTGTTCGGCCGGCTGCGCGCGCTGGATGCGGCGGCGTTCCACCGCTGGCTCGCCTCGGTCGCGGCGCGGCGGTCGGTGCGGCTGGCGGTGATCGGCGCCGTCGCCGACGCCTATTGGAACGAGCGGCTCGCCGACGAACAGCAGGCGCTGACCCGCGCGACGCTGGAGGATTGGCGCGCTTCGCTCGACATAACCCGGCGGCGCCACGCGGCCGGGCAAGCGAGCGGCGCCGATCTGGCGCAGGCCGAAGGGCAGGTGCGACAGGCGCAGGCCGATCTGGTGCAGCGCGAGCGCGAAGCGACGCAGGCGACGAACGCGCTGACGCTTGCGATAGGCGCACCGCCTCCGGCCGACCTGCCGCCGCCAAGCCCCTTGGCGGCGCAACCGATCCGCACCGGGCTCGCGGCGGGAACGCCATCGGACCTGCTCCTCCGGCGGCCCGATATCGTCCAGGCCGAACAGGAATTGCGTGCCGCCAATGCCGATGTCGGCGCGGCGCGCGCGGCGTTCTTCCCGCGCATCTCGCTCACCGGTGCCTTCGGGTTCGCCAGCCTCGCGCTCGACCACCTCTTCCAGGGCGCCAACCGTTCCTGGTCCTATGCGCCCGCGATCAGCCTGCCGATCTTTCGGGGCGGTGAACTGCGCGGCACCCTCAACCTGGCGAGGCTCCGGACCTCGATCGCGGTGGCGACCTACGAGAAGGCGATCCAGACCGGCTTCCGCGAGGTCGCCGACGGGCTCGCCGCGCAGGCGACTTATGCCGCGCAGCTGACCGGGATGGATGCCGCGACGTCCCAGGCGGAGCGCCGCCTCCAGCTGGCCGATCTTGGCTATCGCGCTGGCCAGACCGGCCGCCTGGAGTTGCTTGATGCGCAACGGGCAACCTACGCGGCGCGGCAGGCGGCGCTCGTGGCCCGACGCGAGCAACTGGCGGCGGCCGCCGCGCTGTTCCGCGCGCTCGGCGGAGACCCCGAAACCGAAGGCGCCCGCTGATGCACGCACCCGTCGCCCCCAAGCCGGAGGCCGGTAAGGCGTGGATCGGCAATCGCTACGGGCTGCTGACCACCCAGTTGGTCGAGCGGCTTGCGATCCTGGCGGAGCGCTATGTGATCGCGCAAATCGGGCCGGCTGGCCGGGACGCCCGTGCCCATGTCGAGCACCGCGCGCTGCTCGATGCCTGGATCGGCGGGGACGCGGCAGCGTCGACGCCAGGGTGACGCAGCGCGAACGAGGCCGCTGCGCCCGTCCGCCCGGTGGCGTTGGACGCAGAGAGCCCCGTTCTCGGCGAAGGTCAGAGCCGCAGGTTGGTGCGGGCGAGGTCGACCAGTTCGCCAGCGCGGCCGTCGAGCACCGCGCGCAGCGTGAACAGCCCGAACTTGTGGACCTCTTCCAACGTGATCGTCGGCGGCATGATCAGCTCCTGGCGAGCGCTGACCACGTCGAGCAGGGCGGGGCCGTCATGGGCGAGCAGCGCCTGCACCGCCGCGCGTAGCTCTTGCGGGCGTTCGACGCGGATGCCCTTCACGCCCATCGCCTCGGCCATCGCCGCGAAGCTCGGGTTGGTGAGGCCGACGCCTTCGGGGAGGAAGCCCTGGGCGCGCATCTCGAGCTCGACAAAGCCGAGCGTGCCGTTGTTCAGCACCACCACCTTCACCGGCAGCCCGGTCTGGATCAGCGTGACGAACTCGCCCATCATCATCGCAAAGCCGCCATCGCCCGAGAAGGAGATGACCTGCCGCCCGGGATAGGTCGCCTGCGCGCCGATCGCCTGCGGCATGGCGTTGGCCATCGAGCCATGGTTGAACGAGCCGATCAGCCGCCGCTTGCCGTTCATCGCCAGATAGCGCGCCGACCAGGCGACCGGCGTGCCGACGTCGCAGGTGAAGATCGCGTCGTCCGCCGCTTCCTCGCTAAGCACGCGGGCGAGATATTGCGGATGGATCTTGGGGGTGTCGGGTCCGCTTTCGGCGAGCGCATCCAGCTGCGCCCGCGCCGCGCGGTAATCGGCAAGCGCCGCCTCGAGATGGTCCGAATTCGCCTTCTCCGCGATATGCGGCAGGAGCGCGTCGAGCGTGTCCTTCACCGTGCCGATCACGCCCAGCTCGACTGGCGCGCGGTTGCCCAGCGCCTCGGGTCGCAAATCGACCTGGAGGATGCGCGCATCCTTGGGATAGAATTGCCGGTAGGGGAAGTCGGTGCCGAGCAGCAGCAGCGTGTCGCAGGACAGCATCGCCTTGTAGCCCGAGGCGAAGCCGATCAGCCCGGTCATCCCGACATCATAGGGATTGTCATATTCGATGAAGGTCTTGCCGCGCAGCGTGTGGACGATCGGCGCCTGCAGCTTGCGCGCGAGCGCGACCACCTCGGCATGCGCGCCCTCGCAGCCCGCGCCGCAGAGCATCGTCACCCGGCTGCCGCTGTTGAGCAGGTCGGCGAGGCGCTGCAGATCCGCGTCGGCGGGCCGAACGACGGGTCTGGGCGGCACCAGCATCCCCGGCACGTCGTGATCCAGCGCCTGCAGCGCGATGTCGCCGGGGAGGACGACGACCGCGACGCCGCGCTTGGCGACCGCGACGCGGATCGCGCGCAGCAGCACCTGGGGGAGCTGCGCGGGGTGCGAGACCAGCTCGACATAATGGCTGCAGTCCTTGAACAGGGTCTGCGGATGGGTTTCCTGAAAATAGTCGATGCCGATCTCGCTGCTCGGGATATGCGCGGCGATGGCGAGCACCGGCGCGCCGCTGCGGTGGGCGTCGAACAGCCCGTTGATCAGATGGAGATTGCCCGGGCCGCAGCTGCCCGCGCACACCGCGAGTTCCCCGGTCAGCTGCGCCTCGGCGGCGGCGGAGAAGGCGCCGCCTTCCTCGTTGCGGACATGCACCCATTCGATCGTGCCTTGCCGCCGCAGCGAGTCGGTGAAGCCGTTGAGGCTATCTCCAACCACGCCGTAGATGCGCTTCACCCCGGCCTGGGTGAGCACGTCCGTCATATAGTCCGCCGCCGTCTTGCCCATGTGCGATCCTTTCTGTGGGTTTGTCGGGAACGCCGCTCAGGCGTTGTAGTCGCGCAGGATCTTGAGGTCGGTGACCGTATAGGCCATGCCGAAGCGGAAGCCGCGGCCGATGCGCAGCGGCGCCAGCCGGTGCATTTCCTCGCCGGCGACTTCCGGGATCGAAAGCTCGGCCGAGCCGGTCCACAGGTTGACGATCGCGGCGTCGTCGGTGACCGACAGCACCAGCTCGTTCACCGGCGCCTTGGCGTCCGGAGCGCCGGCGAGCTGCGGGAAATAACGGCGCATCACGGTCGGGCGGTTGAACACGGTGGTGGGATCCGCCACCGGTTCCTCCAGCTGGACGCGCGCGGTGCCGAGCCGTTCGCCATGGGCCGAGATGCTGGCGCCGAAGCGGCTGCCGGGCGCGAGCGGCGCTGCGGCCGGGCCTGGGGCGGCAAAGCTACGGGTCTGGAACACCGAGGCCAGCCGCTTGGGGAAGCCCTGGGCCCAGCCACGCGCGATCGCCGAGTCATTGTCGACGAAGATGAAGGGGCAGTAATTGATCGGCATGCCTTCGAAGCGCGCCTCGATCAGCAGGAATGCCTCGCGATACTGGTAGCGGGCGGGATCGGTGAGCTCGTCGTTCGAGGCGGTGAACTGCCAGTCGAGAAACGAGAACATCGCGCGGCCATTCGACTCCGCGTCCAGCTCGACGCCGTCCGGCAGGAACTCGGCCAGCGCTGCGGGGTCCGCCCAATATTCGACCGCCATGCAGTCGCTCGAATAATACCATGGCGGCGTGCTGACGAGGGAGGACTGTCCGGTGGGCGTCAGCGGGACCGTGAAGCCTTTCAGCATCGAGAATACCTTTCGTTGCAAAGCCATTTTGGGCGTTGAAGACAATGGGTACGGCCGCATTGCTGATGCGTGCCGCGGGCCTTCCCGCCGACCGCCGGAGATCTAGCGCGGGCCCAGCGCGCGCTGGAATCACACTTCTGTATGTGGTCGCCCGAACGGAAGGCTATCGGGGCGGCGCGGTGGTCTGTTCGGACCATCCGCCGCCGAGCGCCTGGTAGAGCGACACGGCGGCGGTCAGTCGCTGGGCACGCAGCTGGACCACGGACAGGTCGGTGCCGAGCAGGGTGCGTTCGGCATCGATCTGGTCGAGATAGGGGGCATAGCCTTCGCGGTAGCGCTTGGTCGCCAGCGTCAGCAGCGCCTGGGTGGAGGTGCGCTCGCGCAGCAGCAGTGCCTCCTGGCTTTGGGTCTTGTCGATCGCGGCCAATGCGTCCTCGACCTCGCGGAAGGCCCGCAGCGCGGCGGCGCGATAGGCGAAGGCTGCCTCGTCGCGCTGGGCGGCGGCGCCGCGCTGCTGCGCGCGCAGCCGTCCGCCGTCGAACAACTGCTGGAACACCGATCCGCCGAGCGAAAACACCGCGATCGGATTGTTGAGCAGCAGCGACGAGGCGACATAGCCGCCGTCGCCGTTCAGCCGGACGCCCGGCAGGAAGGCCGCGCGCGCGGAATCCAGCGACCGGTCGGCGGCGACCAGCTGCTGTTCGGCGGCGGCGATATCCGGCCGTCGCCGCAACAGCGTGGCCGGCAGCATGGGGGCGGGGCCCGGCAGCGCGAGCGATTCCAGCGGGGCACCGCGCGGGATGGCGCCGGGCGTCGTGCCGAGCAGCAGCGACAGGCCGTCCTCCTGCTGGCGGATCGCCAGTTCGGTGGCGGGGATCAGTTGCGCGGTTTCATCGCGCTGGGCCTCGGCCTGGCGCAGCTCGAGCGCGGTCGAATAGCCGGCATCGCTGCGCCGTCGGGCGAGGCGCAGCGCGTCTTCCCGCGCGGCGAGCGTCGCCTTGAGCACGGCGAGCCGGGCATCGAGCGCGCGTAGCTGGATATAGCCCGATGCGGCCGAAGCGGCGACGGCGAGCCGCACGCTCTCGCGGGCATCCTCGCTGGCGAGCAGCGCCGCGCGGGCGGCGGCCGAGGCGGTGCGGAGCCGTCCGAACAGGTCGAGATCATAGGCGACGCTCGCCTGGCCCTGGCCGGCCCAGGCCTCCACCGCCTGGCCGAACGGATTGACATAGCGCTCGCGGACGCCGCCGCCGGCGAGGGAGACGTTCGGCAGCTGTTGCGCGGTGGCGAGCCGCAGGCGGGCACGGGCTTCCTCCACGCGCACCGCCGCGGTAGCGACATCGGTGTTGTTGGCCAGTGCTTGCCGGACGATGTCGCTGAGCACGGGATCGCCGAAGCTGGCCCACCATTGCGGATCGACCTGCTCCGTCGCGGTCGGATTGCCGTCGCGCCAGCCGGCCGGCGCGGTGATGCCGGCGGCCTGGGGCGGCTGCGGGCGGGGCCCCGCACAGGCGCCGGCGGCAAGTGCCAGCAGCAGCGGCCAGCGCTTCACCGGAGGGTCTCCACATGGGTCTCGACCGACATGCCCGGCCGCAGCCGTGCCGCCAGCGCCTGCCCGGCATCGACCTGGATCAGCACGCCGATCCGCTGCGGCACCTTGACGAAATTGCCGGTGGCGTTGTCGGGCTTGAGTACCGCGAATTCGGAACCGGTGCCCGGTGCGAGCAGCGCGACATGGCCGGTCAGCCTTGCGCCGCCGAGCGCATCGACGCGGATGTTCACCGGCTGGCCGATGGCGATGCGGCTGATCTGGTCTTCCTTGTAGTTGGCGATGATCCAATGGTCGTTGGGCACCAGCGAGAAGAGCTGGGTGCCGTTGGTGACGAACTGGCCGAGGCGCACGCCGATCTCGCCGACCTGCCCGTCATCGGGCGCGCGGATCACGGTGTGCTCCAGATCGATCTGCGCCAGCCGCAGCGCGGCGCGGGCCGCCTCCACCTGCGCCACCAGGCCGCCACGGCCGACATCGACGGTACGGACATTCTCCTGCGCGACATTGCCGGCCGCCCGGCTCTGCTCGACACCCGCGGTGGCGGCTTTCAGCGCGGCGAGGGTCTGGTCATATTCGCGGCGCGAGATCGATCCGTCCTTCACCAGGTCTTCGGCGCGGCGCATGTCGGCACGGGCCTTTTGCAGCTGGGCCTGGGCGCTGCCGAGCCCGGCCGCCTGGGCGCTTACGTCGGCGGTGCGCGCGGCATGCGCCTGGCGGCTGTTGGCGAGCGCGGCTTCCTGCGCGTCGAGATTGGCCTGGGCCTGGGCGACGCGGGCGCGGTAAATGGCATCGTCGACCTGGACGAGGACCTGGCCCTTACGTACCTGCTGATAGTCGCGGACGAGGACGGCGCTGACATAGCCGCTGACCTGCGGGGCGATCACGGTGGTGCGGCCGCGGACATAGGCATTGTCGGTCACTTCGCCGCTGCGGAAGGGCGGCAGCTGCCACGCATAGAGCACGGCGCAGGCGGCGAGCAGCGCGGCGAGCAGCAGCAGCGCGACGACCAGCGGCCCGCGACGGGCGGGGTGCCAGGTGGCCGGCGGTGGCGGCGTGCCTTCGGCGTCCGCGGTGGCGGTGGCGGCGTTCATGAACGAGCTCCCAACTGCGCCGATCGGCGCTCCCTGAAATTTTGGCGAAGCAGGCCGGCGGCGATCACTGCGGCCCCGACGAGCGCGACCAGCATCACCAGCGTGAAGGCATCGAGGAAACCGAGCACCGCCGCCTGCCGGCCGACCGCCTGGCCCAGCCGGCCGGCGCCCTGCGCGGCGAGCGCGCCGGGATCCTGCAGCGTGCCGGCGAGCGCATGGCTGCCCTGGGCGATCCGGTCGGTGATGCTGGGGTCGCCGGTGCGCATTCCCTCCATCAGCGCCGCCGCGTGCGTCTTGGTGCGCGCGACCTGATAGGTACTGAGCAGCGCCGACCCGACCAGACCGCCGATGTTCTGGCTGACGCTGAACAGCACGACCAGGCTGATCAGATAGTCGGGCCCGCGCCGCAGCATCGCCGCGGCGCCGAACATCAGGGTCGGCCCGATGAACAGGGTGGTGCCGAAGGCGATCAGCGTCTGGCTGAAGATCAGTTCGCCGGGCCGGGTAAGGTCGTTCGATCCGGCATCGAGCCACGCCCCATAGGCGATCACCAGCGCGGCGACGAGCACCTGATAGGGGATCCGCCGCTCCGAGGCGGTGACGACGGCGACAACGATGCCGGCGAGTTCGCCGAGCACGATGCAGCCATAGAGGAGATGATATTGGTCGTTGCTCAGTCCCGCGCTGCCGAGCAGGCCGACCGCGCCGAACGACTGCTCCGCCAGTGCCAGCCGCATGATGACTGCGACCGCGGCGAAGCGGAGGATGGTTCCCGTGCCGAACCATTGCAGCCGCAGCATCGGAACGCGTCGCACCCGCTCGATCGACAGCGCGGCGGCGTAGAGCAGCGGCGCCGCGGCGAGGGTCAGCCCCAGCCAGGGCGTGTCGTGCCACCACAGCAGGCGACCTTCCGACAGGGTGATGCACAGCAGCAGGTTGGCGCCGAGCATCAGCCCATAGGTGAGCAGGTCGGTGCCGCTGAACATCTTCACGCGGATGGTCGGCGGCAGCGGGCAGGCGAAGACGATGACCAGCGCGAACAGCGCGATCGCCAGCTGGATCATCGCGAAGGCGGGCCATCCGCCCTGCGCCAGCACGTCCACCGGCACCAGCCGCGCCAGCGGTGTGGCGAACTGGACCGTGCCGATCCCGATGATCAGCCCGGCGGGCTTCACCCGATCGGGTAGCGCCTGCATCGCGTAATAGACGCACAAGGTGGTCAGCGAGGCGGCCGCGGTGCCGGACACGCCGCTCAGCAGGATCGCGGTAGTGGTGCCCGGCGCGAAGAAGACGAGCAGCGCTGCGATCGCGTAGGACAGCATCATGACGCGGGTGAGCGCCGGGATGCCGAACTGCGCGCGTGCCTTGACCAGGACGAGATTGGCCGCCGCGTTGCAGCCGACATACACGCCGGGCAGCAGCGCCGTCGTCGTCAGGTCGTCGCCGCCGGCGCCGGCGAGCACCGACTGGTTGGCGCTGAGGATGCCGTTGCCGAGGTTGATCACGCAGCCGAGCGCGACGGCGGACAGGAAATAGGCGAGCCGCCGCCGCGTCGTGTGCTGCGGCGCATAGGGCGAGCCGGGAAACGGTGGGGGTGTACCCAGCGCCGCCGCGTCGGCGGGAGCGCCCGCGGTCACCGCCATGGCGATACCGCCATGGCTGGACGGTCGCAGCCCCATCCGGGAAGCGCGATGCGGTACTTCAAGCGGCGATCTCCGACATGTGCACGGTGCTGAGGATGGCGGATCGCGGATGGGCCCGGAATCATACAGAGGTTTCGATTGCGCACCGGTCGAACGAGGCCGGTCGGGCTGGACGCGATGCGGCGCGCCCAACCCGGCCGACGGATGCGCCTCAGGCCACCATGGCCTCAGGCGTACCCTTCACGCTGCACACCAGCTTGCGGTTGACGAACTCCTCGATGCCGTAGCTCGAGAGTTCCTTGCCATAGCCGGAGCGCTTGATGCCGCCGAACGGAAGCTCGGGCGAACTGATGTTGGGGTAGTTGAGGAAGACCATGCCGGTCTCCATCCGGCTCGCCACTCGCGCGGCATGCGCGGCGTCGGTCGAATAGACCGATCCGCCCAGGCCATAGGACGAGTCATTGGCGATCGCGATCGCTTCGTCTTCGTCCGCCGCGGCGAGCACGATGGCGGCGGGTCCGAAGAACTCCTCGCGATAGGCCGGATTGTCGCGCGCGACGTCGACGAGGATCGTCGGCTCCAGATAGGCGCCGGGCCGGTCGATCCGCGCGCCGCCGCGCACCAGCCGGGCGCCGTGGCGGACGGCGGTGTCGATCTGGTCGAGGATATGGTCGAGCGCCGCCTGGGAGGAGAGCGGCCCGAAATTGGTCGCTTCGTCCATCGGGTCGCCGGCGACGAGCTGGCCCATCGCGGCGTCGAGCTTTTCGACGAACGCGCGCGCGCGCCCCTCCCCGACGATGATGAACCGCTTGGCGCCGATGCAGGTCTGGCCGCAATTGCCGATGCGGCCGAGGATCGCCAGCTGGACCGTCGTGTCCATGTCGGCATCCTCGAGCACGAGGAAGGCGTCGCTGCCGCCCAGCTCCATGGTCGACTTCTTGAGGTTGGCACCGGCGCGCGACGCGATCGCCATGCCGGCGCGTTCCGATCCGGTGAGCGCCACGCCCTGCACGCGGGGATCGTCGATCACCGCGCCTGCCTGGTCGTTGGTCAGGAACACGTTGGTATAGGCGCCCTTCGGCGCGCCCGCCGCGATGAACAGGTCCGCAAAGGCGAGCGCGCATTGCGGCACGCCCGGCGCGTGCTTCACCAGCACCGTGTTCCCGGCCACCAGATTGGGCGCGGCGAAGCGGGCGAGCTGATAATAGGGATAGTTCCAGGGCTGGATGCCGAGCAGCACGCCCAGCGGCGCGATCTCTACATGCGCGTCGAAGCGGTCGGAAGCGATCGGGCGCGGTGCCAGGAACTGCTCCGCATGCGCGGCATAATAGGCGAGGATCGAGGCGCTGATCGTCACCTCGTCGCGCGATTCCTGCAGGCGCTTGCCCATTTCGCGCGTGGCCAGCTGGGCGAGATGCTCGATCCGCTCGAGCATCAGGCGGGCGGTGGTGCCGACGATCTCGGCGCGGCCGGCAACGCCCATCGCGCGCCATTCGCCCTGAAAGGCCGCATGTGCCGAGGTGAGGATCTGTTCCACCTGCGCGTCGGTATGCAGCGCGAAGGTCGCCAGCGTCTCGCCGCTGGCGGGGTTCACGCTGACATAGGGGCTCAAACTGGTCATGGACATCTCCAAAAGCTCTGCCGGCGCCAGGCCTGGAAGGAAGGGTGGCGCGGGGCTTCGCATTCCCTGACGACGCAGCGCCCGGAGATGAATCATGCTTAGGTTTCGTACAAACCTAGGTATCGGGCCCCGGCTGCCGGCGTGCGCCTACCTGGTAGTGGCGCACTCGATCGCGTCGAGCAGGCAATCGGGATCGATCGGCTTGGTCAGGAAGGCGGCCGCACCCCAGTGCAGCGCCTGCGCCCGTGCCTCGGGCGTGGGGAAGGCGGTCATCACGATCAGCGGATGCGGCCAGCCACGGCGGGCGATTTCCTGCTGCAGCTGCAGGCCGGAGAGGCCGGGCATGTGCAGATCGGTCACGATGCAGGTCAGCTCGGCTTCGGCGCCCGACGCGAGCAGGGCTTCCACGCTTTCGAAGCCGATGGTCCGCATGCCGCCGGAACGGATGAAGCTGTCGATGCTGCCGCGCACGCCCGGGTCGTCGTCGACCACCCCGATGACGGTAGGATGCTGCATCGTCTCTCCCTTGGTCTCGGTCAGGCCCGAGCCGGCGTAGGATAGCGGTGGATGGTTTCGTCGCGCACCGCCAGCTGCTCGGCCATGCGGACGAGATCCGCAAGCGACGGTGCCTCCATCTTGCGCAGCACCTTGCCGCGATGGATCTTCACCGTGATTTCGGACAGCGAGAGGCGGGCCGCGACTTGCTTGTTCATCAGCCCCGCGACGACCAGCCCCATCACCTCACGCTCGCGCGGCGTGAGCGTTTTGTAGCGCGCCTGGAGTACCGCTTGCTCGCGTGCCGCGCGCTGCGTCCGGCGGTCGCGTTCGAGCGCCATCTGCACCGAATCCAGCATCTGTTCGTCGTCGAACGGCTTGGGCAGGAAATCGATCGCGCCTGCGCGCATGCCGCGAACGGTCATCGGGATATCGCCATGGCCGGTGATGAGGATGACCGGGATGGAAAGCTGCAGCTCGGCCAGCCGCTCCTGGAAATCGAGGCCATTCTCGCCGGGCAATTGCACGTCGAGCACGAGGCAGGCGGGCCCGGCCGGACGGCCGGCGTGGAGAAACGCCTCGGTGCTCGCATGGGCACGTACGGTGAGGCCGACGGAGCGCATCAGGCTATCCAGCGAACCGCGGACCTGGGCATCGTCGTCGACGATCACGACGCTTCCGGACGGGTGATCGCTGGTCACGCGGCCCGATCCGCTTGCCGCTGTTGCTGCGCGACGGGCAGGGCGAAGTGAAACACCGCGCCGCCTTCCGCCCCATTGGCAGCGGAAAGGGTGCCGCCATGCTGCTCGACGATGGACCTGCAGATCGAGAGACCCATGCCCATGCCTTGTGCCTTGGTGGTGAAGAAGGGCTGGAAAAGCCGTTCCGGGTCGCCCTCGAAGCCCGAGCCGCTGTCCTTGATGTGGAGGACGATGCTTCCCTCCCGTTCGACGATATCCACGCAGATCCTGCGTTGGCCGACGGGTTTGTCGCTCATCGCCTGCTCGGCATTGAGCAGCAGGTTCACCAGCACCTGCTGGATCTGCACGCGATCGGCGCGGATCGGCGGCAGGTTGGCGGGGACCCTAAGGGTGACCGTCACCTGTTTGGCCTGGAGATCGCCCTGCAGCAGCGCGAGCGTGTCATGGAGCAGATCCTGCACGTCGATCCGATCCTGTTGCGGTGCGGACTTGCGCGCCATGGTGCGGACTCGCGCGATCACGTCTGCAGCACGCGCGCCGCTGGCGACGATGTGATCGAGGCAGTTCTCCACTTCGGGCGCCTGCTCGGTCTCCTGCTTCAGCCAGCGGCGGCCGGACTTGGCATAGGTGATGATCGCCGAAAGCGGCTGGTTTACCTCGTGCGCGATCGTCGCGGCGAGCTGGCCGAGCAGCGTGACACGCGCGACATGCGCCATCTCGGCCTGGGCCTGGACGAGCCGCGCCTGCGCCCGCTTCTGCTCGGTCATGTCGACCGCCATCACCAGCACGCGGCGCCAGGGATCCTCACCGTCGGGCAGGGTCAGCCGGAGGAGGATGTCGACCAGGCGGCCGTCGGCGCTGACGAGCTGGACCTCCTCCTCGACCTGTCGCGCGCCGCGATACAGGTCGGCCCAGATCCGGCGGATCTTGTCGGCCTGGTCCGGGGGATAGAAAGGGCCGAGCGAGCGTCCGATCAGCGCCGTCCGGCTTTCCAGCCCGAACAACGTTGCCGCCGCATGATTGGCGTTCCGCACCACGGCGTGCGCGGCGATATGGTCGATGTCGAACGCGCCGGACCGCAGCGCATGCGGGGAGGCGCTTTCGAGCAGGCAGCTGAGGTCGGTCTCCCAGATCGGGAAGCACGCGGCATTGAAGATGGCGCGGTAGCGTTCTTCCGACAGCCGCCGCGCGGCCGCGGCGCGGCGGGCCTCGGTCAGGTCGGTGCTGGTCTCGATCACTCCCACCGGGCGACCCTTGGCGTCGAGGCGGGGGAACCAGCGGCTGGCGAGCAGGATGCGATCGCCTTCCTTGCGCTGGCGCGCGATCTCGCCCGACCAGCTGCCGCTCGCCAGCAGGTCGGGCATGTCGCCGGCAACGAAGGTGGTGCCCAGCATTTCCTGCGACCGGCGGCCCAACGCTTCCTCGCGCGACCAGCCATAGAGGCGCTCCGCACCGGCATTCCAATAGACGATCACGTCCTCGGCATTGCGGATGATCACCGTGTCGTGGGTCAGTTCGAGGATGCGGGCCTGCTCCTCGAGCGGCGCCTGCGCGCTGTGGTGGCCCGTCACCAGCAGAGTGGTCAGCGCGACTGCCGCCAGGCTGAGCACATGGTGCAGGTCCGCCTGGCCAAGCGCCGTCCCCCAGTGCAGCAGGATCCAGCCGATCAGGGTCAGCCCGCCACAGGCTGCCCCGGCAAGGACGAGGATGCGCGGCAGTCGGGTACGGGCGACCAGCAGGATCGCGGTCAGGTAGAAGATCGTCGCCGTGCCGTGCATCGCATTGGGCATGTCGGACGTGAACACGCACAGCGCGAGGACGACGGCCGTCGCGATCGTCAAGACGATGGCGCGGCCGGAATGGCGTGCCACGAGCCCGGCCTTCATGCCGCGCGCCGACCCGTCAGATCGCGGATCGCGTGCACTGCGCACAGGTTGTCATGTGCCGACGGCATGTCCGGCTGTTCCCGTTGAAGCCCGGTCGCCGGCGCCGCGACATGCAACACCGCAGCGGTCCGCCGATGGCTAGCGGGATGTACCAATGCTTCGCCTGCGGCGCACGGCGCAAACCGTAAGCGCCCGTTGGTCGACCTTCCACTCACGTTCTGCGCCCTGCTTGAATCGCGGCGCCCCTTCCGGATCTGCGGTCGTCCGTCAACTCGGTTCAGCCAGCCTGCGTCCCGATGCTGCACGAATTTGAAGCCGTGGTCAGATCGGCACGTCTTCGCGATCCACGCTTGCAAAGCCGTAAGTTCGATAATCGCTATGGACCGTGCGGCCGGCGACGGTGACTTCGGTATAGCCCTCCGGCGTGCCGAGGAACGACCCGCGCCAGTCCGCGCCCGCCACCGCGCCGGTGGTGATGAAGGCCATGCCGTTCAGCTCGATGCGCTCATAGACATGGCTGTGCGCCTGCAGCACCGCGAGGACCTTGTGGGCGTAGAGGATGCGCAGCACCTCGCGGGCGTTGACGACGTTGGTCCAGTTGTGCGGCGTGTTCAGCCAGCTCTCGGGTTCGTAACAGCGCATCGCGGTGATCAGCGGGATATGGGTGACGGCGATGATCCGGGCGCCTGCCGGCTGCGCGGCGAGATCGGCCGCCAGCCAGGCCAGCTGCTCCGCGTCCACGCGGCCTTCGTAGCTGCGATCGGCGGTGATGCCGACCGAGTCCAGCACCACGAAATGCACGCCCTTGTGATCGAAGGCATAATAGCGCGGGCCGAAGCGATCGGTGTAGAAGCGCTTGCCGTACTCGGGCGCGTCGGGCGAGACGCCGCTCGCCGGGAACACGCCCAGGCAATCATGGTTGCCGAGCACGTGATAGACCTTCTTGCGCAGATGCGCGCGCTCGGTCTGCTGATAGAGGTCCATCAGCATCGTCGCGCGGGTGCGGTTGGTCTCCAGCGCATCCTCGATATGGTCGCCATTCTGGAGGACGAAGTCGACCGGCGAGGCGGAGACCTGCTCGAAGCACAGCGTGCAGCCGCGCACCGCATCGAGCTCGGGCCGGATGTGGCAGTCGCCGAGCAGCGCAAAGGTGAAGCTTTCGGGTGCCGCCACAGCCTCGCGGAGCGCGACCGGCGCGAGCGGTGCGGCGAGGGCGCCGCGCAACAGGGTTCTGCGGTGCATGTCGATCCTTTCGATGCGCCAAAAGGCCGGCGCCCCCTGGAGGGAGGCGCCGCCCAGTTGCGACGGGAGCGCTCGATCTGCTCCCGCCGGGGGGAAATGTCAGAAGTGGACGCGGACGGTGCCGAACACCTGGCGCGGCGCGGCGGGCTGCAGCGTCGTATAGGTGCCGTTCGGATCCGAGGTGACGAAGCCGGCGGTGCCGGTCGAGGCGATATACTGCTTGTCGAACAGGTTGGTGACGTTGACCTGCACGTCGAGCAGGCGGCTGAACCGGTACCCGCCGGAGAGGTTGAAGTTCACCGCGCCCGGCAGCGGCGCGTCGTTCAGATAGCTGTAGTAGCGCTTGCTGCGATAATGCGCCGAGAGCGTGCCGAAGATCGTGCCGTCGTCATAGTTCAGCTCGGCATTGCCGACATGGCGCGGCGAGGCGACGACCTGCTTGCCCTTGGTCGGGATCCGCGCGCCGCCCAGCGGCTGGACGTCGTCGTCATAGGTCGCGTCGTTATAGGCCCAGCTGCCATAGAGCGACCAGTGCGGCAGGAACTTCCAGTTCGCTGCCGCCTCGACGCCGCGCGACGAGACGCCGCCGACATTCTGCAGCACATTCTGGTTGCCGACGACCACCGCGCTGATCGACGAGGCGAGCAGGCGATTGGTGAACTTGACGTAATAGCCGGTGAGCGAGAGCTGCACCGCGCGATCATGATAGCGATAGCCGGCCTCGAAGGTGTTGGTCATCTCCGGCTTCAGATCGCCCCGGATATAGTTGAACCCGGCCTGCGAGCTGCTCGAGAACGGCCCGCTCGAGGTGGAGGCGACGAACGCCGCCATGTTGCGGGTATAGTCGGCAAAGAACTCGCTGCTGCCGTCGAGCGTGTAGAGGATGCCGGCGGTCGGCAGGAACCAGTTCTTGGCCTGGATCGAGCCGTTGATCGGCGTCGCGCTGGTGATGCTGGTCGCGGTGCTGGTCGAGACGACGCCCTTCACCCCGGCGTTGATGCGCAGCTGTTCGGTCGCCTGCCACGTGTCGCCCAGGTCGATCTGCACGGTGTCGGTGACGAAGTGGTTGCGGAACTTGGTCTTGAACGGGTCGGTGTAGAAGCGCTGGAATTCGCGCGGCGTCACACCCTTCTCAAGGCCGTACAGGTACGAGCCCTGGTCGAAGATATTGTGTTCGTACCAGATGCCGGCTTCGATCTTGTGTGCGCCGGCCTCGAACTTCAGCCGCGAGATCACGCCCTTGCGGTTCAGATCGTAGCGCAGCGCCGAGACCGAGACGGGCGAGCCGCCGAACGCCGCGGGCGTCGGGTCATAGGGGTCGGCCCAGGTGCCGATGCCCTTGTCGAGGTGTAGATAGGCGGTGGTGAAGCCGGAGAGGCGCGGGCTGATCCGGTAATCGAGCTTCTCGTAGCCGAGCAGGTCGCGCCGCACGCCGCCGCCCTGGTACACGGTGTCGTCGGGCGCCTGATAGGGGGCGGGCGCGGTACCGCCGGTCTGGGTCAGCACGGCCAGCTGCTCGGCCAGCGCGAAGGTGGGCAGATTGTCGAAATCCCAGCCATAGGTCTTGAGGCGGGCGAGTGAGGTGTCGTTGTAATCGTCCTCGCGGCGATCGATCAGGTCGAGAAAGGTGGTCGACTTGACGTCGTTGCCCAGCGGCTGGACATATTTGGCGTTGATCTGGTCCTGTTCCTGCTTGCCCCAGCCCTTCCACTTGCCCTGGCGATCATGCGCATAGGACAGCGTGAGCATGCCGCCCCAGGGCAGCGTGCCGGTGTTGACCCGGCCGAAGCTGCGCCAGCTGTCGGCGCTGCCATAGCTCTGCTCGAGATCGATGCCGAACCGGGCGGTCGGGTCGATCGAGGTGAAGTCGACCGTGCCGCCGATATTGCTGGTCGAGGCGGTGCCGAGCGCGCCGGCACCCTGGGAGAGCGTCGCCGGGCCGTTGTTCTCGCTGAGCAGCGCGCGGTTGATCGAAAGGCCGTTGTTGTTGCGATACTGCATGTTGCCGAGCGGCACGCCGTCCAGCGTATAGCCCATCTGATCGGTGAGGAAGCCGCGGATCGAGAGCTGGGTGGCCGCCTCATAGGTGCCGTGCGCGTCCGAGGAGTCGAAATTCACCCCCGGCAGCCGGCTCAGCGCGCGAAGCGGCGAGGTGCCCGGCGTCGTCTTGCGCATCGCGAGCTCGGACACGGTCTGCACCTGGCGCGATTCCCCGGTGCCGAGCACGACGATTTCCTCGCCCATGGTCGCCTCGGCCGTCTGCTGCTCGGGCTTGGGGGCCTCTGCCGGGGCGACCTTGAGCGAGATCATCGAGGGGGTTTCCTCGGCGATCACCAGGCCTTGGCCGGCGATCAGGCGGCGCAGCGCCTCGCTACGGGTGAAGCTGCCGCGCAGCGCCGCCACCTTGCGGCTGGCCACCGCGTCATAGGGGAAGATCACATGGACCCCCGCCTGGCGCGCGAAGCTGTTGAGCGCGGAGGCCGTGTCGCCGGCCTTGATGTCGAACGCGATGCGCGGTGCCTGGGCATGGGCGGCAGCCGGCAGCGCGGCCGCCACCAGGGCGGTCGTCGTCAGAAACTTGTGCATGGAAACCCCGCTTTGGTAACGTTTGTCCCAGCAAGGATGGATGGGCGCGGCGAAACCGCCATTCGCCTGCGAAAAAAATTCAGCCGCGGGTGAGGACGATGCCGCCGTCGGTGCCGACGGTCGCGCGAACGCCGAACGAACTGCGCAGCGCGCTCAGGAATTCCGCCGGATCGCGCGTGGTGAAGGTCCCGCCCAGCCGCAGCCGGGCGAGCGCCGGATCGCCGATCATGATCTTATGCGGCTGGTAGCGGTTGATCTCGGCCAGCGCGTAATCGAGGCTCTCGCCGTTCAGCACCAGCGTGTCGTTCTGCCAGGCGGTGATGCGCGCGAGATCGGCGGCCTCGGCGCGCCGCTCGAGCATGCCCTGGGTGGCGAGCGCGACCTCTCCCGCGGTCGCCTGCATGCCGCGCGCATCGGTCACGCTGCCCGCCATCACCGCGAGCTCGCACGCGGCACCGCGGAGCCGGGCATTATAGGTACCGGGCGCGAGGCGGAACTGTCCGCCGGGGGTGCGCAGGTCGAGCGCGCGGCCGGCACCCAGCCGGATCGCCACTTCGCCGCGCTCCAGCCAGAGCGCGGCCGGTATGGCGTCGCGCCAGTAGATGCAGCTGTCGGTATTGAGGTCGACCGCGATGCCGTTTGCCACGGCGACGGTCTTGCGCTCGCCGATCACGGTTTCCGCCTTTCCGCGCGCATAGGCGCGGTAAGCGAAGCCGCCGCCCATCGCCGCGACGGCGACGACACCCGCCGCCGCTTTCAGGAAATGGCGGCGCGGGCGCGGTTGTTCTTCCGCCATGTCGGCAAGCGGCGGGGGCGGCAGGTCGCTCTGCGAGACGCGCAGCGCATCGAGGTCGCGCCAGCTGCCGGCGACCTCCGCAAAGGCAACCGCGTGCCGGGGATCCGCCGCACGCCAGGCTTCGAACGCCGAAACGCTCGCCGAACCCGAATCGAGCGCCGCCAGCCATTCGGCCGCTTCGTCGATCAGGTCTGCGTGGCGCTGTTCGGGGTCGATCGGGTCGGCCAAGATTCCTCCGCGGGAAGCGCACGTTCGCGGCGGCGCTTCGTGATCAGGGCGAGGCCCTTAGCGATATGCTTTTCCACGGTCGAGAGCGAGATGCAAAGCGCTTCGGCGATCGCGGCGGGGGGCATGCCCTGGATCTTGCGCATGTGGAGCACGCGCGCGCATTGCGGCGGCAGCGCCTCGATCTGGGCGAGCAGGTGCTGCAGCTCCGAGCGCCCGGCGGCAACGGCGAAGGCATCGGGTGCGGGATCGGCGAGATCGGGCATGTCGAGCGACGCCAGCAGATCGATCCGCACCACGGTGGCACGGCGCAGCCGCTCCAGCGCGAGGTTGTGGATGATGGTGAGGACGAAGGCACGGGGGGCGCCAATGGCCTTGTGGTCCGGCGTCTTGAGGACGCGCGCATAGGCTTCCTGGACCAGGTCTTCCGCCTCGTCACGCCCGCAGAAATGCGCGGCGCGTGCGCGATAGGCGGCCGCGTGCGGCAGCACTTCGGCCAGAAACCAGCGATCGATGTCCCGCAGCCAGCTCAACGCATGCTCCACTTCGGCTGCAGGCGCCGCTAGCGGCGGTATTTTACAAACCGGGGACTCGTGCAGGCGGGGCGAGCCCCTCCCGTAGCGCTTCGGCGCAGGAGACGTCCCTTGGAAGGCGCGCTGCAATATTGCCAGGCGCGCCTTCCACGCCTCGGCTTACCCGAGCCGGACGCTCAGCTCCACATCGTCCCCAAAGGGGAGCGACAAATAGCCGCCGCCGCTGCGCACCCGTGCCTGATAGTCCGGGCAATGATCGACATTGTCCGCGACGATCACCGCGCCGGCGCGGAGCCGTGGCTCCAGCAGGTCCAGCACGTCGCCATAGAGCGCCTTGGCGCCGTCGAGCAGCACCAGATCGATCGTGGCGGGCAGGTCGGCGGCGAGTGTCGCCAGCGCGTCTCCTTCGCGGAACGCGACGAGGTCGACCAGCCGGGCCTCGGCGAGATTGGCGCGCGCCCGTTCGATCTTCGGCCGCTCGAACTCGGTGGTAATCAGCTGCCCGCCGCCATTGTCGCGCAGCGCCGCCGCGAGATGAATGGTCGAAAGACCGAACGAGGTGCCGAACTCGACGATCGTGCGAGCGTGGGTCGCGCGGGCCAGCATGTAGAGCAGGCGGCCGGTCGCCGGCGACACCGGCAGCGCGAAGTCGGCGAGCGCGGCATACAGTGCCCGATAGTCTTGCTTGCTGCGCAACAGCCGATCGCCTTCCTCGGCGGAAAGCGCGGCGAAGGCGGGGCTGGTGCGCGGTGAGGCTTCGGCGGCAGCCGCGGCGAACAGGCGATCGAGCAGCGGCGCCACGGGCGCCGCAGTGAGCGTGGTCATGATCATCTCCTTGGATCGAGCAGTCGTTGCTCGTCCCGAAAAATATGAGTAGTTCGTCAGCTTTCCTATTCGCATTGGTGCCGATGCCTTCCAGCGCTTCCGCTTCCGCCCCCGTCGTCTCGCGCAAACAGCCGCGCCAGGCCCGCTCGAATGCGCTGCTCGCCGCCGTGCTCGAAGCGGCTGTTCAGGTTTTGGCGGAGCAGGGGGCGCGGCGATTCACCACCGCGCGAGTCGCCGAACGGGCAGGGGTCAGCGTGGGGTCGCTGTACCAGTATTTCCCGAACAAGGCGGCGATCCTGTTCCGCCTGCAGCACGACGAATGGCGCCGCACCAGCGCGTTGCTGGCGGCGATCCTGGAGGAGGAGACGGTTGCGCCGCTGGTGCGGCTGCGGCGCCTCGTCCACGCGTTCCTGGTCAGCGAATGCGAGGAGTCGGCGGTGCGCGGCGCGCTGAACGACGCGGCACCGCTCTACCGCGACGCGCCCGAAGCCATCGCAGCGCGCGAGGAAGCCGCCGGCCTCTTCGATCGCTTCGTCGCGGCGGCGGTACCGGCGGCGGCACCCGACGTGCAGGCGCTCGCGGCGGACGTGATCCGGACCACGCTGCGGCATGTCGGCAGTGGCTTTTCCGAAGCTCCCCGAACGCCCGCCGAAATCGCGACCTATGCCGATGCGCTGGCGGACATGCTCTGCGCCTATCTGGAACGGCTGATGGCGCCGGCGGCGGGGCAGGGGGCGTAGATGTGCGCGACGACGGCAATTTTGTTGCCGAACAGCATTCCTGCCGTCCTATTCGGGATACGCTGGCCCCAGCGAGAGTTATCCTTGGCAGCATAGCATTTTACGGGAAGCTAGATGTCCGAAAGGGAGCGTATCGTGGCCGTTGGCCTGCTCAGCCAGAACGACCTCGAGAGGCTCGGTCAGACCTTCACGCGCGTGTATCGCATCGAGGATGAAACCCGGTTCGACGATCTGCTGCAGGCGATCGACCGTGCCGAACGGGATCTTCTGCGCGGGGACCGGGGGGTGAAGTAAACGCGACCATACGCGACCGTGCGAACGCAGCCGAAGCGGAGCCGATCGGCGATACGACCTTGTCGGCTTAGGCGATACGTGTCGTTTCCGGCCGCCGGATAGTGATACCGACACTGAACCGCGATGGTCGGGGGCCAGGATGCATCGCCTGCGGCGCCGAGGCTAAATATGGCCTGCGTGGCACGCATGACCGCTTCTTAGCGCTATTGATCCGCCCCTGCACGAGGTCGGAACGTGTTCCCGACATGATCGCGGATATTGTGTTGCGATGCAGCATCTCTCGCCGGCACGACTATATGCGACGCGTCGAGATTGACGATGTTGCACTGCATATAATCAAGCTTCGACATATTGCAGGACGTTGCCTGAATCTGTCTTGTCATCAATACCCGATGAAACTCAGGCGATCTGTAGCGTGTTGATTGCTATTCACCAAGCATATCGCTGACATTCTGACGCATAGGTGGGAGTGATATTGGAGATATTGATCAGTAAGTGGGTATTATGCGTATCGAAATGCTAGTGTAATGTTTGCAGAAACGCGTGGGCTCGCCGTTTTTTTAAAAGCTCCTTAACTTCGCCGATGATAGCCGCCCCTCGCAGCGCCCCGGCAGGCGCGAGTGCAACGAGCCAGGATGTGGCCGTTGCAGCAAAAGGGAAGGGTTTGGTGACACTGATGAATTCCGCATTTTCTACCCTGCGGTATGGGATTTCGACTGCGGCCTTGCTGACGGCGATTGCCGCACCGGCATATGCGCAGACCGCGGTACCGAGCCAGGTGGTGGATGCCGTCGCAGCCGATCAGACCGCAGCGCCGCAGACCGCCGAGGCGCAGGATGCTGCCGCCGCTCCCGCAGCCAAGCCCGATGCTGGCCAGGGTGCCACCATCGTCGTCACCGGCACGCTGTTCCGCGATTCGAACGCCAGCTCGATCTCGCCGGTGACCGTGCTGAGCGCGGCGACGCTGCAGCGCGCGAACATCACCACCGCGCAGGATGCGATCCGCTCGGTTTCGGCGGACAGCGCCGGCTCGATCTCGACCGGCTTCCGCAACGGCTTCTCGGCCGGCGGCGCCGCCGTCTCGCTGCGCGGCCTCGGCGTGTCGTCGACCGTGGTGCTGATCGACGGCCTGCGCTCGGCCAACTTCCCGCTCAACGACGACGGCCACAACGCCTATGTCGACCTCAACTCGATCCCGTTCAGCATCGTCGACCGTATCGAAGTGCTGAAGGACGGCGCCTCGTCCACCTATGGCGCGGACGCGATCGGCGGCGTGGTCAACCTGATCAGCAAGAAGAACTTCAAGGGCCTCGAAGGCTCGGTCCAGGCCGGCACCACCGGCCATGGCGATGGTTCGCACTACCGCGCGACGCTGACCGGCGGCCTGGGCGATTACCGCGAGCAGGGCTGGAACTTCTACCTGAACGGGGAATACACCTATGACGGGTACATCACCAACCACGATCGCGGCTATCCGTTCAACACGCTCGACCTGCGTGCCAGCGGCCTGAAGGATCAGAACCTCAACGACGAATCGCTGACGACGTCGAACCCGCAGGCGGTGGTGACCCGCGTGCGGCAGACCGATCCGAACAACCCGCTGTCGGGCCAGATCGGCGCGCCGCTCACCAACCAGTATCAGCTGCTCAACCCCAATGCCTGCCCCTTCGGCACCTTCACGGTGAACAAGAAGGACGAGCAGGGCACCGGCTGCGCGCACAACCTGCCCGACGAATATTTCATCATCCAGCCGAAGCAGCAGCGCTATTCGACGACCGGTCGCCTCAGCGTGCGCCTGTCCGACAGCTTCGAGGCGTTCGCCAGCGGCAGCTACTCGCATTCCGAAGTCAGCATCATCAGCGCGCCGTCCAATATCCGCGCGACCCAGCCCTTTGGTGGCGCGGCCGAGCTCTCGTCGAGCAATCCGGGCATCGTGCTGCCGTTCTACGTTTGCGCTGCGGGCGTGAACTGCGCCACGGCGGCGGACAAGCGGCTGAACCCGAACAATCCCTATGCCGTGGCAGGCGCCGATCCGTCGCAGAATGCCGCGCGCATCTTCTATCTGTTCGGCGACCTGCCCACCGGCAGCTTCCGCTATGTCGACGTGTTCCGCACCACCGCCGGCATCTCGGGTGACCTGGGCAACGGCTTCAAGTTCCGCCTGAACGGCGTCTATGCGCGCGACAATTTCAGCGTCACCCAGTACGGCGCGATCAACATCAACGGCCTGCTCAACGCGATCAACACCGGGTCGTACAACTTCGTCAATCCGGAGCTGAACACCGCAGCGGTGCGCGCCCAGGTCTCGCCGAACCACACCACGCCGTCCTATTCGACGGTCGCGACGATCGGCGGCTCGCTGATCAAGTCGCTGATGGAGCTGCCGGGCGGCACGCTCAACGTGGGCGGCGGCTTCCAGCTCCGCCGCGAGACGCTGATGAACCGCAGCCAGAATGCCGATCTTTCCTTCTACGGGCTGAACACCTCGTCGGCCCAGGGTCGCCAGACGGTGACCGCCGGCTTCTTCGAGATCGACGCGCCGTTCACGCGGACCCTGGATCTCAACGTGTCGGGCCGTTACGACCATTACTCGCAGGGCTACAGCCACTTCTCGCCCAAGGTCGGCGCGAAATTCTCGCCGATCGAGCAGGTGTCGTTCCGCGCCACCTATTCGCAGGGCTTCCGCGCACCGACCTTCGCGGAGAACAACCCCGCAAGCAGCTATGCCGGCTTCTCGACCTTCACCCTGCCGTCCAGCTTCGTCGCTGCGCACCCCGGCAACGCGGCCTACACCAACAACTACAGCCTCGGCAGCGGCTCCAAGGGCAATCCGGACATTCTGCCGGAAGTGTCGCGCAGCATCACCGTCGGCACGATGCTCAAGCCGACGCGCTGGCTGAACCTCACGCTCGACTATTACAACATCAAGAAGTCGAACCTGATCGTCAGCGGCCCGCTGGGCCCCGATGCGGTCGCCGCCTATTACAAGCAGACCAACGCGAAAGACGGATGCGCCGCGCTCGCCGCGGTGGGTCCGGGCTATGCCTGCCGCGTCATCGACGCACCGGATCCCTCGAACCCCAACGCGCTGCCGCGTCTGCTGGTGTACGACGTGCCCTACGTCAACGCCAACTACCAGCTGAGCTCGGGTCTCGACATGCAGGCGAGCGCCAACTTCCGCCTGTCGGATAACGTGCGCCTGATCAGCCGCCTCGATATCACCCGCGTCATGCGCCTCGATCTCGTCACCCCGACGGGCGTGGTGCAGAAATATGCGGGTACGCTGGGGCCGTACCGGCTGTCCTCGGGCGGCGGCACGCCGCGCATTCGCGGCAACTGGCAGAACGCGCTCGAGATCGGCAACCTCTCGCTGACCACGACGACCTATTATGTCGGGCGGATCAAGCAGGTGGCGGCCGACCGCATTACGCCCGACGCGAACGGTGTGATCGATCTGTCGTGCAAGAACACGCTGGTACCGGTCACCGGCACGGACAAGACCTATCAGTGCTTCATCCGTCCGTTCATCTACACGGACCTGAACGCTGCGGTGCGGGTGAACGACAAGTTCCGCTTCTTCGTCAACGTCCAGAACCTCACCGATGCCCGCGCACCGCTGGCAGCGGGCGCCTATACCAGCAATCCGAACTATCTGAGCAGCTGGCATTATGCGGGTCTGGTCGGCCGCAACTTCAGCGCCGGTGCGAACTTCAGCTTCTGAAGTCGCGCGGTAGCGTAACGATATCGGGGCGGCGTTCGCGTCGCCCCGATTTGATTCAGGCCGTCATGCGCGGCCGGGCGCCGCCGGGCGCGGCAGCGGATCGTCGAACGGCATCGTCTGTGCCCGCCGCGATGCGCGCGGTTGCGGGCTGTCGAGCAGAATGCGAACCGCCCAGGGGCGGCCGGTGTTACGGGCATAGTTCACGCGCATCTTCGCCTCCTCACGAGTTGGTGCAATGTGCGCCCGGTGCCGGGAACGGCGCCATTCTACGCTTGTCGAAGCAAAGACATACGTGTGTTTAGGTGAGAGCGGCGGCGCGGCCTGGAGGCTGACGCCGACGAACCGACGGGCCCCTGCCTGCGCGCGGGTGTCATCCGCATCGTGTATGGCTTTTTGTATGGAACCCGTTAAGCCAGGGCCGATGCCAGGCTGGAATCCCGACATTGCCGGAACGCTGGGTCCGAAATATCTCGCCATCGCCCAGGCGATCGCGCGCGACGTCGCGGCGGGGGTGCTGAATCCGGGCGATCGGCTGCCGCCGCAGCGGATGCTCGCGGAGCTGCTCGGCGTCGACCTTACCACCATCACCCGCGCCTATGGCGAGGCCCAGCGGCTCGGCCTGATCGAAGGCGATGGCCGGCGCGGCAGCTTCGTGCGGAACCCGGCGAGCCCGGGCGGAATCCCGTACCGGGAGCCGGCCGATGCCGGCATGAACGCCCCGCCCGAACTGCCCGACCGGCAGCTGGAAAAGGCGTTCGGCGCCTCGGTCGCGCAGTTGCTCGGCCGTGCCGACGGTCCCGCGCCGTTCCATTACCAGCCGCGCGGCGGCATGGCGCTGGCCCGCGAGGCAGGCGCGGCGCTGCTCCGTGCGCGCGGCCTTTCGGCGCAGGAGGATACCGTGCTGGTCAGCGCCGGCGGCCAGCATGCGCTGCATGCGGTGATCAGCACCGAACTCCGCCCCGGCGACACGCTGGCGGTCGGCCCCTATGTCTATCCCGGCCTGCTCGCCGTCGCGCGCCGCTATGGGCTGGTGCTGCAGGTGATCGATAGCGATGCCGAGGGTATGCTCCCCGAAGCGCTCGCCGCCTGCGGCGGGGGCGTGGCCGCCGTCTATCTGGTCCCCACCAACGACAACCCGACGACCGCGACGATGGGCACCGCGCGCCGGGAGGCGCTGGCGGCGGTGATCCGCATCCATGGGCTCAAGCTGATCGAGGACGACGCCTATGGCCTGCTCCCCGAACAGCCGCAGCCACCGCTCGCCGCGCTGGTGCCCGAGCGGAGCTGGCATATCGCCAGCGTCTCGAAGATCCTCTCGCCCGGCCTGCGGGTGGCGTGGGTCGCGGCGCCGGATGTCGCGGCGGCCTGGCGGCTGGCGGCCGACCTGCACGAAACCGCGGTGATGGCGCCGCCGCTCAACGTCGCGGTCGTCGCCGACTGGCTGCAGGGCGGCAGCTTCGACACGCTGCGCGAAGCCGTGCGCGCGGAGGCGCGGGCGCGGCAGGCCATCGTCCGCGCGGTGCTGCGCCCCGGCAGCTTCCGCGCGCAGGAGGAAGGCTATCATCTCTGGGTGCCGTTGCCCGACGGCGCCAACACCGCCGAGATCGTCAATGCGCTGCGGCCGCACGGCCTGTCGGTGGTGGCGAGCGACGCCTTCGCGGTGACGCCGGCGAGCGCGGCCCCGGCGCTGCGCGTCTCGATCGGCGGATCGACGTCGCGCGATCGGCTCGAGCGGGCGCTGCGCCTGCTCGATGCGGTGACCACGCCCGACGTTACCCGAAAGATCGCGCTCGTCTGATCGATCGCGCGGCGAGACTGGCGATTATAGCTCGCGCAGCCAGCGATCGAACATTTCGAGCCATTCGCCGTCGGGGCGCGTGGGTGTGCCCAGGCCGAAGCCGTGCCCGCCGCGCTGGAAGAAATGCGCCTCGGCCGCCACCTTGGCGGCGCGGAGCGCGGCGAGCATCTTCAGGCTGTTTTCCGGTGCCACCGCCGTGTCGTCCAGCGCATGAACCAGGAAGCAGGGCGGGGTGTTGGCGTCGACATGCAGCTCGGGCGAACGCCGTGCCAGCGCGGCCGCGTCCGGCGAGGGGCCGAGCAGCTGGGCGAAGGATCCGGCATGGGCGAACGGCCGTTCGCTGGTGATCACCGGGTAGATCAGCCCCGCGGCATCGGGCCGCGCCGACAGCCGATCGGTCGCGTCGCGCGGCGTGTAGACGGCTTCGCCATAACCGGTGGTGAGGCTGGCGGCGAGATGGCCGCCGGCCGAATAGCCGAGCGCGACGACGCGGGGCGAGCTTTCCCGGGCGCGGATCAGCCGGATCGCGCGTTGCGCATCCTGCAGCGGCACGTCCTGCCGATGCGTCCAGCCCTCGCCGGGGAGGCGGTAGATCAGGACGTAACAGGTGTAGCCGCGCGCGGCGAGCGCCTCGGCCGTATCGGTCCCCTCATGCGTGCCGACAACGACGCTGTACCCGCCGCCGGGGGTGAGCAGGACCGTCGTGCCGTTCGGGCGGGCTGCCGGAAACCGGTGGAGCGTCGGCCGCGCGACGTTGCGCAGCAGCGCGGGCGGCGCATCGGCGGCTAGCGGCTTCGGCGCGAAGCCGCTTTCCGGCATCGCCGCGCCCCACAGATCGATCACCTCCGCCTGGAACCAGCGGGGCGGCAGCGCGCCGCGGTGATCGCGCGCGGTCTGCGCCGCCGCGTGCCCGGGAAACGCCGCCGCGACCCCGGCAGCGCCAAGAAGGGTACGTCGCGTCATCTCGATTCCGGCCATGTTCCTGCTCCTCGCGCAAAGGCGATATGCCCGCCCTGTCGTTCCTGCCGACTTGGGTACCACGAAATCGAGCGTGTGGAACGCACCCGCGCCCGTCAGCGGCGCAACGGCTCCAGCCGCAGCAGCAGGATGTCGTTGGTGCGAAGCGGCAGCCTGACCTGCAGCCGGCCGCTGCCGGGGACGGTGACCGTCTCGTCCCGCTCCGGCAGGTCGCGCGTCGCCTGTTGCAGGTCGGCGACCTGCTGCGTGCGCAGCGTCGCCGGCATGTGCAGGTCGATATAGGCGGAGAAGGCGTCGTTGCGGCGATAGCCGGTGCGGAACAGCCGCAGCCGGTAGCGGCCGGGGCGCAGATGGGCGAGGCGAATGTCCGCGGGTGCCTCCGGCTTGGCGGGGACGAGCTTGGCATAGAAGGAGCGGTTGCTCACCGGCTGCACGGGCTGATGCCAGTCCCACAGCACCAGCGCGACGTTTCCGCCCGCGACCGAGGCGATGCTGTAGGGATCGCCTGTCGCCACCTCGCGGCCATGGAGTGCGTTCAGATATTTGTAGGCGAACCAGGCCGGCTTGCGGATGCCCTGCGGGTTCATCAGCCCGAAGCCGCCCTGGAACGCCGCTGTCGGCGGGCCCGGCTCCTCGAACAGGTCGCTATAGGTCCAGTAGCTCATCCCCTGGACGATGCCCTGCACCGCCTTCAGCTTGGTGAGGATATAGGCGGCGCTGACATGGGAATCATGCACCAGGTCGCGCGGCGTGTAGCTCGTGCTCCACTCGGTGAAGTAGAGCGGCAGCGTGGCGAAGGGCGAGGCGGCGATTTCCTGGCGCACCTTGCGGACGTCGCCGACGATCGCGTCGGGCGAGGGCGACAGCTTGGTATCCTGCTTGCCCTGTTCGTCGAGGAAGCCGCCCTCGACGCCGTAGGTGTGCGTCGTCACAAAATCGACCGGCGTGCCGCGCCGGTGCATGTCGGCGAGGAATTCGGGCACCCAGGCGGCGCCGGCAGTGGAGGGGCCGCCCACCCGCAGCGCCGGGTCCACCGCCTTGATCGCGCGGGCGCTGGCGTCGTACAGGTCGAAATAGGCCTTCTGGTCGGCCTTTTCCCAGAAGCCGTCGAGATTGGGCTCGTTCCACACCTCGAAGAACCAGCTGCGCACCTCGTCGCGGCCATAGCGCGCCTGGACATGGCGAACAAAGGCGGCGACCAGATCGCGCCACGCGCCCAGCTCGGGGTGCGAGGTGTTGCCCTTCCAGTAGAAGATCGCATTGTCCGAAGTCTTCAGCCCCTCGGGGGTGAAGCCGAGTTCGACGAACGGCTTGAGGCCGCGCGCGCGCAACTTGTCGTACAGGGCGTCGATGCCGGTCCAGTCATAGGTGACGACGCCGTTCCTGCGCTGGACCGTCTTGAGCACGTCGTGGAAGATCGCGTGGAATCGGATATAGCGAATGCCGAGCTCGTCGCGGGCGATGCGCAGCTGCGCCATCGAATCGTCGCGCTGGAGCGTGCCGGGATAGTCCGATCCGATCGAGAGATTGAAGAAGCGGTCGACCGGCGCGCCGGCAGTCGCCACGTCGACGCGCACGGTGCGGGCGGGTGGCGTCGCATCCTGTGCGAGCAGCGGTGCCGGTGCGAAACCCAGCAAAAGTCCGCCGATCGCGATACCTGCCATGCGCATCCTGTCTCTCCCCTCTGTCTTATGCTTGGTCTGTCGATGGTCGCGGCGCCGTCATGCCGCCTCGGCGCGGCAGGTGCGGGCGACGAAATGATCGTGTGGCGGCATGCGCCCGACCGCTGCCGAGAGTGCGGCATGGCGTTCGGCGAGCAGCGTCGCCAATCCGTCGAGCGGCGGTCGGTCGGCGGCGGGATCATGGCCGCGGGGCAACCGCCCCTGGCCGAGCAGGATCGCCACCCAGCTCGGCTCCTGGTGCGACTCCTGCGCGTAGAGCGGCACCCGCCCGATCGCGTCCCACAGCGCCAGCTTGTAGGCGAGGGTGTCGGGCAGGGGCATTGCCGCCATGTCGCGCCAGAACGGTTCGGGTCGCCGGCTGATGCAATAATGCGCGATCAGAAAGTCGCGGATCCGCTCATATTCGGCGATCGTCTCGCGGTTATATTCGGCGAGGATCACCGGATCGACCGGACCGGCGGGCAACAGCTCGGCGAGCCGGACGAGGCCGGTCTGGACGAGCTGCAGGCTGGTCGATTCGAGCGGTTCCATGAACCCCGCCGCCAGCCCGATCGCGACGACGTTGTGCGCCCAGAAGCGCGCGCGCCGGCCGGTGGTGAAGCGCAGTAGCCGCGGTTCGCCGATCGCGGCCCCATCCAGATGGGTGCGCAGCAGCTGCTCGGCCGCATCGTCGGCAAGGTGCGCGCTGCTATAGACCAGGCCGTTGCCGGTGCGGTGCTGGAGCGGGATCCGCCACTGCCAGCCGGCGGCGTGTGCGGTCGAGCGGGTGAACGGCGTGAACCGGCCCGCCCGCGCGCAGCCAAGCGCCAGCGCCCGGTTGGCGGGGAGCCAGTGCGACCAGTCGACGAAACCGACCTCCAGCCCCTGGCCGAGCAGGCGGCTGGCGAACCCGGTGCAATCGAGAAACAGGTCGCCGTCCAGCCGACGCCCGTCGTCGAGCAGCAGCGCGCGCAGGTCGCCGGTCTCGGCATCGCGCTCGAGGTCAAGGATGCGGCCCTCGACGCGGGTGACGCCGCGCGCTTCGGCATAGCTGCGGAGCAGCCGGGCATAGAGGCCGGCGTCGAAATGATAGGCGTAGCGATATTGCGCCGCTTCGCCGCGCAGCGCCTCGGGCGGCGCGAAGCGATCCTGCGCCGCGGCGAGCGCGGGCATCGACCAGGCGTCGATCGGATCGCCGGTCCGCCCGGCCGCGTGCAGCCGGTGCCAGTGATGGTGCGGGGCGGCACCGTCGATCGGCGCGCCATGATCGCCAAAGCCGTGGAAGTGGCGGTTGCCGGTCTGCCCCCAGTCGACGAACTCGATGCCCAGCTTGAAGCTGCCCTGGGTGGCGGCGACGAAATCGGGTTCGTGCAGGCCGAGCAGCCGGTTGAAGTTCCGGAGGATCGGGATGGTCGCCTCGCCAACGCCGATCGTGCCGATCGCATCGGATTCGACGAGGGTGATGCGGGTATCCGGCGCCGGCCGCAGCCGGGCAAAGAGCGCCGCGGCCATCCAGCCCGCGCTGCCGCCGCCTGCGATGATGATATGCTGCGCCACGCGTGCGTCCGTCCCGAGCTGCTCTGTGCCGGCCAGCCTAGGCAGCGCAAGCCGACAAAGAAATGCGCCCCCGGATACCTGGTGGTGTCCGGGGGCGGAGGTGGAGGAAGTTAGAACACCGAGCGGACCAGGAAGGCGAAGCGCCGGTCCGTATCCGTCCAGCTGTAGCGCGGCTTGAGGTTCGGATCGCCCACGTCGAGGAAGGTCCGCGAGTTGAGCAGGTTGGTGCCCTGCACGCCGATCTTCACATGCTTGTTGATCGAGTAGAGCACCGACGCATCCAGCTGCCCGTAGGATTCCGACCAGACCGGGAAGTTGATGTTCGCGGCCGAGGTCGTCAGCAGATAGTGCGATCGCCAGTTATACGCGGCGCGCGCCGAAATGCCGTACTTCTCGTAGACGAGAGCGGCGTTGTACGAATATTTCGACAGGCCTTCGAGCGGCAGTTCCTTGCCCGCGCCGGTGGTCTGGTTCGAATCGAACACGTTGATCGCCGTGTTCTTGCCGCCGGACGAGTCGACGAAGGTGTAGTTGCCCTGGAAGCCCAGGCCCGAAAGCGCGCCCGGCAGCATGTCGAAGAACTGCGTGTAGCTGAACTCGAGGCCCTTGATCTTGCCGCTCGAGCCGTTGGTCAGCTGCGTCACGTCGAAGGTGAGCGTCTGGCCGTTGCTGGTGAACTGGCGCTCGGTGGTGCCGGCGAAGATATAGTTGCTGATATCCTTGTAGAAGGCAGCGACCGTGACGCTGTTCGCACGCCCGAAATACCATTCCAGGCTCGCGTCGAACTGGTTCGAGCGGGTCGGCTTCAGGTTCGGGTTGCCGGCGGTGCCGGTGAACGGCGTCAGGCGACCGTTGATGCCGGTGCCCGTCGCCACCGCGGCGCTCGGCGTGCTCGCGAAGTTGTACGACAGCTGCACATAGGGGTTGAGCTGCGCGAAGGTCGGACGCGAGATCGCCTTGCCCGCCGCGAAGCGGAGCTGGAGATTGTCCTTCAGGAAGAAGCGCAGGTTCAGCGTCGGCAGCACGTCCGTGTAGGAGCTGCTGGCGCTGGTTGCCACGCCGAGCGAGCCCTGGGCGAAGGTCTGCGCCGCGGTGAACTGCGCGCAGTCTGCCGCGGTGGTCAGCTGGCCGTCGCGCGGACCGCCGACGATCGGGGTGCCGGCCACGCAGGTGCCGCTCGGGTACGCAGGCAGCGAAGCGCCCGAGCCGACCGCCGAAATCTCGGTACGGATCACGCGAACGCCGATATTGCCGTCGAAATGGCCGATCGGGCTGGTGTCCATACCGAAGCGGCCGACGACATAGCCGGCATAGGTGCGCTCGGTCTGGTCGTTGACGCCGCCGCCCGACAGGCCGGAGATGCTGACGTCGCTGTTATACGGCTTCCAGCTCTTGCTCACATATTTCAGATAGGAGTCGTAGGCGGCGGTCGGGCTATTCTGGACCAGGCTGGCGGCCGGGAACCAGAAGCCCGCGCCCGGCGAGGAGACCTTGCCGCGGAAGAAGTTGTTGTAGGTGATCAGCTGCGACTGGTTCGGCAGGCCGGTGTTCTGCGCGCCGCCTGCAAAGCCGGTCTGGTTCATGTACACCGGCGTGCCGGGATCCCAATATTGTGCCGAAAGCTCGGCCCAGTTGTAGCCGGTCTGGCGCGTGATCGCGTTGCGGTCGGTATAGCGGCCGCCGACCTTGAGCGAGCGCAGCAGGCCACTGTCGAACGTGTATTCGACATCGGCGCGGCCTGACCATTCGTGCGCCTCGTTGTCTTCGAGATGGTCCATCGCCGCGGCCCACCAATAGTCGCTCTGCTTGGTCAGCGAGCCACCTGCCGGGGTCGGGGTGATCACCAGCTTGGGATCGTCGCCGGCGAAGTTGAAGTCGAAGGTGGCCGGCGTGTTGGTCTGGGTGAACGCCGTCATGCTGCTCACCTGCGCCGTCGACTTCACATATTGCAGGTCGCCGGTGACGGTCCAGTGCGTATCGGGGGTCCAGCGCAGGTTGCCCGAGAAGTCCTGGGTGCGCTTGCGCTGATAGCCCGAACGCGTGTCGAGGTTCAGCTGGCGGTTGGCGATGACGCCGGAGACGAGCTCGTTGTTCGGGCCGAACTTGTACGAGGGGTCGTCGGTCGGCGGCGTGCCGTTGTCGCCGATCGCATATTCGATGTCGCGCGGCGTCGCCTGGGCGATCAGCGCCTCGGCGGTGAAGGTCAGCGTGCTGGTCGGCTTCCACTGGAACGAGCCGTCGAACGCGGTGCGCTTCTGCTGCCAGTCGATGCGGCGCAGGCCCATATTGGCGGGGATGTAGACGTTGCTGCCCGCGGCCAGCCCGCCCTGCGCGGCGGTCAGCGTGCCGCGATCATAGCGGCCGTTGGAGATGCTGTCGGTGCGGTTGCCGATATTGTTGATCGAGTAGCTGAGCAGCAGGCCCATCTCGCCGAGCGGGGTGTTCCAGCGGCCGCTGGCCAGCCCGTTGCCCGACCAATAGGTCTTCTTGCGCAGATCGGCATAGTTGGCATCGCCCGAGAGCGCGAAGACATAGCCCGGCGCATCGAACGGCTTGCGGGTACGCAGGTTGACGATGCCGCCGATGCCGCCTTCGACCAGGTCGGCCGAGGGATTCTTGTACACGTCGACGCCGACCAGCAGGTCCGACGACACGTCCTCGAACGACAGGCCGCGGCCGTTGTTCGCCGAGAAGACGTCGCGGCCGTTCAGCTCCGAGCGGACCCAGGAAAGGCCGCGCACGAACACGCCGCCGCCTTCGGACGACAGGCGTGCCGGATCACGGTTCTCGTTGGTGCGCTGGAGCGTGATGCCCGGCACGCGCTGCAGCGCTTCGGAGACCGAGCGGTCGGGCAGGGCGCCGATATCCTGCGCGGTGATCGAATCCACCACCTGCTCGGCATCGCGCTTGCGGTTGCGCGCGCTCTGCAGCGAGGCGCGGATGCCGGTGACGACGATTTCCTGCGCGCCATCGGCCTGGGTGTCGTCCTGCGTCGCCGTCTCGCTGCCCTGCGGGGCTGCTGCCGCCGTCTGGGCCAGCGCGGCGACGGGGGTGAGCAATGACAGCGTTGCCAGCGAGGCGCTGGCGCGCAGCATGGCGGTCATGGACGTCGAATGAAACGATGATGTGAAGCGATAGGTCACGAAGTCCCCTCCTCGGCGCGAACGGCGCAGGTGCAAGTTGGTTGAGGCCGGCGCACGCGATCGAGGCGCGCTGCACGGCGGTCCCGGTGTCATCCCGGCATCCGATGTTTGCGCTACCATTCCGTCCTATTTATCGCAACTATAATGTGAAACTCAGCTTTACCCGTAAAAGCGTGGTATCGTTAACATGTTTTACGCTTGTAAGATCAATGGCTTGTGTGGATCGTTGTCAGTGCGAAATCGATTGCCTTAGCGCGATTGGTAGTCGCCCTGCGTAGTCGGGCCTGCGCGCATGACCTCATCTTTCGTCAGCTCGACGCAAATCGCTCCCGGGCCAGCGGTAAGCGCCGACTCATGGTCGGTGAAGGCGAAATGGCGGTGGCGGGCTTGGGCGTGCCGAGCCGCGGTGCGGCGGCCCCGCTATGCGGCTATGCCAGCGGGGCCGCCTTTCCGCTCAAGCTGCGAGCAGGCCGCTGCGCCGCGCATAGGCGGCGAACAGCGTAGGCCAGGCGGAGGCGGGGACGGTCTTGGGCAGGCGGACGCCGAAGCCGTGGCCGCCCTGGTCGAAGGCGTGGAGTTCCGCCGGGCGGGCGGCCGCCAGCATCGCCTGGTAGAGCGCGAGGCTGTTGGCGATCGGCACCAGCCCGTCGTCGCTGGCATGGGTCAGGAAGATCGGCGAGGTATCGGCGGTGACGCGCGTTTCCACCGAGGCGGCGGTGAGCGCCCTGGCATCGGCGCCGGTGCCGAACAGATTGTCGCGCGATCCGCCATGGGCGAACGGTGCCGCCATGCTGACCACGGGGTAGATCAGTCCGGCCAGATCGGGACGTGCGGACAGCCGGTCCGCCGCGTCGACCGGCGCATAGACGCGCTCGGCATGGCGGGTGGCGAGGCTGCCGGCGAGATGGCCACCGGCCGAGAAGCCGAGCGCAAGCACCCGCGCCGGATCGACGCTCCAGCGCGCCGCGTTGGCGCGGATCAGCCGCAGCCCGCGTTGCGCATCGGCCAGCGGCGCGGTGTTGCGATGGGCCCAGCCCTCGGTGGGCAGGCGGTACCGCAGGATGAAGGCGGTGATGCCCAGCGCATTGAGCCAGCGCGCCTGCTCCTCGCCCTCATTGTCGATCGCGAGGAAGCCATAGCCGCCGCCGGGCACCAGCATCACCGCGGTGCCGTTCGGCCGGGCGGGCCGCCGCACGGTGAGCGAGGGCTGGCCGACGCCGGTCAGCCAGCGATCGTTGAACGCCGGGTCTTTCGAGCGCTGGTCGTATTTGGGCGTGGGCAGCGGGGCGGGGGCGCCCGGCGGCGAACCGGGCCACAGCGGCAGCGCCTCGTCGCTGCCATCCGCGAAGGCGTGCGCGGGCAGGGCAGTCGCGCCGGCGGCGGCCATGGCCATGCCGCCCAGCAGCATGCGGCGGCTAACATCCTGGATCATAAACCTTTCCTCTCCTCGTCCGCGATGCCGCATGGATCGTCCTGCGATCGAAACCTGCATCCATATGTAAAAGCAAATTTCAAATCAGCGGTTTCTTTCTATAGGTGGTAGCGCTAACCTGTGGAAGCAGGATCGTGCACCGGCAACGTTGTCGGAGGATCATGGGGAGAGGAATGGGGCGTCCCATCGCATTCGGCATGCTTGCGGCATGGGCGCTGACCGGCGCCGCCGCGCCGCTGCGAGCGCAGGATGCCATCCCCTATCTTACCGTCGGCGGGGGCGGCTATGCGCCTGGCATCGTGTTCAGCCCGGTCGCCTCGCCCTTCGCGGCGGGCGAACTCCGGCTGAAGCTGGGCGCGCAGCTGTGGCGCAGCACCGATGGCGGCGCGTCCTTCGTGCCGGCGAGCGGGGCGCTGCAGGTCGAGCTGTTCGGGCTGGGCAAGGGGGCGGGCCGGGTGCCGGCGCTCTATGCCGGCGGCAGGATGGGCGATCTTCGCGCGGTATGGCGCTCGGACGATCTGGGGAAACATTGGCAGCGGATCAATGACGACGGGCACCAATGGGGCCTGCGTTTCCGCGTGATTTCGGGCGACCCGCGCGTCGCCGGTCGGGTATATCTCGGCACCGACGGGCGCGGGCTGTTCTATGGCGATCCGGCAGGGGAGAGGAAATGAATATGAATCAACACGCGCCGGGTTCGGCGCCTGCGTTCCCCTCCCGCTTGCGGGAGGGGCTAGGGGAGGGGCTGGCGCGCTCCAGCGTTACCTTCACGTCGT